>CAJNCY010000006.1 GCA_905221375.1 bacterium
TATCAAAAAAGAAAGGACGAAATGTGTCCTTTCTCGAGCTTAGCTTTTCTTCAACCCACTACAGTTGACAAAGAGCCAAAATCTGCTGAGTTTCAACAACTCAACAGATTCTCACTTTATATACTCAATGAAAA
This sequence comes from bacterium, assembly GCA_905221375.1. GTDB lineage: Bacteria > Bacillota > Bacilli > Lactobacillales > Streptococcaceae > Streptococcus. The sequence goes on from CAJNCY010000006.1 coordinate 135, forward strand.
TCAAAGAGCAAATTAGGAAGCTAGCCGCAGGTTGCTCAAAGCACGACTTTGAGGTTGCAGGTAGAACTGACGAAGTCAGCTCAAAACATGTTTTGAGGTTGTAGATGAAACTGACGAAGTCAGTAACCATACATACGGCAAGGCGAAGCTGACGTGGTTTGAAGAGATTTTCGAAGAGTATTATTCTTCTATGGTAGAATGCTTATAGCCATAAGTGAAGTAAATAATACTTCCTACTAACAATGCAACTAGGAAAGCAATCCAAGTTTCCACATTATACTGCAACATGAAGGACAAACAAATGATGATTGATAAAATTGGTAACAAAGGTACCAATGGTGTTTTAAATTCGCCCGCTTTGGGCATTCCTTTTTCTTTCCGTAAGCGAATCAAGCCGTAAGCAAGCATAATCAAGTAGGCCAAGGTACAAATGTTTAAGAAGGCTGCGATACTGGCTAGTGGGAATATTCCTGCAGCTACTGCTGAAGCTAGACCTGTCAAGATAGTAGCATTCTTTGGTACCTTGCTAGTCTTCGTTAGTTCTTTAAAGGCAGCAGGCATCAATCCGTCACGCGCTAAACTGTAAATCATACGTGATAGGGCATAAGTCATCGAGATACAAACCGTAATCAAGGTCAAGATAGCAACTAATGACACATAGTTGGCTGCCCAACTGATCCCAACGCTACGAAGGGCAAAGGCAACGGCATCGTCGACATTTAGATGGCTATAATGGACCACACCAGTTAAGACAAGCGTCACCAAGGCATAAAGAATGGTTACGATAGAAAGCGATAAGACAATCCCTCTAGGAATATTTTTTTGAGGAGTCTTGACCTCATCTACGGCCATAGAGATGGATTCAAATCCCAAAAAGCCGAAGAACATCAAGGACGCACCAGCCATAATACCAGTACTAGCACCATAGATTTGTCCAAAACCATAAGGAGCAAAATTACTCCAGTTGTCAAGTTTAATATGCCAAATTCCTACTAAAACAAAGAGAGCTAAAGCGGAAAATTTCAAAATAACTAGAATAGAATTAAAGCGTAAGGCTGCCTTGGCATTTAGTAAAACAAGCGAAGTCACCAAGACCAAGACAAGAATAGGCAATAAATCAACAAACGTACCTGCTTGAGGATTAAAGGTGCCATTTAAAGCCTGAGGAAGGGCTATCCCATATTGAGAAAGCAAGCCTTTAAAATAAGCTGCCCAACCCGAAGCCACACCAGATATGGCTGTCATGAATTCCATCATGGTTAACCAACCAGCCAACCAAGCTGGGAATTCTCCTAAGATAGCATAGAGATAGCTGTAGGCACCACCTGTAGCAGGTACTCGTGAAGCAAATTCAGCAAAAAAGAGGGCTGATAATCCTACACACAAGGCAGAAATGACAATTGAAATCACTAGGGCTGGACCAGCAAGCGTTGCAGCTGCAGTACCTGTGATTGTAAAGACACCTGTCCCTACCATGGCTCCAATACCCAGCAAAATCAAATCCCATAACTTCAAATGCCTATGCATCTCCGTTTTATCTAAACTAACATTTTTTGTTCTAAATATATTCATCTTTGACTCCAAAATAAAATGATGATTCTATTTTACCATAAATATAGGAGATTTGTGAATATTTATAAAACATTTTTCTGAAAAAATCTGACTACCTTTTTGTAATAGCTTATACTCAATGAAAATCAAAGAGCAAACTAGGAAACTAGCCACAGGCTGTACTTGAGTACGGCAAGGCGACGTTGACGTGGTTTGAAGAGATTTTCGAAGAGTATTAAGAACCAAAACTCTTGAAGAAGTTGACAATGGCTTGCCAGAGGGAACTTAAGAAGTTACCCCCGTCTTCTAGCGCCTTATCAGCATCAAAGTTAAGGTTGATATTTTTAAAACTGTCGCCAGCTTGTGATACGATACTTTGTTTAAGGTCATTTAAGGTTTTAGTGAAGTCTGCATTGCTGAGGATATCACTTTTTGAGAGATTCAAAGCAAAGTTGATGATGATATTGATCTGGTTTCCTGTTATAACCTGATCGAGTTTGTAATTTTTCAAGGTATCTTCAACAATTTTACGGACATCTTCTTCTGTCAGATTTCCCTTGCTTTCTTTAGCTTTAGCGAGTCCTGACTTGATATCGGCTAGGGCAACGTTTAATTTATTAGCATCATAGCCTGTTTTGTCCTTGTTTTCAGCATTGATATCTGACAAAGCCTTTAGTTCTTCTTGAGCCAAGTCTTTGTTGGCTTGTGGCACCTTTGCTCCATTAGCTTCTAGCGAATAATAAATCCCTGCTAAAGCACTCTCACCTGTAACTGGAATGGGCGCTGCTACAGTGATTTTGGCGTGTTCCACACCCAAAGTTACGGCCGCGTTTCGGTACATATCCTGAGTCACCTTAGTAATGTTTTCTGGTGTTTCAATCTTGACCTCAAGTGGTGATTTGTCCCCTAGCTTTTGAATCTTGGCTGATGAATACAATTGTAAGCTAGAGTCATTGGCCACATTCATAATCTTAGAATAGACATCAGGTGTCATGGTCTTGAGTTCTTTGGTGTCTGTTGAGGCATTGTAGCCCAGTTTTTTAAGGGTTTGATTTTTTTGGTCTTCAGACAATGATGAACCTAGGACATATTCAGGTTGAACATAGGTTTCATCGATGACTTTTTGAACATCTGTTGCTGCATGGACACTATTCATAGCTGTTACTGCCCACAAGACCGCAGCACTAGTCAGAAAGAGTTTCTTTCTCATAGGGAATTTCCTCCTTTACCTTTCTAGAGTAATATATCTATCTTAAAGAAAACTTATAAAAAAACACCTGGGCTAGCCAGATGTCGAAAAGAGAGTGAAACATTTGATGATGTAAAGGTTGAGTTGCACCTGTCTAGAATAGTAATAGTTTCCTCCATTTACATAGAGTTCGGCACCGTGAAAAATGGAAATAGGGTGAATATAACTATAAGTCTTTCCAGTGGTATTACCAAGCAAGGGAGCAACAGTCTCACGAGAGTACTGTTTGGCCAGAGCCAAGGTATTTTCCTTGCCATTTTGGGCGATAAAATCGATATAGGCAGGTCCAAAATTATAGGCTTGAACAGCCGTCCAGACATCTACATCCTTCTTCTGGGCCAGATAGAGATTGTCTGTCAGAGTTTGAACACCTTGCCGAATGCTAGAGGCATTATCATTGATGGTGTTGGTGGAACCACTTGCAGACTCACTAGACTGCATAACATCGCCTTCTTTTCCTTTTGTTTCAGTATAAATCATAGCGAGCACAAGCTCTTCGTTTGCTGGGGTGTCTTTTTCACTCAAGATTTCTCGCACCATGGGTTGATAGGTCATGACTTGCTTGACATCTTGGTGAACGCGATAAGCTTTATAGCCAGCAAAAAGGAAGACTGCTAGTACAAGCACTCTTCGAATTCGTTTAAACATTATTTACTTTGGATATCCTCGATATTTTTGATTAAGATAGAGTAGGTTCCATTGTCATTTTGGATAAACTCAACAGACTCGGCGTCTTGATAGACGTTATTGGGAACGATGAGCTCAATTCCATTTGACAAGGAGAGTTTTTGATTTTCAAATTTCTTTAATTGGCGACTAGTATCAATTTCATCAAATTGAACTGGTTCTGGTACGGCTTCTTTGACTTGGTCAATAAAGCTCAAACGAGCCGTCAGATTATTGTCAAAAAGGTCATTGGCCAATTTCTCAGGCGACAATTCATTGCTTTCTTCCAGGTTATTGAAAATCGCTGATTTTACCTTGGATTGAAATTGAAAATCATCTGTATTAAAAGATTCAGCAATTCTCTGAGCTGTTTTTTCCAGTTCTTTGATAGATTTCTTGGGTGAAATTTTAGGGGTGACAGCAAGAAGATTTTCTGAAAAATAGTTCAAGAAATCCCCGTTGTACTTGATTCGTTTTTCAATCAGATGGTACTTGCGACTCTGAAGATTAACCACCAAGGCCTCATCAGCCCCTGTTCCAAATCCAGGCAAGTTATTCTGAGTCAGCTTGATTGGATTATCAACTTCTCCACCAAGGTGGGTCAAGGTTTCCCGCAGGGCAATTCGTAAGAAAGCAAAATGTTCTACACCTTCTTTAGAAAATTGTACAAAAATCAAGTCATTGGTCTTGAGATTTTCTGAAATGCTGAACTCCTCTTTCCAGAGATTAGCCAGTGTTACTGATGTCTCCAACAAATCGTCTGTGATATGATTGAAGAAGGGATTTTCTTCCTCGAAAATCCCAGTCTTGGCTTCATCTGAATACACACGTTCAATTTTTCTACGCAGGTATTCTTCGATTTTTGGAGTAATATTGAGAAGCTTATTCGCTAGGAACAGCTCGGTATCATCCGGACTGAACTGGTGAATAATGGCTTTCTTAATATAAATGTCCATAAAAGTTTTAGTCCTCGTATAATGGGAAGGCATCTGTCAATTCTTTGACTGCACTTCTCACTTCTTCTAATACAGCCTCATTTTCTGCATTCTTAAGGGTTTTAATGATGAGTTCAGCAACTTTGCGACTTTCTTCTTCACCAAATCCACGCGCAGTGATGGCTGCAGATCCGATACGAATACCACTTGTCTTGAATGGTGACAAGGTTTCGTAAGGGATTGAGTTTTTATTTAGGGTAATATTGACTTCATCCAGCAAGTTTTGAGCAACTTTTCCGTTTTCTACAACTTTAGTCACATCAACTAGGAAGAGGTGGTTTTCAGTCCCCCCAGAAATGATACGGAAATCAGGATCTTGCAAGAAGACTTCTACCATAGCCTTGCTGTTCTTGATAACATTAGCAGCATATTCCTTGAAGGCTGGATCCAAGACTTCTTTGAAAGAAACAGCTTTAGCTGCCACAACATGCTCCAAAGGGCCGCCCTGAATACCTGGGAAAATAGCTGAATTGATTTTCTTAGCAAGTTCTTCGTCATTAGTCAAAATCAAACCACCACGAGGTCCACGAAGGGTTTTGTGGGTTGTGGTTGTTGTGATATGAGCGTATGGTACTGGGCTTGGGTGAAGACCAGCAGCAACCAAACCAGCGATATGAGCCATATCTACCATAAGTTTAGCCCCAACAGCGTCCGCAATTTCACGGAATTTTGAAAAGTCGATAATTTGAGAATAGGCTGAAGCACCTGCTACGATGAGTTTTGGTTTTACTTCTTGGGCTTGTTTCAAGATAGCATCAAAATCCAAGAGTTCAGTTTCAGGGTCAACACTGTAAGAAACAAAGTTGTAGGTTTGACCAGAAAAGCTAACTGGAGCTCCGTGGGTCAAGTGTCCACCTGCTGCCAAATCCATCCCCATAACGGTATCACCTGGCTTAATCAAGGCCATGTAAGACGCACAGTTGGCTTGGCTTCCTGAGTGTGGTTGGACATTGGCAAATTTAGCACCGAAAATTTCTTTTGCACGTTCAATAGCAAGAGTCTCCACCACGTCTACTACATCTGTTCCACCATAATAACGGCGTCCTGGGTAGCCTTCGGCGTATTTATTCGTCAAGATAGACCCTTGAGCTGCCATAACAGCCTTGGAAACTACGTTTTCCGAAGCAATCAACTCGATATTGTTTTGTTGGCGTTCTTCTTCTTTGGCAATAGCATTCCAGAGATCAGCATCATATGCTTTAAAATCATCTTTGTCAAAAATCATAGGTCTTCTCCTTTTATTGTGTGACTAGTCCATTAGTTTAATTTTCTTATTAGAAAATCAAACTAAAAGATGCGAATAAACCGTTTCTGCATTTTATCACAAGTATAACCAATTTTTTCATAAAATGCATGAGCACCCAGACGATGATCGGCAGAGTTTAAGCGGATAAACCCATAACCACGTCTTTTTGCTTCTTCTTCCAACCCTTGTAATAAGCTTTTACCAATACCTTGACCTTGCGCTTGAGGTGAAACTGCTAAGGCTAAAATATTAAATCCTGCTTTAGAATAAAGTGATTCATAGACCTCAGCGTGGACATATCCAAGCAAGGCATGACTAGCTTCATCCTCATAAGCAAGTAGGAAATGATGTGAATCCTGAGATAATCTAGCTAGTTGACTAGCTGTGTCCTCTGGACTAAAAGAATAACCCAAAGCATCTTGGTTGATCTCACATATAGCTTTCACATCAGTTTCTCTTAAATTTCTGAGCATCTCATTCCTCCTCAAAAGAAATCTCTGGCAACCTAGCAAGAATATCTTCTCGCTTAATGGCCCCTTGGCGTAAGATTTTCACCTTGTCTCCAGACAAGTCCACGATAGTTGAATCCTGTCCAGTTAGAAAAGCATCGTCTTCCAGACCCAGAACCTCTTGGTCAAAATCCTTCAGAATTTGTTCAAAGGTTACTCCACTTGCCTGACCTGAAATATTGGCAGACGGCCCAATCAAGGGACCTGTCTCTCGAATCAAATCAAGGGTAATGGGATGACTAGGCATCCGAAATCCCACCGTTGCGAGACCCGAATTGACCCAATAGGGAACTCGGTCATTGGCTTCAAGGATAATGGTCAAGGGACCTGGTAAAAAGGTCTCGACAAGTTTTTGAAGATAAGTTGGCTGATTCTTTGAAAAGTGCAAGATATCCTCTAAAGAGGCAATATTGAGATTGAGTGCCTTGTCTCTAGGTCGACGTTTGAGTTGGTAAACATGATCAACTGCTTTTTCGTCTAGAGCTTTGGCAAAAAGACCGTAAACCGTCTCTGTAGGCAGAACGACAGCTCCACCCTTTTCCAACTCTTGTCTAATCCTGTCCATCATCAATCACGACCATCCTATCTTGACCAAATTGGTCCTTGAGTGTTCGAACTCGCTGTTCAGGAAGATGTTTCCTAAAAAGTTCAGGAACACTTTGACCTTGCTTGTATCCAATTTCAAGGTAAATCTTACCACCATCTTTGAGATAGTCTTTTGCATCTTCCGCAATTCTACGGTAAATAGCTAGGCCATCCTCGTCTGCAAAGAGAGCTAGATGAGGCTCCGAATGCAAGACATTCAAGCCGACCTCTGACTCATCTTCACGAGAGATATAGGGTGGATTGGAAACAATTATATCATATTTTTCAGAAATTTCTGTAAAACAATCAGATTTTTTTAAAAATATTTGAAGATTTTGATTTTTAGCGTTTTCATTAGCTACATCTAAAGCATCTTGGGAAATATCTGCTGCTGTCACTGACCAATCTGGTTTGTTTTTTGCTAAGGCGAGAGCAATAGCTCCACTACCTGTACCTATATCCAAAACTGATAGATTCATCTCAGGATTTTCAGCCAGGATAAGCTCCACTAACTCCTCTGTTTCTGGACGAGGGATCAATACTCGCTCATCAACTTTTAACTGCATTCCATAAAAATCTGCCTGTCCAATGATGTACTGTGCCGGTTTATGAGCTGCTAACTGTTGGAAAATTCCTTTTACAAATACTTCTTCCTCTTCCGTCACTTCCTGCTGGAGGGCAAAGACAAAGTCTGTAAAAGAGAGATTTTTTAGGCTACGATAGACAAAAGAGAGGCTTTCTGCTTCCTCTCCCTGTCTTATCAATTCTTCTTCAAAATCTGAAAATAATTGAGCTAATTTCATTATTTGTTTAATTCTTCTAATTTTTGTGTTTGGTCATAGAGCACCAAGGCATCCACAACTTCGTCCAATTTACCAGACAGAATGGTATCTAGTTTTTGGAGGGTCAAACCAATACGGTGGTCAGTCACACGGTTTTGTGGGAAGTTATAAGTACGAATCCGTTCTGAACGGTCCCCAGTACCGATTGTCGACTTACGCTCAGCATCCTGTTCGTCTTGTGCAATCTGAGCAAAGTGGTCAGCAACACGCGCGCGGATGATTTTCATGGCCTTCTCACGGTTCTTCTGCTGGGTACGTTCTTCCTGCATCTCAACCTTAATATTGGTTGGCAAGTGAACGATACGAACGGCAGTCGCAACCTTATTGACGTTCTGTCCACCAGCACCTGATGCATGATAGATGTCGACACGAAGGTCTTTTGGATCAATGTCGTATTCAACCTCTTCAACTTCAGGCATAACAAGAACTGTCGCTGTCGAAGTATGAACACGGCCTTGGCTTTCTGTCACAGGAACACGTTGCACACGATGGGCACCTGATTCGTACTTGAGTTTAGAGTATACAGACTGGCCAGAAACCATAGCAACCACTTCTTTAAAACCGCCGACACCGTTCATAGAAGCTTCCATAACTTCAAAGCGCCATCCTTGAGCTTCAGCATACTTTTGGTACATGGTTAGGAGATCACCTGCGAAAAGTGCTGCTTCATCTCCACCAGCTGCTCCACGGATTTCTAGGATGATATTCTTGTCATCGTTCGGATCCTTTGGAAGGAGCAAGATTTTCAGTTTTTCTTCGTATTCTTCTTTTTCAGCCTTGGCATCTTTGAGCTCTTGCTTGGCCATTTCTTCCAAGTCCGCATCTCCACCTGATTCCTTAATCATTTCTTCAGCGTCAACGATATTTTGAAGGACTTGTTTGTACTCACGGTAGGCTGTCACCGTATCACGAGTAGAAGCCTCTTCTTTCGAAAGCTCCATGAAACGCTTGGTGTCTGAGACCACATCCGGGTCACTGAGCAACTCTCCTAATTCTTCATAACGGTCTTCTACAGCTTGTAGTTGATCATAGATGTTCATTTTTTCTCCTTATTTCTCAATTGTTAAATCATAGATTGCTACTAATTCGTTCTCGGATATTTCCCCAGTTTCTTTAAATCCATAACTGAGGTAACAAGATCTTGCATGTTCATTTTCTAGTTCATAAGACAACCAAAGTTTATTGCTTAAACCTGCTGGCGCTGTCCGAACATAGTCTAGCACTTTATCCATAATTAGTTTAAAATATCCTTGATTTTGAAAATTCTTATCAATCATAAAACGAAATAGTAAATAATTTCCACTACTAATTCCGATCTTTTTATCATAAGCTATCATCACAAAACCTATAATTGCATCATTATCATAAACTGCCAATGGAGCTACAAAATCTCCATTTTTAGTATAGACGTATGCTTCAGCTAAACTGATTGCGTTGGTTGCAATGAATTGTTTTTGATATTCCTTGACATCCAAATTCAAAACATCAAAATAATTTTCCATTGTAACATCTCTTAGTTCAATTGTCATAGTTTTGCTCCTTGTTAGAGGTTATCATTGGCGCAAAATAATGTTTACGACAAACTGAGATATAGGTTTCATTGCCACCAATCTGAATCTGCTCACCATCATAGACTGGCAGTCCATCCTGTGTACGCAAAACCATAGTTGCCTTTTTTTTACAATACTGACAGATGGTCTTGATTTCGTCAATCTTGTCTGCTAAAAGTAATAGATATTTGGAACCTTCGAACAGTTCATTGCGAAAATCATTTTTCAAACCAAAAGCCATGACGGGTATATCTAACTCGTCTACAACACGAGCTAGGTCATAAACATGATGACGTTTGAGAAACTGGGCTTCATCGACCAAAACACAGTATGGTTTCTCAGGTAAATCTCGGATAAATCCAAAGATATCCGTTGACTCCTCAATCGCAATGGCAGGGCGTTTCATGCCAATTCGACTCGATACATAGCCAACACCGTCACGCGTATCCAGAGCTGAAGTCATAATCACAACACCTTTTCCTTGCTCCTCATAGTTATAGGCCACCTTGAGAATCTCAATCGTCTTACCAGAGTTCATGGTCCCATAACGATAATACAACTGTGCCATGTTTCTTGCTTCACGTCCATTTCTAAATTTTTGCTACATTCTAGTATATCATAATTTTCTTAAGCTTTAAACGGCAAAATGTGGTAAAATAGAAGAAATCAAAAACTAGTGGAGGAAGCTATTATGCCATTTGTACGCATCGATTTATTTGAAGGACGCACGCTCGAGCAAAAGAAAGCTCTGGCTAAGGAAGTAACGGAAGCGGTTGTTCGTAATACTGGAGCACCTCAATCTGCTGTCCATGTCATCATCAACGACATGCCAGAAGGAACTTATTTCCCACAAGGGGAAATGCGCACCAAATAAGCTAGCTTAAGCAGAATTGCTTAGGCTTTTTCAATCTCCAAGTAGCATCCATTGAAGAAATAGTCTAAATTTGTTACAATTTGAAAGGATACTTGGAAAAATTTCCAAGAAAAGAGCTATTAATTAAAGGAAATATTATGATTACACGTGAATTTGATACCATTGCGGCTATCTCCACTCCACTAGGTGAAGGGGCTATCGGTATTGTCCGCTTAAGCGGAACAGATAGTTTTGCTATTGCGCAAAAGATTTTTAAAGGAAAAGACTTGAGTCAAGTTGCTAGCCATACCCTTAACTACGGTCACATCGTTGACCCTCAGACAGGAAAAGTCATGGACGAGGTTATGGTTGGGGCTATGAAGTCTCCAAAGACCTTCACTCGTGAGGATATTATCGAGATTAACACCCACGGTGGAATTGCGGTGACCAATGAGATTCTCCAACTAGCTATCCGTGAAGGAGCTCGATTGGCAGAACCTGGTGAATTTACCAAACGTGCCTTTCTAAATGGACGTGTGGATTTGACACAGGCCGAGGCGGTCATGGATATCATCCGTGCCAAAACTGACAAGGCCATGAACATTGCGGTCAAACAACTAGATGGTTCCCTTTCTGACCTTATCAATAATACCCGTCAAGAAATCCTTAACACACTTGCCCAAGTCGAGGTTAATATTGATTATCCTGAGTATGACGATGTTGAGGAAGCCACTACTGCTGTTGTCCGTGAAAAGACAATGGAGTTTGAACAATTGCTATCCAATCTCCTTAGAACAGCCCGTCGTGGTAAAATCCTTCGCGAAGGAATTTCTACAGCCATCATCGGACGTCCAAACGTTGGGAAATCCAGCCTTCTCAACAACCTCTTGCGTGAGGACAAGGCAATCGTAACCGATATTGCTGGTACGACACGTGATGTCATTGAAGAATACGTCAACATCAACGGTGTTCCTCTCAAATTGATTGATACAGCTGGTATCCGTGAAACGGATGATATCGTTGAACAAATTGGTGTTGAGCGTTCGAAAAAAGCTCTTAAGGAAGCTGACTTAGTGCTACTAGTGTTAAATGCCAGTGAATCACTGACCGCTCAAGATCGTCAACTCTTAGAAATCAGCCAAGAAACCAACCGCATTATTCTTCTTAATAAAACCGACCTGCCTGAAGCGATTGAAACTTCGGAACTACCTGAAGACGTTATTCGTATTTCAGTTCTTAAAAATCAAAACATCGATAAGATTGAAGAGAGAATCAACAACCTCTTCTTTGAAAATGCTGGTTTGGTTGAGCAAGATGCAACCTACCTATCAAATGCCCGTCATATTTCCTTGATTGAAAAAGCAGTCGAAAGCTTACAAGCTGTTAATGAAGGGCTGGAACTTGGGATGCCAGTTGACTTGCTTCAAGTTGACTTGACTCGTACTTGGGAAATTCTCGGAGAAATCACAGGGGATGCTGCTCCAGATGAACTCATTACCCAACTCTTTAGCCAATTCTGTTTAGGAAAATAAGAAAAATCCATGATCGTTCGGTCATGGATTTTATTGTCTTAATTAATAATCTGGTCTTAAAACACCTGTTACAGTTGCCTTAGTTGCTTCGTAGTCGCCATCAATAACAACCTTGATAATGCGTTTTGCATCTTCTTCTGGTGCTGGAACAAGAGGTAGACGAGTTGGTCCAGCTTCAAATCCCATATAGTTCAGAACTGCCTTAACAGGAGCAGGACTTGGATAAGAGAAGAGAGCGTTGACTTTAGGAATGAATTTACGCTGAATAGCCGCTGCTTTCTTCATATCGCTTTCTGCAATTGCAGTGAACATTTCGTGCATCTCATCTCCATTTGTATGGGATGCAACAGAAATAACCCCGTCCGCACCAAGATTCATGGCATGGAAAGCATCCCCATCTTCACCTGTATAGACCAAGAACTCTTCTGGCTTATGCTCAATCAAGTAAGCCATATTTGCCAAGCTAGTACATTCTTTGACCCCAATGATATTTGGATGGTCAGCCAAGCGAAGCATGGTTTCTGGAGTCAATTCGACAACCACACGTCCTGGAATGTTATAGATAATAATCGGTAGGTCAGAAGCATCTGCAATAGCTTTAAAGTGCTGATACATACCTTCTTGAGAAGGCTTGTTATAGTATGGTACGATTGCAAGTCCAGCAGCAAAGCCACCAAATTCTGCGACTTCTTTGACAAACTCAATCGAGTCACGCGTATCATTTGTCCCTACACCCGCAATCAAAGGAACACGTCCATTGACAATCTTTTGTACAGCCGCAAACAATTCCAACTCTTCATCGTGGGTCAAGGTTGGACTCTCAGCAGTCGTTCCTGCAAGAAGAATTCCGTCTGTGTGATGGGCCAACAAATGCTCAATCAAGGCTGGAATGGCATCAAAGTTGATAGAACCATCCTCATGGAAGGGGGTAATGAAGGCCGTGATGATTTTACACTCTTTTAAATCTTGATAAGACATGAAAACACCTCTCTATTTCAAAGAAGGAGTTCATCTGAACTCCTAAACGATATGACTATTTTAATTCAAATTTCAATTCAGCTGTTGGACGAACCAATCCACGTTCATGAAGAGTTTCTGCAATCTGAACTGAGTTCCAAGCAGCACCTTTGAGAAGGTTATCTGAAACAACCCACATGTGAATTCCTTTTTCTGCATCCAAGTCTTTACGGATACGACCAACAAAGGTATCACGTGAACCAACTGCATTGATGGCTTGCGGATAGATTTGATGAGCTACATCATCTTCAAGAACAGCCCCTGGGAAGGCCGCGATAACTGCTTTGACTTCTTCGATTGGTGCCACTTCTTTTGTTTCGATGTAAACAGACTCAGAGTGAGCTGACAAGACTGGAATGCGCACACATGTTGCAGATACTGCGATGCTATCATCTTCCATGATTTTCTTAGTTTCCTTAGTCATCTTCATCTCTTCGTAAGTGTAATCATTGTCAGTGAAAACATCAATTTGCGGAAGAGCGTTAAAGGCGATAGGATAGTGTTTCTTGTCCCCACCTGAAGGCAAGATTTCCGCATGCAAATCACGTGGGTTTACACCATCATTCAAGACTTCACGAAGTTCACGTTGTGTTTCAAGAATTGCTCCCATACCAGCACCTGAAACTGCTTGGTAAGTTGAAACAATGATACGGTCCAATCCCCATTTTTGGCGAACTGGCTCAAGAGCTACCATCATTTGGATTGTTGAACAGTTAGGGCAGGCAATAATCCCGTTGTGGGCATCAAGTGCATGAGCATTGACCTCTGGAACAACCAATGGTACATCAGGATTTTGACGGAAGTAAGATGTATTATCTACTACTACCGCTCCAGCTTTAACTGCGTATGGTGCATACTTAGCTGATGTAGAACCACCTGCTGAAAAGAGAGCAATATCAACTCCTTCAAAAGCTGTTTCAGTCGTTTCTTCAATCGTAATATCTTGATCTTTAAATTTCAAAGTCTTGCCTGCTGAACGTGCAGAAGCAAGTAAACGAATTTTATCGATTGGAAGTGTTGATTCTTCCAACATTTTTATCATCTGAGCTCCGACAGCACCTGTCGCGCCGACTACAGCAACTGTATATCCCATAAATAACCTCTTTCGGAATTTTCTAAAAATTTCTATAATAGATGTATTATACTACTTTTTCCATGAATTGCAAAGCTTTTTCATCATTTTTTGGAAAATAAAAATCCCCAGTCGCTAGACCAGGGACTAAGAGGCATCTTCATGTGATGAGCAGGTTCACACAACTCATCAAGGTCCGCTCCTGCGTTATGACCTCCTTATGCTCAATAGTAGTCCGAAGACTACCTATCGACTCATCGCATCTTCTATTCTACTAAAGAGAATCACTTTTGTCAACAGACGAAACTCTTTATACTATCAAATTCAAACTTCGTCAGCGTCTCCTTAGCGTATATATGTTACTGACTTCGTCAGTTTCATCTACAACCTCAAAAACATGTTTTGAGCTGACTTTGTCAGTCTTATCTACAACCTCAAAGCAGTACTTTGATCAGCCTGCAGCTAGCTTCCTAGTTTGCTCTTTGATTTTCATTGAGTATTGATTTTATTTACACAGGTGCATAAGAAACATCTTTGAAAAATTTGGGGCAGACATAACAAAAACCCTTGTAAATCAAGGGTTTTTCTGTCTATTTAATGCTAATTGCCGGGATTGAACCGGCGACCTCATCCTTACCATGGATGCGCTCTGCCAACTGAGCTAAATCAGCTTACTTAAAAAGTATACTACAGTTAGAAAATCTTGTCAAGTTTCCTTAGAAATTTTCCATAAGAAAAAGCCAGGTAAGAGTCACCCAGCTTGTCTTCTTCTATTTGCTTAAATCGATTCGACGACCAATTTTACCGATAATAATCGCTCCAATAATCAATGAGGCAAATTCACCAACTCCTGTTGTAAACCAAGTAAGGAAAAATGGTAATTGCGCTACAATATTCAACTCGGCAGCGATAGTAAACATGGAAATTGAAAAGAGGATTGAAAAGAAGAAATGATCTTTTCGAATTAATCCATTAAAGAGGTAATCTTTGCTGTATTTTGCAAAAAGCCAAACACCTAGACTGAGGAATACTAGGGTTGATCCACCACCAACAAAGACATCTAGCAGTCCGAAGCTAAAGAAATTAGCAATCATACAACCGATGGTAACTCCGATGATGTACTTAGGATTGTAAAAAGCCATAAAGTTCATCATTTCTGAAATACGGAACTGATAAGCACCATAGCTGATGGCATTTAGAGGCGGTGTGACAGTCAAAACGACATAAATAGCAGCAACGATTGCAATGTCTGCAACATCACGAATAGTTAATTTTTTCATCTTTTCTCCTTTAGCGGTTGCCCGCGTGTAATATGCTTGGTGAAAGAAGCTAAGCACCAAGGGTTGCTTTATTCAACCTTACTAGTATAGCACAATAGCCTGCTTTATGCTATACTTAAACCATGAAAATTCCTATTCAAAAATTTTTTAACAATGAAATCTTAGCCTATCTCTTCTTTGGCCTTGCAACAACTCTAGTTTCGATTCTCTCACGATTAGTCATTTATCAACTAAGTCATCAGGAACTCCTTGCTACTGGCCTAGCAAATATAATTGGTATCCTCTTTGCCTTTATCACAAATGATAGGATTGTATTTAAGCAAGCTAGGCAGAATTGGCCAAGCCGTTTAGTGAAATTTTCTCTTGCCCGCCTTTCTACTTTTCTGTTAGACTTGCTCCTTACTTTTCTATTTGTAACCCAGTTTCCCCACATCATAGGTCAATTCGTAAATGAAAAACTTGACAAAATCAATGCAATCGAAACAGTTCTTGCACAATTATTGATAATTATCCTTAATTACGTTTTTAGCAAGGTTTTTATTTTTAAAAAATAAAATTTCTGAGCATATATCTTGCAAGCTTTTCTTTATTAATATATAATGAATTATAAACTTTTTTTGAAAGGAAATTATGAAAATGTTAAAAGATCTTAAAGCATTTTTGCTTCGTGGTAATGTTGTTGACCTTGCTGTCGGTGTGATCATTGCCTCTGCTTTTGGTGCTATCGTAACTTCATTCGTTAACGATATCATCACTCCACTTCTATTGAATCCTGCTTTGAAAGCTGCAAAAATCGAACGTATTGCTGAACTTTCATGGAATGGTGTTGCTTACGGTAACTTCTTGAGTGGTGTTATCAACTTCCTTGTAGTTGGTACTGTACTATTCTTTGTGATTAAAGCAATGGAAAAAGCTCAAAACCTTACTAAGAAAGAAGAAGCTGCTGAGGAAGCTCCAGCTGGTCCAACTGAGTTGGAAGTACTTCAAGAAATCAAAGCCCTTCTTGAGAAAAAATAATCGATTAAAAGGATCTAGCGCAAAAGCTAAATCCTTTTTCTTTACTCTTTTGGTAACTTGCCTGCTTTCTCAAGCATTTTCTTGATCAAATAAGGCATCTTAACATTTTCCCGACCTTTTTTCTCAATCAATTTTTTCACAAATTCTGGCATTTGCAAATCTTGAGATTCAGCCAAAATGTTTTTCGTCTCGTCTGAAGGAACTAACTCATCAAAGGTTTCTTCTTCTGGGAGAAATTCCTTAAACTCTTTGTCCTCATTAGCTCTGACTGTATTAACCAAGGCATCAATCAAACGAGAATCTGTATTTGGCATTGGTGGACGATGGTAGTTTACACCAAATTCCTGACATAAGTCATAACATTCCACATCATTATCAAACAAGACTTCAATATGCTCGCTAATGAAGCTGATAGGAACAAAAATATAATGGTCTGGATGTTCTGTCTGTTCTCTGAGATACTCCAAAACATCTGGCTTAATCCATGGAATCCCGATATCACTTTCACTCTGCCAAGTGTTGGTATATTGTTCTGAACTCAGTCCTAGTTTTTCAGCGACTAGCTTGCTATTTTCGAAAATTTGGTCAATATATGGGTCACCAAAATCCAAGGCAAAAATAGGCACACTATGGGCTGAAAAGATGACTTTAAAGCTGTCTTGCTTTGCTTCTTCTTTTAAAATCTTATCAATTTCATCTGCCCAATAATTTAAGAGCACTTCTTCCTGATACCAGTCCTTAATGACCAAAAATTGAATTTGTTTGCTTTCCAAAAATTTCTCATAGCCCATGACAGAGTAGAAAGAATAATGGGGCTCCAAAATCAAGCAAATACACTGTTCAATGCCGTCTGCTTCCATCTGACCGATCACATCTGGAATAAAGGGACTGGAAAACTTATTGGCAAAATAGACACTATACTCATT
This sequence comes from bacterium, assembly GCA_905221375.1. Lineage (GTDB taxonomy): Bacteria > Bacillota > Bacilli > Lactobacillales > Streptococcaceae > Streptococcus. The sequence continues at coordinate 17,025 of CAJNCY010000006.1, forward strand.
CCCCAGCCTAGCTTCTACCAAGGCAACCTCTTCACGCGTAATTCTTTGCAGAGGCGTGCCTCCAATTCGTACATAATTATCATAGAGTGTTTGAATCTCGTGGTCTTGGGGTCTCACTCCACGACGAATATTTGTGAAAAAATCAGCCACACCTTCAAAGGTAATCTCTTCTGGCGAACCAAAGGTCATCATTAAAATTGCTTTTTTCATAACTACTTCCTTGTGATGTTTTTATCAAGTTTATTTTATCATTAATTCATTAATAAGTAAACGCTAACATAGGGACATTCTCAATCTTCTGTCTTTTGTTTTTCTCTTCTTTCTATGATACAATGGAAAAAATGAATTCAAAAGGAGTTTTTTATGACTTATCCAAATCTCTTGGACCGCTTCTTAACCTACGTTAAGGTCAACACGCGCTCTGATGAACACTCTACTACTACTCCAAGTACACAGAGTCAGGTTGACTTCGCGACCAATGTCCTGATTCCAGAAATGAAACGTGTTGGACTTCAAAACGTCTACTACCTTCCAAATGGTTTTGCGATTGGTACCTTACCAGCTAATGATCCGTCTTTCACACGTAAGATTGGCTTCATTTCCCACATGGATACTGCTGATTTTAATGCCGAAGGAGTCAATCCTCAGGTGATTGAAAACTATGATGGTGGTGTGATTGAACTAGGAAATTCTGGTTTTAAGCTAGATCCAGCTGACTTTAAGAGTCTAGAGAAATATCCAGGACAAACGCTCATCACAACCGATGGAACAACCTTACTAGGTGCTGATGACAAGTCAGGGATTGCTGAAATTATGACAGCTATTGAATATCTGACTGCCCATCCTGAAATCAAGCACTGTGAGATTCGTGTTGGTTTTGGTCCAGATGAGGAAATCGGTGTTGGTGCCAATAAATTTGATGCTAAAGATTTTGATGTGGATTTTGCCTACACTGTTGATGGTGGTCCGCTAGGTGAGCTTCAATACGAGACTTTCTCAGCAGCTGGAGCTGAATTGCATTTCCAAGGACGTAATGTTCACCCTGGTACTGCCAAAGGGCAAATGGTCAACGCCCTTCAGTTAGCAATTGATTTTCATAATCAACTTCCAGAGAATGACCGTCCCGAGTTAACGGATGGTTACCAAGGTTTCTATCACCTTATGGATGTGACAGGTAGTGTCGAGGAGGCGCGTGCAAGCTACATCATTCGTGATTTTGAAAAAGATGCCTTTGAAGCACGTAAAGCAACTATGCAGTCTATCGCTGATAAAATGAATCAAGAACTTGGGAGCGACCGTGTCACTATCAACTTGACAGACCAGTACTACAATATGAAAGAAGTCATTGAAAAAGATATGACGCCAATTACCATTGCCAAAGCTGTTATGGAAGACCTAGGAATCACACCTATTATCGAACCAATCCGTGGTGGAACAGATGGCTCTAAAATTTCCTTTATGGGAATCCCTACTCCAAATATCTTTGCTGGTGGCGAGAATATGCACGGACGTTTTGAATACGTTAGCCTTCATACTATGGAACGTGCAGTTGATACAATCATTGGTATCGTAGCTTATAAAGACTAAAAATAGGCTGGGCAAAAACTCAATTTTAAGAGAAAATGAAGTAAATCTTCCCACAATAAAACGCATAGTATCAAGTTCTTTCGGCTCCTGATACTATGCGTTTTTTGATTATAAATACGAATTATTTAGTACAATTTCTCTTTATTGATGAACTGCTTGAGCTGCTGTGATAAGGGTCAACTTATACACATCATCTGCATTACATCCACGAGACAGGTCGTTAACTGGCTTGTTCAAACCTTGCAAAACAGGTCCTACAGCCGCAAAACCACCAAGGCGTTCGGCCATCTTGTAGCCAATATTTCCTGCCTCGATACCTGGGAAGATAAAGACATTTGCTTGACCAGCTACCGTACTTCCAGGAGCTTTCAGAGCAGCAGTTTCTGGAACAAAGGCCGCATCAAATTGCAATTCCCCATCGATTTCAAGATCAGGGCGCAAGTCGTGAGCAATTTTAGTTGCTTCCACTACCTTATCAACGCTTTCACCAAACCCAGAACCTTTAGTAGAATAGCTTAGCATAGCAATTTTAGGCTCGATGCCAAACATCTTAGCTGTTATTGCTGAGTTGATGGCAATTTCAGCCAAGGCTTCTGCATCAGGATTGATGTTGATAGCACAGTCTCCAAACAGGTAACGCTCTGTACCACGTACCATAAGGAAGGCACCTGAAGTACGCGTTACATTTGGACGAGTTTTGATGATTTGTAGGGCTGGGCGAACTGTTGAAGCAGTTGAATGAATCGCACCTGATACCATTCCATCAACCAAGCCCAAGTATACCAACATAACACCAAAATAGTTGACATCTTCAACCAAAACCTTGCGTGCATCTTCTTCAGACATTTTGCCCTTACGGCGCTCCACTAGGGCAGCAACCATTTCTTCAAATTGAGGATAATTTTGAGGGTCGATGACTTCATAACCATCCATGATCCCTTCGATTTCAAGATAGATTTTAATTTTTTCAGGATTTCCGAGCAAAACAGGAATCACTTCTGTTTCTTTTACCAAGCGTTTAGTGGCTTGAAGAATACGTGGCTCTTCCCCTTCAGGGAGAACGATACGAGCATTTTTACCAACAAGGTTGGCTTTGAGACTTTCAAAAACTTCCATGAGTTTTCTCCTTTAAAAAATAAATTATACTCTGAATTACTTTTTATAGAGTATTAGTTGATAACTGGGTAATTAGGTTACTGAAATCATCCGGTAAGGGACTTTCTAACTGCAAGTCCTGCTCTAGAAATGGATGATAAAAGGATAGGTAATGGCAATGCAAGGCCTGACGTTGGATGCCGTCGTCCAGGCTACCACCATACAAATCATCTCCCAACAAAGGAAAACCGATATGGGAAAAATGGACTCGGATTTGGTGAGTACGTCCAGTATGTAGACGAATGTCAACCAAGTGAATATTTCCATAAGAAGCTACAATTTTATATGATGTATGGGCATACTTTCCACCTTTAGCTACTCTTCTAGTAATAATGGAGTCTTCATCACGCGCAATCGGGGCAATAATTTCCCCCTCTGCTTCCAAGTGTCCATCACCTTTAACCAAGGCAAAGTAGCGTTTCTCGATAGATTTCTTCTGCAACTGCTTGTCTAATCGTGCATGGGCATAGCCGTGCTTAGCAAAGAGCATCAAGCCAGAAGTATCTCGATCAAGCCTAGTCACAATGTGAACCTGCTGATTTTCGTAATTTTGCTTGACATAGTAACCCTTCATAAAATTGGCAATGGTATTGGAATGGTTGACACTAGGAATAGAAGCAACTCCATAGGGTTTATTCAAAACTAGAAAATGGTCATCCTCATAGAGAATATCCAGTGGGCGCTCGATTGCTTCCAGAGTTTCAAAACCTTCCTCAGCGGGAATATCGATAGTAACGCGGTCTCCAATATCCAATAGATAAGTTGCATTTTGCGGTTGGTCATTGACCCGAATAGCTCCGCCTCGAAACTTAATCTTGGCCAAAAGTCCCTTAGAAACCTCGTGCTTTTTCAAAAAGGTCTTAACCTTGACGTGCTCATCTGCGATAAATTCAAACCTCATTCATCCACCTCGCCGATGAAAGCATCCTTAACACGGTTCCAGAAACTGGTATGGCTAGGAGTCGCAACAAAGTGAATCTTATGATGATCAATTTGATACTCAATTCGCTCGATATTGCGGAAAGAATACACACTATTATCCACCGAAATGGTATGGTAATCGTTTCTCGTTGGAATGAGTTCAATCTTATCCTTCTTAGGAACAATAATGGAAGAGCCCAGCGTTCGATAGACACGATTGTTTAGGCTGGCAATTTCCGTCAACTGAAGAGCTTCAATGGTAGGATGTAACACTGCACCCCCAAGAGACTTGTTATAGGCTGTACTACCAGTCGGGGTTGAAACTGTTAAGCCATCTCCGCGAAAGCGTTCAAAGGGAACACCATTGATGACAATATCTGCTACCATGGTTCGATCAGACCTGCGGATGCTGGCTTCATTGAGGGCACGAAAAATCTTGACCTCTCCATTTCCAAGAAAAACCTTCACATTCAAAACAGGATAAGAAACCCTTGCTCCAGTATCTAGCTGCAAATTAGTCATCAACTTATCCAACTCAAAATCACGATAGTCGGTATAAAAACCCAAATGTCCAGTATGAAGACCGATAAAGCGCACCTTATCAAGCTGGTCTTCGTACTTATGAAAGGCCGACAAGAGCATGCCATCCCCACCAATGGAAATGACAATGTCCGGATTGGTATCATTGAGTATAAACTGGTTTCTCTTCAAACGATCTCTCAATTCATACAAAACCCTTTGACTCTGCGGTTTTCTATTAGCTATCAGATCAATTCGTTTACCTGTATTCTTCATCTGTATCGTCACTATTTCCTACACCGTCATTTAATTTTCTACTCAAAGGATCAAAAAGAGCCTGGGCTTCCTGGATATCATCACGAATTTTACCCATTTCTTCATCCAACTGATGAGCAATCTTGGCTGTAATTTCCAGTCGCTTCTTTATCTCCTCTGGGAAATCCCCTTGGTACTTGTAGTTGAGAGAATGTTCTATTGTTGCCCAGAAATTCATGGCCAAGGTACGTATTTGAATTTCCGCCAAAATGGTCTTGGCACCATTAATAGTGTCAACCGTATATTCTACTACCACGTGATAGGAACGGTAGCCTGACGCTTTTCGATGAGTAATGTAATCTCGCTCCTGTATGATTCGCATATCCTGACGCTTGTGCAAAATCTCAACCACTTCTCGGACATCATCTACAAACTGAACCATCACACGCAAACCAGCAATATCCTGTAAATCGTGTTCCAAGGTCGCATAAGTAATACCGCGACGGGCCATTTTTTCTTTTATACTCTCAATTGGCTTGACCCGACCAGTCACAAACTCAATCGGAGAATGCTTATTTTGCTTACGATATTGCTTACGAATACCACGAAGTTTAATCTTTAACTCACCAACAGCTTGAATGTAAGGATCTAGAAATTCTTCCCATTCTAAGGTCATAAATTCTCCCTTGTTCTCATATTATCCTTCAAAAATATCTTTGATTTTTTCTCCAGATTCATATACAATAAATACAAAGCTATTATATCATAAATCCGCTTTCAACGATAAAGAAAAGGTAAGAAAAATGAAACATTTAGAAATTGAATTGAAAACACTCTTGAAAAAAGATGAATACGATCGTCTAAAAGAGCAGTTCACAAGTGTCACTCCTATTCTTCAAAAAAATTACTACATAGACACGCCTGATTTTGAACTACGAGAAAAGAAATTCGCTATGCGCATTCGAACCTTTGAAGACTGGGCTGAATTGACACTCAAAGTCCCTCAAAGTGTTGGAAACATGGAATACAATCAAAAATTGCAACTAACAGATGCTAACAACTATATGAGCAAAGAAGAACTTCCTCAAGGGCTTGTACTGGATGAATTAGCAAAACATGGTATCCGAAGCAAAAAATGGCAGGTTCTTGGTTGTCTAACAACGCTTCGCTATGAAATGCAAACACCAATTGGCCTCATGGCACTGGATGAAAGTCAGTACTTTGATATGACAGATTACGAATTAGAGCTTGAGGTGGAAAATCACGAGCAAGGCAAGCAAGATTTCCAGCAATTTTTAGAGAAAAATCAGATTGCTTACCAAAAAGCTCCTTCAAAATTGGTTCGATTTATCAAAAGCATGAAAAATAGCTGAAATAATCTCTATTTTTTGGTAAAATAGAAAAGATAAAATACAAAAATCCCAGTTCATATAGGCTAGACAGATATAGCTAGGATTTAAAAAGTTTACAGAGGACGGTCTATAATGTCAGATAGAAAAAACATGAAACTTTTCGCACTCAACTCTAACCAAGAGATTGCACAGAAAATTGCCCAAGCTGTTGGTGTCCCACTTGGAAAACTATCATCACGTCAATTTTCAGACGGAGAAATCCAAGTAAATATCGAAGAAAGTGTCCGTGGTTATGATGTTTACATCATCCAGTCTACAAGTTTCCCTGTTAACAACCACCTAATGGAATTGTTGATCATGGTTGATGCTTGTGTTCGCGCAAGTGCCCACAGTATCAACGTTGTACTTCCATATTTTGGCTATGCACGTCAAGACCGTATTGCTTCACCTCGTGAGCCACTTACAGCTAAACTAGTGGCTAATATGCTGGTTAAGGCTGGTGTTGACCGTATCCTTACGCTTGATTTGCATGCTGTCCAGGTTCAAGGCTTCTTTGATATTCCTGTCGATAACCTCTATACAGTTCCCCTATTTGCTAAACATTACTGCGATAAGGGTCTCCTTGGCTCAGATGTTGTTGTCGTTAGCCCTAAAAATTCAGGTGTAAAACGTGCTCGTAGCTTGGCTGAATATCTTGATGCTCCTATCGCCATTATCGACTACCCTCAAGACGATGCAACTCGCAACGAAGGCTATATCATCGGTGATGTTGAAGGTAAAAAAGCAATTTTGATTGATGATATTCTGAATACAGGACGTACCTTCTCTGAAGCTGCTAAAATCGTTGAACGTGAAGGGGCTACAGAAATTTATGCTGTTTCTAGCCACGGCCTCTTCGTCGAAGGAGCTTCTGAACTTCTTGATAATACTAATATTAAAGAAATTCTTGTGACTGATTCAGTAGCAACAAAAGAAAAAACTCCTAAAAACGTATGCTACATCACTGCTAGTGAGTTAATTGGTGATGCCATCGTCCGTATTCACGAAAGAAAACCAGTCAGCCCACTCTTTGCTTACAACAAAAAGAAATAAGGTGATTCTTTGATTTATTTGGACAATGCTGCAACGACTCCTATGTCAGCAGTTGCTATTTCAGCTATGACCAAGGTGATGCAAGAAACCCATGGCAATCCTTCTAGTATTCATGGTCATGGTCGTCAAGCTGGCAAACTCTTGCGAGAAGCCCGTCAGGAACTAGCTCAATTACTAGGAACAAAACCTCAACATATCTTTTTCTCTTCTGGTGGGACTGAAGGCAACAATACTGCCATCATCGGCTACTGCCTTCGCCACCAAGAACGAGGAAAACATATCATCACAACTGCCATTGAGCACCATGCTGTCCTTGAAACGATTGATTACTTGGTTCAACACTTCGGTTTTGAAGTAACCATTATCCAGCCAAAAAATCAAGAAATCACAGCCCAACAAATTCAAGAGGCCTTACGTGACGATACGATTTTGGTTTCTACCATGTTTGCCAACAATGAGACAGGAAACCTTCTTCCCATTGCTGAAATTGGCCAAATACTCAAGCAACACCCTGCTGCCTATCATGTTGATGCAGTTCAAGCTATCGGAAAAATCCCTATTCACCCAGAAGAATTGGGCATTGATTTTCTCACTGCTTCAGCCCATAAATTCCATGGCCCTAAGGGAATCGGCTTTCTCTACGCATCTAGCATGGACTTTGATGCCTATCTCCATGGCGGAGACCAAGAACAGAAAAAACGTGCAGGGACTGAAAATCTAGCTGCTATTGTTAGCATGGTTGCAGCCCTAAAAGAAGACCTAGAAAAACAAGAAGAACATTTTCAACATGTACAAAATCTAGAGACTGCCTTTCTTTCTGAGCTTGAGGGAGTTCAGTATTACCTGAATAGAGGAGAACATCATCTTCCTTATGTTCTCAATATTGGATTTCCTGGTCAGAAAAACGACCTTTTACTCCTCCGTCTAGATTTAGCTGGAATTTCTATCTCTACTGGTTCAGCCTGTACGGCAGGTGTTGTCCAATCCAGCCATGTTCTTGAAGCCATGTACGGGGCAAATTCAGAACGCTTGAAGGAATCCGTTCGCATCAGTTTGTCTCCACAAAATACTATCGAAGATCTACAAACCCTCGCAAAAACCTTAAAAGAAATTATCGGAGGTTAACCTTATGGCATTTGAAAAAACCATTCAGTTAAAAAATTGTCGTTACGACTACACTCTTAGCCCGTCTGTTAAGAAATTCACCCTTAAGGACAACACATTTTTTGAGACAAAAGTTGGGAACTATGAACTGACTCGCCTTTTGGAAAAAGTGCCAAACAGCGGTGAAGGCTTCCAACTAAAAATCATCATTAACAAGGAACTCACAGGGGCTAAAATCAATATCACTGACAAGTTCGGTCTTCGTCTGGTTGATATTTTCAAATCAGAAGACCACCACATTCATCAGGAAAAATTCTACTTCCTCATGGATAGTTTGGTAGAACGTGGTGTCTTTACAAAATCTGAAAGATAGGTCCCGTATGTTTAAACTAACCTATATAGACAGCTATCATGTAGAGCGGACTCTCAAGTACGAAGATTATGAGGCACTCATGCTGGCTTTGTCAGGCTGTGTGACCCTACCAGATACACTTTATGTGACTTCTTTAACCTTTAAGGGACAAGAAGTTTATCAAGGTCTGGTCGGAGACCTCTACCGTTTTCTATCACATGCAGATTTTTTACATCAAAACTAAGATTTTTCTTAGTTTTTTCTTGTTTTTGTTGATTTTTTCACAATGTTTCTATAAAATAGAAGAATAGAAAGGTTGTGATTTTGTGAAAGATAAACAGTCTGCTATTCCAAAAGCTACAGCGAAAAGACTCTCTCTCTACTATCGAATTTTTAAGAGATTTCATGCAGAAAAGATTGAACGTGCCAACTCTAAGCAAATCGCAGAGGCTATCGGTATTGATTCAGCGACCGTACGTCGTGATTTTTCCTATTTTGGTGAACTAGGTCGTCGTGGTTTTGGCTATGATGTCAAAAAACTGATGACGTTTTTTGCCGATTTGCTCAATGATAACTCTATTACCAATGTCATGCTGGTTGGTATTGGTAATATGGGCCATGCTCTTCTCCACTATCGCTTCCATGAGCGTAACAAGATGAAGATTATCATGGCCTTTGACCTTGATGACCATCCTGAAGTCGGTAGCCAAACTCCTGATGGGATTCCCATTTACGGAATTTCTCAAATTAAGGATAAAATCCAGGATGCTGATGTGAAGACTGCTATCCTGACTGTTCCTAGCGTTAAATCCCAAGAGGTTGCCAATCTCTTGGTGAATGCTGGCGTGAAAGGAATTCTCAGTTTTTCACCAGTCCACCTGCATTTACCAAAAGATGTGGTCGTTCAGTATGTCGATTTGACAAGTGAACTCCAAACCCTCCTCTATTTCATGCGAAAAGAGGATTAGAAAGCGAAAATCATTTTATGAAAAAACCAGTTATTGGGATTACAGGAAACGAAAAAACTCATCCAGATGATGACATCATGATGAGCTACGCAGCAAAAGGCTTTGTGGAAGGCGTTAAAGACGCTGGAGGGATTCCCATCATCCTACCGATTGGTGATCAAGAAATGGCCTGCCACTATATCAGTATGATTGACAAGCTTATCTTGACAGGTGGGCAAAATGTTGATCCTAAATTCTATGGTGAACCAAAAACTATTGATAGCGATGACTATCACCTTCAAAGAGATATCTTCGAACTGGCCCTCATCAAGGAAGCTATTAAACAGAAAAAGCCTATTTTCTCTGTCTGCCGTGGGACTCAACTCTTTAACGTTGCTATGGGTGGAACTCTGTATCAAGATATAGAAGACCACTGGCAAGATTGTTCTGCCGAGTACACAACTCAACGCTTGGTGACAGAACCAGATACCGTTCTCCGAGAAATCTATGGAGAAATTTCCCATATCAACTCCTTCCACCACCAGAGCATCAAGGATTTAGCACCAAATTTAAAGATTGCGGCTCATGATCCTAAGGATGGTATCATTGAAGCTGTCATAAGTACGGATGATGTCGCCTTTCTCGGTGTCCAATGGCATCCAGAATTTCTATTTGAAAATCGTCCCAAAGATAAAAACCTCTTTGACTATATCGTTAATGAACTTTAAATTAAATCTGTCTTTTCACGATAACTAAAGTAACTGGAGTGAGAGACAATCAAATGGTCCAAGAGGACAATTCCCATCAGATCGCAGGCTTCTTTGACAAGTTTAGTGACATGATCATCATTTCGGCTAGGGGCCACCGCTCCTGAAGGATGATTATGAACTAGAATGAGAGAGGTCGCCATATGCTTGATGGCATAATGAAGAATCTCTCGCGGTTCAGCGATACTGCGAGTGGCAGAGCCGATAAAAATGGTCTGTTGATGGATGATTTGATTTTGAGTATTGAGATAGAGCGCCACCAGGTGCTCTTGTTTTTTATGGCCCAATTCCTGTTGCATCTTCTTGGCCAGCTTTTGACTACTGAGAATACTTTCCATTTCAAGGGTCTCGTGTTTATGAATACGATGCCCCAGTTCAATCATAGCTTGTAATTCTATTGCCTTAACACGGCCGATACCAGATAGACTCTGCAATTCCTGCAGGGTCATTTTTTTCAAATCTGTTAGGCTTGAAAGATTATTCAAGACTTTCTGGGCAATTTCAAAAACACTGGACTGACGTGTCCCTGTTCTGAGTAAAATAGCTAGCAACTCTTGGTTACTGAGCGCTTCCACTCCTTCTTTGGCCAGTCTCTCTCTTGGTAATAATGAATCTTCTTGGAATGAAATACTGTACATAAAAATCCTCCTCACTTTATTATTCGTGAGAAGGATGAAAAATTAGATTTTTTTCTCAATTGGGGCCACACTGGCTAAAAGTTTTTTCAAACCAACTTCTGGAAAATTGATTTTTAATTCCTGCGTAGCACCGCTACCTGAAACTTCCAGAACAGTTCCCTCTCCCCATTTCTTGTGGAGGGCAATGTCACCAATGGACCAATTTGTCTCGTTAGACGCTGATTTTGCACCGGCTGAAAATTGACCAAACGGAAGACCATTTGACTGGATAGTTTTTGGGGCCGCACTGCGTTTACGGTCTTGAAGAGCCTGAGCAAGACTCATACCTTGACCGAAGGCAAGACCACCACTGCTATAAGATGCCTTAAAGCTTGTATTTGCTGGACGGGCCAATCCTTGATACTCAAGCAAGTCTGAACTGATTTCATTAATAAAACGAGTTGGACGGTTGTAGTTGGTACGACCGAAAAGCAGGCGTGAGTTGGCATTAGTCAGATAAAGAATTTTCTCTGCACGCGTAATTCCTACATAGGCCAAACGACGTTCTTCTTCTAATTCATCTTGATCTTCAGCCGCACGGCTAAGTGGAAAGACATTTTCTTCCATCCCAATCAAAAAGACAACTGGAAACTCGAGACCTTTAGCAGCATGTAGGGTCATCAAGGTCACTTCTGATGTCTCCTGACTACCTGAATCTGTGTCGGCAATCAAAGCCAAGTCATTTAAGAAACGACTCAGTTTGTCCAGACCAGTTTCCTCTTCTGCCACATCAGAGGTGTCATCAAAGTTTTTCGTCACAGAAAGGAACTCTTCGATATTTTCAACCCGAGCCTTGCTTTCCAGAGTTGCTTGGGCATTAAGAATATCGACGTAACCTGTTTTTTCTAGAACCGACTCAACCAACTCAGTAATGCTTAAGTGATCCAGTTGCTCCCGCAAATCCAGAATCATATTGGCAAAATCCCAGATAGACTGGGCTGCTTTACCCTTGATACCAGACAACATGATGTTAGCTGAAGCATCTAGCATAGACATATTTTGCATATTCGCAAAGTCACGGATTTTCTCAACAGTGCCTGGCCCAATTCCACGTTTAGGCTCGTTAATAATACGTTCAAAACTGATATTGTCACTCAAATTAGCAATGAGGTTAAGATAAGCAATAATGTCACGAATTTCCTTACGGCTGTAGAACTTGGTTCCGCCGACCATTGTATAAGGAATATTGGACTTGAGCAGGGCTTCCTCAATAGTACGAGACTGGGCGTTAGTACGATAGAGAACTGCAAAATCCTTGTGAAGGAAGTTTTGACTGCGACTAAGTTCATCGATAGTTCTGGCTACAAATACAGCCTCGTCCAGCTCATCATCGGCACGATAGTATACGATTTGCTCCCCATCAGCATTTTGAGTCCAGAGATTTTTAGGACGGCGGTTTTTATTGTTTTTAATGACCTCGTTAGCCGCTTGGAGAATAGTTTTAGTTGAACGGTAATTTTCCTCCAACAAGACAACCTTGGCTTGAGGATAATCCTTTTCAAAATCCAAGATATTCTGCATATCAGCACCACGCCAACCGTAGATAGATTGGTCCGCATCCCCAACTACACAGATATTTTTAAAGCGCGAAGCCAAGAGTTTGACCAGTTGGTACTGAGCATGGTTGGTATCTTGGTACTCATCAACATGGATGTATTGGAATTTTTGCTGGTAGTAGGTCAAAACATCAGGATTCTGATCAAAGAGACGCAGGGTCAGCATAATCAAATCATCAAAGTCAACCGACTCCGACTGACGAAGCTCTTTTTGATAAGCAGTGTAACACTGGGCCACAATTTGCGTGTACATATCTCCAGCTTGGGCAGCATAGGCAACATCATCAATCAGATCATTCTTAGCATTGGAAATGGTCCCCAAAATAGTTCGTTCATTCCATTTTTTAGGATCCAAGTTCAACTGTTTGAGAATGCGTTTCATGAGCGTTCGCTGTTCACCAGGATCTACAATCGTGAAATTGCGGTTGTAACCAATATGGTCCGCATCCCGACGCAAAATACGAACACACATGGAGTGGAAGGTCGCAATCAGACAGTCCTGAGTAGCTGGATTGAGGCTATAAGCACGCTCTTTCATCTCACGCGCAGCCTTATTAGTAAAGGTAATGGCCAAGATATTCCAAGGATTGACTAGCTTTTCATCAATCAAATAAGCGATACGGTGGGTCAAAACACGAGTCTTTCCAGACCCTGCCCCCGCCATGATCAACAAGGGACCTTCTGTCGTTTGCACCGCCTCAGCCTGACGGTCATTCATTCCATTCAATAATGCGTTCATCTTCTCTTCCTTACTCTTGAAGTCAACATTTCTATTATATCAGAAATCAGAGAAAATATCTTTACCTAGACTGATTGCTTATAGAAAGCAACTCTTTCATCAGCTGAAAACAACTCTTTAAAACTAGATAAGAAAATGAGCTTGGATCGTATTTCCAAACTCATTTAAAGTCAATTGCAATATATTAGAATAATCCTAGGACTGTTCCATCACTTTCAACATCCATGTTGAGGGCTGCTGGTCGTTTTGGAAGACCTGGCATAGTCATGACATCACCAGTTAGGGCAACGATAAAGCCTGCCCCTAATTTTGGAACCAATTCACGAATGGTAATTTCAAAGTTTTCAGGTGCTCCAAGTGCATTCGGATTGTCTGAGAAACTATATTGAGTTTTAGCCATACAGATTGGCAATTTATCCCAACCATTTTGAACGATTTGAGCGATCTGTGTCTGAGCTTTCTTCTCAAAGTTCACTTTGCTACCGCGATAGATTTCAGTAACAATCTTTTCAATCTTTTCTTGGACAGAAAGGTCATTGTCATACAAACGTTTATAGTTAGCTGGGTTTTCAGCGATAGTCTTAACAACTGTTTCGGCAAGTGCTACTCCACCTTCTGCACCATCAGCCCAAACACTAGCCAATTCAACTGGTACATCGATTGAGGCACAGAGTTCTTTTAAGGCTGCAATTTCAGCTTCTGTATCAGAAATAAATTCGTTGATAGCTACTACTGCTGGAATACCGAACTTACGGATATTTTCAACGTGGCGTTTCAAGTTAGCAAAACCTGCACGAACTGCCTCTACATTTTCTTCAGTCAGAGCGTCTTTAGCCACACCACCATTCATCTTAAGGGCACGAAGGGTTGCGACAATGACAACTGCATCTGGAGATGTTGGCAAGTTTGGTGTCTTGATATCAAGGAATTTCTCAGCACCAAGGTCTGCACCAAAACCAGCTTCAGTAACTGTGTAATCAGCCAAGTGAAGGGCTGTAGTCGTTGCCAAGACAGAGTTACATCCGTGAGCGATATTGGCAAATGGACCACCGTGTACAAAGGCAGGTGTACCGTAAATTGTCTGAACCAGGTTCGGCTTAATCGCATCCTTCAAAATCAATGCTAAAGCACCTTCAACCTGCAAATCACCTACAGAAACAGGGGTACGGTCATAGCGATAACCGATAACGATATTCGCCAAACGGCGTTTCAAGTCCTCGATGTCTGTTGCTAAGCAAAGAATTGCCATGATCTCTGAAGCAACTGTAATATCAAAGCCATCCTCACGTGGAATACCATTTAGAGGGCCACCAAGTCCAACGGTCACATGGCGAAGGGCACGATCATTCAAGTCCACTACACGTTTCCAGAGGATGCGACGTTGGTCAATTCCCAACTCATTCCCTTGGTGCAAGTGGTTGTCAATCAAGGCAGAAAGCGCATTGTTGGCAGTCGTAATGGCATGCATGTCCCCCGTAAAGTGGAGGTTGATGTCTTCCATTGGCAGAACTTGGGCATAACCACCACCAGCTGCACCACCCTTAATCCCCATTACTGGACCAAGAGATGGTTCGCGGATAGCAATCATCGTTTTCTTGCCAATCTTATTCAAGGCATCCGCAAGACCAATGGTAATGGTTGATTTTCCTTCACCTGCAGGTGTTGGGTTGATGGCAGTAACCAAGATTAATTTCCCAACTGGATTGCTCTCAACTGCACGAATTTTATCAAAGCTGAGTTTAGCCTTGTATTTTCCATACAACTCCAAATCGTCGTAAGAAATACCAAGTTTCTCTACAACATCAACGATTGGCTTCAACTCAATACTCTGTGCGATTTCAATATCTGTTTTCATTCAAAACTCCTCTAACCTCTTATATGATAATTCATTATAACACAAAACAAGATTTTTAACATCCTTAAATTCTCTAAACGTTCGTAAATATCCATGTTTTTAAGGTTTTTAGAGTCCTTTCTTAAATTTTATATGGCTTTATAGTTTGAAACTATAGTAAATCTTCGTTTTTATCAAAAATTTATCGCTTTCATTTTACTTACCGTTTATTTTTGTGTACAATAGTGCTATGAAAATTTTAGTTACATCGGGCGGTACCAGTGAAGCAATCGATAGCGTCCGCTCTATCACTAACCATTCTACAGGTCGCTTGGGGAAAATCATCACAGAGACCTTGCTTGCTGCAGGGCATGAAGTTTGTTTAATTACGACAAAACGGGCTCTGAAGCCAGAAGCTCATCCCAACCTAAGCATTCTAGAAATTAACAATACCAACGAGCTCCTACTGGAAATGCAAGAACGTATCAAGGACTATCAAGTCTTGATTCACTCAATGGCTGTATCTGATTACACTCCTGTTTATATGACAGGGCTGGAGGAAGTTCAGGCTAGTTCCAATCTAGAGGAATTTTTAAACAAGCAAAATCATCAGGCTAAGATTTCTTCAACTGACGAGGTTCAGGTTTTGTTCCTGAAAAAAACACCAAAAATCATCTCTTTAGTCAAGGACTGGAATCCTGCTATTCATCTGATTGGCTTCAAACTGCTGGTTGATGTTACCGAAGATCATCTGGTTGACATTGCCAGAAAAAGTCTTATCAAAAACCAAGCTGACTTAATCATTGCGAATGATCTGACTCAAATCTCACCAAACCAGCATCGTGCAATCTTTGTTGAGAAAGATCAGCTTCAAACAGTCAAGACTAAAGAAGAAATTGCAAAACTCCTCCTTGAAAAAATTCAAGACTATCATTCTTAGAAAGGAAAGCTATGGCAAACATTCTCTTGGCTGTAACGGGGTCAATCGCCTCTTACAAGTCGGCAGATTTAGTTAGTTCGCTTAAAAAACAAGGCCATCAAGTCACTGTCTTAATGACCCAGGCTGCTACAGAGTTTATCCAACCTTTGACTCTACAGGTCTTATCACAGAATCCTGTCCACCTGGATGTCATGAAGGAACCCTATCCAGATCAAGTCAATCATATCGAACTGGGAAAAAAGGCGGATTTATTTATCGTGGCTCCTGCAACTGCTAACACTATTGCAAAACTAGCCCACGGATTTGCGGACAACATGGTAACCAGTACAGCTCTAGCCCTGCCAAGTCATATTCCCAAACTCATCGCACCAGCTATGAATACAAAGATGTATGACCATCCAGCAACTCAGGCTAATCTGAAAACATTAGAAACCTACGGCTATCAGCTGATTACTCCTAAGGAATCCCTACTAGCTTGTGGAGACCACGGAAGAGGAGCTTTAGCCGACCTCACAATTATTTTAGAAAGAATAAAGGAAACTCTCGATGAAAAAACGCTCTAATATTGCGCCTATTGCTATCTTTTTTGCAACTATGCTTGTGATTCATTTTCTAAGCTCACTTATCTTTAACCTTTTTCCATTTCCAATCAAACCGACCATTGTTCATATTCCTGTCATTATTGCCAGCATTATTTACGGTCCACGCGTTGGGGTTACACTTGGATTTTTGATGGGGCTTCTTAGCTTGACAGTTAATACGATTACAATTTTACCGACAAGCTACCTCTTCTCACCATTTGTACCAAACGGAAATATCTACTCAGCTATCATTGCCATTGTCCCACGTATTTTGATTGGTTTAACTCCTTATCTAGTCTATAAACTGATGAAAAATAAAACTGGTCTGATTCTGGCTGGTGCCCTTGGTTCACTTACCAACACAGTCTTTGTCCTTGGAGGAATTTTCTACCTTTTTGGAAATGTCTTTGATGGCAATATCCAAAAACTCCTAGCAACTGTTATCTCAACAAATTCGATTGCCGAATTAGTCATTTCCGCAGTTCTAACCCTAGCTATTGTCCCAAGACTACAGACTTTGAAAAAATAAAAATAATCTCCACTTTCAGGATTGAAGGTGGAGATTTTGTTTGAAGTAGTTTCTTTTTAGTGAACTTTTTACTAACTTTTAACTAAAAAACGACCTATAAACCCAAGTAAATCCTTGCTTTATTGTCTTGTTTATAGTACTATACTAGTGTATATACAGTTAAAAAGGAGATTCTTATGAACAAACGGAAAAAGACACAATTTATGACAATGACTGCCCTCTTAACGGCTATTGCAATTTTGATTCCAATTGTTATGCCTTTCAAGATCGTCATTCCACCTGCTTCTTACACTTTGGGGAGCCATATCGCTATTTTTATTGCCATGTTCTTATCGCCCTTGATGGCTGTTTTTGTCATCCTAGCCTCTAGTTTTGGATTTTTGATGGCTGGCTATCCCATGGTTATCGTTTTTCGAGCTTTTTCCCATATCTTTTTTGGGACTCTAGGAGCTCTTTACCTACAAAAATTCCCTGAAACCCTTGATAAACCAAAATCTTCCTGGATTTTTAACTTTGTTTTAGCGCTTATCCATGCCCTTGCTGAAGTATTGGCCTGTGTCGTTTTTTACGCAACTTCTGGTACCAATGTAGAAAATATGTTTTATGTTCTATTTGTACTAGTTGGATTTGGCACAATTATCCATAGTATGGTAGACTATACATTAGCACTAGCTGTCTATAAAGTGCTTCGAAAACGCCGTTAAAAGGAAAAGCTATGACAAAAGATCGCAAACAAGCTCTGCTCCAACTCTTAAAAGAAGCTCCTAAAGCCCTTAATGGCCAAAGTTTGGCGGAACATTTTCATGTCACACGTCAGGTCATTGTGCAGGACATTGCAATTTTGAGAGCCGATGGCGCTCCTATCCTATCCACCAATCGTGGCTACATCTATAAGCAAATTGAAACCAATCCTTATGTTCACAAACTTTTCAAAGTGAAACATGAAGTTGAAGAAATCGGTCAAGAACTCCTTGCTATCGTAGATAATGGTGGACGTGTTCAAAACACTTTGATTGACCATCCCGTTTATGGAGAAATCGAAACCTTGCTGAAACTGTCTTGTCGCCGAGACGTGCAACATTTTCTTGAACAAGTCGAGCATTCTGACTTTAGACCTCTGTCTGAATTGACAGATGGCATCCATTACCACCTAGTCGAAGCTGAAACACAACAAGACCTCCGCTATATCGAGGAGGCCTTGGATCAGCTAGGTTATTTAGTAAAGGATTAGAAAATTTTCTTTTCCCAATCGTCTTCTGTACGGCGAGGGTAGAAAAATTCAGATTTGTCCGGAGCTTCCATCATCTCCATCAAAGGTAACATATCATAGGCCAGATCCAAATTTGAAATCTGGTCTTTTTGCACCCAAGAAACTTCTCCTTCATCTGAAGAGCGAAGGGTACCAGAGAACTCAGTCGCCTTATAGCAAAAAACAATGTAGCGCCCACCAGTATCCAGAGGCCAATTTTTAATGCCGACCAGTTGAGGATTTTGGATAGTCAACCCTGTTTCTTCATAGATTTCACGAATGACAGACTCTGCGAAAGCTTCGCCATTTTCTACATGGCCTCCTGGAAAGGCATAACCAGACCAGCGATTGGTTTCAGGAGACCGATACTGCATCACCACGCGCTGGGTTTCGAGGTCTTCAATCAGACAAATGTTTGTTAAAATTGTTAATTGGGAACGAGACATATTTTCTCCTTCTATGATTTGGTTAATACTTTTGTCATATTTAAAATTATATCTATTAGACTTTTCCTAATATACTCAAAAATAGCTCCTACAAAAAATAATAAAAATGTTACTATAAAAATAATAATAGCAAACATAAATAATTCTTTCCTATCAATTAAGAAATTTATGCTAGGTAGAATTCTCCTGAAAATAAGAGGATGAACATGAAATAGATAAACCCCCAATGTAAGCGGAGATAAAACTAGAACTATTTTTTCAAGTGAAGGTGGAATGTTTTTTATATTTAAGCATAATAAAAATATCAATATTCCTTGAAGAGTCACTGTCGGTGAACTATAACTCCTCCACTGTTCATAATTAAAGAAGTACAATACAAAGGTTAGACTTGTTAATAATAATATCCCAAAAATAACTTTCCATGATTGAAAATAACTTTCATACTTAAATTTTCTGATTATAGCACCCACTATATAGAGTAATATCATCCATAGAACACTATAACCTCTCCATATTCCTAATGAATCTTGTTTGAAAATTGTAGGAATAATAGAGAAATATATAAATCCTCCTGTTATTATTGGAAGCAATAATTCTTTCTTCATTGTTAAAATTGCCTGATTTAATAATGGTGCTATTAACATCAAGCCAAAATAACAACTCATATACCAATACTGACCATTACTGATTGGGGTTAAGGCATAAAACCATTCAGTTGGAGTTACAGATGATTTTGAAAAAACTGCAAAAGCCAATGTAATTGAGATAGTATAAAAAATAATTTGTAACCAAAACTTAGACATTTTTTTATAACTAAACTGTGAATATAGACCCACGTAACCACTAATTAAAATAAAAATATTAACAGCTGGATAAGAAAAAGCTTCTAAGATATTAGCAAGAAAATAATATATATCTTTTTGATTCTCGACTTTATCTAAGACTCCTCCCATACCTAAAACATGCAAATTACAAATCATCAACATAGCTATAATTCTACAGCATTCAATCCCTATATATCTTGTTTTATTTGTTACCATATCTTCCTTATCTATTATCCTATAATGTTTGTTAATCCAAAGCCTTGACTTCCAACATCATATCACGAATCTGTGCTGCTAGTTCAAAGTCAAGTACTTCGACGGCTTCTTGCATTTGTTTTTCGAGTTTCTTAACAAGTTCTTTGCGCTCTTGTTTGTTTAGGCTATTGATATCGACTTCCTTGTCCTCTTCCTTAGCAACTGCCTTGGTTACAGCAATCAGGTCACGGATTTCTTTCTTGATTGTCTGAGGTACAATACCATGCTCTTCATTATAAGCCATCTGGATTTTCCGACGACGAGCCGTTTCATCAATGGCACGTTGCATAGACTGGGTAACGGTGTCCGCATACATGATGACATGACCTTCACTGTTACGGGCGGCACGTCCAATGGTCTGGATGAGGCCACGTTCGTTACGAAGGAAACCTTCCTTGTCAGCATCGAGAATGGCAACCAAGCTTACCTCAGGAACATCAATCCCTTCACGTAGGAGGTTGATTCCGACCAAGACATCAAAGACACCCAAGCGCAGGTCACGGATAATCTCTGTCCGCTCCAAGGTCTTGATATCCGAGTGCATGTACTTAACCTTAATGCCCATTTCCTTGAAGTAGTCGGTCAAGTCTTCTGCCATTTTCTTGGTCAAAGTAGTAATAAAGGTTCGTTCATTCTTCTCAACACGGGCATTAATTTCACCTAAGAGGTCATCAATCTGTCCCATAGTCGGACGGACTTCCACCTCTGGGTCCAAAAGCCCTGTCGGACGAATGATTTGCTCAATCACTGTCTCGGTCTGTTCATTTTCATAGTCGCCCGGTGTCGCTGAAACGTAAACAATCTGGTGCACATGGCTTTCAAACTCTTCACGACGGAGAGGACGATTGTCCAAGGCGGAGGGCAAACGGAAACCGTAATTAACCAGCATTTCCTTACGCGAACGGTCTCCATTATACATACCTTTTATTTGTCCCATAGTCATGTGACTCTCGTCAATCATAATCAAGAAATCATCTGGGAAGAAGTCGAGAAGCGTGTAAGGAGGCTCACCCTCACTCCGTCCATCCATGTGACGTGAATAGTTTTCAACTCCATTTGTATAACCCATCTCACGCAACATTTCGATATCATACTCTGTCCGCTGTTTCAAACGTTGGGCTTCAAGCAATTTACCTTCCTTCTCAAAGATAGCTAGTTGCTCTTCTAATTCTGCTTGAATCTTGGCAATGGCAACTTCCATGTGGTCGTCATTGGTCACAAAGTGAGTCGCAGGGAAAATCGCCAAATGATCCACTTCTCCCAAGACCTGACCTGTCAAAGCTTCAACCTCACGAATACGGTCAATTTCGTCTCCAAAAAATTCTACTCGAAAGGCGTGTTCATCACGGGAGGCAGGGAAAATCTCCACTACATCCCCACGAACGCGAAATCTTCCCCGTTGGAAATCAATATCATTTCGCTCAAACTGAATATCGACCAAGTCATTCAAAAGTTTATCACGAGAAATTTCAAGACCTGGACGGAGACTCACGACACTATCAGCGTATTCCTTGGGCGAACCCAAACCATAGATACAAGAGACTGAGGCCACGACAATAACATCATTACGCTCCAGAAGGGCCGAAGTCGCTGAGTGGCGGAGCTTGTCAATCTCGTCATTGACAGAACTATCCTTTTCAATATAGGTATCACTGGAAGGGACATAAGCTTCTGGCTGGTAATAATCATAGTAAGACACAAAGTACTCAACTGCATTTTCAGGGAAAAATTCCTTAAACTCCCCATAGAGCTGGCCTGCTAGAGTTTTATTGTGGGCAATAACCAGAGTTGGTTTATTGACTTTGGAAATGACCTGACTCATGGTATAGGTCTTCCCTGTTCCGGTCGCCCCCATCAGAATCTGTGCTTTTTCTCCCCCCTCGATATTATCAACCAACTGTTCGATAGCTTGGGGTTGGTCTCCTGATGGTTGATATTTTGATACTAGTTTAAATTGATTATCTGTAATGCGGTTAATCATAAGAATCCTCTCTCGATGTGCTATTCCTATTTTAGCATACTTGTATCATTTTAACG
Organism: bacterium; assembly: GCA_905221375.1. Lineage (GTDB taxonomy): Bacteria > Bacillota > Bacilli > Lactobacillales > Streptococcaceae > Streptococcus. The sequence goes on from CAJNCY010000006.1 coordinate 38,743, forward strand.
AAGAAAAGGACGGACCGAAGTCACATCCTTTCATTTTCTTTCTTTAATTGATGAGCGAGATAGAAAATCAAAAGTAGTAAGACCAGACTTGTCATGATAGATCCTTCTATCCCAAAAGATCCACCTGATAGCCAGCCCTGATCGCCTTGTGGTAAAAAGGTCATCAGCGATGTTCCTGACGGCTGACCGCTAACTAAAATCCCAAAAAGATTGCCCTGAGCGAAATTCCAGGCTCCATGAATACCTGCTACACCCCAAACTGTATCTGTTTTGAGGAGGTAAAGTGACATGGCAACTCCAAATAAAAAGAGATTCACTAGAGATAGAGGGGTGAGACCAGAATTTCCCGCATGAAGCAGGGTAAAGAACAGGCTAGATATAAGAACAGCAAGTTTTAGATTGGTTCTTGAGGCCAATTGAGGAAGGAGCCAAGCACGGGCCACTACTTCTTCTGTTGTCCCCTGTAAAATCCAAAATGGGATAGTAAAAATGACAAAGGCAAGCGAATAAGGATTCAAGTGAATAGATTCAAAACGATATTGCCCTAAGGCTACTAAACCTAACAAGGTCAGAAGAAAAAGTGCCAGGCCTAGACCAAATCCTTTAAGAAGATTGCTGAGGAAATTCTCTCTATAAAATCCTAAAGTTCGAATAGGTCTTTTCTCAACTTTTCTAGTCCATCTGAACACAGTGTTGAGAACGAAACCAAAGGCCAGCAATTCTAAAATTAAACGAAAGTCACTTGTTTTATCGGTCAAGCTCTGATGCAAGGTCTGCAAGTAGGTTGCAAGATTTTGACCAGTCTCTCCAAAATTTCTAGCAAGTCCGATGAGAGCTAACAAACTAATACCATACAGAGTATAAGCCACAAACTCTCCTATGAAGACAAAAGCAAAGGCTAACAAGGGGCTTGTGTAAATGTTTAAACTCATTTTTGAAGCTTGGAAGTCTTTAAAAATTCTTTTGTTCTTCATATCCCTGTCCTCTTTTCTTCTATTATATACTATTATAGCACTTTATAGTAGCAATTCAAGAAAGAAAAGAAAAAATCAATGTTATATTTTCTGACACAAAAATATAAAAATTTGCCTTTTTTTAATTTTTCTGATATAATGGGAAAATATTCGGAAAAGGAGACTAAAAATGAAGAAAAAATTTCTAGCATTTTTGCTAATTTTATTCCCAATTTTCTCATTAGGTATTGCCAAAGCAGAGACGATTAAGATTGTTTCTGATACAGCCTACGCACCTTTTGAGTTTAAAGATTCAGATCAAACTTATAAAGGAATTGATGTTGACATTATCAACAAAGTCGCTGAGATTAAAGGATGGAACATTCAGATGACTTATCCTGGATTTGACGCAGCGGTCAATGCGGTTCAAGCTGGTCAAGCTGACGCTATCATGGCAGGGATGACAAAGACGAAAGAACGTGAAAAAGTCTTTACCATGTCTGATACTTACTATGATACAAAAGTTGTCATTGCAACTACAAAAGCACACAAGATTAGCAAGTACGACCAATTAACTGGTAAAACTGTTGGTGTTAAAAACGGAACTGCTGCTCAACGTTTTCTTGAAACAATCAAAGATAAATACGGCTTTACTATTAAAACATTTGACACTAGTGATTTGATGAACAACAGCTTGAGTGCTGGTGCCATCGATGCCATGATGGATGACAAACCTGTTATCGAATATGCCATCAACCAAGGTCAAGACCTCCATATTGAAATGGATGGTGAGGCTGTAGGTAGCTTTGCTTTCGGTGTTAAAAAAGGAAGCAAATACGAGCACCTAGTCACTGAATTTAACCAAGCCTTGGCTGAAATGAAAAAAGATGGTAGTCTTGATAAAATCATCAAGAAATGGACTGCTTCATCATCTTCAGCAGTACCAACCACAACTACTCTTGCAGGCTTAAAAGCTATTCCTGTTAAAGCTAAATACATCATTGCCAGCGATTCTTCTTTTGCACCTTTTGTTTTCCAAAATTCAAGCAACCAATACACTGGTATTGATATGGAATTGATTAAGGCCATCGCTAAAGACCAAGGTTTTGAAATTGAAATTACCAATCCTGGTTTTGATGCCGCTATCAGTGCTGTTCAAGCTGGTCAAGCTGATGGTATCATTGCTGGTATGTCTGTCACAGATGCTCGTAAGGCAACTTTTGACTTCTCAGAATCATACTACACCGCTAATACTATCCTTGGTGTCAAAGAATCAAGTACTATTGCTTCTTATGAAGATTTGAAAGGAAAGACAGTCGGTGTTAAAAACGGAACTGCTTCTCAAACCTTCCTAACAGAAAATCAAAGCAAATACGGTTACAAAATCAAAACCTTCGCTGATGGTTCATCAATGTATGACAGTTTAAATACTGGTGCCATTGATGCCGTTATGGATGATGAGCCTGTTCTCAAATATTCTATCAGCCAAGGACAAAAATTGAAAACACCAATCGCTGGAACTCCAATCGGTGAAACAGCCTTTGCTGTTAAAAAAGGAGCAAATCCAGAATTGATTGAAATGTTCAATAACGGACTTGCAAACCTTAAAGCAAACGGTGAATTCCAAAAGATTCTTGATAAATACCTAGCTAGCGAATCTTCAACTGCTTCAACAAGCACTGTTGACGAAACTACAATCTGGGGCTTGCTTCAAAACAACTACAAACAACTCCTTAGCGGTCTTGGAATCACTCTTGCTCTAGCTCTTATCTCATTTGCTATTGCCATTGTCATCGGGATTATCTTCGGTATGTTTAGCGTTAGCCCATACAAATCTCTTCGTGTGATCTCTGAGATTTTCGTTGACGTTATTCGTGGTATTCCATTGATGATTCTTGCAGCTTTCATCTTCTGGGGAATTCCAAACTTCATCGAGTCTATCACAGGCCAACAAAGTCCAATTAACGATTTTGTAGCTGGTACTATTGCCCTATCGCTCAATGCAGCTGCTTATATCGCTGAAATCGTTCGTGGTGGTATTCAGGCCGTTCCAGTTGGACAAATGGAAGCCAGCCGAAGCTTGGGTATCTCTTATGGAAAAACCATGCGTAAGATTATCTTGCCACAAGCAACTAAATTGATGTTGCCAAACTTTGTTAACCAATTCGTTATCGCTCTTAAAGATACAACTATCGTATCTGCTATCGGTTTGGTTGAACTCTTCCAAACTGGTAAGATTATCATTGCCCGTAACTACCAAAGTTTCAAGATGTATGCAATCCTTGCTATCTTCTATCTTGTAATTATCACACTTTTGACTAAACTAGCGAAACGCTTAGAAAAGAGGATTCGTTAATGGCAAAATTAAAAATTGATGTAAATGATTTACACAAAAGCTACGGAAAAAATGAAGTTTTAAAAGGAATCACAACTAAGTTCTATGAAGGAGATGTTGTTTGTATCATCGGTCCTTCAGGTTCTGGTAAATCAACCTTCCTTCGTAGCCTTAATCTTCTAGAAGAAGTTACGAGCGGTCACATCACTGTGAACGGTTATGACTTAACTGAAAAAACAACTAACGTTGACCACGTCCGTGAAAATATCGGGATGGTGTTCCAACACTTCAACCTCTTCCCACACATGTCTGTTTTGGACAACATCACCTTTGCTCCTATTGAGCACAAGTTGATGACTAAGGAAGAAGCTGAGAAATTGGGAATGGAATTACTTGAAAAGGTTGGCTTAGCAGATAAAGCTAATGCCAACCCAGATAGCCTATCAGGTGGTCAAAAACAACGTGTGGCCATTGCTCGTGGTCTAGCAATGAATCCAGATATCATGCTCTTTGATGAGCCAACTTCTGCCCTTGACCCTGAGATGGTTGGAGACGTACTTAACGTTATGAAGGAATTGGCTGAGCAAGGCATGACCATGATTATCGTAACCCATGAGATGGGATTTGCTCGTCAGGTTGCCAACCGCGTTATCTTTACTGCAGATGGTGAGTTCCTTGAAGACGGAACACCTGACCAAATCTTTGATAACCCACAACACCCTCGTCTGAAAGAGTTCTTGGACAAGGTCTTAAACGTTTAAACTCAAACTGTAAGGATTTCCTTGCAGTTTTTTTCTATCTCGTATTGGATTTTTTGATTTTTCGGAAAATTATGTTAGAATTAAGTTTATGAAATGAGATTTCCTCATACCTAGCAAGACTAGGAATAAAAATAGAAATTAGGTAGCTAGATGTCATCTAAGGTTATTGTTACAATTTTCGGTGCGAGTGGAGACCTGGCTAAACGCAAGCTCTACCCTTCCCTATTTAGACTATATAAATCCGGCAATCTTTCCGAACACTTTGCCGTTATTGGAACTGCTCGTCGTCCTTGGAGCAAGGAATATTTTGAATCTGTTGTAGTCGAATCTATCCTTGATTTGGCAGATAGTACCGAACAAGCTCAGGAGTTCGCTAGCCACTTCTACTATCAAAGCCATGATGTCAATGATACAGAACACTACATTGCTTTGCGTCAATTACAGGCTGAACTAAATGACAAGTACCAAGCTGAACACAACAAACTCTTCTTCTTGTCTATGGCACCTCAGTTCTTTGGAACCATTGCCAAACACCTCAAGTCTGAAAACATTGTAGATGGTAAAGGTTTTGAACGCCTAATCGTTGAGAAGCCATTTGGTACAGATTACGCAACTGCAAGCAAGTTGAATGACGAACTTCTAGCGACATTTAACGAAGAACAAATTTTCCGTATTGACCATTATCTTGGTAAAGAAATGATCCAAAGTATCTTTGCAGTTCGCTTTGCAAACCTGATTTTTGAAAATGTTTGGAACAAGGACTTTATCGACAATGTTCAAATTACCTTTGCAGAGCGCTTGGGTGTAGAAGAACGTGGTGGCTACTATGACCAATCTGGTGCCCTCCGCGACATGGTACAAAACCATACACTACAACTTCTTTCTCTCCTTGCCATGGACAAGCCAGCAAGCTTCACAAAAGACGAGATTCGTGCTGAAAAGATTAAGGTCTTTAAAAACCTCTATCATCCAACAGATGAAGAGCTTAAAGAATACTTTATCCGTGGTCAATACCGTTCAGGTAAGATTGATGGCATGAAATATATCTCTTATCGTAGCGAGCCAAATGTGAATCCAGAATCAACAACTGAAACCTTCGCATCTGGTGCCTTCTTTGTAGATAGCGATCGATTCCGTGGTGTTCCTTTCTTCTTCCGTACTGGTAAACGTCTGACTGAAAAAGGAACTCATGTCAACATCGTCTTTAAACAAATGGACTCTATCTTTGGTGAGCCACTTGCTCCAAATATTTTGACCATCTATATCCAACCAACAGAAGGATTCTCTCTTAGCCTAAATGGAAAGCAGGTAGGAGAAGAATTCAACTTAGCTCCGAACTCACTGGATTACCGTACAGATGCGACCGCAACTGGTGCCTCTCCAGAACCATACGAAAAATTGATTTATGATGTCCTAAACAACAACTCAACTAACTTTAGCCACTGGGATGAAGTTGGCGCGTCATGGAAATTGATTGACCGTATCGAAGAACTCTGGGCTGAAAATGGTGCCCCACTCCATGACTATAAAGCTGGAAGCATGGGACCTCAAGCAAGCTTTAACTTACTTGAAAAATTCGGTGCCAAATGGACTTGGCAACCAGATATCGCCTATCGTCAAGATGGTCGTTTAGAATAAAAAAATTTCCTGCAAGATAACCTTGCAGGATTTTTACTTCTGATTAGATTAAACCTTCTAAGAGACCCTTCATAAAGTTTTCTGAGTTAAATTCTCCAATATCATCGATTTTTTCACCAAAACCAATCAATTTTACAGGAATATTGAGTTCTTCTCGGATGGCTAAAACCACACCACCTCGGGCAGTTCCATCAATCTTAGTCAAGACAATTCCCGTTAAAGGTGTGATTTTCGAAAATTCTTTAGCCTGCACCAGGGCATTTTGACCAGTTGATGCATCAAGTGCCAAGAAGGTTTCATGCGGAGCTTCTGGAACAACACGTTTGATGATACGACCAATCTTCTCCAACTCAGCCATAAGGTTATCCTTATTTTGCAGACGACCAGCTGTGTCAATCATAAGAATGTCGATACCTTCAGAAACGGCACGTTCCATACCATCAAAGACTACACTAGCTGGGTCAGCTTTTTCAGGTCCAGTCACTACTGGAACGTCCACACGACGACCCCATTCAGCTAGCTGGGCTACTGCCCCTGCGCGGAAGGTATCTGCCGCAACCAACATGACCTTCTTACCTGCTTGTTTGTAGCGGTGAGCTAGTTTCCCGATAGAAGTTGTTTTCCCAACACCATTCACACCAACAAAGAGCATGACTGTCAAGCCATCTTGGAAGTGGATTCTTTCATCGTAGTTGCCACCTTTTTCATAAAGCTCAACCAATTTCTCAATGATGACACGGCGAAGGGCATCAGGTTTCTTGGCGTTTTCAAGCTTGGCTTCGTAGCGTAACTCCTCTGTTAAGTTAGAAGCGACCTGTACACCAACGTCACTCATGATCAGTAATTCTTCCAGTTCCTCGAAGAATTCTTCATCGACAGAGCGGAAATTAGCAAAGAAGGCGTTCAAGCGAGCTCCGAAGCCTGTACGAGTTTTCTTAAGACTACGGTCATATTTTTCCTGAACAGTCTCTTCTACTTGAGTCATTTCTGGTTCAAGCACTTCAGAACTATTTTCTTCTACAGTCTCTAGGAGCTCAGTATTCTCTTCCTCTGTGACTTCTTCTGAGTTTGGAAATTCTTCTATTTCTTCTTGAGAAACTTCTACAGTTGGCTCTGAATCCTGACTCTCTTCAACTGTGTCTTGATTTTCCTCTTCTTCAAACACAGCTTCTTCAGAACTTTCAACCTCTGCTTCTTCTTGAGAAAGTTCCTCAGCTTCTGTTAAGGCAGACTCAACATCTTCAGATAAATCAAGATTTTCCAGAGCTTCTTTTACAACTTCTTCGATTTTAGGTTCTTCTTTTTTTCCGAATAGACGGTCAAATAATCCCATATCTTAGTTCTCCTTTAGCACATATTCTTCGATTGCCCAGGCGACAGCCTCTTCATCATTGGTCATTGGCGTCACTACATTTGCGACTGCCTTGACTTCAGGAACAGCGTTTTGCATGGCAACACCGAGTCCTGCCCATTCAATCATAGAAAGGTCATTGGCCTCGTCACCACAGGCCATCACTTGGCTTTGGTCAATTCCCAGATGGCTGATTAGTTTAGCCAAACCTGTTGCTTTGTGTACATTCTTTGGTGACCACTCTAGCAACATTTCACGTGATTTAAAGATTTCATATTGGTCAAACAATTCAGGCGAAATCTTCTGAATGGCTGCATCCAAGGGTTCTTGAGCAAAAGCAGTCACGCATTTATTGTAGGTCATTTGACTAGACAGGTCTTCAAAGTCAACTGGTACAAAAGTTAAAGCTGGATTGAATTTGGCATAAAGACTTTCTTGGTCTGATTGGATTTGATAAACAGTTCCTTCTGAGATAGCGTCAAGAGGCAGTGATAATTTCTCTGTTTCCTCATACAAGCGTGCCACATCATCATATGAAAAGACTGTCTTATCAAGGATTTCACCTGTATTTTTCTGAACCAAACCACCATTAAAAGTAATGGTATACTCATCTTCGTGGCCGTCAGTCCCTAGCTCATGGAGAAAGAAATCCATAGCTTTTAAGGGACGACCCGTTGTCAATACGACCTTGATACCACGATCACGCGCAGCTTTCAAGGTTGCCTTGGTCCGATCCGTCAGCCTTTTATCAGTAGTCAGCAAGGTCCCGTCCAAGTCCAATGCAATCAATTTTATATCTGCCATTATAAGCCCTCCATATAAGCTATAACCGACTGGTCTTTATGGTGACCAATCACAGTATCTGCTAATTCTAAAATCTCTGGTCGTGCATTCTCAGGAGCTACAGGATGTCCCACAACCTGCATCATGTGCAAGTCATTCAGATTGTCTCCAAAAGCCATGACCTGATCCATGGTGATACCAAGTTTTTTAGCTAATTCAACAATGGCCACTCCCTTATCGACATAGTCCAGAACAATATCAATAGATTCAAAGCCAGTTGTCATGGCCTTAACACCAGGAACGTTTTCATTTACCCAAGCTTCTCCAGCTTCTAGAGTTTCTTCTGTGAAGTTGGTTGTAAATTTGAAAATATCATCTGTAATATCTTCCAAACTCGCTACTTTTTGGATATTTTCATTATAATGCTGGCTCTCTTTCAAATAGGTCTCATCAACCGTATCTAGCACATAAGAACCCTTCTTACCCGTCAAGAGCAGTTTATTGATATCTACATAAGGTGACATTTTCAGCTTTTCAAAAGTTGCTAGATAAAACTCACGAGACATGGTCGCTTCATACAAGTCCTGACCTTGATATTCGACCAAACTGCCATTTTCCGCGATGAAAATAATGTTATCACGAACATCAGAAAATAATTTTTCTAAGGATAGAAATCCTCGACCCGAAGCTACCGCAAAGTAAATCCCTTTTTCCTTGTAGGAAACCAAGAGAGACTTGAGGCGCTCCATATCAAAGCGTCCATTCTCATCTAGGAAGGTTCCGTCCATATCCGTTGCTACTAGTTTAATTGTCATCCTTCAATACTTTCTAAATCTTTTAACTTAACTGAAACAATCTTTGAAACACCCGATTCTTGCATGGTCACTCCATAGATGGAATCGGCCGCTGCCATAGTTCCCTTACGGTGGGTTACGACGATGAACTGGCTGTCCTTGTCAAAGCGGTTGAGGTAATCCCCGAAACGCTTAACATTAGCTTCGTCCAGCGCAGCCTCTACCTCATCCAAAATAACAAATGGGATAGTCTTAACACGGATAATGGAGAAGAGCAAGGCAAGAGCCGATAGGGCTTTTTCCCCACCACTCATAAGGTTTAGAGACTGAATTTTCTTACCTGGCGGTTGGACAGAAATCTCAACCCCAGCTGTCAGCAGGTCTCCCTCAGTCAAGATTAAGTCTGCCTGACCCCCACCAAACATCTGCTTGAAGGTCACTTTAAAGGACTCACGAATAGCTTCAAAGGTTGATTTAAAGCGTTCCTTGACCTCATCATTCATTTCTGTAATAGTTTCAAGGAGCAGGTTTTTCGCTGACAAAATATCGTCTCGTTGGCTATTTAGGAAATCCAAACGGTTGTGGACTTCTTCGTACTGGTCAATAGCTTCCAAATTGACAGGACCCAGTGAGCGAATAGCCTTCTCTAAATCCTGCACCTCTTGCTCTGCCAGATTGAGGTTTTCCAACTCATGTGCTTTTTCTAGAGCCTCAGTATAGCTAATCTGATACTGGTCTGTCAATTGACTTTGTAGATGGCGCAAGCGCTCGCTGACCTTTTCTTTCTTGGCTTCAGCACGTGTTTGCTTGCGAATCCATTCCTCATTCTGCTGGCGAGCCTGATCCAAATGACTAGCAATATCATCCAGTTGACCTTCAATATCATCCAACTCAAACTGCTTGCGAATCAAACCTTGTTGGAGATTTGTTTTCTGGTTTTTGGCTTCTTCAGCCTGTTGACTGAGCAATTCTGTATCAACCTTCTCAAGATTGTCAACCTTTTCTTGAAGAAGGCGCTGGATTTCTTCTTGTTCGATATCTAAATTGTCTAATTCCTTGCCTAAACGCTCAATATCAGCTACTTCATAACGCTTTTGCCCTTGCAGTTCTGTCTTAAGTAAACGAGCTTGTGCTACTTGTTCCTGCAAGTTTTGATAACGTTCTTGGATGGCGTTTTTATTAGACTTAATCTCTTCAATCTCAGCTTCCAGATTTTGCTTGTCACTGGCGATAGTAGCAAGGCACTCTTGACATTTTTCCTTATCTGCTTGCCAATCTCCATCAGAAAGACGATTTAATTCCTCTTCTCGAAGTTTCCAAAGAGTTTCCAGTTCCTCAACTTGCTGACTGGTCTGCTGATAAGCGAGGGACAAGCCTTGCTCCTGAATACGAGCCTGCTCCCCCTGAGACTTGATGGCTTCTAATCTTTCTGTCAATCTAGCCATCTCATCTTGCAAGGTCTTAAAAGTCGCCTCTTCTGAACGCAAGCTTGCTTCTTCTTCAACAATTTCTTTTTGTAATTGCTCCAGCTCTGGCTTGATAAAAATACTGTTATTCTGGCGATTGGCTCCACCTGCATAGGAACCACCTGTACGCAACTCTGTCCCATCCAATGTCACCATACGAACCTGATAACGAACTTGTCGAGCAGCCGCACGCGCATGTTCTACTGTATCAAAAATCGCTGTCGTGGCTAGCAAGTTCTTGAAAATGGCTTCCAGTCTAGTATCGAATATCACCAACTCATCTGCCATGCCCAGAAATCCTGAACTTGCAGCAATAGTATCTTGGTTCTGACTAGAAATCGTACGCGCCTTGATAGTCGTTAAAGGAAGGAAGGTCGCGCGACCGGCTCTGTTTCGTTTAAGGAAATCAATAGCTTTAGTTGCCGACTCTTCATCTTCTACGATGATATGCTGGCTACTTGCCCCTAAGGCAATCTCCAGAGCAGTTTGATAATGCACATCAAAAGTCAGGTGCTCACTGACTGCACCAATAATCCCACCAAGGCGATCTTTTTCTTGGAGAACACTCTTAACACCTGCATAAAAGTTACTATGATTTCTCAGGATATTTTCCAAACTCTGAGCTCTGGCCTGCTTATTTTTGAGATTATCCAGACGGTCAAAGAGTTGACTTTGTTGAACTTGATAGGAAGTTTTCTGTTCCTCTTGCTCCTTAGCAATAGCTTGGTAGTCGGCCAATAATTTTTGAACCTGTTCCTTAGCAGTTTCAAGCTCTGCCTTTTGCTGACTAGCCTTCTCTTTAGCTGTAGCCAGCTGTTCTTTCAGCTTTTCTAATTGATCTGCTTGTTTTTGAGAAAGTTGACGACTGTTCTCCAGTTCATTCTCGATACGGGTCAACTGGTTTGAGACATCGGCTTCTTCTTGTAAAAGGGCTACAAAGCGCTCACGTAAGAGCTCAATTATCTGATCAGGATCATCTGAAAAAGCCAGTAATTCAGCTTCTAAACGATTGAGTTTTTGATTATTTTGGACTAGATTTTCCTCTAAGAGTTCTAAAGAGCTTTCCTTATCAGATTTTTCTCTGCTGAGTGAATTTCTCTTATCCTCCAAAGCAGCCAAACGAGCTTGTGCTTCCTGTTGATTCAGGGCTACTTGCTCAGATTCTAATTTCGATAGGGCTAATTTTCTCTCTAAATCACTAATCAGACTGGTCAAATCCATCAAACTGCCTTGGTCTTTGGCCATTTCAGCCTGTAAATCTTGGCGTTGCTTTTTAAGAGTTTGATTTTCCTCTTCTAATTTTTCACGCTTTTGGTAATAACTAGTCAAGAGTTCCTGAACCTGAGCCAACTCTTCTTCTGTAGACTCTAGTTCAGCCTTATTTTCCTTGATTTGAGCAACCAGCACGTCTAAATAAATAGCCTTGCGTTGACCATCCAAATCTAGAAACTTACGAGCATTCTCAGCTTGTTTCTCAAGAGGCTTGATTTGATTATCCAACTCGTAGATAATGTCTTCTAAACGGTCTAGATTATCCTGAGTTTGTTGCAGTTTACTTTCAGTTTCTTTTCTGCGAGTCTTGTATTTTAAAACTCCAGCAGCTTCTTCAAAAATAGCTCGGCGTTCCTCAGGCTTAGAATTAAAAATCTCCTCAACCTTCCCTTGGGAAATGATAGAGAAGGAATCTCGTCCCAAACCTGTATCCAAGAAAAGATCATGAATATCACGCAGACGGACTTTCTTGCCGTCAATCTTGTATTCGCTATCTCCACTACGATAGATATGGCGTTCCACCCTAATTTCTTGGCCTGCATCCTTGATAAATCCGTCATTATTATCCAGAGTCACAACTACAGAAGCATAATTGAGCGGTTTACGACTCTCTGTTCCGGCAAAGATGACATCTGGCATCTTGCCACCACGGAGACTCTTAACACTTGACTCCCCCAAGGCCCAACGAAGACTTTCTGTAATATTTGACTTTCCAGATCCATTGGGTCCAACAACTGCCGTCACACCTTGATCAAAGACGACCTTGGTCTTATCAGCAAAAGACTTGAATCCCTGAATTTCGATTTCCTTTAAATACATGAATCCAGCCCTTTCTCAACGGCATTTTTAGCAGCTTCCTGCTCTGCTAATTTCTTAGAACGACCTTGACCTTGACCAATGCTCTTACCTTCGACAAGAACTTCTACATCAAAGACCTTATCGTGGGCAGGACCCGTTTCAGAAATCACCTGATAACGAATAGCCACATCGCCATTGACCTGAAGTAACTCTTGGAGATGGGTTTTGTAGTCTGTAATCATCTCAAATTCGCCTGCTTCAACCTTAGGAATCATGACTTGATAGATAAATTCCTTGACCTTGGCCACATCCTTGTCCAAAAGAAGGGCACCAAGAAAGGCTTCAAAGGCATCACCAAGAATGGTATCACGATTGCGTCCACCAGACTTTTCTTCCCCTTTACCAAGTTTGATAAACTGATCAAACTGGCAATCACGCGCAAAACCAGCCAAACTTTCCTCGCGGACAATCATGGCACGGAGTTTAGACAAGTCACCCTCAGGCTTTTTAGGATATTTTTTATACAGATATTCTGAAATCAATAACTGTAGAACAGCGTCTCCTAAAAATTCCAAGCGTTCATTGTGTGAAATTTTTAAGAGGCGGTGCTCATTGGCATAACTCGTATGAGTAAAGGCAGTCTCCAGTAAATTTTTGTCTGCAAATTCGATTGCAAAATGGTTCTTTAGTACAGTTTGTAATTCTTTCATACCAACCTCTTTCTAACTGATAACAGTCCTTTTTATTATATCAAAAAAAGCCCCCTGAGTCACTCTAAAACGGGACTGGAAGAGATTTGGGTATTCTTTAGAATAATGTTTTCAGTTTTAGAGGCAAATTTGGGGAAAGATAAAGAAAAAAGCCCTATTAAAGGCTTTTTTAGGATGTTTACATCCACCCTGAGGGAATCGAACCCCCATCTCAAGAACCGGAATCTTACGTGATATCCATTACACTAAGGGTGGAAACTTGTTTTATTATAACAAAAATTTGCTCTAATAACAAGTTTTTTTCTAGACGGATAGCCCGTCTTAGTGGGAAGCATCCCCATTCCAAATAGAGTTTTTCACGATAACATAATCAACGTGTTTAAGGTCAGCAACTTGACGTCCACCTGCGTATGAAATAGCACTTTGAAGGTCTTGTTCCATCTCAGTTAAAGTGTCTTGTAGATGGCCTTTTGCAGGAAGCAAGATACGTTTGCCTTCCACATTTTTGTAAGCACCTTTTTGATATTGTGAGGCTGAACCGTAATATTCTTTGAACTGTTCACCATCGACTTCAATCGTTTTCCCTGGACTTTCGATATGTCCTGCAAAGAGGGAACCAATCATGACCATGCTAGCACCGAAACGGATAGACTTGGCAATATCACCGTGAGTACGAATTCCTCCATCAGCGATAATCGGTTTACGCGCAGCCTTAGCACACCAGCGTAGAGCAGCCAACTGCCAACCACCTGTACCAAAACCAGTCTTGACCTTGGTGATACAAACCTTACCAGGACCGATACCAACCTTAGTAGCATCCGCACCAGCATTTTCAAGTTCACGCACAGCTTCTGGTGTTCCCACATTTCCAGCAATAACAAAAGTATCTGGCAATTCTTTCTTTATGTGTTGAATCATAGAAATTACGCTATCCGCATGACCATGGGCAATATCAATCGTGATGAACTCAGGAGCATCATCCTTGAGCTGGCTAACGAAATCATACTCATAATCCTTAACACCAACAGATATAGAAGCAATGAGCCCTTGATCGTGCATGCGTTTAATAAAAGGAATGCGTCCTGCCTCATCAAAACGATGCATAATGTAGAAGTAACCACCTTTAGCCAGTTGCTCTGCTACATTTTCATCCAAAATAGTCTGCATATTAGCTGGCACAACAGGTAGTTTAAAGGTGTGCTTTCCTAGAGTGACACTTGTGTCCGCTTCTGCACGGCTTTTAATGACACATTTATTTGGAATCAATTGAATATCTTCGTAATCAAAAATTGGAAATTCATTTAACATATAGATGTCTCTTTTCTTTTGTAATGACCTACCTATGCTCTCGCATCCCTACGTCTTTTCCGACGTTTCCTTAATTTATTATAAACTAAAGTACAGTTTTTGTCAAACAATGTTATAAAATTAAAAATATGGTTCGGAATTTACTTGTATAAATAACAAAAGAAAGAGGAGAGATTATTTTCTCCCCACTTCTTTAGTAATATTACTTTTAAATATTTCTTCGGAGTTTTCCATCATTTCACAAAATTCACTATAGGATGAAGACTCCTGAGGAATTTGGATAGACCATTTCTTCAACAAAGCTCCATAACCTGCTAGCTTTCCTATCTCATTATCAACAACCTTGTCCCTACTCGGAAAAACAAGACCAGCCTTCTCAGCTTTCAAAATATAAGAATAGGAAATCAGCTGGAATAAGTCCTCACGGTTGATTCCTTTTTCAGTCAATTCCAGTTTTTTATACTTAGCATCTAATACTATTTTAAGCTCTTCTTGATAAAAATCTGGATATACTTTTCTTTCACGATTAGAAAATACTGAAATACCGTCCGTCTTATCCTTATTTCTAGGATGTATGAAATCTTTTGGCAACAAGGTATGAACATATTCTTCCCAAAGCCAAGCAACATCAAAGAGAATGCCATGAATTTTTTGCTCTTGATATCCAAAACCGTGCTTTTCTCTGTTTAATATCATCAGACAAAGTTCTTGTAACTTTCTGTACTCGTGAAAGTATGCATGACGTATAGGTTTAGATTGATTTCCCCGAATAATCTTAACACGATCAGCTAGTTTATAAGAAGGAGTTACCCGCACGATTTCTGCTACATTTTCACGACTAGCCAAGAGATTATCAAGAACCCCTTGACCAATGCTTTTCTGGTTCTTAATGTATTCAATAGTGTGACGGACCAACTGCATGAGGGGATTATCATAGGTGAACTCTCTCGTTGTGTAGGCAATATTTCCCGTGAAAGGAAGGTTTTTCTTGAGATGGTTTCTTACATCAATCACTCCCTTAACATGAGTGTCATTATGAGAAAATCTCTGGTATTCCTTATAAAGACCTTTTCGAATTGCAGCTTGTAGATACTTAGGGAAGAGATACATCAAAAGTTGATAAAGCCTCTCTTCAAGAGACAAAGCAACATCTAAACTAGTGAGATTGATATGAAGAACCTTGTGTAAGAGATAATGCAAAAAATGGTCATTACTCTCATCAGAAAAGCGAGAGGCAATTGTTAATCTTTCCTGACCACACCCCAGAAAACCAACCACATTTCCAGTCTTGATTTTCTGATTAACTGTTTCAAAGATTTTTTGGTCCTTCTCTAAGTCAGGAGAATTTTTCAAATCATTTGGAAAAATAAAGATATTGTCCTCTTTAGAAAGGTTATCTAGTGTTCTATCAAGAAGTGCTTGACTTAGTTTGGGATATTCTGCGACAAAGCCTTCCTTAGCAATTCTATGCTGATTATCAGTTATCCGCATCATCGTCTTCATCGCCTTCATGGTCATCAGCTACTGCCTGATCTTTTTGCTCATTCTTTGTCAGATCAAATGCTTTTTTCAATGTACCCAGAGTTTCAGCCTCTTCATAAGAACCTCGTAAGTAATCTTCCAAAAGCGGTTTGAGGTAATCAGACCAAAGTAATTCATAATCATAATCCAACTCTTTTAAATTACGGAAATAACTTGGTCCGATATGATAATGACTGTTTAACTCCTGAACGTTTTCAATAGCAGCGTTCAAGTTTCTTAAACGTTTTTTCGCTTCTTCCTCATGTCCATCTAGTTCGTTATCTAGAATGTATAACTGGCTTTCAGCAGTAACTTCAACAAAACGGAAACGACGGCGCATAGCAAAATCAAAGGTGTCCACTGAACGGTCAATATCATTCATAGTTCCGATAATATAGACATTTTCAGGGATATAAAATTTCTCATTAGTCTCATGTAAATTAGCATACTGAGTAGAAACACATCCCTTTTCACCACGATAGCCAGGGTCAATAGAGAAAAAGAGTTCACCAAAAATCTTAGAAATCTCACCACGATTAATCTCATCGATAATGAAAACGAATTTCTTGTCTGTTTCAACCTCTTCTGGAGAAATATAGTCTTTCAAAGCAAATCTTTTCTTTAAAGTTTCAAGGACTTTTTTTCCTTGGTTATGATAATAGGGCTGTTTCAGATAGTTTTCATCTTTATATAGTTCATAAACATAAGATTTTGTTAAGACAGTTCCTTGGGATTTAGTTTCATAATTGATATTAAAATTATTTCGACTATTTACTGTTAGATAGGAAAATTCTGTCAAATATTCTTTTTCATCTCTGTTATTTACATACTCAAGATAAAGATCCCAAGCTTCATCAAAATTATCTTGACCTCCAATCTTCTTAGAATCTATAGCATTCTGACAAAACTTCTTAAAAATACCATCTTGTAATTTAAACTCGATAGCTCCATCCCCATTGGATACTGGGCGCAAACCCTCGACAAAATCCGTGTAGTCATACGAAGGATGAAACTGAACAAAGCCGATTTGATCTTCGTTGCCATCCGTTAATTCTTTAGCAATTTCTTTAGCAAGATAAGTTTTTCCCGTGCCAGGAGCACCGCGGAGGATGAGGTTTTTGGATTTTCTTAATTTATCTAAATAATCGTTAATATTTTTATTCATAACAACCTTCTCTATATTTTTTCTGTATGTACCATTTAGAATAGATTTATACAAATTGATACGTTCTGAATTTCTATCCCAGTTGATGGTTTGTCTTGCACCTTTTTTACCTTGGTATTCCCATCCACCATCTACTTTCAACCAATTAACACCAATACAATGTTTAAACTCTGTTTTTGTTTCATCAAAGTAATATGTTTTCACACATTGTCCAATACCCAAAATTTTGTTAAATCCTGAGGTAGCTATTATATAATCATTTATTTTTATGTCATGTGCAAACTTCCAAATAAATAAATTTCTCTGCTTTCCTTGCTTCAATTCTTCAGGATTATTGTAATCTAAAATATTAGATAAATTAGAATCAAAATCTATACAAGCTATATTTTCTTCTTTAAATAAAGACCAAACTTTTCCACCTCCTCCTGCAACTATCATCCAATAATTTAATTTTTCTTCCATTTTGTAGCTCCATTTTCATATTATAGGCTAGTTAGTATTTAATATTTCAAAGCTCTATTTCACATATAGAATATCACATCTATATAAAAAAGAAAAGAAATTCTAAAGAAAAGTCCAGTGTTAGGAGCTTTAATGTCTCTTAACGCTAGACTTCTTCTACATTCTAATAATACTCTCCCTGACGGTAGTCCCATGAGTTAAAGGTGTCTGACAGGTGCATCATAATCTTATCAATGTCAAGCCCTTTGCGGATTACAACTGGAGCTGGTGAAGTTGAACGTGCTCCTCCTTGTTCTGGGATGAGTTTACCGTCTTTATCGACCATTGATACCATCACACCTTGCTCATAACGAGTTTCAATCGTTTTGTCAGGTTGGATTGATGCTACATAGTCGTCTGCTTCAATGACAAGGTCCACTGCTCCTTCGATACGTTCTCCGATACCTTCAACCTTACCACGGTTTCCTTTTCCAGATGGGTTTGCAGATGAGGCATAGACCATCTTGCCTTCTTCCCAAAGTTTGGCAGCTAATTGTTCACCAGCTTTCCCAAACTTGATAACAAAACAGCTAGTACCACGCACGTCAGTCATAAGTTCTTCACGGCCATCACCGTATGCTTTGAGTTTCTCAAAGGCTTCTGGTTTCCAAGGAAGGATACAACCAAGAAGAATATCTTCATCCCAATGTTTTTGGTAAAAGGCTTCAATTTCTGGGTTAAGTTGTGCTAAAGCGCGAAGCTCATCCATGCTACCGCAGAGAACAACACCTGGTTTGTTACGATTACGTTCTTTGGCTGCGAACTTACGCTCAAGTCCTGCCTTGTCGCTAGTCATGATGATGTAACCAACTTTAGTAGGACAAACGATACATCCGCCTTCACCTTTTAAAATGTCATAGCCTTCTTGTGAAAGTGTTCCGTTCCATTGAATGTGTTTTGTCATAGTTCTATATTTCCTTTTCTATTTTTTCTAATCCTGCCAGTAGGCTGGTCGTTGTTTTTCATATGCAGCAATCAAGTCTTCATACTGCAAGGTAATACCGATATCATCTAAACCATTTAAGAGTTTATGTTTCCATTCGCTATCAATTTCAAAAGTGAATTCTCCAACTGGTGAGATGATTTTTTGTTGTTCCAAGTCCACAGTTACCTGGTCGGTTGGTTTTAGCTGGGCTAGTTTCTCTCTAACCTCTCTAGGCTGAACAATAGGTAACATGCTATTATTGAGTTCATTATTGTAATGAATGTCACCGAAAGACCCTGCAATCACAACCTTAAAACCATAGTCTGCTAGAGCCCAAGCAGCGTGTTCCCTCGAAGAACCTGCCCCAAAGTTATCCCCTGAGATGAGAATACTGGCTTTTCGATATTCAGGTCGGTTAAAGACAAAGTCTGGATCCTCAGTATACTTGTCATCTAGATAACGCCAAGCATACATAAGGTACTTACCAAAGCCTTTTTTATCAATCAACTTGAGAAACTGCTTAGGTAGGATTTGATCGGTATCGATGTTATCATTCATGAGAGGAACGGTCGTTCCCGTATAAACTGTAAATTTCTCCATATCCTCTCCTTACTGGGCTTCTGGCATTTGCCGAACATCTACAAAGCGCCCTGCAATAGCTGCCGCAGCTGCCATGGCTGGACTACAGAGATGAGTCTTAGCGCCAAAGCCTTGTCTATCTTCAAAGTTGCGGTTGCTGGTTGAGGCGCAGTGAACGCCATCTGGAACCTTGTCAGGATTCATCCCCAGACACATGGAGCAACCAGGGTCTCTCCACTCAAAGCCAGCATCTATAAAAACCTTATCCAAACCCAACTTCTCAGCAGCTCGTTTGACAGGACGAGAGCCTGGAACCACGATAGCCGTTAAGTTGGGTGCTATTTTCTTCCCTTTAACAAATCGCGCAGCCAGTTGCAAGTCGCTGAGACGAGCATTGGTACAAGAACCGATAAAGATATAGCCTAGTTCAATATCTGCTGGCTTTTGACCTGGTTCCAAATCCATATAATTGTAGGCTCGCTCATCATTCATATCCTTAATTTCTGGGAAGCTACTGTCAAAGTCAACACCCATAGCAGGATTGGTTCCCCAGGTCACCATAGGAGCCAAGTCTGAGACATCCATCCGGATAACCTTATCATAAACAGCATCCTCATCGCTGACAAGCGTCTTCCAGTCAGCAACTGCGTCCTCGAAAGCTTCGGGAACGCATTCTCGTCCCTTGAGATAATCATAGGTGGTTTGGTCCGGATTCATGATTCCCATCTTGGATCCAAACTCGATGGACATATTGCAGATGGTCATTCGCTCTTCCATGCTCAGTGCAGCAATTGCCTGTCCACGATATTCCACCACATAGCCAACACCACAGGCAACGCCGTACTTGGCAATCAAGGCTAAAATGTAATCCTTGGAATAAACTCCCTTTTGAGGAACTCCAGTGAATTCAACCAACATTTTCTTAGGTTTAACCTGCCAGAGGGTCTGGGTAGCGAAGACATGCTCAACCTCACTAGTCCCAATCCCAAAGGCGATGGCTCCGAAAGCTCCGTGAGTTGCTGTGTGACTGTCTCCACAGACGATGAATTTTCCTGGTTGGGTCCGTCCTGTCTCTGGACCAACCATGTGAACGATCCCCTGTTTTTCAGAACCGTGGGCAGCATGTTCGATCCCAAATTCCTCAACATTTTCAGCTAACTTATCAATTTGCGCCTTGGAAATGACATCTCGAATATCGTAGATATTGACCGTCGGGACATTGTGGTCAAAGGTTCCAAATGTCAAGTCTGGTCGTCTCAATCTACGACCTGCGTCTCGTAATCCTTGAAAAGCCTGAGGACTGGTCACCTCGTGGATATAGTGCTGGTCCACATACATGAGTTGGGGCTGCCCCTCTTCTCCTGTGATGACATGGCGGTCCCATAATTTATCAAAAATCGATTTTCCTGCCATCCATTACCTCCAAATAAAATATAAGGCTACTAGTGTGGACACCATCCCGAGAAACCAAACTGTTTTAAAATACCATTTTCGAGTCTTGTGGTGAAAGATGATTCCTGCTAGCCAAGCACCAAAACCACCAAAAGCAAAGGCTAAAATAAGTAAGATTTTCTCAGGGATGCGCCAAGCTCTTCTCCTTGCCTTAGATTTGTCAATGCCATAAATCACGAAAATGATGACATTCCAAATCAAAAGGACTAGAGTAATTTTTTCGTCTAACTTCATAACCTTGCAATAATAGCTTCCGTCATTTCCTTAGTCGAAGCCTGTCCACCTATATCTCTTGTTAAAATGCCAGCCGCTAAACTAGCTTCAACAGCACGCTCGATACGCTCTGCATCCTCATAACGTCCAAAGCTGTCTCTCAGCATCATGGCCACTGATAAAATCATGGAGATAGGATTGGCAATTCCTTGACCTGCAATATCAGGAGCTGAACCGTGAATAGGCTCATAGAGACTTGGTCCATTTTCAGAATGACTGGCTGATGGCATGACTCCAAGTGTGCCAGATAGAACGCTTGATTCATCAGATAAGATATCTCCAAAAAGATTCTCCGTCACGATGACATCAAACTTGGCAGGATTGGTAATCATAAGCATGGCAGCTGAGTCCACCAGCTGGTGTTCCAAGGTTACATCTGGAAAATCCTGCGCGACTTCCTCAGCTACTCTGCGCCAGAGTTTTGATGTCGCTAGAACATTTTGCTTATCGATACTGGTAACTATTTTTCTCCGACTTCTTGCGATTTCAAAGGCCTTGCGAATAATCCGCTCCACTTCCTCATAGCTATAGTCATTGATATCACGCGCTTTTCGCTCTTCAAGAATATGATCTCCAAAGTAAATCCCTCCTGTCAACTCACGCACAACTACAAAATCTACACCAGCAATTCGTTCTGGTTTGAGTGGTGACAAATGCTTGAGACTATCAAAGATTTTTACCGGGCGAATATTGGCGTAAAGATTGAGTTCCTTACGGAGAGCCAGCAAGCCTTGTTCAGGGCGAACCGTTGCTCCATCATACTGAGGACTACCGATAGCCGCTAAGAGGATAGCCTCTGCTTCTCTACATGCCTTGAGGGTTTCATCAGGTAAGGGATGCCCTGCAGCATCAATACCTGCACCTCCGAAGGGTCGTCTGTCAATCTCATAGTCAAAATCTGTTTTTTCAGCTAGAGCCTCCAGAACCTCTAAACCGGCCTCCATTATTTCTGGACCGATTCCGTCCCCTGCTAGAGCTACTATTTTCTTTGTCATAGCATTCTCCTTTACACACTAGGCATATCGCGATAAGAAACGCTGCGTCCCATATCACCAGCATTCTCTTTTTGAACAAAGGTATTAGCATTGATATAGGCAATAGCCGAAGCCTTCAGCACATCGAAATCAAGCCCTGCTGCATTAAAGATGGTTTCTGTATCTCTGTTTTCAACAGTGACCAAAACCCGAGCTTGGGCATCAATTCCATCTGTCACCGCATCAATGGTATAGGACACCAAACGGACAGATTGTTTAAAGAACTTGTCAATAGCGTTAAAGATTGCTTCAACGGAACCTTGCCCTGTCGCATTAAATTCGACCTTCTCACCATCCATATTGGCTAGGCTAACGAGTGCTTCAATGTTATTGTCTGCATGAGTTTGAAGTTGCAAATCATCAAAGTGGAAGCCTTCTGGATTTTCAACCATAGTTCCAGCGACCAGCGCACGAATATCTGCATCTGTGATTTCTTGTTTCTTGTCTGCCAGAGCCTTGAACTTAGCAAAGAGTGGTTTGATATCCTCTTCTGTAAAATCTAGGGCCAGTTCTCTTAGTTTCTCAACAAAGGCATGGCGACCAGACAATTTTCCAAGCGGAAGACTATTGCTCTTAACACCGACCAATTCAGGGGTGATAATCTCATAAGTAAGAGGATTTTTAAGGACTCCATCTTGGTGAATACCAGATTCGTGAGAAAAGGCATTACCACCAACCACAGCCTTGTTTTTAGGAACTGGAATACCAGAGAAGCGAGAAACCATTTCTGACGTATTGATGGTCTCATTTAGGACAATACTGGTTTCTGCTTGATAGTAATCTTGGCGAATATTGAGAGCAACTGCAATTTCTTCCAAGGCAGCATTTCCAGCTCGCTCCCCAATACCATTGATAGTCCCCTCAACACGTCCTGCCCCATTCTTGACGGCAGCAAGGCTATTAGCTACTGCCATTCCGAGGTCATCATGACAGTGTGGTGAATAGATAATCTGACGATCTGTCTTGACATTCTCAATCAAGTATTTAAAAATAGCCCCGTATTCTTCTGGTGTGGTAAATCCTACGGTGTCAGGGATATTGATATAAGTTGCACCTGCATCAACCGCTGTTTGAACAACTTGCAAGAGGAAATCCAACTCTGTTCTAGTCGCATCCTCTGGAGAGAATTCAACTATCTCAAACTTAGAACGGGCATAAGAAACATGCTCCTTAATAGCTTCCAAAATCTCTTCCTTGCTCTTATTGAGCTTATACTTACGATGAATCGGACTGGTAGCGATAAAGACGTGAACCTGTGGATACTTGGCATCCTTGAGGGCCTCGTAACAAGCATCAATATCAGACTTGACCGAACGTGCCAAACCAGTCACCGCTGTTTTCTTCAAGACCTTAGCAATCTCCTGCACTGCTGTGAATGAATCAGGACTCGCCGCTGGAAAACCAGCTTCTATGGCTGAAATGCCCCATTTCTCCAGCTGTCTTGCAATGGCAATTTTTTCCTTGATTGAAAAATTAACACCAGGTGTCTGTTCTCCATCCCGAAGGCTGGTATCTAGAAATTCAACTGTTCTCATAAGATTTCCCCTTTTCCAAATGTGGTTTTTAAAAAAACATCTCGCTTAGAAGTCCAAGCGAGATGTTGATTCACTCCCGCTTGGTAAGCCAAACAGGACTAATGCTTTTTGCACTAGCCCGAGTACCTCAACAACAAAGCAAATTGATTAAACTTAGCTGTTTTCATGTTTGACTTTCTCCTTCGTTTGATATCTTGTTTAGTATTTTAGCATAGGCAAAAGCACTTGTCAAGAAAAAATCAAATATTTTCTGAAAATTTCTTCAGTATAGAATATTTAGCTAATTGAAAATTATTGAAATGTTTCATTTTTTAGAAGTTAAGTTCCAACTTTTTTCTATCAATTCTAGTACTTCTTCATCTGACAAAGTATCATCAAAAGCCACACTGATCCAGTAGCGTTTGTTCATATGAAAAGCTGGATAAATACCCTTTTGTGAAAGCAGGTCCACTACTTGATCATGTTTGAGATTGACTGCTTCCACTAATCCTTCTCTACCCTTTTCCAGCTTATCCCAAGAGATTATCATCAAGACGGCATACCACTTTTTATTACTTTCATGTCTTAAGACTGCCGTATCAGGCGATTTCTCCCACAGATACTCCAACTGATTTCCGTACTTTTCCTGAACTTGAGCCATGATACGCTTAGTCTGAGGACAGATAAAATCCTGCACATCAAAACAAGCCTTCCGAAGCTGGTAGAGAATCTCCAGACAAGCCTCACGGACACTTGCAACAAAACTTCCTGTCATACTTTCCATATGAACTTGAGGATAGAGGTCACCCGTTTCCTGGTCAAAGACTTGAAAGCTCACATTATCAGTAGTGATAGACACAGTCATGATAAAATCACCCTGCAAAATCTGGCAACTATAAGTCCAGACTCCACTATTTTCTACAAAACCATAGGCACGAGCCTTTTCTTGATTAAACTGATAGGATTTAAAAATTTCAAACATAAGTGAAAACTGCTACCAAAAGCTAGCAGTTCCTTTCTATTTTTTAAAAGACAACCTTGGTTCCATGCAATTGTGTCACGCCCAGCTGGTCAATAAAGGTTTGACGGTTGTCAAGGTCAATCCCCCCACCTGGTAGAATTTCAATTTTACCTTTAGCGTGCTCCAAAATTCTGTGATAGTGAGCAAAACGTTTGTCTAGAGAGTCGCCAGATACACCAGCGCGAGTTAGGATACGAATGACACCGACTTGGCTGAGCCAGTCAATAGCTTCTAACTGGTCTTCTTCGCCCAATTCATCAAAAGCCATATGAAAGACAATTACCATTCCTTTTGACGCAGCTATCAACTTCTCCAGATTAGCCTTATCCAACTTTTTGTCAGCAGTTAAAGCACCAAATACAACTCCTTGACTTCCAGCCTGAGCAGTCAAGCGAATGTCTTCTAGCATAATAGCAATTTCTAGGTCATTGTAAACAAAGTCGCCACCACGTGGACGAATCATGGTCATGATGGTTGTATCGTAGTTAGCTGCCAATTCAACCGCTGCCTTGGTTACTCCATAGCTTGGTGTTGTTCCTCCCACTGCTAGATTATCACAGAGTTCGATTCGACGAGCTCCAGCCTCCATCGCTTTTTCAAGCAAGGTCACATTTTCAGCACAAAATTCGTAAATCATTTGATTCTCCTTGATTATTACTTTGAATTTATTATATCATATTATTGTGAATATACTTTCAATTTTATCAAGGGAAATAGTTACAAATTTTACTTATTCTTTGTCCGGAATAACCTTGAAGAGATAATAGGTAATAAAGATAGTCAAGGCTCCTAGACCGATTTTGACTTGTAAGAGAGGGGCAAAATAAATAGAAATCCCCATCAAGATGTAGATAGATACAATGATTTTTTTCTTTCGTTCACGCGCAATAGACTTAGTCTCGCGAAAATCAGCTACATATGTTTGATAGAGCTTGGTATGGTAAAGCCAATCTTCGAAGCGCTTGGAACTTCTAGAGAAACAAGCAATAGACAGTAAAAGAAAAGGTGTTGTAGGCAACAAGGGTAAAACAACCCCAACAATAGCCAAGGCCAGTGATAAAAAACCAATAATTAGATAAATAATACGCATAACTTCTCCTAGTTAATACTCTTCGAAAATCTCTTCAAACCGCATCAACGTCGCCTTGACGTAGGTATGGTTCCTGATTTCGTCAGTCTTATCTGCAACCTCAAAGCAGTGCTTTGAGCAACCTGCGGTTAGTTTCTAGTTTGCTCTTTGATTTTCATTGAGTATAAAATAATCTTCTTCTAGTTTCGCATAAAATGATGAATTTTGTCAAGTTCCAACCAAAAAGAGCCTGAAATTAACTTTCAGGACTCTCCTCTTATTTAATCTTTTCCTCTTCGTAGTCGCCATTACTACATACAACCTGCTTACCACCACCACGAACTTTTTTCTCCATGAGGAAGTTGCCACATTTTGGACAGTCACGACCAACAGGCTTGTCCCAAGAAGTAAATTCACAGTCTGGATAACGATTGCAACCATAGAAGAGGCGGTTACGCTTGGTTTTACGTTCAATGATTTGTCCCTGATGACAACTTGGACACTCAACACCGATTTCTTTCACGATTGCTTGGGTATGACGACAATCTGGGAAATTGCTACAAGCATAGAACTTACCAAAACGACCAAGTTTAATAACCATTGGACTGCCACATACTTCACAGTCAAATCCAGCTGGTTCATCCTTGATTTGGATTTTTTCCATTTCTTCTTCAGCCTTGGCCACTTCTTTGGAGAATGGTTTATAAAAGGCATCAATGACACGTTGCCACTGCTCTTTTCCAACTTCGACATCATCCAGTTTGCCTTCCATTTCAGCTGTGAAGGTCACGTTTACGATATCTGGAAAATATTCAACGATGAGCTTGTTAACAATTTCTCCCAACTCTGTTGGTTCAAAACGTTTGGCCACAAGGCGAACATAGTAACGTTTCTGAATAGTTTCAATGGTTGGTGCGTAGGTGGATGGACGTCCAACCCCATTTTCTTCCAAGGTCTTAATCAGTGTCGCTTCAGAATAACGAGCAGGCGGTTGGGTGAAATGTTGCTCTGGTTTGCTATTAAGCTGCTTAACCACATCTCCAACAGCCATATCTGGTAACATCTTATTCTTATCAGAATCATTATAAATGGCAAGATAACCATCAAACTTAACCTGACTACCATTGGCAGCAAATTGAACCCCATTTTGAGACAATTTAACAGCCATGGTATCAAAGACAGCAGCTGTCATCTGACTCGCTACAAAACGATTCCAGATAAGGGTATAAAGCTTGAGCTGATCCTTGTCCAGATACTTAGCAATGCTTTCAGGTGTATTAAAGACACTTGACGGACGAATAGCCTCGTGGGCATCCTGAGCACCTGAAGCGTTTTTGACCTTGCTACCATGCTTAGAATACTTGCTACCAAAACGGTCCGTAATGAAACTTGCTGCTTCATTTTGCGCTACAGGACTAATACGAGTCGAATCGGTACGCATATAGGTAATCAAACCTTGAACACCAGAACCGATATTAATTCCTTCATAGAGCTGTTGGGCAACCATCATGGTTTTTCGAGTACGGAAATTGATTTTATTGGCAGCATCCATCTGCATAGATGAAGTGGTATAGGGTAAAGGAGCATTGCGTTTGCGCTCTTTCTTATCCACCTGATCTACTGAAAAATCTTTACTAGTCAGACGAGACAAGACTTCCTTAACCTCGTCATTGCTAGTCAGTTTAAGCTTTTTACCATCTACTCCATAAAAGGAAGCCTGAAATTGCTTGGTTCCCTTTTTAAAGACACCATCAATTGTCCAGTATTCTTCTGGCTGGAAGGCATTAATTTCATTCTCACGGTCAATGATGAGTTTAAGGGCAATGGACTGTACGCGCCCTGCTGATAAGCCCTTCTTGACCTTCTTCCACAAAATAGGCGAAATCGAATAGCCTACCAAGCGGTCTAGGACACGACGAGCCTGTTGGGCATCGACCAAGTCCATATCAATCTTGCGAGGTTCTTTAAAAGCATTTTTGACCGCATCCTTAGTGATTTCATTGAAGACCACACGGTTGGCATCATTTTCATCTAAATTGAGAATATGGGCCAAATGCCAAGAAATCGCTTCTCCTTCACGGTCCGGGTCACTCGCCAGAAAGACTTTATTAGCTTTTTTAGCTTCTTTTTTCAAGTCATTGATAAGAGGGCCTTTTCCTCGGATATTGATATATTGCGGTTCATAATTATTTTCAATATCGACTGACATACTGGATTTCTTCAAATCACGGATATGGCCGACACTGGCTAAAACCTTGTAGTTTCTGCCTAGATATTTTTCAATCGTCTTGGCCTTAGCAGGCGACTCCACGATTACTAGATTTTTTTTAACTGTTGATTTTTTCTTTTTTGTTGCCGTAGCCACAGTATCACACCTTTTCAAAGTAATAAACTTTATAAAGTGTAAACCATTTTGCCATAACTGTCAAGACTTAGCTCCTATATATAGAAGAAAAGTTGGTTTAGAAAGAGAAATTTTGTCTTAAAATTCAAATTCCGCAAGAACATCTTGCCCACTGGTGACCAATTTTGCTCCTTCTTGAATCAAATGATGACATCCATCAGATAGTCCATCTAAAATGCTACCAGGTATAGCAAAAACATCGCGTCCTTCTTCCATTGCCCTCTCACAGGTAATGAGACTACCTGAACGCATCTTAGCCTCTGCTACAATCACACCACGACAAAGTCCAGCAATGATGCGATTACGGGCAGGAAAATGAAATTTTAGAGGTTGTTCACCAGGTCCATATTCACTAAGAACCAGATGGTCATTGCCGATGTAGTCTTGCAAGCGTTTATTAGCTTTAGGATAAAACACATCCAGTCCTGTTCCAATCACTGCAATGGTTTTTCCGCCATTCTGAAGAGCTGCCATATGCGCTGCTGTGTCAATGCCCCTGGCTAGTCCACTGACGATAACCAGTTCATTTTCCAATCCCTGAATGACTTTTTCAACTGACTTAGCTCCCTGTTTGCTACAAGCACGACTTCCTACGACTGCTACCTTAGGAAATTTCAAGAGATCCAGATTTCCCTTGTAAAATAAAAGTACAGGCGCATCATATATTTCACTCAAATCCCAAGGGTAACAGTCATCTAAAATAGAGAAAGATGGAAATTTTTTAAACTCCTTCTCCAAATGCGTATCGTCTATCTGAAAATAACGTTCCATAAAAACAGCTGGATTTCGGCAACCTGAAATTTCTGCAATATCACCTAACAACAGTTCTTGATCAACATTTTCACCGTATTCTAGGACATTCAAAATCTGTTGATTGGTCAAACCTGATTTTTTCAACTTATAGATTTCATAGTTTGTGATTTTCATAAATAACTCCATTTCTTTTTCTACTCATCTATTTATTCGTAAAAAAATCAAAAAAACATCCGACTATTTTAGCCAGATGTTGGAATCTTTAATTTTCGTTTTTAAGAATTTCTTCTAATTTATGATAGTCTTGGACACTATCGATCTCATAGATGCTATTGCCTTCTAATTCTTCAACATAGACATCCAACTCTTTGATATTATCCTTAACCATATTATCCCAGTAGAGATCAACAAATTCACCACTTGCATAAGCCTTATCGATAAAGCTGACAATTTTTTCTGCAGTTGGAGCATCCCAGAAGGATACACCACTAAGGATGCGACCTGCCTTACTATCAACAGTAATGTCTTGAACCTTATAGTCGTCTCCATAGACCAAGAACCATTCGTTGGTACAATCTTCACGATAAACACTAAAATAAGTCGAACGTGTCAAATCATTGCGGAACATATTTTTAAAGAGATAATTATCGGCATCAATAACATAACTGTTGGCCAATTCTTCTTTTACAAGATAGAGAGAGTAAAAGTTATTGTAGTCAGCGTATTTATCATTGAAAACGAGACGGACACCATATTTTTCTTTTAAGTAATCGAATTGTTCTTTAAGGTAACCAACGATGATGATGATGTCATTAATTCCTTTTTCTTTTAAAAACTCAATTTGGTATTCAATCAAAGGTTTTTGATTAACCTGAACCAAGGCTTTAGGGGTATTTTCAGTCATAGGACGCAAGCGAGTTCCCAATCCCGCTGCTAAGATAATGGCTTTCACACGAATCTCCTTTATTCTTTAATAATAATATAAACTCCAGCAATGACGACAAGTGACGTAATAATTGTCAGCATATCTAGTGGTGCACCCAAGAAAACAACTGCAAATAAGACAGTCCAAACTACATAACTCACGTTCAAGCCTGTAGCCTTGGCTGGTTGCAATCGATTGATAGCGATATAATAAGCCAAGTAGGAAATCATATCAAAGGCTGCAAAGACAATCATGAGACCTAGCAATTGTCCATTGGCCACTTCTGCAAATGACTGATGAGAGAAGAGCACAATCACAAGATAGGACAAGAATGAAGTTACTTGACGGATTAAGAGGGCTTCGATTTCACTCAATTCACTTTCCATAGCAAAGGAGCTAAGAACACTCTCACTCCCCCATGCAATAGCACAAACTAAAGCACAAAGAATCCCAATGTAGAAAGAATTAACCTGTTCAACCTTATAAGTTTGAGCAATAATCCCTCCAATAATCAAGACAATCCCAAACACAGTATTTTTCGAAATCTTGTGCTTCAAAAAGAAGAAAGCCAATAAAACCGAAATCGCAGGGTAAATAGCCGACACAGATGAAGCTAAGGAACTTCCGATATACTTAACCGCATAAAGATTGGCCTGCATACCGATAGGGCCTGCTAGCAAGGCTCCGATGATAACACTAACATTGCGAATATTTAAGAAAATTGAGAGACGAACTTTTCCTTCTTTTACCAAGAGAAAAGCTAGTAAGATAAAGATACTCAAGAAATCGTGAGCAGCGGCCACCACAAAGGGCGACAAATCTGTAAAAATCGAAAAGATATAAGCACTAATCGTTAGACCTAAACCCCAGAAAATACCTGAGAGTAGACCAAAAGAAACTCCATTTTTATTTTTCATCTGAACCTCCATAATATGACAAACCTTTAACAGCTCTTTGGTAACGACTCACACCATAGTCACCAAAATCTGCACCTTGCTCTTCTTTGTAGACTGTCCATAAACTCCAAATAGCATCTTGTAAAATTTTATAAATGGCAATCTTTTCACGAGAGACAGGTGTTTGCTCACTCTCATAGTGAGATAAGAAGGCTTCTTCCTCTTGACGAGTGAATTCAGACTCTAAAAAGAGGGCAGCCAAATCCCACATTGGATCGTTCATTGATGAATATTCCCAGTCAATCAGATAAAGTCTTCCTTGTGGTGACTCGATAAAGTTTTCAGGCACCAAATCGATATGACAAGATTTTCTGTCAACACCTAAGTCAGCCAGTCTTTTCTCTAAGGAGAAGACTTTTTCTCGAACAGCTTCATAGTTGGCATAAGGGATTTTCTCTTCAATCAAGGATTCGTATTTTTTGATTTCTTCAAAAGGAGCAAATTCTCCTCTTAACTCCTTACCAGATGCATGAATAGTTTGTAATATTGGAGCAATTTTGTCAAATTTGGTCTTGATTGACGTTGAATCAAGCGTAATCGCAGATTCGATATACTCATTTACTTTGATACCAGCTTCAATATCAAAAAGATAATTTTTTACATCTAAGTCTAAATCCTTTAGTAGTTCAAGATTGTACTTTT
This sequence comes from bacterium, assembly GCA_905221375.1. GTDB lineage: Bacteria > Bacillota > Bacilli > Lactobacillales > Streptococcaceae > Streptococcus. The sequence continues at coordinate 69,646 of CAJNCY010000006.1, forward strand.
CATCTTGACGATTGATCAGCTTTTCTGTCCCTTTACCAAAGAACTTAACAATGTATTGCTTATTTGTTGTTTTGACCAAATAGTTTTGATTGGTCATTCCCCCCAGTTGTTCAACACTGAGGACTTCCTCTTCTTGACTAAGTAAGGAAGAAATTTTCTCTTTAATGATTTTCTCCACAATTAACCTCCAGCACTTATACTTCCCACTTAAACACGGTTTTAAAGGCTGTGTTTAAATCGGTTGCAAAGACACGGTGAATATCTTTAATTTCTCTTACAGGTTCTTCTAGATAAAGGATATTTTTAAGACGATTGGCAAATTTCTTGACTTCCATCATTTGGATGGCATTTTCAAAATCAATGCGACCAGAACGAGAGGACCCAACCAAGAGCAAGCCTTTTTCTAAGGCATCGCGTGTATTGAGATTGACTTTATACTCGCTAACACCCATCATGAGAATCGTTCCCTGAGGACGAATGTAGCGAATCAAGTCATTTATAGCTGGTCCAGTACCATCACCACCACAACACTCAAAAGCATGGTCAAAGGCCAAATCTTCAGGAATATTATCAGTAATATAGCATTCTTTGGCAAATGAGAAAAGCTCCAATTTTTCCCAATGACGACCAATAACCACAATCTCTGCTTCTGGCAAAGTATAGTTGATAATATTGGCAACCACAAATGCTAAACTTCCATCTCCGATAACGGCGATTCGGTCCCGCTTGCTATGAGCAAGGGTCAATAGACGATTCATAGCGTGCATGCCAACACTGACAAACTCTGTAATGGCTGCAACCGTATCTTCGATAGCATCATAAGCCACCACACGGTCTTTAGGGAGAGAAACAAACTCTCTCATAAAGCCATCAAATCCACTAGACAAGAAATGGGTCCCTGTCATGTAGTTCTCATAGAATTCTTCATCACTCTGCATAGGAGGCTGATTAGGAATCATGACAACTTTTTGCCCAACCTCATAGGTTCCCGTAGGGTCAGAAATAACGGTTCCACATGACTCGTGAATCATTGCCATTGGAAGTTTTTTATTCAAAACCTTGGGATCACGTTTCCCTTGGTAGTAACGCTGATCCGCATGACAGACCGCCATATAATTAGGACGAATAAGGATATGATTCTCTTGGTCAATAGCCTCTTCCTGATATTTGACATTGATAAACTTAGGCTTAGTTAGTTGATAAATTTGATTAATCATTTTACTAGTCTTTCTCAATCATACTTTTTGCAATCTTCAAATCTGTTACGGTTGTAATCTTCAGATTTGAGTATTCACCCTTGGCCAAGGCTACATCTTTTCCTTTAATGACAAAGATTTTACATGCATCTGTCAAGATTTTCTTCTCTTCATCAGAAAGAGATCCATAAAGGTCCATGAAGTCCTTGCAACGGAATGTTTGAGGTGTTTGTCCTTGATAAAGGTGAGCACGATTTGGAATATCTGTAATGAATTGACCATTGGTACTTTCAACGATAGTATCAACCGCTTCTACCACTGTATCCACTGCGTCATGATTTTGAGCAAGTTTGATATTGTCCTGAATCATGCGAAGTGTAATAAATGGACGAACAGAATCGTGGGTAACAACGATATCCTCTGGAGTAAGCGGACGATAAGCATCAATGGCTTCAATGATTTTCTCAATACTTGTATTGCGGTCAGCACCACCCTTTGTAATGATGATACGTTCCTTATGAAGAGGAAGATATTTATCTACAAGATCTTCTGCATGAGAAACCCAGTCTCCATGAACCCCAACTACAATTTTTTCAATACTTGGTTCCAAAACAAATTTTTCAATTGTATGAATCAAAATAGGTCGATCACCTAGCTCTAAAAATTGTTTTGGCAAGTTACTGATTCCCATGCGTGTGCCAGTTCCACCAGCAAGAATTCCTGCATAAATCATCTGTTTTCTCCTTTGTCTTACTAAAAAAACTTATTCTCTCTATTATACCACAATCTAGTCCTATCATGAAAGAAATACCGACCCTCCCGTTCTAGAATAGAAGGTTTAAGGAGTTCTATTATTCAAAGAAACTAGTCCATTTCTAGTAATGACTAGGAATTCTGTAGTCATTACCAATAAATGGCTGTGAAATTTTAGAGTTCTTCAGAATAATATAGTTTCCTTAAAAAAAACTTAAAATAAAACTTTGAGATTTCAAAGTGATTGCTTGACTTACTGCCCTTCATTTCTTATTAGCTAGCTTTATGATATAACGAAAAACGAGGTAAATTGAATGAAAAGTATAAAATTAAATGCTCTATCTTACATGGGAATTCGTGTCTTGAATATTATTTTTCCCATCCTAACTGGAACCTATGTCGCGCGTGTCTTGGCCCGAACTGACTATGGTTACTTCAACTCAGTCGACACTATTTTGTCATTTTTCTTGCCCTTTGCGACTTATGGAGTCTATAACTACGGCTTACGGGCCATCAGTAATGTCAAGGATAACAAAAAAGATCTGAATAGAACCTTCTCTAGTCTTTTTTATTTGTGCATAGCTTGTACAATTTTGACCACCGCTGTCTATATCCTAGCCTATCCTCTCTTCTTTACTGATAATCCAATCATCAAAAAAGTCTACCTTGTTATGGGGATTCAACTCATTGCCCAGATTTTTTTCAATCGAGTGGGTCAATGAAGCTCTGGAAAATTACAGTTTTCTTTTTTACAAGACTGCCTTCATCCGTATCCTGATGCTAGCCTCTATTTTCCTGTTTGTCAAAAATGAACACGATATTGTTGTCTACACACTCGTGATGAGTTTATCGACGCTGATTAACTATCTGATTAGTTGTTTTTGGATTAAAAAAGACATTAAGCTTGTTAAGATTCACATAAGTGATTTTAAACCGCTCTTTCTCCCTCTAACAGCCATGTTGGTCTTTGCCAATGCAAATATGCCCTTCACTTTTTTGGATCGTCTCTTCCTCGTTAAAACAGGGATTGATGTTAACGTTAGTTACTATACCATGGCTCAGCGAATTGTGACCGTTATAGCTGGGGTTGTAACAGGAGCTATCGGAGTGAGTGTGCCTCGTCTCAGTTACTATCTAGGAAAAGGCGACAAAGAAGCCTATGTTTCTCTGGTTAACAGAGGAAGTCGAATCTTTAACTTCTTTATCATTCCACTCAGTTTCGAACTCATGGTTTTAGGACCAAATGCCATCCTACTTTACGGTAGTGAAAAATATATCGGAGGTGGTATCTTAACCTCTCTCTTCGCTTTTCGTACGATTATTCTGGCCTTAGATACCATTCTTGGTTCCCAAATTCTCTTTACAAATGGCTATGAAAAACGTATTACAGTTTATACGGTCTTCGCTGGGTTACTCAATTTGGGCTTAAATAGTCTCCTCTTTTTCAACCATATCGTGGCTCCTGAATACTATCTACTCACAACTATGCTATCAGAGGCCTCTCTACTTGTTTTCTATATCATTTTCATCCATAGAAAACAGCTTATTCACTTGGGACATATCTTTAGCTATACTGTTCGATACTCTCTCTTTTCACTTTCCTTTGTAGCAATTTATTTCCTGATTAATTTCTTGTATCCTGTGGATATGGTCATTAATTTGCCATTTTTGATTAACACTGGTTTGATTGTCTTGCTATCGGCCATCTCTTATATTGGTCTACTGGTCTTCACAAAAGATAGCATTTTCTATGAATTTTTAAACCATGTCCTAGCTTTAAAAAATAAATTCAAAAAATCATAGGAGTTTAGAATGAAACAACTAACCATTGAAGATGCCAAACAAATTGAATTAGAAATTTTGGATTATATTGATACTCTCTGTAAAAAACACAATATCAACTATATTATTAACTACGGGACTCTGATTGGGGCAGTTCGACATGAGGGATTTATTCCTTGGGACGATGATATTGATTTATCCATGCCTCGAGAAGACTACCAACGATTTATTAACATTTTTCAAAAGGAAAAAAGCAAATACAAACTCTTATCCTTAGAGACAGATAAGAACTACTTTAACAACTTTATCAAAATAACCGACAGTACGACTAAAATAATCGATACTCGAAATACAAAAACCTATGAGTCTGGTGTCTTTATTGATATTTTTCCCATGGATCGATTTGATGATCCTAAAGTCATTGATACTTGTTATAAACTGGAAAGCTTCAAACTTCTGTCTTTCAGCAAACACAAAAATATCGTCTATAAAGACAGCATTTTAAAAGATTGGATACGAACAGCCTTTTGGTTGCTCCTTCGACCTGTTTCTCCTCGTTATTTCGCAAATAAAATCGAGAAAGAAATTCAAAAATATAGTCGTGAGAATGGTCAGTATATGGCCTTTATCCCTTCTAAATTTAAGGAAAAGGAAGTCTTCCCAGTTGATACCTTTAAAGAACTCATCTTAACTGAGTTTGAAGACCGTATGTTGCCCGTCCCTAAAAAATATGATCAACCTTTAACCCAGATGTATGGGGATTATATGACACCACCATCAAAGGAAATGCAAGAGTGGTATAGTCACAGTATTAAAGCTTATCGCAAAAGCTGATTAAGGACGACCATATAAACTACAAAAAGGATGGGGAAAAACTCAATTTCAGGAGAAAATGAAGTAAATATTCCTACAACAAAACGCATAATATCAAGGCTTTTCAACACCTGAATATTATGCGTTTTTAATTTTTCTTCAATCCATTACAATAGATAGAGAACTCAATTTCTTATAAGTAAAGGAATTTGAAAATAGCTACTGCCGCAATTGCTGCTGCAATCGGTGCTACTACTGGTACCCAAGAGTACCACCATTTTGAATCGCCTTTGTGCTCACCAAGAACTGATTTTGGAAGGAAAGCATGAAGGAGACGTGGTCCCAAGTCACGGGCTGGGTTCAAGGCAGGTCCTGTAGGTCCACCAAGTGATGTTACCAAGGCCATAACAAGGAATCCAAGTGCCAAGTGAGCTACTGAAAGTCCTGAAGCAGTATGTGGTGCTACTTGGGCTTTGATTGCTAAATCAGAAAAGTCAACATTTTGACCTGCTTGACTAGCCATTTGTTTCATGTATTGAAGCACTTCAGAACCAAAGAAGTTTTTAGTCATTCCAAGGGCTGCAAAGAAAAGAACAAATGATCCAACAAACTCATTTACAAAACCATTAACAGTTGCTGCAAAATGTGATTCTTTTGTACCATTATCCAAACTTGAAATTGTTGAGAAAGTACCCAAAATGTTGTTTGGATTTTCAGTTTTCAAGTAGTATGGGCGGTGCGTTGCCACAACTAAGGCTTGACCAAAGATAGCACCCAAAACTTGTGCAATGATATAAGGCGCAACTTGTGCCCAAGGGAAAAGACCGCTGATTGCAAGTCCAAGAGTGAAGGCTGGGTTGATGTGGTTTCCAGATACGTTACCAAACATCAAGGCTGGGATCATAACCCCCATACCATAACCAACAGCGATAACGATCCAGCCACTTTGGTGACCTTTCGTACCTTTAAGTTCAACGTTGGCAACTGCACCATTTCCAAGAATGATCAAAATAGCAGTTCCCAAAAATTCAGTGGCATATTTAATTGCCCATGTGAAATCCATTTGATAGATTCTCCTTAAAATTTTTTAGACAATCCTTATTCTATCAATTTTTACATCTTTTAGCAACTACTTTCCCGAAAGATTGTGGCAGAAAACGGTTCCAAAACTTATAAACTAATCTTTGTTTTCAAGATATCCCCAGTTCATTATGTTATCTACGCTAATCTGATGCTTTTATGTCAATTCCTCCTGATACATAGTATAGGGAATAAGAAGTATCTTTCCCCATTCACCAATAAGAGTTTTGCTATGAAAACAAAACTCTATCCTTCCAATGAAACAATCTTAACCTGATTTATATAAAAATTCTCGTCACATTGCCATAAAACCTCAGCCATATTTTTGTAAGAAATGGATTTATCGTGATTTGCTCTAATCGTAAGATTATAAGCACTTTCATTCCTATCCATGTCAATATTTAGATTGTAAAATCCCTTCTGTTCAATGAGAATATTCAAGGTATCTATTGAAGGTTTATTGGTTACAAATCCAATTATTCTGATATGATAATGGGTATCGCTTTTCAAAAATTTGGAGCTACTTTTCTGAACAGAGACAACAATTAGACTACAAAATAAGCCTAGAAAAGCAAAACCTGCTCCAATCTCCATTCCAATACCTGCAGTTGCCCAAATACCAGCTGCTGTGGTGATACCACTGATTTTTTTATCCTTCATGAAAATAATACCACCGCCAATGAAACTAATTCCACTGACAATTTGGGCCGCAACCCTAGAAGTATCATTATTAAGCGTATCCAAGAAAGCTTCTTTTGATAAAATCATCATTAAAGTTGCAGTTAAGACAACCAAAATATGAGTCTTTCTCCCAGCCTACTTGTGCTTAGATTTTCTTTCATAGCCAATGATAAAACCAGAAAAACAAGACAATAAAATGAGAATAATATGTCGGACTTCAATCGGTAGAGCTATCGTATCAAGCATTATTTCCCTCCTCTATTACTCATAATTTTATATTATAATCCTAGTTGAAACTTTTTTCAAGAGAATATATTAGTTGAAAATTGTCCTTTTTAAAACAAAAAACCGCAGTTATCCTCTGGTAATAACTTGCAGTTTTCTGTAATGTATAGATTTTTACATTCTCTCAAATAGTTCTTGCATTTGAACATCGTCTGGAACCAGTTTTAAGTAAGCTTGCGCATTGACTTTTGCTTCCTCAAAGTAGCCCAATTCACGCAAGAGATAGATATAGTGTTCTAAAAATTCGGGATTGTCCTTCAAATCTCCTACTAACTCTTGGTAATGTTCATAGGCGGTATCCAAATCATCCATTTCTTGATAAGAACGAGCAATCATCCACTTGGTCAAAAGATTTTCTGGCTCCTCGCTCTGCAAGTCTAGAATATCCTCATAACGCTCCTGCTCCAGATAAATAGTTGCCAAACGAAGCAAGATTTCTTCTGTATCCTCAGCATCTGCTTTAGCAGTAAGGAGATAATTTTCTGCCCCACTAGCATCATGCAATTCATAAGAGAATTGTGAAGCGGCTAGCAAGAGGCGAGTTTCAAAGGGATTTTTCTCTAAGCCTTGCTTAGCAATACGCAGGGCTTCTTGAACTTGATGTTCCTTATGTAAGGCCTGACTGTAACCATACTCATATCCTTCAAAATCAGGTGAAATGGTATCAAGCTGCTTAAAATAGAGGACAGCTTTTTGGTATTCTTCTTGATCAAAGTAAAGACTGGCCAACTCAAAAGCTGTTAGGTCATCGTATTCTAACTCCAGGGCTTTTTCTAAAAACTCTATAGCTGTTTCAAATTTCCCTAGCTGGGCATAGGCAAAGCCAATTCGTTGATAGGTAGAAATACCCGTTTGTTCATAAATCGAGCGATTATCTAACTGGGCATAGCCTTGAATAGCTTCTTGGTAATTTTCCAACTCAATATCCAACTCTGCCAAGCCCAATATCAAGAGAGGATCCTCTGAGTAGGTCAAAGCCTCTAGCAGTTTCTCACGCGCCACATCTGTCAAACCTTCCATCTGGTAAAGGTCTGCCTTCAGAGCCAAAGCAGAAACATACCAGTCACTGTCAGCTTGGATTTCCTCTAGATAGGCAAAGGCTTCTTCGATTTGACCATCCTCGCTAGCAATAGCTGCTAGATTAAGATGAACCTCTGGAAAGTCCTCTACGATTTTCAGGTAAATTTCCTTGGCCTGAGGATAGAAACCAATTCCTTCTAGATAGTTGGCTAAATCATAAAGAAGGTCACTTGGATCATTTTCTAAAGCTTTGATGAAATAGTGCTCTGCCTTGGTTAAATCTTGCTCCTCCAAAGCCTGCAACATCTGTTGACTATTGTTCACTCTTGACTTCCTCTCCCTCTAGTTCATATAGACCACTGACTACCTTATACCATTCAAAAATGGCTGAAATGACAACCTTAGCAGAAGCATAAACCGGAATACCGAGTAAAACTCCCCAAATACCAAACATGGATCCTGAAGTTAACAAGACAAAGAGAACATTAATGGGATGGATATTTAATTGACTTCCTAAAATCAATGGAGACACAAAACGGCCTTCAATAGTTTGTTCTACGATAAAGACAATCACCACTTTTAAAAGCATGACTGGCCCTGCAATCAAGCCCAATACTAAGGCAGGGAGCATGGCTAGGAAGCTACCAAGATAAGGAACCAGATTTAAAATACCAGCAGTAACACCCAGCGTAACTGCATAGCGTAGACCGATAATCTTGAAAAAGATGATAAACATTACTGCTACAATAATAGCCACTGTCACTTGCCCACGAACATAGTTAGACAACTGTTGATTCACATCTGATAAAACTTGTCCGACAGGTTCTTTCAATTTGGTTGGCATGAATTGGGTCAAATAGTTACGCAAGCCTTTCCCATCACGCAAGAGATAAAAGAGCATGAAAGGAACGATAATCAAGGCAACAATCACTTGAGATGCCCCGCTAATAAATGCACTCACCCAGTTAACTGCCTGAGATGAAACCTTACTTGCCCAAACTGTAGCCTGACTAGAGAAGTTTGTCAAAACTTGCTCTAGCTGAGGCCTGAAATCATCTGGTAAATGCTTGGTTACCAAATCATCAATAACCCTGTCAGCATCTTCTAGGTAGATTGGTACATTTCTTGCAAATGTTAAAACTTGACGTTGCAGATTGGGAATCGCTACTGCCAAGCCCCAAATGATAAAGATAGCGATAATCACAAAAACAGTACTGATAGCTATAACACGATTAACCTTATGCTTCTCCATCCAATCAACAATAGGATTTAATAAATAATATAGCAAACCAGATAGAATAACTGGCAACATCACGACTGCCAAAAAGTCTAAAACAGGTGAAAATAAAAAACTAATCTTACTTAAAATAAAAAGATTGAGTCCCAATAATAAGGTTACCAAAAATACCGTAATGGCCTTGTTATCCAAAAACCACTTGAAAAACCAAGATAGGCTAAAATGTTTCTCTTTTTGTTCCATAAATAATTCCTTTCTGTCGTCCTTTCATTATACCATTTTTAGACCAAAATAACTCTTTTTTAAAGTGCTTACATAGAGACAGCAACATAAAAAATCCCCTCAAAAGAGGAGATTCGATTAGTCTTGGATATGACGGTCTAAGTTCTTCTGATAATCAGCGTTTGATTTGGCTTTTTCATCAGCAAATTTCTTGCGGAACTCATCCATTTCTTTAGTAGTGACAATCTTATCTTGGATTTTCAGATACTTGTAGCTATTTTCACTAGTCTTGTCACCTACCCAGCCACCGGCACCACTGCCAGGAACCATTTTCGTCACTAGCATTTGAGCACCATCAGAGTATACTGGAGTAACAAGTGCACTATCTGACAACCAAGCTTGGGCCTTAGCATATTTGGAATAACGTTTTTGAAGGTCTGTTTTCTCACTATTTGCATCATCAATCAGTTCTTTGTATTTATCCAATCCAACTGTTTTAATAACTGGATTGTCTGTTCCTGGTGCCACACCAAGAGCACCTAGGAGACTTGGACCTGAAGTTGGATCAAATACATCTAGATAAGTCGATGGATCAGCAAAGTCTGGACTCCAACCACTGACTGCATTAATATCCCAGTCAGTATTTGCATTGGAAGTAGCTAGAGTAGTCATACTTCCCAATTCGTCATCAGAAACTTGTTGAATATCAACAACTACATTGTCAGAGCCTAAGGCTTCCTCAATGGATTGTTTATAAGACTGAACCTGACGAATAAAATCTGGATTTGATGAAGAAATTGGCAAATCTAAATGAATTGGGAACTGTACTCCATCAGCTTGGAGAGTTTTCTTAGCAGCTTCAAACTTAGCCTTAGCCTTGTCTACATTATGAAGTGAATCTTGGGCATCATCAAGACTGACATCTTTCCAGATATTATCCAATTTATCCAATTCTGTCTTAGTAACTTGACCAAATGTTTGATCTCCTACTTGAACAAATGTTGGAGGAGTGAAACTTGTCCGTAACTTACGAGGTCCTACTTCATCACCAAATACTTGAGAGATCCCTGCTTTACGATCTACCGCAAAAGCCAAGGCTTGACGGAAATCTTTGTTTAACAAGGCTTTCTTAGTAGAAGTTTTTTCTGCATCACTTGTTTTAGCAGTGTGATTGTAATTTACACGGTCGATATTGGTTGAGATATAAAAAACTCCTCCACGCTGTTGACCATACACAATATTATCCTTGTATTTTTCTTTTAGACGTTCATAGTTGGCAGAGTTTTTAAAGAGTGGTGCAGCTGGATAGTGTCCCTCATCAAAACCGCGTCCTAGAGAGTCTGCATCTTGACCATCAAAGAAGGATAACTTGATATCATCAATAAAGACATTTTGTTTATCCCAGTAGTTTTGATTTTTGGTCATTTCGATAGAAGACTTAGATGTAAGACCTTTGAGGAGATAAGGCCCATTGTATAGAATGCTCGTTACATCCGTTGGTTTACCAAAGTCATCTCCTTTAGAAGCTAAAAAGTCTTCATTTACTGGTGCAAGAACTCCCATTGTTGTTTTTGAATTCCAGAAAGATTCTGGATGGTTCAAAGTATAAACAACAGTATAATCGTCTGTTGCTTTTACCCCAACACTAGAAAAATCTGTTGTTTTCCCATTTACATAGTCATCCAATCCTTTGATAGAATCCTGTACGAGATAAAGAGCCTGTGATTTCTTATCTGCTGCGTGTTTCAGACCAGTCACAAAGTCTTGAGCCTTGACTTCACCATACTCTTCCCCCTCATTGGTATACCATTTGATACCCTGACGGATTTTATAGGTATAGGTCAAACCATCTTTGGAAACAGTCCAATCTTCTGCAACTGATGGAACAAGATTCCCATATTGGTCATTTTCAAGCAAACCGTCAATAACGTTACCTGTGACCTGTTTAGTGCTGACATTTCCAGAAACTGTATAATCCAGAGTCGAAGGATCTGATGAAAATACATAGGCATAAGTAACTGGTTTATTTGCTTCTTTATTAGCATTACCAGATGAACACGCTGCTAGGACAGCTGCCGAGAGTACAGCAACTCCTGCTGCTAAGAAAACACGTTTTTTCATAGTCAAACTCCTTTTATAATTTGATAGATTCATTATAGCACTTTTAAGAAGAAAAGTAAGGAAAACAATCTCAATATTATTATATTTTTCAAAAAACCAATCAATTATTTTTTTAAAGTGCTTACATCTAATTGGATGTCTTTAATTGGCTTGTTTTTGTGATATAATAGTCATATCTTTTATATAGAGGTAAAGTTATGAAAGAAACTGTTTACTTTGGAACTTATACACGTCAGACTTCCCAAGGGATTTACAAGGCAGACTTTGATACAGAAACTGGTCAGCTTTCAAATCTAGAACTTTTTGCAGCTGAACCAAGTCCGACCTACCTTGCCTTTGACCAGTACCAACATTTATACACTGTTGGTAGTCAAGACGATAAAGGTGGGATTGCAGCCTATCAAACTGATGGGACTTTATTAAATCATGTCGTTGAAGAAGGAGCTCCCCACTGTTATGTTGCTGTTGATGAAAAGCGTGATTTGGTCTATGCAGCCAACTACCATAAAGGACAGGTACTTGTTTATAAACGACAGAAAGATGGTAGTCTTCTACTTAGTGATGTAGATCAACACAGCGGCCAAGGTCCACATGAAAATCAAGCATCTCCTCACGTTCACTTTACAGACTTAACTCCAGACCACTATCTAGTGACCTGTGATTTGGGTACTGACCAAGTCATCACCTATGACCTTGATCAAGAAGGGAAATTATCTAAACTCTATACCTACCATAGCCAGCCAGGAGCAGGCTCACGCCATATCGTTTTCCATAACCACTATAAAATCGCTTATCTGATTTGTGAACTCAATAGCACTATCGAGGTTTTAATTTACGATGGTGTTGGTGAATTTGAACGCATGCAGGTCATTTCAACTTTACCAGACGGTTACGAAGGATTTAATGGAACCGCTGCTATTCGTCTCTCAAAAGACGGTAAATACCTCTACGCTTCTAACCGTGGTCATGATTCTATCGCAGTATATACAATCCTTGCGGACGGTAGCTTAGAGTTATTAGAAATCGTTCCAACACATGGTCAGACTCCACGTGATTTTGATTTAACACCAGACCAAGAATTTGTCATTGCTGTCCATCAAGACTCTGACAATGCAACCGTCTTTAAACGCAATCCTGAAACTGGTCGTCTAGCAGAACTCTCAAACGACTTCAATGTGCCCGAAGCGGTCTGCATCAGTTTTGCCCCTTAAGAAAACATAAAAAAATGAACTTGGAATTTTCAAGTTCATTTTTTTCTTATAGTCTATTTCCGACATTGATACGATTAATAGCACGTTGCAAAGCAATCTTAGCACGACGTTCTTGATCAATCAAGTTTTTTTCATGGGCTTCTTCGATTTCACGTTCTGCTCGAAGCTTGGCACGTTCTGCACGGCTAACATCGATATCACGAGCACGTTCTGCAGAATCCGCAACGATTGTAATGATATCATTGGCAATTTCAATAACGCCTCCGTTTACTGCAATCCAGTTCACGTGATCTTCATCATCAATACGTTTTACCTTTACTTCATCAACTGCTAAAACCGCAATCATATTTTCATGTCGTGGCAAGATCCCCATCTCACCATCCAGAGTTCGAACCGATACATAGCTGGCATGGTGATCATAGACGAGACCATCTGGTGTCACGATCTGGACAGTTAACTGAGCCATAGATCACCTCTTAAAATCCCATTTTTTCAGCTTTGGCAATCACATCTTCGATAGAACCTACGCCACGGAAGGCATCTTCTGGCAAGTGGTCATGTTTACCATCAAGGATTTCCTTAAAGCCACGAACAGTTTCAGCAATTGGGACATAAGAACCTGGCTGACCAGTAAATTGTTCCGCAACGTTGAAGTTTTGTGACAAGAAGAACTGGATACGACGGGCACGAGCAACCAAGGTCTTTTCTTCATCAGAAAGCTCATCCATACCAAGGATAGCAATGATATCTTGCAATTCATGGTAACGTTGAAGAACGCGTTTTACTTCGGCAGCAACTGCATAGTGCTCTTCTCCAACGATTTCAGGTGCTAAGGCACGTGAACTTGAAGCAAGTGGGTCAACAGCTGGATAAATACCCAATTGTACCAACTTACGTTCCAAGTTTGTAGTAGAATCCAAGTGAGCGAAGGCTGTTGCTGGCGCTGGGTCAGTATAGTCATCCGCTGGCACATAGATAGCCTGGATAGAGGTTACAGAACCTTTCTTAGTTGATGTGATACGCTCTTGCAATTGACCCATTTCCGTAGCAAGTGTTGGTTGGTAACCAACGGCTGATGGCATACGACCCAAAAGGGCAGATACTTCTGAACCAGCCTGAGTGAAACGGAAGATATTATCAATAAAGAGAAGCACGTCTTGGCCTTCTACATCACGGAAGTATTCAGCGATTGTCAAACCAGTAAGGGCAACACGCATACGTGCTCCTGGTGGCTCATTCATCTGACCAAATACCATGGCTGTTTTCTCGATAACGCCTGATTCTTTCATTTCCCAGTAAAGGTCGTTCCCTTCACGAGTACGTTCCCCAACACCGGTAAATACTGAAATACCACCGTGTTCTTGGGCAATGTTGTGAATCAATTCTTGGATTAAGACGGTTTTACCAACTCCGGCACCACCGAAAAGTCCAACCTTACCACCTTTTAGGTAAGGGGCAAGAAGGTCGATAACCTTAATCCCTGTTTCAAGGATTTCAGAAGAGGTGGACAACTCATCAAAAGTTGGAGCTTTTTTATGAATTGGCTGACGCTCTGCGTCTTCTGTAAAAGGAGCTTCCAAGTCAATGGTATCTCCCAAAACATTGAAGACACGTCCCAAAGTTTCTTTACCTACTGGTACAGAGATTGGACGACCTGTGTCCAATACTTCCATTCCACGAGTCAAACCATCTGTTGATTCCATGGCGATAGTACGGACCATACCATCTCCCAACTCCAAGGCTACTTCAAGGACGATTTTTGTTTTTCTTTCGTCATTTTTGTAGACGACAAGTGCATTGTTAATCTCAGGAAGTTTTTCCCCTGCTGCAAACAAGACGTCTACAACGGGACCGATAACCTGAGCAATTTTACCTGAACTCATCTCCTTCTCCTATTCTATATAAGATACTGTCGGTTCCTAGCTCAACTAGGTCCTAATACTCTTCGAAAATCTCTTCAAACCACGTCAGCTCTATCTGCAACCTCAAAACAATGTTTTGAGCAGCCTGCGGCTAGCTTCCTAGTTTGCTCTTTGATTTTCATTGAGTATAAGTTCATTTTCATACGAGCTGGACTAGAGCCTATTCTAAGGCACTAGCACCCGCTACGATTTCTGTAATTTCTTGTGTAATCGCCGCCTGTCTGGCACGGTTATACTGAATTGTCAAATCATTAATGACTTTCTTAGCATTATCTGTCGCTGTTTGCATGGCTGTCATACCAGCAGCATTTTCAGCTGTCTTGGCATCGATAATAGCCCCGTAAATCATACTTTCTGCAAACTGAGGCAACAACTGCTCCAAAATTTCTTCTCGGCCTGTCTCCAATTCAAAAGTCAAGCTGTAGTCTTCATCCGCTTCATTGGGATCCAAGTCAACAATCGGAAGCATTTGTTCCACACGCATTTGACTGGTTAGCGTATTGACATGGTGGTTATAGCAGACATAGAGTTCATCAAAGAGTTCATTTTGGTACATTTCAACAGTTTTTGAAATAATCTTACGAACTTCATCAAAGCTAGGTTGGTCTGCCAAGCCACGTAGTTCATAAAGTGGTTGAATACCACGGGCCTTAAAGAAGTCAGCTCCCATTCCACCGATACAGATCATTTCAAAACCTTTACCGTCTGGATGGTATTCTTCCTTCAACTCCATAACGGCTTTCAGAATAGAAGAATTATACCCTCCAACCAAACCGCGATCTGAAGTAATGACGATATAGCCTGTCTTCTTAACTGGACGGCTAATCAACATCGGATTGGTTGAACTACCAGCTCCATTCCCATGAAGAATATCTGTCAAAAGTTTACGAACTTTCTGAGCATAAACTTGGAAGTTGCGAGCAGCTTCTTCAGAACGACCTAGCTTAGCAGCTGATACCATCTGCATGGCATTAGTGATTTGACTCGTATTTTTTGTTGAGGCGATTTTTGTTTTAATATCATTTAGAGATACTGCCATCTGACACCTCTATTCTTATTGGAAGCTGGTTTGATTGAGAAACTCTGTAATCGCAGCATCCAAGACTGCTTCTTCTGGCAAGTCTTTTGTTTCACGAATAGTTTCCAAAATCTCTGGATGTTGAGCATCAAAGAAGGCATGGAACTCTTCCTCGAAACGAACAATATCATCTACTGGAACAGTATCCAAGAAACCATGTGTCAAAGCATAGAGAATGGTTACTTGTTTCTCAACAGGCAATGGTTTGTGAACAGGTTGTTTCAAGACTTCAACTGTACGACGTCCACGGTTCAACTTAGCCTGTGTTGCTGCATCCAAGTCAGAACCAAACTTAGTGAAAGCTTCCAACTCACGGTATGAAGCAAGGTCGATACGAAGTGTACCGGCAACCTTTTTCATGGCTTTGATTTGTGCAGAACCACCTACACGTGATACAGATGAACCCGCATCGATGGCTGGACGAATACCCGCATTGAAGAGACCATCGCCAAGGAAGATTTGTCCGTCAGTGATAGAAATCACGTTGGTTGCGATATAGGCAGAGATATCTCCTGCTTGTGTCTCGATAAATGGTAGGGCTGTAATAGATCCACCACCAAGTTCATCAGAAACTTTAGCTGAGCGCTCAAGCAAACGGCTGTGAAGGTAGAAAACATCCCCTGGGAAGGCCTCACGACCTGGAGGACGACGAAGCAAGAGTGACAGTTCACGATAAGCTACCGCTTGTTTTGATAAATCATCATAAACAATCAAAACATGTTTCCCTTGGTACATAAATTCTTCTGCCATGGCAACCCCAGCATAAGGAGCTAGGAAAAGCAATGGAGATGGTTGTGAAGCAGAGGCTGTCACAACGATTGTGTAGTCCAAAGCACCATACTGACGTAGTGTTTCTACTTGCGTACGAACTGTTGATTCTTTTTGTCCAATCGCTACGTAGATACAGATCATATCTTGACCTTTTTGGTTCAAGATTGTATCAATCGCAATAGTTGTTTTCCCTGTCTGACGGTCACCGATAATCAACTCACGTTGACCACGACCAATCGGTACAAGGGCGTCGATAGCTTTCAAACCAGTTTGCAATGGTTCTGATACAGACTTACGTTGCATAACACCAGGAGCTGGTGCTTCTACTGGACGAGTTTTATCAGTGTGGATTTCTCCAAGACCGTCAACTGGACGACCAAGCGGATCCACAACACGACCAATCAGACTTTCACCTACAGGGACTTCCATGATTTTACCTGTACGACGAATTGTATCACCTTCACGGATATCTGTAAAGTCACCTAGGATGATAATACCAACGTCTGTTGACTCCAAGTTTTGAGCCATACCATAAGAGCCGTTTTCAAAAATCAACAACTCTCCACTCATGGCATTTTCAAGGCCATGAGCACGCGCGATACCATCCCCGATATAGGTTACAACACCTGTTTCAGTCACATCAAAATTGGGTTTGAAATTTTCAATTTGTTGCTTAATTAAAGCGCTGATTTCTTGTGCGTTAATTGCCAAAAGAACACCACTTTCTATTTCAAATTTTCTTTAACAACTTTAAGTTGTTGTTTAATACTCACATCAATTGTCTTGTGATTGGCAAAAATGACAAAACCACCAATGAGACTTTCATCAATTTGTTCTTTTACACTCCTTACTTTAAGAGACATTTTTTTCTCAATCAAAGGGAGCAAGCGACTCTTCTGTTCATCAGTTAGAGGATGAGCAGACGTAATCGTCACTTCAAATCGATTTGTTTCTTTTTCAAGTCGATTCAAGCAATCTACAAGCACATCATAAAAAAGATTTGCTCTGTGATTGTAGATAAGAACCTGGATCAAGTTTTGCAATAAAGGTGACACAGAGTCTTGGAAGAAAGCAATTGTTTTTTCCTTATCAGACTCGTCTACTGCCACTTTTTTTAAAAAAGAAGGTAAACCTGTTTCTTCAGCAACTTGCTTGATTTGAGTCAAGTCTGAAAAGATACGGTCTTCTTCTCCTTTTTCAAGTACCAATTGGACAAAAGGCATGCTGTATTTTTCAATTACCTTTACTGTTTTCTTGTCCATTAAGCTTCTCCTAGCTGATCGATATACTGATCAATGAGTTCTTTATGGGCATGACCATCAAGGTTTTGTGAGATAATTTTACCAGCCAAGCTGATTGTCAAATCTGCTACCTCACCCTTAACGCTTTGTAAAGCTTCAGCTTTGTTTTGAGCAATTTCTTGGTTTGCTTTTTCTTTTAAGCGTCCTGCTTCTAGTTTAGCATCTGCTAAAATACTAGCCTTACTTTTCTCAGCTGTTTCTTTCGCATTCTCAATGATTGTCTTAGCTTCTTTACGGCTACCAGCCAATTCATCTTCGCGTTTTTGAGCCAATACTTCTGCTTTTTGACGTGCTTCTTCAGCTCTGTCAATATCTGAAGCAATTTTTTCAGCTCTTTCTTCGAAAATGCCTGTAATATTAGACCATGCAAATTTTTTAATCAAGACTAGCAAAAGGATAAAAGAGCCAGCGATTAAAATAAAATTACCAATTAATTCACCTACTGTTACGTGCATCAGTTACTCCTTTCTACTCTTCATCATTAATTTTATTTCCTAGGTACATAGAGGATAATAGTGTAAAGACATAGGCCTGTACACAAGAAATGAACACGGAAAATGCAGTCCAAACTAAGTTTGTCCCAAATGCGATTGGATACCAAAAAATAGCCTGATGTGAAAGTAAGAGAAGCAAACTTGTCATTACTTCACCTGCAAAGATATTCCCAAAAATCCGCAAAGCAAGAGAAAGGAAATTCGTGACTTCTTCAAGTAGATTCATCGGTGTCATAAATGCAGGGGTTACAAAACCTTTTAGGTATTGTTTAATCCCACGACGACGAATCCCCTCAATGTGCGCCATCACAATAATACAGAAAGACAAGACAAGGTCAAATGAAAGATTTGCAGTTGGCGATGTCCAAAGGTTTGTCCCATCTGTTGTTTGAAGTTTAGCCATCAAACCAAGATTATTGGCGATGACCATAAAAAGAAATAAACATAAGTAAAAGAGTGAGTAATCTTTCATGTAGTGGGAACCAAGGTTAGGTTCTGTAAATCCAATTACAAAATCATAGAGATACTCTAGTACATTTTGTTTACCTTTGGGTTTCAAGGTCATATTACGACTTGCCCAATAGATAAATGCAAAAATCAGAAACACAGACAGCAAAGTCAAGGCTGTCAAAGTTAAATCAAAGGTAACAGGACCAATATTGATGGTTGGATTGATACTTTCTTCCATCTAACATTCTCCCTTCTCCAATTTATATTTCGTTATTTAATAATAAATGA
Organism: bacterium; assembly: GCA_905221375.1. Taxonomy (GTDB): domain Bacteria; phylum Bacillota; class Bacilli; order Lactobacillales; family Streptococcaceae; genus Streptococcus. The sequence continues at coordinate 88,351 of CAJNCY010000006.1, forward strand.
GAAGACAAGAGTTACGAAGAAAGTTCCTTCAATAAAGGCAACCCCTAAAAACATCAAGCTACGAAACTCAGCGATAATATCTGGTTGGCGAGCTACTGATTTCAACAAACCATTCATCAACATACCCTCACCAAGAGATACACCCATACAGGCAAGACATAGACCGAAAAATGTTAAATTCATGACGAATTCTCCTTTTAATTAAAATTTACTTACTTAGTTTAGTCCTAAAAATTGGATTTGTCAACTTTTTACTAACATTGAAAGCGTTTAATGAAAATTATTTACAATTTTGCTATTTTTAAGCCCATTATATAGAAAACTTTGTAAAAAACTTGTAATAAATCCGACCATTATCTAGACCTTTCTGAAAAATATTGAAAAAATCCGAGATGAAATCTCGGATGAAAATTAATATATTTTCTTTAACCTAATGCTCTTTTAGTAAGAAGAATTAAAGGGAAATCTTTCGTTTCCTACATGTTTATTAAGCACGAACTGTGACGCTGGTTCCATCTTCCTTATAAAGATTGATAAGGCCTTCTTTTAGAGCTCGAACCATGTCTCCAGCTTGAACAGGTTGTGGGACTTTGATTGTCAAGAGTTCCATCGGATTTGGAGCGCGGTCGATTTTATTGCCTTTAGCATCATGCAAATCTTCGATATAAGTTTCAAAGTGACGGAAACCTGGGCCATAAAACTCTACTTGGTCTCCTTCGTTAATGACATTCCGTTGACGAATAGTTGCTGTTTGGGTCGCATCATCATAAGAAACCACTTCAGCGACAAACTTATACTCAGGAATTTTACGACGAGCACCAAACAACTGTTCATTTTCAGATGGTGTACCATAGTAGAAACCTGTTGCCAATTCACGTTGGGCAACCTTCCACATCTCATCAATCAAGTCTTGCTTGATAGCTTCAAACTTCTCTGGACTTTCTAGATAAGCATCAACAGCAGCCTTGTAGCAGTTTGTTACTGTGGATACGTAGTGAATAGACTTCATACGTCCTTCGATTTTTAGACTGTCCACACCATTTTCAATCATATCTGGAATGTGGTCAATCATGGACATGTCAACAGCTGACATAGAAAATTCTTCTGGAATCTCACCTTTCAAGCTCTTACGTTCTTTCCCAAAAGGCATATCATAAAGGTCGTACTTCCAACGGCAAGACTGAGAGCAACCACCACGGTTGGCATCACGCATACTCATGTGGTTTGAAAGTGTACAACGACCAGAGTAAGAAATACACATAGCCCCATGTACAAAGGCTTCAATCTCAACGTCTGTACGTTTGCGGATTTCAGCTAATTCTTCCATCGAAACCTCACGCGCCAAAACGACACGAGTTAAGCCCAGTTCTTTCCAGAACTCAAGAGTTTCATAGTTAGTTGCACTTGCTTGGGTAGAGAGGTGGATTTCAAGACCTGGTGCCTCTGTCGCTGCAATCATAATCAAGGCAGGGTCAGACACGATAACTGCAGCAATCCCGATATCACGCAGTTTACGGAACCACTCACCAGCTCCCTCTTCATTTCCTTCGTGCATAACCATATTGGCAGCCACATAGACCTTGGCACCATACTTGGCAGCAAACTGGACGCCTTCTTCCATTTGTTCAAAGGTAAAGTTACCTGCACGACTACGAAGACCATAGGCCTGACCACCGATAAAGACAGCATCTGCTCCATACTGAACAGCTACTTTTAGCTTCTCTAAAGTTCCTGCAGGTGATAAAACCTCAGGACGTTTTAATGTTTTTGTCATGTTTTCTCCTATTTGCAATATAAAAGTTTGACGTTTTTCCTTCTCATTTTATAGCAAATAAGTGATAAAATCAAGCCTAGAAAGATTGTTTTGACAATTCTAATCTTTTAAGCTTTACATAATAACTATTAAACTGTCGAAAATTAACCTAGTTTTAACAAGTGGTCAAAAAGTCTAGAAAAGTAAAAACCAGTACCCAATGATACTGGCTCATTAAACTACATAAATTAGTCCTTAGATGACTATTCCCACTCAACTGTTGCAGGTGGTTTACTTGTGATATCGTAGACGATACGGTTAACATGATCCACTTCATTTACGATACGTACTGAGATTTTTTGAAGGACTTCCCATGGAATTTTGGCAAAATCAGCAGTCATACCATCGATAGAGGTGATCGCACGGATTGCAATCGTGTAGTCATATGTACGACCGTCACCCATAACCCCAACTGAACGAACGCCTGTGTTAACAGTGAAGTATTGCCAGATATCGCGGTCAAGACCTGCTTTAGCAATTTCCTCACGAAGAATAGCGTCTGACTCACGAACTGTTTCTAGCTTTTCTTCAGTGATTTCACCCATAACACGGATAGCAAGACCTGGTCCTGGGAATGGTTGGCGCCATACGATATGGTCTGGCATACCAAGCTCTGTACCAAGGGCACGAACTTCGTCCTTGTAAAGAGTGTTGAGTGGTTCTATCAATTCAAACTGCATGTCTTCTGGAAGACCACCCACGTTGTGGTGTGACTTGATAGTCTGAGCTGTATCCGTACCAGACTCGATAACATCTGTATAAAGAGTTCCTTGAGCAAGGAATTTCACATCTTTGAGCTTGCTTGCTTCGTCATCAAAGACATAGACAAACTCGTTACCAATGATTTTACGTTTTTGTTCAGGGTCAGAAACACCAGCAAGTTTGTCAAGGAAGCGCTTAGCTGCGTCTGCTTTGACGATATTCAAACCAAACTTACCACCAAGCATGTTCATAACTTGGTCCGCTTCTCCTTTACGAAGAAGACCGTGGTCTACGAAGATACAGATCAATTGATCGCCAATTGCTTTTTGGAGAAGAACACCAACAACTGAAGAGTCAACGCCACCTGAAAGGCCAAGAAGGACACGTTTATCACCGACGGTCTCACGAATTTTTTGGATCTGCATATCAATGAAATTATCCATTGACCAGTCGCCTTTAGCCTTACAAATGTTAAGAGCAAAATTACGAAGGATATCATTTCCGTATACAGAATGACGAACTTCTGGGTGGAATTGGATACCGTAAATGTGTTTGTCTGGGTTTTCAATGGCTGCATAAGGGCAGTCAGCTGATGTACCTGTACGAACAAAGTCAGAAGGAATTTCAGTAACTGCATCACCATGACTCATCAAAACAGTCTGCTCGTCTGGTGTTGATTCAAAAAGAGCTGATGGTGTATGAGTAAGAGTTGATTGACCGTATTCGCGATTTCCAGCGTCACCTGCAGGGACAACTTTTCCTCCAAGTTTATGAGTTAACAACTGCATACCGTAACAAATTCCCAAAATAGGAATTCCAAGTTCGAAGATTTCTGGGTCAATATCGAATGAACCATCTTCGTATACAGAGTTTGGACCACCTGAAAGGATAATTCCTACAGGGTTGATTTCACGAACTTCAGCAGCTGAAATTTTATGGCTCTTTAGTTCTGAAAACACACCAATCTCACGGATACGACGTGAAATCAGCTGGTTGTACTGGCTACCATAGTCCAATACGATGATTTTTTCTACATCTTGCAAATCAGTTGAAATGTTGCTCATCTTTTTCCTTTCTCAAAAGAAATATCTTTTTTCAATATTCTATCACAAATAAGGGCGAATTACCAACTAAACAAGGCGAAGTTTGACTTTTTCTAGTTTATTGGGGTACAATAGAGAAAAGATAGAAATGAAGTGAAAAATATGCTACCTGCTTATATGAAAATCCATGATCAGATTAAAAAGGATATTGACGAACATCGTTGGGCTATTGGGGAGAGGCTCCCTAGTGAACGAGACTTAGCAGAGCAGTTTGCGGTCAGTCGCATGACCCTTCGCCAAGCTGTATCTCTATTAGTCGAAGAAGGCGTTTTAGAGCGTCGTGTAGGAAGCGGCACCTTTGTTTCCAGTACTCGAGTACAAGAAAAAATGCGAGGGACAACCAGTTTTACTGAAATTGTTAAGTCCCAAGGTAAAGTTCCCTCTAGCCAGCTCATTTCCTACAGAAAAACCATTCCCAATGAGCAGGAAGTTGCCAAGCTAGGAATTTCTCCAACGGACAATATTATCCGAATGGAGCGGGTTCGCTATGCGGATCAAGTTCCTCTGGTTTATGAGGTTGCTTCTATTCCTGAAAAATTCATTAAGGACTTTAAAAAAGAAGAAATCACCAGTCATTTCTTCCAGACTCTACAAAAACATGGCTACCGTATTGGTAAATCACAGCAGACTATTTATGCTCGCCTTGCTAAAGAAAAAATTGCCCACTATTTGGAAGTTGAAAAAGGGCATGCTATTCTTGGTTTGACTCAGGTTTCCTACCTAGAAGATGGTACTGCTTTTGAATATGTAAAAAGTCAATATGTAGGCGAACGCTTTGAATTTTATCTTGAAAATAATTAGATTACTAGGCAAAAACTCTCTGTCACGGACAAAGAGTCTTTTTATTTTTCTAAGAGCAAATCTTTCAAAGAAATCAGAGTTACTGCAACTAATATCATCGCCATACCAAGAAAATCAATGGGATAAAATTGTTCATTCATGATTAGGAAGGCAAAGAAAACCGCCGAGATTGGCTCAATTGAAGCCAACAAGCTTGACTTGACCGGTCCTATCAGACTGGCTCCTTTAAGGAAAGCTGTATAGGCAAAGACAGTCCCGATAAGGATAATACCCGCAAAAGCAAGGAGAAAATCAAGACTAGTCGGTATATTGGCCTGTAGAACCCCTGTAAAAGGAAGGGCGACCAAACCTGCTATGACCATTCCCACACCAATGACCAAGCTGCTCCCCCACTTCTTAATCAAGGCTATGGGCAAAATGATATAGAGTGCGTAAGTCAGAGCAGAAAATAGACCCCAGAACAGGCCTGCAGGTGTCATGGATAACTGGTCCAACTGCCCATGAGTTGCAATCAGGAAGGTCCCTCCAATGGCTAATATGATTGAAACAATCTCTCCCAGTGTCGGTGCCACCTTATCTTTGATACAGCTATAAATCAAAATCCCAACAGGACAAACATACTGAAGCACTGTTGCGGTACCTGCATTGGTTTCCTGAATTGCAGACAAATAGGCAAATTGATTGAGGAATAGACCAATTAGAGCAAAAATGAGAAGAGACAGCAAACTCTTTCTATCCTTTAAAAAGACCAGCATTTTATCATTTGCAGTAGCATAAGCCAAGACCATGAGAATTCCACCGGCGATTAAAAGTCGTAAGTTGGTCAAAACCAGAGCCGAAATTCCGTGCGCCATCAGGTATTGGCCACTCGTTCCTGACAGGCCCCAAGCAATCCCAGCCACAACTGTTAATAGAGTCCCTTTTAAACTGTTTGACATATCTCTCCTTACTCTTCTTTGCGAATCAAGTCCATCACTTGATTGCGGTCTAAAATCCATTGAGCCCTCTCATCCTTTTCATAGGTACGATTCGATAGAAAAATAGCCGCTTCTTGCTTCTGGCGATTCCACATGATAAAGGTACCTGTATAGCCCGTATGGTCTAGCCAATCTCCTTCCAAATTCCATGCCAAAGAACGTTCCTTGTCATCCAAAGGAGAAAAATTTTTACTCAAATCTCTTGCAAAATCATCTGCTAGATAGTGTTCTAAAAAGATTTGTAAATCCTTTACAGTCGAAAACAAACCAGCACTCCCTGCATGTCTGCCCAAGAGGCGAGCCTTGGGATCATGTACCAGACCTGCCTCTACACCTCTAACTGTTGGAACAGCAAGTTCAACAGGCCCAAACTGTGTTTCATTCATCCCCCAAGTGTTCCAGACTTGCTCCTGTAAAATCACATCCAAGTCTTGATTAAAGATTCTTTCCAAAATAAAACCCAACAGCAAAAAATGGACATCCGAATAAAGAAAGGCTGGTTGGCTTCGTCTCTTAAGATGAAACATCGCTTCCTTTAATTCAGGTGCTGTTAAAAGATCACGATTGGGAATAAAAGGATCAAGATTTGTAGCGTGGGTTAAAAGCTGACGAATAGTGATATCTGGATAATCACTATCAGCTAAAAAATCTGTTACCGGTCTGTCAATATCTAATTGACCTTTTTCCCACAAGAAAGTAAAAACGGTACCAACCCCAACAACCTTGCTGACACTAGCTAGATCATAAATCAGTCCTGCCTCGGTCTGCAAGCCATGCTCTGGGTCACTCTGGCCTAAATAGAACTCCGTCCATTGATGGTCCTTAAAATACGCAAAAGAGGCTCCGGGATAGATCCCTGCCTCGATTTGGTCTTCTATTTTTTTAATAATCTTGGTCCACTTCATACTTCTTCAAACCACAATTCAACATTATTTCTATCTTTACCAAGGAAGAATTTTTCAGACTTAGGAATAAAATATTCTGTAGACTCAAACTTCTGGCACAGACTCGCTATGTCTAATTCATTGACCAAGAACTTGAGCATAGACAAGTCCCAGGTAACCGTACTGTCCACAGTCAGATCCTGCCCCTGAGCTGGAATAAAATCAAGGGATTCTCCAACTTCAGATGGCTCCAAGAAACTATCAACATCAGTTGGGAGGTGTAATTCCATAGAAATTTCAAATTTACTTAAAGAAATTGACTCCAGATCTGTTTGAAATTCTGGCTTTTCTCCTACTTCTACTAGACTTTCTCTATCATCTTCCGCATGAATCAAAACCAAATCATCTTCTGGAGAGTAAATTTCAAAAGCGTAGCCATTTTGACCTTTATATAATCGATGAATCGAATCTGTTTTAGCTAATAAGGCCTCGATTTCTAAGGGATTTTCCACCTTGACAATCAATCTAGCCAACTTCTTTCTTCCCTCTACTTTACGAGTGCGCATACTTGGAGCTTCTTCTAAAACCAGCTTTTCTAGACCTGTTTGATCACCTAGTGACAGAAAGGCTGACTCTTCTAACAAGGCCTTCATGCCAAGGGTTTCAATATAAAATGTTTCATTTAATTTTCTATTATTAACTTTTAAAGTAGGAATAATCCGTACAATCTGATTTACATTCATAAATTCCTCCAACTCTTTTATTTTAAAGGATTTTAGAATTTTTTACAAGAAATTATGCTCAGATTTACCAATTTTCACCCCATTAAAAATTTTTCTTCAAAAGGCTGACCCAAAACTCCATTTTTAGGGAAAAATACAAAAGTCAAAAAGTTGATAGGATAAACTGAAATGCTAATCAATGGATTGATAAGAAATAATTGACTGTCTTTGTTGATTTTTGATTACGGAGGAATATTAGAAATAAAAAGAACCAGCTCTTAAAACTGATTCTTTTTACAAGTGAAAAATTAGTTATTTTCAACTTTTTCATCGTATTTTGGTCTTAGTGTTGTACCTGAGTTAATAATTGTACGTTTTTGAACAAGAGGAAGGTCTGTGCGATTATAAACTGTACGCCATGGTTCCCAAACAAGACCTGTTTTTTCTTGAATCTTCACGCGTATATTGCGCACATTTCCTTTAAATTGAAGTTCAGTTTGGAAACCAGCTGTTCTGTTTTTACCATTATCTTCCCATTGACGTGAGCGAATGCTTTCAACTCCATCCTTATCATAAGTTACTTCATCCCAGTAAACATAGTAACGAGCGATATAAGCTCCCTTATGGTGTAATTTGAGGTAACCATTTTTATATGAAGTCACTTTAGTTTCAATGTAGTCTGTATTGCTTTGAATTGTGGCTACTTGATTATCTTTCAAGAATGCAGTCTTATAAGAAATTGGAACAGCAGGGTTTTGTGTACTGAAAGTAGCTCCTTCTTGAATCAATTTCTTCAAATCTTCTACTGTACCTGTCACAACACGCGCAGCACCATCAGCATTTCCGCCTACGATTGAAACGGTTACAGTTGTATTCTTCAAGACACGTGCCCATTCAGAGTCTGGTTTAATAGGCACTCCTTTGATGACAGCATTGATTGCTGCTTTCAACTCTGTACTCTTGCTTGTTGTTTCAAACTTAACATACATTTGACGTCCGTATGAAACGCTGGATACATATACAGGAGGTGTTGTTGCATCAATTCCACGTGCTTTCAATTGATCAACCGTTATTCCTGAGGCAAATACATCTGATGGATTTTTTGGAGCATCAAAGTTAGCAGTAAAGTAAACTTGTTTAAAATCAACTACCTCAACTTGTTTTTCACCTTTGTGAACTGCATCAAAATCAATTTTTAAGTTAACTCCTACTTTTTCAAAGTCACTTCCGAATTTTGCTTTTAATTGATTCATGCTATAAGCAGAAGTTGATTCGTATTGCATGCGTGCTGGAGCAGGATTCTTACCAGCATATTTTTCATGCCAACGATTTAACAGGGTATTTACACCTTCCTGCATACCACTTGCAGTTGGTTTAGCATCTACATAGCTATCTCCGCCAACCATACCTGGCAAGTCAACACTGATTCTACCTTTGCTACGATCTAAACTAATTTGTTGTGGTTTATTTTCTAGGAGGTCTTGATTTGCTTTAAACAAAGCACCTAGGAAGATATCTCCATTACCATTAATGGCAACATCTGCAGAACCATTAGAAAGGTTTTTCTTCACTTTTTCTACAACCACGAATTCATTTCCTTGTTGTTTTGTGCTTGTATTAGTGTAATTTTCTAACGCTTCTCCTTTTCTAGTCAAAATGTTTAATTTATCATAATTTAAACCAAATAAATAGTTATTTAGCTCTGCAGTATAATCTTTTTTATCTTTATTTTCTGTTTTAACTTTGTTTTCTGTTTTCTTATCTGCTACTACTTTTTCTTCTTTTACAGCACGATATACTTCAACTTCTGCCAAACTAAGAGGAGTTTTAGATTTATTTAATTCAATTTTTACATATCGTGCATTAACTCCTGAGAATTGAACATCAACTTTTGGTTGATTATTTAGGGTATCAACATGTTGACGAGTTACTTCCTTACCATCTTTATCTAACAAAATAACATCAAAATTAGATAAACGATCTCCTACATTACTGTCTCCACGATTGTAAATACGAACAGTTCCCACACCTTCTTCTTTTGCTAGATCAACTTTCCACCAAGCATGATCTTCAAAATTTGTATGAGTAACTGAGTGATGTCTGTAAACATTATCTAGATTACCGTCAACCGCTCTAGAAGCATCTGCATCATAATAAGTCGAACTCTGACTTGCAGACTTATGAGCAGCAATATTTTCACCAGCAACTTCAGCAACGCTTGGTTCTGTTGCTTTTACTACATTTGTTTGAAATACAAGGCCAGAACCTAGCAAAAATGTTGCAATGGCAACACCACATACTCCAACGCTACGTTTACGAATAGAATAACGAAATCCTTTATCTTGTTTATTTTGAGACATAAAAAACTCCTATATATGTTTGTACGAATTATTTCTTGAACGCGCTTTCTTGAAACAATAAGAGTATAACATAAAAATATTATAGATGCAATCGTTTTCTTAAAAAATATTATTTTTTATTAACCTAGATTGAATAACTGAACATATGTTAATATTTTTATATTCAAATCAAGAGTGGTCTATACCACTAAAAACAAGAAAACGCCCAGGCTGAAGTCCCTATCAGTTGGGAATCAGCACTGTTCGTTTTTGTATATATAGTCAAATTCAACTCTTAAATCTATAGCTTAACAAATTTCTCAATGCAAAGCTTTTCATTGTTGTTTATCATTTCTTAGATTCAAATTCTTTATAAGCTTCCTGAAGATAAGCATCAAAAACTTCTTCATCTGAAATCGTGTCAGAGATGAAGCTACCGTTACTTGTTCGTTCTGACAGGTTCAAGTCTTGTAGTCGACTTTCATAGATTGTTCCTTTGTTAGATTGAACAAGCAGAGTTTGGTCATTCCCGTCCACTTCTGTACTAAAGAGGTCACCAACGAAGCCTTGCTCTGCAACTGCTCCTGCCAAGAAGACACGGTGCGGTTTGTTTTTCAATTCACGCAAAACTTGTAAACCACGTTTGGCACGGCTGGTTGCTGGAATTTCCTCAATAGAAACACGTTTCAAGCTTCCACGCTGAGTCAAGAGGTAGAAGGATGAGGTATTACAGATAAAGGCCGATTGGAGGACATCATCTTCTTTCAAATTCATAGCCTTGACACCTGCTGCCTTAGCACCGACAACAGGAACCTCCTCGATATTGAAACGAAGGGCATAACCGTTTCGACTAATCAAGAGAACATCATCCAGTTTAATCTGAGCTACTGCTACAATCTGGTCTGTCTCGTCTTTGAGTTTAGCATACTTGACTGATTTAGATTTATAGGTCCGCCATGGAGTGAATTCTTTGCGTTCTACACGCTTGATTTGACCGAGACGAGTCGCAGCAAAGTAGGTTGTCGCATCATCAAACTGATCCACGACTTCCACATAGAGGATTTCCTCATTCGTTTCAAAGTTTGTGATGGTTTGACTCAGATGCTCTCCGATATCCTTCCAGCGAATATCTGCCAATTCATGAATTGGTCTATATATGACATTTCCAAGAGTTGTGAACATCAAGAGATGCTGGGTTGTCTTGGCAGCTTGTACAAAGATCAAACGGTCATCATCACGTTTGCCAATTTCCTCTAGCGTAGAAGCTGCAAAAGAACGCGGGCTGGTACGCTTGATGTAACCAGCCTTGGTCACGCTGACGTAGGTATCTTCCTCGGCGATCAGACTAGCTGTATCAATCTCGATTACTTTTGCAGTGTCTTCTAGAGAACTCAAACGTGGTGTCGCAAATTTCTTCTTGACCTCACGAAGTTCTTTCTTCATGAGATTGTACATAGTCCGCTCATCACCGATAATAGTCGCCAGCATGGCAATCTTTTCACGAAGTTCTGCTTCTTCTTCCTGCAAGACAACCACATCGGTATTGGTCAAACGATACAGTTGCAAGGTAACGATGGCCTCAGCCTGCTCTTCTGTAAAATCATAGCTAACTTTGAGGTTTTCCTTGGCGTCCGCCTTATTCTCAGAAGCACGGATAAGAGCAATGACTTCGTCCAAAATTGAAATCACGCGAATCAAACCTTCGACGATATGGAGACGTTTCTCAGCCTTTTCCTTGTCAAAGCGTGAACGCGCTAAAATCACTTCACGACGGTGGGCGATGTAGCTAGACAAGATTGGAACGATCCCAACCTGACGAGGCGTGAAATTGTCAATCGCCACCATGTTAAAGTTGTAGTTGATTTGCAGGTCTGTGTATTTGAAGAGATAATTGAGAACAAGCTCCGTATTGGCATCTTTTTTTAGCTCAATAGCGATACGAAGACCGTCACGGTCAGACTCATCGCGAACTTCAGCAATTCCTGCTACCTTGTTATTGACACGAACATCATCGATTTTCTTGACCAGATTAGCCTTGTTGATTTCATAAGGAATCTCAGTGATAACGATTTGTTCCTTACCACCTTTTAGCTTTTCAATTTCAGTCTTAGAACGAACGACCACGCGCCCCTTTCCTGTTTCATAAGCTTTCTTGATTTCATCACGGCCTTGGATGATAGCTCCTGTAGGGAAATCTGGCCCAGGCAAGAATTCCATGAGTTTTTCAACTTTGGCCGTTGGATGGTCAATCATGTAAACCGCCGCATCGATGACCTCAGCCAAATTATGGGGAGGAATATCTGTCGCATATCCAGCCGAAATACCAGTAGAACCATTGACCAAGAGGTTTGGAAATGCTGCTGGTAAAACCGTCGGCTCTTTCTCCGTGTCGTCAAAGTTCCAAGCAAAAGGAACTGTCTTTTTATCGATATCCTGAAGAAGATAGCCTGCAATCTCAGACAAACGCGCCTCAGTATAACGCATAGCAGCAGGCGGATCTCCGTCCATAGAACCGTTATTACCGTGCATTTCAACCAAAATCTCACGGTTTTTCCAGTCCTGTGACATACGGACCATGGCATCATAGATAGAAGAATCCCCGTGTGGGTGGAAATTCCCCATGATGTTCCCGACAGACTTGGCCGACTTGCGATAGCTCTTGTCAAAGGTATTTCCATCCTTATTCATCGAATAAAGAATACGGCGCTGAACCGGCTTCAAACCATCACGAATGTCTGGCAAAGCCCGGTCTTGAATAATGTACTTGGAGTAGCGCCCAAAACGCTCTCCCATGATGTCCTCCAGGGACATATTTTGAATGTTACTCATATAGGATACAGAGCCCGTAAAATATCAAGTGAAAATAGAAAATTCTTGAAGTAAGCAAGCTCACCAGAGAATTTATCTTTTTCACGCATCATTTAGGGCGTGTTCAACTCCTTTCAAAGAATATAGAGTAGGTTTTTACAGAAAAGGTGTTCAGTTAGGATATAAAGGGACGATTTGGCTTGCTAAAAATGTCTGTAGAAAAATAAAAAATCGATGTAGGGCTCGATGAAGTCAAGACGATTTGATTTGACTTTTTTCCGAATAAAATTAGTCCCGTATTCAGTTACTACAAATAACCAAACGACCCTTTCTGTAGTTTAATGTGTTTAAAATGCGTTGCTTCAGTTAATAAGAAATTTCACATAGCATTCAGGACGTGTTCAACTCCTTTCGAAGAATGTAGAGTAAATACTATGAAAAAAATATAGAGTAAGTGAATTTTATCCAATTCCTGTATCGTCATTTCCACTTGAAATGTCTACTCCACAAATCCTCGTTTATACTTGATATGGCTGGCGATATTACTATCTACATCTTTCTTATCCCAAAGTTGGAGTTCCCATGGATAATAAAAATTACTTTTATTTTTAAAATAGATATGAATACCGACATAGCCATCTTTATCACGTAAATACCAGTTTTTTAGTCCGTACAGCTCTTGCCAATCATCTAGTTTCTCCATAACTTGAGCTATCTCTTTGGAACTTAAAATCATACGAGCACCAAAAATATCATTAAGAATGGAATTCACAGGATAGCCCTCTTGACGCTCTGAAAAACGTGTAATTTTATCTAAAATAGACTCAGAAGTTTTAACACGATAAACATAGGCAATATCTTGGACATCCGCTTTCATCAGATAGTCATTAATTGACTCATGTAAATTCAGACGGTAGGCCAAAATCGCTTTAGTCGGAACTTTTGAAAAGGTATGCTTGAGATTGATTTTTTCCACCTTACCCGTTTCAAAATAATCTTTAGAATATTCTCGATGAATACGATTAATCTCTGTAATGAGGCGTTCCACTTTTTCAATCATGAGTCTTCTCCTCTCGCTTTTTCATTTTTCTAGTTATTCCCAAACTTCTTCACTCTTTCCTCAGCATACTCAATCATCTTCTCAGCCACTTCTTTATCGTAGTCAAAGCCCAGCTTTTGAGCAAGTCTTTGAGCTTCTCTATGGAAAAGTTGCATCGTAGCCAATAAAGACTGGCTGAGTTTCTCTATACTTGAAAAATCAAGCAGATTTGAGAATTCTTTCTCTTTCTCAGCAGGCAAATACTGAAAGAGGTACTTGTAGTTCTTGCCGATATCGACTTTCCCCCTAGCACTTGCAACCTGCCAAGCCAAAATTTTCAAGAATTCTTGTTGACAAATGCCGTAGAGATGATCAATAGCATAAATGATTTGATTGCGACAAATCCCTTTAACCACGTAGGCTGACACCCACCAAAATTCATTGCAGGATTTTACAAAATTCGTTTCAGTAGCTGGGGGTGTCCAGTAACGCTCTAGATTTTGAGAATAGGGTTCAAATAAATGTTCTGGATCTTCTAAAACAGTGAATCCGGCCTCACTATCCACCCACTCTTTGATGTGCTCTTTTGGGCAAAGAGTCAAATCGATACGGTTGCCATCTTCAAAGAGCATGAGATAAAGACGACGATGGTCAAGAACAACCTCTTGCTCTATAATTCGCTTTCCGAAATAGTCCAACCAAGAAAGGTCACTCATCAGATTATCAAAATCATCCACGACATAGACCACATCGTAGTCTTGAAATTCATCTTTTGGAGCATTTTGGTTTGTCCGTGAACCAGACATGGCGACAGCTTTGACTTGTAAAGTTTTGGCAGTCTGTAAAATCAGATCTAGCATTTCTGTTTCAGCTCTCATGTTGATACCCATTCATTAAAAAGTGACTTAAAACACTGTCGCTTCTTCTAGCGTAAACTTAACATTGTCCTCAATCCACTTACGGCGTGGTTCGACCTTGTCTCCCATGAGGACATTGACGCGACGTTCGGCGCGAGCTAGGTCTTCGATTGTGACACGGATGAGGGTGCGAGTTTCTGGATTCATGGTTGTTTCCCAGAGCTGGTCTGCATTCATCTCACCAAGACCTTTATAACGTTGAAGTGTGGCGCCTTTACCAAACTGTTTGCGGAGTTCTTCTAGTTCTCCGTCCGTCCAAGCATAGGCTACTTCTTCTTTCTTACCCTTACCTTTGGACATCTTGTAAAGAGGCGGAAGGGCGATATAGACATGACCTGCCTCGACTAGCGGACGCATGTAACGATAAAAGAAGGTTAAGAGAAGTGTTTGAATGTGGGCTCCATCTGTATCTGCATCGGTCATGATAATGATCTTGTCATAGTTGGCATCTTCAAGGGAGAAATCTGCCCCTACACCAGCACCGATGGTATAAATCATTGTGTTGATTTCCTCATTTTTAAGGATATCTGCCATCTTGGCTTTAGCTGTATTGATGACCTTACCACGAAGGGGCAAGATAGCTTGGAATTTGCGGTCACGACCTTGTTTAGCAGAACCTCCGGCAGAATCCCCCTCGACTAGATAGAGTTCATTCTTAGCCGGATTCTTGGACTGGGCTGGGGTCAATTTCCCAGACAGCAAGCCCTTGTCTTTTTTATTTTTCTTACCATTGCGGCTCTCATCACGCGCCTTACGTGCCGCTTCACGAGCGTCACGGGCCTTGATAGCCTTGCGAATGAGATTAGAAGCCAATTCACCATTTTCCATAAGGAAGAAGGTCAACTTATCCGCCACAATGCCATCCACAACGGGACGAGCAAGTGGACTTCCTAGTTTGTCCTTGGTCTGACCTTCAAACTGGAGGTGTTCTTCTGGAACCAAGATAGAAAGAACGGCCGCTAGTCCCTCACGATAGTCTGACCCTTCAAGGTTTTTATCTTTTTCCTTGAGAAGCCCCGTCTTACGCGCGTAGTCATTCATAACCTTGGTAATAGCGGACTTAAGTCCTGTCTCGTGCGTTCCACCGTCCTTGGTGCGAACGTTATTGACAAAGGATAGAATGTTATCTGAAAATCCGTCATTATACTGAAGAGCTACTTCCACTTGGAAACCATTATCTTCCCCCTCAAAGTACAAAACTGGTGTCAAGGTTTCCTTGTCTTCGTTCAGATAGGACACAAAGTCCTGCACCCCGTTTTCATAATGAAACTCAATTGCTTCATCTGTTCGCTTATCCGTCAAAGACAAGGTCACATTTTTCAAGAGAAAGGCTGACTCATTGAGGCGTTCTGAGATGGTATTGTACTTGAAGTCTGTTGTAGAAAAGATAGTCGCATCAGGCATAAACGTAACCTTTGTACCTGTCTTAGACTTGGGCGCTGTACCGATTTTCTTCAAAGTCGTGACAGGTTTCCCACCATTTTCAAAACGTTGCTTGTAAACTGCGCCATCACGGGTGATTTCGACTTCCAGCCAACTCGAGAGGGCATTAACAACGGAAGAACCGACCCCGTGGAGACCACCGGATGTTTTGTAGCCACCCTGACCGAATTTCCCTCCGGCGTGAAGAATGGTAAAGATAACCTCAACTGTTGGAATTCCCATAGCGTGCATTCCAGTCGGCATCCCACGACCATGGTCCTGCACAGTCAAACTCCCGTCTTTATTGATGGTCACATCAATGCGATCACCAAATCCAGACAAGGCCTCATCGACTGCATTGTCGACGATTTCCCAGACGAGATGATGGAGACCTGCCCCATCGGTCGATCCAATATACATACCTGGACGTTTACGGACGGCATCCAACCCTTCTAGCACCTGTATGGCATCATCATTATAATTGTTAATATTGATTTCCTTTTTTGACACAAGGAACCTCCTATTCGTTCATCTTTACTATTCTACAGGTTTTCCAAGGATTTTGCAAAATTTTTCTTTCTCCGATGTAACAATTTCAGAAGAGATTCTCTGCCTTTCTTCTTCATTTCATGATATAATAGGAGTATGATTACAATAGTTTTATTAATCCTAGCCTATCTGCTGGGTTCGATTCCGTCTGGTCTCTGGATTGGACAAGTATTCTTTCAAATCAATCTGCGCGAGCATGGTTCTGGTAACACTGGAACGACCAATACCTTCCGCATTTTAGGCAAGAAAGCAGGTATGGCGACCTTTGTGATTGACTTTTTCAAAGGAACCCTAGCAACACTTCTTCCAATTATGTTTCATCTGCAAGGCGTTTCGCCCCTCATCTTTGGACTTTTGGCTGTTATTGGTCATACCTTCCCTATCTTTGCAGGATTTAAGGGAGGCAAGGCTGTCGCAACCAGTGCGGGAGTGATTTTCGGATTTGCGCCTGTCTTCTGTCTCTACCTAGCAGTTGTTTTCTTTGGAACCCTCTATCTTGGTAGTATGATTTCACTGTCTAGTGTCACAGCATCTATCGCAGCCGTCATCGGGGTTCTACTCTTTCCACTTTTTGGTTTTATCCTGAGCAACTATGACCCTCTCTTCATCGCTATTATCCTAGCACTTGCTAGCTTGATTATCATTCGGCATAAGGATAATATCACACGCATCCAAAATAAAACTGAAAATCTTGTCCCTTGGGGACTAAACCTAACAAATCAAAATCCTAAAAAATAAACGCCAGTTTGAACAGAACTGACGTTTTTTGTATGCTTATTTTGATTTGATATAGTTGATACCATCTGCTTTTGGTGCAACTGCTTTTCCAAAGAAGGCTGCTAAGACCAAAATAGTCAAAACATAAGGTGCGATTTGAAGGTAAACCGCTGGCACTCCTTGTAGGAATGGCAATTGAGAACCGATAACGGCCAAACTTTGTGAAAGCCCAAAGAAGAGACTAGATAGCATGGCTCCGATTGGATTCCATTTTCCAAAAATCATCGCAGCAAGGGCAATAAATCCAGGTCCAACAATAGTTGTCACTGAGAAGTTAACTGAGATTGATTGAGCATAAATCGCTCCCCCAATTCCACCCAAGAAACCTGAAATGATAACCCCTAAATATCTCATCTTGTAGACATTGATTCCCAATGTATCCGCTGCTTGAGGATGTTCACCTACAGAGCGGAGACGAAGACCAAAGCGGGTCTTGAAGAGGATAAACCAAGCAAGGAATGAGAAGGCAATCGCGATATAACCTAGCAGACTTGTTGACTTGAAGAAGATATCACCAATCACTGGGATATTTGCTAAGACTGGGAAGTCAAAGCGTCCAAAAGTCTGACTTAGGTTGTCGGTTTGACCTTTATTATAAAGAACTTTCACTAAGAAAACAGCCAAGGCAGGTGCCATCAAGTTCAAGACAGTACCGCTGACAACATGGTCTGCGCGGAAATGAACCGTCGCAGCTGCGTGGATGATAGAAAAGATTCCCCCTACCAATCCTGCAACAAACAAAGATAGCCATGGAGTTGCTGCTCCAAATTGTTCTGCAAATTCAAGGTTAAAGACGACTCCAGAAAAGGCACCCATAACCATAATTCCTTCAAGGCCGACGTTTACCACACCACCACGTTCAGAGAAAACACCACCGATACTTGTAAAGATGAGGGGTGCTGAGTAAATCAGCATAGAAGACACCAAGAGGGTGAGCAAGGTTGTAATAGACATCTTTACTTACCTCCTTTAACTTGTTTTTTCGGTTTGACAAAGCGTTCGATAAGGTAATGAACACTGACAAAGAAGATAATAGACGCTGTTACAATGCTGACAAGCTCAGACGGTACCTGCGCCGCATTCATACCAGGAGCTCCAACTTGGAGAACACCAAATAGGAAGGCTGCAAAAAGAATACCAATTGGTGAATTTGCCGCAAGCAGACTAACCGCCATTCCATTAAATCCGACAGCTAAGGATGCCCCTTGAACATAGACGTTCTGGAAGGTTCCTAGACCTTCAACAGCTCCACCAAGACCTGCCAAAGCACCTGAGATAATCATAGAGAGGATAATCGTCCGTTTGGCAGAGATACCAGCATATTCTGATGCGTGAGGATTAAGACCAACCGCACGAATTTCAAAACCAAGGGTTGTTTTCTTGAGCATGAACCAAATGACTGCAACGGCAATAAGAGCAAAGAAAATACCAATATTCATCCGTGAATTACCAGTCAACTCAGCCAACCAAGGTGTCTGGTAGGTTGCATTAGCCCCAACACGAATCGTCGAATCTGTACTTTGCATGAAGTCTTTAGGAAAGGCATGGATAAAGGCATTTCCTACATACAAGACAATATAGTTCATCATGATGGTTACGATAACCTCTGATGTCCCTAAATAAGCTCTAAGAATACCTGGAATGGCACCGACAATTCCACCAGCAACCAAGGCAATCACAATAGTTGCTAGAATCATCAGCGGACGTGGCATATCCGGATGCGACAAGGCAAACCAACCACTAAGAATCCAACCTGCCAAAGCCTGACCGGGAAGTCCAACGTTAAAGAAACCAGCACGACTGGCAACGGCAAAACCAAGACCAATCAAGACCAAAGGTCCCATAGCACGGAAGATTTCCCCAATCCCGCGTAGACTACCAAAGGCTGTATAGAACAATTCTTCGTAGCCCCAAATAGCATCATAACCGAAGATCCACATGACAATGGCTCCGAGTAAAATTCCTAGGAAGACAGAAATCAAGGGAACCGAAATTTGTTGTAATTTTTTAGACATCACTCTTCTCCTTTCCCAAGTTTCCACCAGCCATCAAGACACCAAGTTCTTGTTTATTGGTTGTTTCTGGTGATACAATACCTTGAATCTTACCATCGTGGATAACGGCAATACGGTCTGAGAGGTTTAAAATCTCATCTAGTTCAAAGCTGACAACAAGGACAGCCTTCCCATTATCACGCTCTTCAATCAAGCGTTTGTGGATATATTCAATGGCACCGACATCCAAACCACGAGTTGGCTGGCTGACGATAAGGAGATCAGGATCTCGATCAATTTCACGAGCAATAATTGCTTTTTGTTGATTTCCTCCTGAGAGTGCAGCTGCAGGCACAATTTCACTGGCAGCACGAACATCAAATTCTTCCATTAGCTTTTTAGCATAAGAAGTAATATTTGAATAGTTCAAAATTCCATTTTTACTATGTGGTTCTTTATAGTAGGTTTGAAGGGCAATATTTTCAGAAATCATCATTTCCAAAATCAAACCATCACGGTGACGGTCTTCTGGAACGTGCCCAACGCTCAACTCTGTAATCTGACGTGGGTGCAATCCTACAATTGAATCTCCTTTTAGCTCAATGCTACCAGATTCAACCTTGCGAAGACCTGTGATGGCTTGAATGAGTTCAGACTGACCATTTCCATCAATCCCCGCAATCCCAACAATCTCTCCCGCTCGAACATCCAAGGACAGATTTTTCACAGCTGGAACACCACGGTTTTCATTGACCACCAAATCTTTGATTGACAAGACCACTTCTTTTGGTTGAGAGGCCTGCTTCTCTGTCTTAAAGGAAACTGAACGTCCCACCATCATTTCTGCCAAATCAGCATTAGTAGCCCCTGCAATTTTGACGGTTTCAATTGATTTCCCACGACGGATAACTGTAACGCGGTCAGAAACTGCACGAATTTCGTCCAACTTGTGGGTAATCAAGATAATTGATTTTCCTTCTTTGACAAGATTTTTCATAATAGCCATCAACTCCTCAATTTCTGATGGAGTCAAAACAGCCGTTGGTTCGTCAAAAATAAGAATATCAGCTCCCCGATAAAGGGTTTTTAAAATTTCTACACGTTGTTGGGCTCCAACTGAGATGTCTGCCACCTTGGCAGAAGGGTCCACAGCTAAGCCATAACGTTCAGAAAGAGCCTTGATTTCTTTGCTAGCTCCAGCGATATCTAGCACACCATTTTTAGTCAATTCACTTCCTAAAATAATGTTTTCAGCCACCGTGAAAGCCTCTACCAACATAAAGTGCTGGTGAACCATTCCGATTCCCAAGCCAGCTGCTTTAGATGGGGAGTCGAGGTTGACAACTTGACCGTTGACCGCGATTTCACCACTAGTTGGTTCAAGAAGACCTGCTAACATGTTCATGAGCGTGGACTTACCAGCCCCATTTTCTCCTAAAAGTGCATGAATTTCACCCTTTCGTAGGTGCAGGTTGATTTTGTCGTTGGCAACAAATTCACCAAACACCTTGGTAATATCACGCATCTCAATGACATTTTCGTGTGCCATGTGCTCTTCCTTTCAGAGTCTTATTTTATTTCAATAAAACTTGCTAGTTTATCTAGTAGCAAGCTTTACTGAGACAAAATGACTTTGTCTCAACTCTTAAAAAGCGGCCGATGGCCGCTTCCTAAGAAATAACTTCCATCCATTATTTTGCAGGAACTTTTACACTTCCATCAAGGATTTTAGCTTTAGCATCTTCAACGGCTTTTTTACCTTCTTCAGAAAGGTTAGTTGTTACCAAGTCAACCCCTTTATCTTTCAATGAGTAAACGATCACTTGACCGCCAGGGAATTCACCTTTTTCTGCCTTGTTAGAAATATCTTTTACAGTTGTACCAACTTGTTTCAAAGTAGATGCAAGAACAAAGTTTGATTCTTTACCATCTTTAGAAGTGTATTTACCTTCTGCTTCTTGGTCACGGTCAACACCGATAACCCAAACTTTTTCATTTTCAGGACGGCTTTCGTTGAGTGATTTTGCTTCTGCAAAGACACCAGCACCTGTACCACCAGCTACTTGGTAAACAATATCTGCACCGGCTGCGTATTGTGCGGCTGCAATTGTTTTACCTTTAGCAGCATCACCAAATGAACCAGCATAGTCAACTTGTACTTTGATAGATGGGTCTACTGACGCAACACCAGCCTTGAATCCTGCTTCAAAACGAGAGATAACTTCTGACTCCTGCCCACCTACAAAACCAACTTGTTTTGTTTTAGTTGTTTTTGCTGCAGCTACACCTGCAAGGTAACCTGACTCATTATCAGCGAAAGTTACGCTCGCAACATTCTTTTGATTTTTAATTACATCATCAATCAAGACATAGTTCAAGTCAGAATGTTCTTTAGCTGCTTCTTCAACCGCATTGTGAAGGGCAAAACCAACACCGAAGATTAGGTTGTAACTTCCAGCCGCTTGTTGCAAGTTGTTAGCGTAGTCAGCTTCACTTGTTGATTGGAAGTAAGTGAAACCGTTATCTTTTGAAAGATTGTGTTCTTTACCCCAAGCCTGCAAACCTTCCCAAGCTGATTGGTTGAATGATTTGTCATCAACACCACCAGTATCAGTGACGATTGCTGCTTTTGTCTTCACATCAGAAGATGAATCTGCCTTACGAGAAGAGCGGTTACCACATGCAGCAAGTCCAACTGCTGCCACTGCTACTAGGCCAAGACCTAGCCATTGTTTCTTGTTCATTACTGAACCTCCTAAATAAGATGTGCAACGATGTTGCAAGTATGGATTGGTTGGCCACAAGGACCGTGTCACTCAGAGAGCGACTCAGACTAATTTAAGTCTGTAAAAGAGTATGGAAGTAATTCCCCGACCGTCATCTCGACCGTCGATTTATCTTTTGCGACTAAGGTCACTTTTAGATCTTGTTCAAAAAATTCGACCATTACTTGGCGACAAGCACCACATGGTGAAATTGGTTTTTCAGTCTGTCCATAGACAATCAATTCTGAAAATTCTCTTTGGCCTTCGGAAACTGCTTTAAAAATGGCTGTACGCTCTCCACAGTTTGTCAAAGGATAGCTAGCATTTTCGATATTCACTCCCGTGTAAACATTTCCGTCTTTGGCTACTAAAACTGCTCCGATAGGAAAGTGAGAATAAGGGACATAGGCTTTCTTGCTTGTTTCAATTGCTAGTTCAATCAACTCAGTAGTCGCCATCTGCCAATTCTCCTTTTAAAATGGCTACACCAGCTGACGTTCCGATACGGGTCGCACCTGCTTCGACAAAGGCAAGAGCATCTGCATAAGAACGAGCTCCACCAGCAGCCTTGACACCCATATCAGGTCCAACTGTTTCACGCATTAATTGAACATCCGCTATCGTAGCGCCACCAGTTGAAAAGCCGGTAGATGTTTTAACAAAATCAGCTCCAGCTTTTTGAGCTAATTGGCAAGCCACAACTTTTTCTTGGTCTGTCAATAAGCAAGCTTCAATGATGACTTTAACCAACTTGTCACCACTTGCTTCCACAACAGCACGAATGTCCGATTCAACCAAATCAAGATTACCTGATTTGAGGGCACCGACATTGATCACCATATCAATCTCATCTGCACCATTTTGGATAGCTTCTTTGGTTTCAAATGCTTTCACAGCTGAAGTTGTTACTCCCAAAGGGAAACCAACTACTGTGCAAACCTTGACATCTGTGCCTTCAAGCCCTTTTTTAGCATGTTCAACCCAGGTCGGATTGACGCAAACACTGGCAAAATCATACTCCCTAGCTTCAGACAACAAACAATCAATTTGATTTTCTGTCGCATCTTGTTTTAAAAGCGTATGATCGATATATTTATTTAATTTCATATTCGGATTCTCCTGCGGTTTATGAGATAATTTCTATAATTTCTCGTAAACTTTGCACCCTATCATTTATTTTAACATATTTTTGAAAATCTGTAACTAGCTGAGGAGAAATTTTTCCATTTGTGTATACTTTTGCAACAATTTCTCCCTTTTGAACGGAATCTCCAACTTTCTTTTCAAAAACAATTCCTGTTTCATAGTCCAAGGAATCAGACTTAACTGCACGGCCAGCCCCCAGTCTCATAGCATAAAGTCCAAATTCCATAGCTGGAAGAGCTGAAATGACACCCGTTTCCTGGGCAGGAATTTCCACCACATGGGCTACATTTACAGGACGATAGAGATCTTCCAAGTCTCCACCTTGGGCTTGGACCATTTCCTCAAACTTAGCCAGTGCCTTACCATTTTCAAGATGTTGGCGAACTTCTTCAACTGTTTTATTTACATTTGCCAAACCAAGCATAATTTGAGCCAATTCGCATATAAAATGGGTAATATCCTGACGACCTTGCCCTTGTAAAATCTCCAGTGCTTCAAGGATCTCCAGACGATTTCCAATCGCTCGTCCCAAAGGTTGACTCATATCGGTAATCACTGCTACCGTTTTTCTACCAACTGCCTTACCAAGTTCCACCATGGTTTGAGCCAATTCACGCGCCTCATCAACCGTCTTCATGAAGGCACCCTCACCGACAGTCACGTCTAGCAAAATAGCATCCGCTCCTGCCGCGATTTTCTTACTCATCACCGAACTAGCAATCAAAGGAATCGTGTCTACAGTTGCGGTCACATCACGAAGGGCATAGAGAAGCTTATCTGCTTTGACCAGCTGGTCTGATTGTCCAATGACAGATACACCAATGTCCTGTACCTGACGAATAAAATCCTCTTGACTGCGTTCCACTTGATAGCCCTTAATGGACTCCAATTTATCAATTGTTCCGCCTGTATGGCCGAGACCACGACCACTCATTTTTGCCACAGGTACACTGAAGCTAGCAACAAGAGGAGCTAAAATCAAGGTCACCTTATCACCAACACCACCCGTAGAATGCTTGTCAACCTTAACCCCATCAATAGCTGATAAATCAAACTCTTGCCCAGTCCTAACCATATTCATAGTTAGGTCAGAGATTTCTCGAGTTGTCATTCCTTTGAAATAAACAGCCATAGCAAAGGCAGACATCTGATAATCAGGAACCGTTCCTGACACATAGCCTTCAACTAGCCATTCAATTTCACTTGAAGTCAGTTCTTGACCGTCTCGTTTCTTTTGGATTAAATCAACTGCTCTCATTCGTTCACACTTCTAAGGATATAGTATCCCTTGTCTTTTTTGACGACTTCACAATTTCCAAACACATCTTCCATCTTGGACTTAGCACTTGGGGCCCCTTGTTTCTTCTGGATAACGATTGTTAAATCCCCACCAGTTTCCAAGAAATCTTTACTTTTCTCAATGATTTCATGAACCACTTGCTTGCCCGCACGGATAGGAGGATTAGAAATGACATGGTCAAATGTGCCTTTAACTTGTTCATAGATGTTAGACTGGAAAATCGTCGCTTCTACTTTATTTCGTTCAGCATTTTGTCGCGCCAAATCCAAGGCACGATTATTGATATCGACCATGGTCGCCTGAACCCCATAAGCCTTAGCCAAGGACAAACCCAAAGGCCCGTAACCACAGCCTACATCAAGGACAGTTTCTCCTTGGTTGACCTCAAGACACTTGAGCAAGAGTTGACTTCCAAAGTCAACCATTTTCTTGCTAAAAACACCCGCATCCGTCAAAAAGGTCATTTTTTCTCCCAACAAGTCCACTCTTAACTCATGAATGTCATGAGCAGCGTCAGGATTTTCTGCATAATACATTTTACTCATGAAACTATTTTACCATAATTTGCCTTAAATTGTAAATCGTTTACAAATTGATAATAAAACGAAAAAGACTGAAGAAAGCTAGTAGGTAAAACCTTTTCTTCAATCTCTTTCAATTATTGGAAATGAATGACAAATCATTGGGAGCTATAAGGTATCACAGTCAAGATAAAACAATAAATTTATCATCTATAATCAGACGCATTTTCATTACTATTGCTTAACCTTCAAATGCTTAATCATCAACAGGATTCCCAATAAGATGTTTAGATAAAAGCCCAACTGATAAGTTTGTGTCAGGATTTCCAAACTTGTCCAAAGGCGTATCAAATCTTCTAGCGACATGCGGAAGAAATAACCCTCTGTAGCAATCCACAAAATCAAAAATAGATAACTTCCAGCAACTAGCCATTTCGCCCACCGCTTTTTTAGTAAGAAAGCAATCAAGAGCGAACAAAGAAAGACAACTGTTACAATGGCATGTTCCATCAAAAAAGTAAAACCGTAATAGATTTCCACAAAGCGTCTACCATTATCTGCATTGGCTCCTTTTATAAAAGGTAGTGCAAAACTTAAAATAAAACAAAGTTCCAATATATAACTTTTTAAGATTTTCATAGTACACCTCCTATAAGTTGTGAACTAAAATGCTCCCTTTATAAGCTTATAAATCAGTAGAAACCATCTCCTACTTCATCAATAAATTGGTCAACCTCTATCTACTTATATTATATACTATTGACTTAACACATTCAAGAAACCGCTTTATTTTTTTAGCTTTTTATGGTATGATAAACAAAATATCTAGGGGAAAACAAATGACCAACGAATTTTTACATTTTGAAAAAATAAGCCGCCAGACTTGGCAATCCTTACATCGAAAGACAACACCTCCTTTGACAGAAGAGGAATTAGAATCCATCAAGAGTTTTAATGACCAGATTAGTTTGCAGGATGTTACCGATGTCTATCTACCCCTAGCCCATCTCATCCAGATTTACAAGCGTACCAAGGATGATTTGGCCTTTTCAAAAGGAATTTTCCTTCAACGTGAAAGCAAATCTCAACCTTTTATCATTGGGGTTTCTGGGAGTGTTGCCGTTGGAAAATCAACAACCAGTCGCCTACTTCAAATCCTACTGTCCCGTACACTTACAGATGCTACGGTTGAGTTGGTAACAACTGACGGCTTTCTCTATCCCAACCAGACCTTGATTGAACAGGGGATTTTAAATCGCAAGGGATTTCCTGAAAGCTATGATATGGAAGCTCTTCTCAACTTCCTGGATCACATCAAAAATGGACAAGATGTAGATATTCCTGTCTATTCTCATGAAGTCTACGACATCGTTCCTGAGGAAATGCAAAGCGTCAAAGCTGCTGATTTTGTCATTGTTGAAGGAATCAATGTCTTTCAAAATCCACAAAACGAGCGTCTCTACATTACTGACTTCTTTGACTTTTCAATCTACGTTGATGCTGCAGTCGATGACATCGAGAGTTGGTATCTAGACCGTTTCTTGAAAATGCTGAGCCTAGCCCAAAACGACCCTGATAGCTACTATTATCGTTTTACTCAAATGCCGATTGGGGAAGTGGAATCCTTTGCCCATCAAGTCTGGACCAGTATCAATCTCACAAATCTACAAAATTATATTGAACCTACCAGAAATCGAGCGGAAGTGATTCTGCATAAAACAAAGAACCATGAAATCGATGAAATTTACTTAAAAAAGTAATTTTCCCTTGTCAAAACGTAAGTTTTCAGATATAATGGTATAGTTAGTAAATATGGAGGTAAGAACATTGGCAAACATTAAATCAGCTATCAAACGCGCTGAATTGAACGTTAAACAAAACGAAAAGAACTCAGCTCAAAAATCAGCTATGCGTACTGCTATCAAAGCTTTCGAAGCAAACCCATCTGAAGAACTTTTCCGTGCTGCTAGCTCAGCTATCGATAAAGCAGAAACTAAAGGTTTGATTCACAAAAACAAAGCAAGCCGCGACAAAGCTCGTCTTTCAGCTAAACTTGCTAAATAAGAAACAGTCCATAGAGGCTGTTTTTTTGTCTCCAAATTAGAAAAGGTAGAAAATGAAAATCGCAATTATCGGATATTCTGGTGCTGGTAAGTCAACTCTAGCAGAAAAATTATCTAACTACTACTCCATCCCAAAACTTCACATGGACACACTCCAATTTCAACCCGGTTGGCAAGACAGTGACCGTGAATGGATGTTGGCCGAGATGAAAAACTTTCTCACCAAGCATGAAGCCTGGGTCATCGATGGTAATTATTCTTGGTGCTATTACAGAGAAAGAATGCAGGAAGCAGATCAAATCATCTTTCTTAATTTTTCGCCATTTACCTGTCTCTTTCGAGCCTTTAAACGATACCTCAAATACCGAGGCAAGGTCAGAGAAAGCATGGCAGCTGGTTGTCAAGAACAATTTAATTGGGAGTTTATCAGATGGATTCTTTGGGACGGACGGAGCAAATCCGCTAAGGAACGCTACAAGTGGATTCAAAAAAACTATCCATATAAAGTGGTCATCCTCAGATCACAAAAAGAGATAGACCAATTTCTAGATAAGAAAAGGAAGTCCTCCAATTCATAAAGAAGGGCTTCCTTTTTTGGATATAATTATTTTGCAATCAAGGTTTCTAATCCAACCTTCATCATATCTGTGAAGGTATTTTGGCGTTCTTCTGCAGTTGTATCTTCATCTGGATTAACCAAACTATCAGAGATAGTCATGATAGCAAGCGCGTCAACATGGTATTGGGCTGCCAAATAGTAGAGAGCTGCTGCTTCCATTTCCACAGCCTTGACTCCCCATTTACCAAGTTCGATGTTCTTTTCAAAGTAGTTTGAATAAAAGACATCAGAAGACAAAACGTTCCCAACGTGGGTGGTCATACCGAGTTCTTTAGCGATATGGTAGGCCTTATCCAACAAATCAAAGCTAGCGATTTGTGGAAAATCGTACTGTGGCCAGTCATTGCGGATGATGTTAGAGTTGGTTGCCGCTGCCTGCGCCAAAACTAATTCACGGACGTGAACATTTTCATTCAATGAACCTGCTGTTCCCACACGGATCAATTTCTTCACACCGTAATCAACAATCAATTCACGCGCATAAATCGAAATAGATGGCATTCCCATCCCAGTTCCCATGACAGATACACGGTGACCCTTGTAAGTACCAGTGTAACCAAACATGTTACGCACTTCGTTAAAACAAACAGCATCTTCAAGAAAATTCTCCGCAATAAACTTAGCACGAAGAGGATCCCCAGGAAGAAGAATTTTATCAGCAATTTCACCATGCTGAGCAGCAATATGGATAGACATAATTTATGATACAAAGAGCGACAAGAAAACGACTGAAAATTAGGAATCTGACGAGAAATCCTGATTTCTCAGTCAGATTATCTATTTTCCAAGTTTTCCGCTCGTGTTCAAATCAAAACACACGCTCTACCTTTCTTTATTTTATATTGAGAAAGATACCAAACCCGTTAAAAAGCAAAGGGAAAATAGGAGTTGGGTGCAGTGAGCGATGCTCGCTAGACCAACTATCTTTTTCCCACTGCTTTTAGGGTGGGTTCAATTCCTTTCTTTCTTAATTTTGATGATATTGAGAAGATTAGACCGGTTTCAATTCAAACCCGAACTCCCCTTCTCTTCTGAGTTTTTAGAAAAGTTTTCCGCTCGTGTTCAAATCAAAACACACGCTCTACCTTTCTTTTTTTATTTTATTTTTATAGCTAGGAAAAATCGGATTCAATCAAGATACCAATAGGCCTACTTCATTTTTATTTAAAACAGTTATAAATAAATTGAGAGTTTTTTTAATCTTTTAAATCAAATCATTGACTAGAAGAAATGGGCATTTCCTACCTAATTACTTTATTCTTTGACTTTTGACACAGTATGCTAGTCCAAGGAAAGCGGTCTAATATTTTTGCAAATTCATAGGCTAAAACAGCTATTACTAAGAGATACGGAAGAGAATCTAAAGCTAGCCCAGTGAAACCTATAACTAATCCAGTTGCAGACAAGGGAGCCCTCAAAGTCACAGACAAAAAGCAAACCGATCCCAAAAGCAAAATGCTTGGCTGGCTATCCCCACCTAGAATCATTCCAAAGAGAGCAGCTCCAGCCATGCCCAAGGCAAAAGATGGCGTAAGAGTACCACCATAGACTCCTGCCCACAGAGTAATAAGAACGACCAGTGCTTTTAGGATAAACAAGAGGAATACTGTTTTGCCGTTGCTACCATTCAATACTTCCTGAGCCATCATACGTCCATTTCCAAGTAGATGTGGAAAATAACTTGCCAACCCAGCAAGAAAAAGAAAAGCTGTAGGCAATGTGAGAAGTATTCGTTTATCTTTTATTCTATTTAAAGACACTTCTTTACTCAAGCGACCAAAAAGCCAAGCTAGTGGGGTTAAGAAAAGAAGTAATAAGGGAATAATCCACATTTCCTTTAATGACCATGCGATGGCTGGAATCTGGTAGAGAGCCTGATCTGAAATAACCAAGCCTGCTATATAGGTTGACACATAGGTAGTCAAACCGACTAAGATAAATCGTTTAATAGATAGAGCAATTCCTAGAGTTTCAAAAACAAAGAAGACACTTGTTAATGGAACCTGGTAGACAGCTGCTAAACCAGCACCAGCACCACAAGCAAGGAGAAAGATTTGATCCTTCTTAGAGAGAGAACATATTTTTCCAATTGGTCCTGCAAATAGAGCTCCAATCTCTCGTGGCGCAGCTTCTTTGCCAATAGGCGCTCCCCCGCCAACTGCAATAATCTGCCAAATTGAATGAAATAGCTGTCTTAAAAAATGAAGCTTGTATCGTGAAGTCTCATCCTTCATCTGAGCTTTGATGGAATAAATCTTCGACCCTTTTTGCAAGAAATACCAGACCAAGGATGAGCCAAGACCCACGATTATTAAACTTAGTCCTATTCTTGAGGAGGAAACTCCATCTGTCAAAAATCCACTATGATGCTCTGACCGACCAAAAGCCAGCTCCTCCACCATCTCTAAAAGATAATGTAGAAAAATACCAGATAAACCTGAAACTATTCCTTGCAAAATTACTGCTAGGAATAATTTAAGATTATAAGGGATTTTCTGAAAAATACTCCTCAATTCTTTTAACATAATAATAATTCAGCAAAAACGGTTTTAAGTAAGCCTTTAAAATCACCTTTAACACACTCGGTCACTTCTATAACCTCTTAGTGGTTAATCTCTTCTTTGAAACCAGTAGTATAGTTAGTAATACATAAAATTCCTAGAAGTTTCAAACCTGAGTAGGCTACAACAATAACTTCAGGAGCAGTTGACATTCCGACCACATCTGTTCCAAGCATCTTATAGGTACGAATTTCTACTCGTGTTCAAATCCAAACACGCGCTCTACCTTTCTGTTTATACTCTTCGAAAATAAAATTCAAACCACGTCAACGTCGCCTTGCCGTATATATGTTACTGACTTCGTCAGTTCTATCTGCAACCTCAAAGCAGTGCTTTGAGCTGACTTCGTCAGTTCTATCTGCAACCTCAATGCAGTGCTTTGAGCAGCCTGCGGCTAGTTTCCTAGTTTCCTCTTTGATTTTCATTGAGTATTCATTTTGTTCTTTCACAGAGAGCTACCTGAGTTCTATTCAAGCTCAGGTAGTACTTTCTTATAAACTAGACAAACTAACTGTCATTGTACCATCATATTACAAGACATCATCGTCACTCACCTTGGAATTCAATGTCGTACCCCAATGAGTGATTTTCCGATGTGGTTGGGCGAGAAGAGGTCTGTTATCATAGATTGTTTGCCATCTATTCCAGATAAGACCTGTTCTCTTTTCGATCTTAATTCGCAGATTTCTCATATTTTCTTTAATTGGAAGGTTGAGTACAAAACCTGCAGTCTGGTTACGTCCATTTCCTTCCCAAGAATGACTGCGAACAACTGAATGACCATTTTTATCTACTGTAACTTCTTCCCAAGTTATAGAATAGCGTGCAATGTAAGCTCCACTATGCTGAATAGTTAGGGTTTTATCTTTTACAGGAGTGTAATTTAACACTTGTACTGGCTTAGAAGTTGGTGTTGTCACAGCATTCTTAGCTATAAATCGAAACACTTCTACTTCAGCAAGACTGAGAGCTTGATTTTTCTGACGCAATTGAATACGGACACGGCGACCCAACTTGCCATCCAACTGAAGATCTAAACGATTTCCTTCTAAACGAGAAACATATTTTCTAGTAACTTCTGTCCCTTTTTCATCATATAAAATCACATCAAAATCTGCCAAACGTTTGGAAAGTTCGCCATCTCCACGATTATAAAGACGGACAAGTCCTACCTGTTCTGTACGACCCAAATCAACTTCCCACCAAGGCTGATTTTCAAATTTTGTATGAGTAATTGATTGCTGGCTGTAGTTACTATTAGTATTTCCATCTAGAGCACGACTAGCATCTCCTCCAAACTCGGTAGAACTTTGGCGTGCTTGCTTTTTCCATGCAATATTCTCAGCACGCAAAACTTGAACTTCTGCGAGACTGAGAGCATTGTAACCATCTAACTCAATACGGACAAAACGAGCTTTTTTATAGTCAATTGCAATTTGTGCAGAGATATCTTTCAGAGATGCAATGCGCTTTCTTTCAATTTCCTTTCCAGAACTATCCAAAAGAATCACATTAAAATTGGTAAGTCTATCCTGAGCAGTATCTGTTCGATTATAGATATTGATTTGACGAATCGTTTCTTCCTTGTCTAAATCAACTTGCCACCAAGGTTTAGATTGAAAATCTGTATGCGTTACAGAATGATGAGCATAATTCCCATCAACTTTTCCATCTACAGCCCTTCTAGCGTCACCTCCAAAAGCTGTCGAACTTTGGGTAACCCGTTTCCCTAGAGCTATATTTTCAAGAGGTTCAGCGCTTGGTTGACTAGATGACAGAGGGACTTGTTGTTTCTTAAAGAAAGAAATTTTTTCCAGTTTTGGATCACGGTAACCCTGCTTATCCAATGTTGTTCGTTTTCCAATATTAAAGTTTGGAATATCATTCATGCGACTTTCAAAATAGCCACGCGAACGGTGTTTAACATTGGCGCTCCCTGTAGATGTCACAACATCACTATCATTTTGTAGCACAGATGTAACCACATTGTCGTTATCCACTACATAATGTTTAATTTTTCCATTTACAGCAAGCTTCCGACTTTCTAGTCCTACATCCCAGAAACCATTTTTGGCATTCCAGATTGTCCTTGAAGTAATGACCTTAGGCGCATTAAATGTTGTCACTTTTTTCAAAACATTATTATAAAAAGTAGGATATTTTTGATAGGCTTCAACCGCTGCTATTTGAGCTAAATAGCCTCCTAAAGAATGACCTGTCATATACAGATTGGTAATACTGGAATCCTGCGCCAATTCTTTTACAACATTACGGATATCATCCGCTTGTGCAGGTTTATTTCCTCCTAGCAAGGTCAAGTCCGTTCTCAAATCTTTTGCATCATTCAGTCTTGTCCCACGTATAGCCAACATTTGAACAGTATTGTCTTTTAAATAAGGAAAATCACTTTTAGTTTCAAATAGATAAGCATCCAAACCACTAGCTGTATGGTAAGCTTTTTTCATCTTCCAAAACGGGGCTAACTCATTGTGCATCATCTTATATTCTTGACGATTCAAGTAGAGACTCGGAAATGGATTTTTATGATCTAGAATTTTTTCGATATAGTCATCATCACGATAGGATAACTCCATAAAGAGAAGAGCATCTCGATCTGTAACATACCATTGTTTCTTATTATCATCTTCCCCATCTGCTAATCCGTCTCCATCACTGTCTGCCAGTAATGGATGACTGTTATATCCTAAATAGTCCTTACCATCTTTACGATAAATATAAAGCTCATCCTTATTTTTGATACCATCCTGATCGTCATCACCTTCTAAATCAAGGACTTTTTCACCATAAAGAGAATTATCAAGTAAATCATTTTCTGAGTGCAGTTCTCCTTTTGAGATTTTCAAAAGATCTTCTGCTGTCACAGGGCGAGAAGTTGTAGCCTCATCCTTTACATTTTTCTCTTTATTCACGTCTTCAGGAACTAGAGCAGGCTCTGTTTTATGGGATTCCAGCTTTTCTTCTTCCTTCTGATTTTTAAGGACTTCTTTTGTTTCCGGAGCTGGTTGGATAACTGCCACTCTTTCCTCTATGAGAGGCGTTTCCTGTTTTTTATCAGTATTTTCTAGTTTTGTCGGACTATCCGTTGCATTTACTACTAGAGGAGTTTCGTTTTTCACAACTGGACTTCCTTCATTGGCAGAAATTCCTGTCGGTGCTAAAAAAACAAAACCAACTGCAACAGATACAACTCCGATACTTAATTTTTTTATGCCAAAACGCATTATTCGTTGACCGATTTTCATTCTTTTCTAACTTTCTTTTATTTTCCCTATTTACCAATAATTGATAAATAAGCATGTGATAAATTTTTACTAAAGATATAGTAGTTGATTGGATTTTTGTTCATTTTTTAATCACAACAAACCTAATCTTCTCTACTAAAGGTGATGAGAACTAAAACCTTCATTTCTAGTCTAATCCCATCACCAAGTTTTTTACAATTCAGCAAGAATCGCTTTAATCAATCCTTTAAAGTCACCTTTAACACGTTCAGTCACTTCTACAACTTCCTCGTGGTTGAGTTCTTCTTGGAAACCAGCCGCAAAGTTAGTAATACATGAAATTCCTAGAACTTTCAAGCCAGAGTGGGCTGCCACAATCACTTCCGGAACAGTAGACATACCAACTGCATCCGCTCCCAGTGTCTTATAGGCACGAATCTCTGCTGGTGTTTCATAAGTCGGACCGGTTACACCGATATAGACACCTTCATCAAGCTTGATACCAAGTTTCTTAGCCACTTCATGGGCAGTAGCACGGTATTCTGGTGTGTAGGCTTTAGACATATCTGGGAAACGTGGACCAAAGTTATCCAAGTTTTCACCCATCAATGGGTTTTGCCCCGTCATGTTGATGTGGTCAGAGATAGCCATCAAAGTACCAGGGCCATAACCAATACCACCAGCTGCATTGGTTACAATGACACCTTCACATCCGAGAACTTTCATGACACGAACTGGGAAAGTTACAACTTCAAGAGGATTTCCTTCATAGAAATGGAAGCGACCTTGAAGAGCCAAGACCTTGCGACCTGCCAGTTCACCATATACCAATTTACCAGCGTGACCGACTACTGTCGAACGGCCCCAGTTTGGGATATCCGCATAGTCTACTACAACTGGATTTTCGATTTCTTCTGCCAATTCTCCCAGACCTGATCCAAGGATTAGACCGAACTCAGGTGCTTGGATTCCATTGTCTTTCAGGAAAGTAGCAGTTTCATGGATTTTGTTTAAAAACGTCATTGTGTCTCCTTTATTATTTTTTTAGCATTTGACCGATTTTGTCAAAAGTTTTAGCATTACGAATAGTAATGTGGCGGTAGAAAGGCATCTTGAGCAAGTACTTATGATAGGCAGTTGCATAGTAGGATTCCTCAGAGAATTTCCCCCAGAAAATCCCAAGTCTTCCAAAATGAACCACTTCATCTTCCAGTTCCAAACTGTTCACTTTCTCGATCACTTGATCCACATCTAAGCTCTCCGTGTAGAAGAGCACATCTTTTCGTGCCAGGTCTTTGGTCCACCAATCTGGCAGATTCTCCAGCTCTGCTTCATAGTCTTCCTGACTCAGCAAAGAAAAGCTCTGAATAAATGGATAATGGATTTCAAAGAAAGTCTCTAACTTTTCAACCAATTGGGCTTTGGGAGCTGTCGAAGTCAAGAAAATATTGCCACTGTTGATGTAGGTTTCAACTTTTTCCAGTCCCAACTCTGTCAATTCTTGACGAAGCTCCGCCATGACGACCTTATTCTTGCCACCAACATTGATACCTCTAACCAGCAAAGCATAGCGCGTCATCTTATACCAATTTATCTAAGAAACTTTCACCAATCATGGCAGTTTCAACACCAAAATTATCCGCAACTGTTGCTGAGATGTCTGCAAAATGTCCAACTGGAATGACACCATTGCCTTTAAAGGCTGGACTGTAAGCTAAAAGTGGAATATATTCACGAGTATGGTCAGTTCCAGCATAGGTTGGGTCATTTCCATGGTCCGCAGTAATCAAAAGAAGATCATTCTCTCTCATGGCTGCGATAATTTCAGGCAAGCGCTCATCAAACTCATGCAAGCAATCACGGTAGCCATGAGCATTACGACGGTGTCCATAAAGGGCATCAAAGTCAACTAAGTTTGTGAAGGAGAATCCTTTTTCAAATTCAGCAAGTCCCATGGTCTTCAATAATGTATCAATTCCGTGGCTGTTTGACTTGTTGTGGCCCATGTCATGATTGATACCAGCACCGTTAAAGATATCGTTGATTTTACCAACAGCGTAAGTATCGATACCTGCTTCGTTCAATTTATCCAAAACAGTTGGTGCAAATGGAGAAACGGCCAAGTCACGACGATTTGCCGTACGAGTGAAGTTACCTGGTTCACCAACATATGGACGGGCAATGATACGACCTAGAAGAGCAGGGCGCTCAAGGGTAATCGAACGAGCATATTCACAAATACGGTACAATTCGTCCAAAGGAATAATATCTTCGTGGGCAGCAATTTGCAAAACAGGGTCAGCTGAAGTATAGATAATCAACTCTCCAGTTTCCATCTGACGTGGTCCAAAATCATCGATAACAGCTGTACCTGAGTAAGGTTTGTTGGCTTCACGAATGACCTTACGCCCTGAGAATTCTTCAATTTTTGTCAAGATTTCTTCTGGGAATCCGTTCCAGAAAGTATCGAAAGGCTCAGTAATGTTAAGGCCCATGATTTCCCAGTGCCCAGTCATAGTATCCTTACCAAGAGATACTTCTTCCAATTTTGTTGCATATCCTGTTGGATTGCTTTCAGCTGGAACAGTCTTAAGAGGAGTTTCTCGAGGAATATTTCCAAGACCAATTTTAGCCATGTTTGGGACATTCAAACCAACTGCTTTTGAAATGTGTCCTAATGTGTCAGAAGCTCCATCTGGAACTCCTGCATTGACAAAGTTATTGGCATCTGGTGCGGCGCCGATTCCCACAGAATCAAGTACAACCAAGTGAATACGATTAAATTTTGACATAGTGTATCTCCTTATTATTTTGATTATTTTGCTTTTGTTGAAGTTAAAATCTGAACTCCATCTCGTCCAGCAACGATGACCTTATCCACCATTTGGTTGAATAAGCCGTGTTCCACGACACCAACGATATGGTCCAATTCTTGTCCGAAAGCAATTGGATCTTCAATGACATCCAAGGCAAGGTCAATGATAAAATTCTGCATATCGGTCACAAAACGTTGGCCGTCTTTTTCACGGAAACTTGGTTTGTAGCCAGCTCGCTCAAAACGACGAAAGACCTGTTCTGCGCCATACTGAACCACTTCTACTGGCAATTTAAAAGCACCTAGTTTTTCGACCAGCTTGCTTTCATCCACCACCCAAATATATTCTTTTGAGGGCGTTGCGACAACCTTCTCCATCAGAAGGGCACCACCACCACCTTTGATTCCATTAAACTGATTATCCACTTCATCCGCCCCGTCGACTGTCACATCGACAAAGTCTACTTGGTCAATAGACTTGAGTGGGATATTAAGCCCTTCAGCCTGTTTACTAGTCACACTAGAAGTCGTTACAGCTGTAATCTGCAATCCTTCTTCCTTGATACGACGACCGATTTCTTCTACGAAATAATAGGCAGTAGACCCCGTTCCAAGTCCGACTACCATGCCATCCTTGACAAACTCAGCAGCCTTGATACCTGCCATTTTCTTCAGATTTTCCACTCAAACACCTCCATTAAAGAGCTACCTCTATTATACCATGTATCCGTTTTTATTTCATGGATACACTAGAAAAACCCGAACATTTTTATGTCCACCTTGTTTTGGTAGTTAGAATCTTAGTTATGAGAACTTGTAGATAAAAACAGGTCCTAGCCAAAAGCAGCAACAGTTGATTTTTTATCATAAAGATGGTTAAATAATTAAGTACAGAAAAGGAGAAATAAGATGAACCCATTAGATTTGTTTAATCAAGTAAAAGAGTTAATCGAAACAAAAGATTTCGAAGCTGCTAAGACATTCGTTGCAGAAAATCAAGAACAACTTGGAGAATACTTCTCTCAAGCTCAGCAGTTGATTTCTGGTTCAGAAGGTCTAGATGGCCTAGTTAGCAAGATTAAAGGATTTTTCTAAAAATATAAGAGGCTGGCAAAACTCAATTTCAGTAGAAAATGAAGTAAATATTCCTACAACAAAACGCATAATATCAAGGCTTGTAAATCTGATACTATGCGTTTTTATAATTAACTATGTTCGGTGATAAACTTGTAGGCTTCTTGACCAGCGATAGCTCCATCTCCAACTGCTGTTGTTACTTGGCGAAGGTCTTTCAAGCGAACATCTCCAACGGCAAAGATACCATCAACTGCAGTTTTCATGTGGTTATCTGTCACAATCCAACCAGCCTGATCTTGGATATTCAATTCTTTAACAAAATCGCTAAGAGGGTCCAATCCAACATAGATAAAGACGCCACCGAAGGCTTGTTCTGTCACTTGACCTGTTTTTACATTTTCAAAAACGACAGATTCTACTCTGTTTTCACCCTTGATTTCCTTGACTACAGAATCCCAGATAAAGCTGATTTTCTCATTCGCAAAGGCACGGTCTTGTAAAACCTTTTGGGCACGAAGTTGGTCACGACGGTGAACAATGGTAACAGTCTTAGCAAAGCGAGTCAAGAAGAGGGCTTCTTCAACAGCTGAATCTCCGCCACCAACTACCAACAAATCTTGGTCACGGAAGAAAGCACCATCACAAACGGCACAATAAGAAACACCACGGCTGTTTAGTTCTTCTTCTCCAGGAACTCCCAAAGGACGGTGTTTAGAACCAGTCGCTACGATAACTGTACGTGTTTCATATGTTTGGTCATCGGTCATCACTTTCTTAAAATCACCATGATCTTCGACATTTTCAACATAACCATAAATGTGCTCAACACCAAGATTTTCAAGTGGTTCAAACATCTTTTCAGCCAATTCAGGTCCACTAATATTAGCGTATCCTGGGTAATTTTCGATATCCGATGTATTATTCATCTGACCACCTGGCAGACCACCTTCAATCAAGCCTACTTTCAGATTGCTTCGAGCAGCATACAAGGCTGCAGTCATACCTGCAGGTCCAGCACCGATAATAATAGTATCGTACATATAGTTTCCTTCTTTCTTGTTGTAACTATCTTTATTCTAACTCTTTCTTGTCAATCATGCAAGGATTATGCCTTGAAAACAAGAATTAAACTCATAACCGCAAAGGATAATACTGGAACAACCAAGACTCCAATCATAATCATATCATAGAGATGAGCTTGGCGAGCCTTGGCTGTCTTATCAACTCCCGACATGGCTCTCAGTCCAATCCAAATCCCTAAAAAAATCAGGACAAGGATGGTAGTCAAGATCAAACTCTCGAAATATAAAGAAAATAGTTGCAGTAGCATGATTTCTCTCATTTCTATCTTTTTTAAAGAGTAAACTCAGCTAGTCCAGCTAACTGAGTTTTTCTTTGTCTATTATATCAAATATAAGTCCGTTTGTAACTAGCGAAGAATTCTTTTGTCCGTTCTTCTTTAGGATGGTGGATAATCTCATCCGGTGTTCCTGACTCGATAATTTTCCCCTTATCTAAGAAGAGAATCTTATCAGCCACTTGGGCTACAAAGGACATGTCATGACTGACTAAAATCATGGTTTGACCTGACTTAGCAGCATCTGCAATAGATTTTTCTACTTCTCCAACCAATTCTGGGTCAAGGGCTGAAGTTGGTTCGTCTAAGAGCAAGACATCTGGTTTCATCGCAAGTGCACGCGCTAGGGCAACCCGTTGCTTCTGACCACCTGATAAATGACGAGGATAATGATTCTCACGATCAGAAAGCCCAACCTTAGCCAACTCTTCCTTGGCAATCTTAGTTGCTTCTTGGTCAGATAATTTCTTGACAACAACCAAGCCTTCTTTCACATTATCAAGTGCTGTACGGCGTTCAAACAAATTAAACTGTTGGAAAACCATGGACAGCTTACGGCGTAGGGCAAGGATTTCTTCTTGAGTGATCTTAGAAAAATCAACTGAGAAATCATCAATCTGAATAGAGCCACTGTCAGGTGTTTCAAGATAATTGAGACTGCGAAGGAAGGTTGATTTTCCAGCTCCTGAAGAACCAATCAAGGCTACAACTTCCCCTTTTTGAATATCCAAGTTCAGATGATCCAAGACAGTCTGTCCTGAAAAGGATTTGCTTAAATTCGAAATCTTAATCATTAACGAAGATCTCCTTTCACATCTGTTTGCACTGTATCGGGTGCAGAAATAGCCATTTTTCTCTCGATGAAACGACCGAGGCTCTCAATTCCAATATTGACTACCCAATAAACAAGGGCAACGGAGATAAAGCGTTCAAAGTAACGATAATCGGCTCCACCCAAAATCTGAGCTTGGGCAAAGACTTCCACAACACCCGCACTGAAGGCTAGGGAAGTTCCCTTGGTCAAGCCAATTAGGGAGTTAATCAAGGTTGGAGTCGCCACAACGGCCGCATTGGGAATAATCACGCGACGATAAACTTGTGCTCGAGTCATACCCAGACTTCGTGCCGCCTCAATCTCACCAGGATTAACTGAGAGAATCGCTGCACGAATGGTTTCACTGGCATAAGCTGCCTCATTAAAGGCAAAGGCTACAATCGCAAAAGCAGCGGCTGGAATCGCATTGATATTAAGACCTGTTCCCCATTGCTGATTGAGAGCTTTTAGAGCCAACGGAATCCCGTAGTAGGTCAACATGAGCTGCACCAAAATCGGTGTCCCCTTTAAGAAACTAACAAAGAAGGCCTGCAAGGGATATAAAATTCTGACACGATTGATTTTCACAATGGCAAAAATCAGCGCTAAAACCAAGCCAAAAAGGGCACCACCAATGGTCAACATAATCGTTGTTGGAAGTTGTTGGACAATTCTTGGAATCCCATCAAAGACCGAACGTAGACTAAACAGCTTGCCATCCGGAATCAATTGCATCAAGTTTTGGTACCAATCTGATGCTAAAATCGTTGTAACATTCATAAAAACATCCTCTCCTGATAATGATTCATTCTACCATACTTCTGCCGTCAATGAAATTATTTGCTACGGTCAGATACAGACTTTATCTACCTACTAGTTTATCATACTTTGAAACAGGGAGGTTATATATTTTATCTATCAAAGAGATAGATAAAAACTATTTCAGTCCCAATTCTTCGTAAGCCTTTCGATAACCGATTTGCTTAACAGCTCCATTTTCTACTAAAATGGGACGTTTTAACAACATACCATCACTTGCTAGCAACTCAGCTGCTTCTTGGTTCGACAGACTTCCTACCTTATCTTTCAACCCTAATTCACGGTATTTAATCCCACTAGTGTTGAAAAATTGCTTCAACTCAAAACCTGAGGTTTCTAGCCAGTTTAAAATGACTTCTTGACTTGGTGTTTCTTCGACAATGTGAACATCTTTGTAGTCCACACCGAGTTGGTTTAATTCTTGTTTTGCTTTTTTACAAGTTGAACATTTTGGATATTCGATAAATTCTAACATGTGTTTCTCCTTCTATTTGTTTGTATCTTTAAAATCTGCGCATTCATGCTCCAAGAGCCAGGCTTTCTTTTCCACTCCTGCGGCATAACCTGTCAGACGCTTGTCTGCTCCAAGAACACGATGACAAGGTACTAGGATAGACCAAGGATTACGTCCTACCGCTCCACCAATTGCTTGAGCAGAAGCCACTTGCAGGTCTTGCGCTATTTGTCCATAGGTCACTGTCCGACCATAAGGAATGCCCTGTAAATAGGACCAAACTCTCTTTTCAAAATCCGTACCGATTGGAGCCAAGGGTAAGTTGGATAAATCCTGAGACTTGCCTTTAAAGTAATCATCTAAGCAAGCAATAACTGGAGCTAAAACAGGATGACTAACAACTTCGTCTATTGTTTCATCTCCCAATCCCCTCTCAAAATACTTCTGATCCTGTACCCAAATGCCATACAGATAATGGTCATCAGCTACAAGTGAAAGGGAACCAATTGGCGAAGAATAGTACATTTTTGCATACTTCTTTTGCATTATTTCTTTAATTTTTGATAGGCCAAACGTTCCCCATCAACCGGAACTTTACCAACTTGTTTAAAACCGAGTTTTTCAAAAATATGTTGCATGGCCTTGTTTGCAACATGCGTATCTGAGCGAAAATCTAGATAATCAAAACCTTCAATCAAGCCCTCTAAAAAGGTTTGAGCAACTCCCTGTCCCTGGACATCTGCTGCCACAGCAATACGGTGAAAGACTAGGTACTCTGACTCTCCAGCTTGCCATTTTCCTTCATAAATGGCTTCATAGGCCGCCTCTGGACTCTTGGTCACAGCAGCATAGGCTAGCAGTTCTCCCTCTTCCAAGGCAACATAAGCTTGACCTGAGATAATATCATCGATAATAATGTCCGCATTTGGATAGCCATTTTGCCACTGATCACTACCAGCATCTGCTAAACATTTTTTAGCATCCTCAATTACCTGCATAATGGCATCTACTTCATTTGGAAAAGCTAAACGAATCTCCATCTTTTCTCCTCATTTCTGACTAGTTTCTCCCATCATAGCATAATTTAAGCCTTTTCACAAGCAGTTAAAACTTGACTTTCTGTTTTTGTTATTTTATAATCTAGTTATTAAAACTAGATAAAAAGGAGTTGAAAATGAAAACTACCTTTTCCTACCCCAAATGGGCAGAAATCCCAAATATTGACCTCTATCTGGACCAGGTTTTGCTCTATGTCAATCAGGTCTGCGCTCCTATTTCTCCTGATAAAGACAAGGGCCTAACAGCATCTATGGTCAACAATTATGTGAAACATGGTTACCTGACAAAGCCTGACAAGAAAAAATACCAACGCCAACAGATTGCCCGTTTGATTGCTATCACAACCCTCAAGTCTGTATTTTCTATTCAAGAAATAGCTCAGACACTTAATACTCTACAAAGTCAAGCAAGTTCAGACCAACTCTACGACGCTTTTGTGGACTACATGAACCAAGGAATTGATCCAGCTAACCCTATTATCCAAACCAGCTGCCAAACCGTTAAACTCTATCATCAAACTCTAGACTTAATCTATCATACTCAAGAGGAGGCAATCCAATGAACACTAGTCTTAAACTCAGCAAACAACTCAGTTTTGGAGAGGAGATTGCTAATAGTGTGACCCATGCTGTGGGTGCAATCATCATGCTCATCTTACTGCCTATTTCATCCACCTATAGTTATGAGACACACGGATTTTTATCCTCTATCGGCGTTTCCATTTTCGTTATTAGTCTCTTTCTCATGTTTTTATCATCCACCATTTATCACTCTATGGCCTATGGTTCGACCCATAAATATGTCTTGAGAATCATCGACCATTCGATGATTTATGTGGCTATCGCAGGCTCATACACGCCCGTCGTCTTGACCTTAATGAATAACTGGTTTGGTTATCTAATTATTGCCATCCAATGGGGAACGACCATCTTTGGTATTCTCTATAAAATCTTTGCTAAAAAAGTCAATGAGAAATTTAGCCTTGCTCTTTACCTGATTATGGGCTGGTTGGTTCTAGCTATCATTCCTGCCATTATCAGTCAAACGACACCAATTTTCTGGAGTCTCATGGTAACTGGTGGACTCTCTTATACAGTTGGGGCTGGATTTTATGCCAAGAAAAAACCTTATTTCCACATGATTTGGCATCTCTTTATCCTAGCTGCGTCCGCACTCCAATACATCGCCATTGTTTATTTCATGTAAAAATAGGTTAGGACAAAAAATCCTATCCTATTTTTTATTCTCTATGATGTTTTATACCCAATCAAAATCCAAAAATCACTCCAGTCCATTTTATAGTACCTACTAGCGTGCCGTCAATTATGGGATACTGCTTCCCTACTAGTACGTAAATCAGAATAGTTATACTAATTCAAACCACGTCAGCGTCGCCTTACCGTATATATGTGACTGACTTCGTCAGTCTTATCTACAGCCTCAAAACAGTGTTTTGAGCAACCTGCGGCTAGTTTCCTAGTTTGCTTTTCGATTTTCATTGAGTATTAAATCATAATCATCCGTTAATGAACCGTACCTAACGAATCAAGACAGACAAATGGTCACATAACAAAAACGTTTTCCAATGTTTTTTTGACTATGATTTCTTTAAATGCATTTTTTCCTAAGGTAAATTATTCCCTGCAGCAAGATAAATTTCATACCATTCTTTTCTTGTTAAGCTAAAGTTTCCCGCTTGGCCAACTTCTCTCAAGTGCTTAGGATTTGTGGTACCTACGATTGCCTGCATTTTTGCTGGATAACGCAATATCCAAGAAATGGCAATAGTTGAAGGGGTTACTCCATATTTAAAAGCTAAACGATCAAGTACTTGATTTAAAGCTTGAAATTTCTCATTGCCAACAAAATTCCCTTTAAAATATCCGAACTGCAAGACTGACCAGGCCTGGATAACCATGTCATTTAATTTGCAGTATTCAAAGACGCTTCCATCACGCAAAGCTGCCTTGTTGCCTTCCATATTGACATGAAATCCTGCTTCAAAACTAGGTGTGAAAGCTGCACTTAATTGTAATTGATTAATAGATAGAGGTTGTTTGACTTCTTTCTTCAGCAACTCCATCATCATGGGATTTTGGTTGGACACACCAAAGTATCGAACTTTACCTGATTTTTGTAGAATTTCAAAGGCTTCTGCCACTTGGTCAGCTTCCATCAAAGCATCTGGTCGATGAAGAAGCAAGCTATCTAAATAATCAACCTGCAATCTTTCTAAAATCCCATCAACTGATTGTAATATATACTCTTTTGAAAAATCAAAATAGGTAAATTCTTCAATGCGAATGCCACATTTGGACTGAATCCACATCTTTTCTCTTAAATCTGGACGATTTTTTAGGACAAGACCTAACAGTTCTTCACAACGACCACGACCATAAATATCAGCCAAGTCAAAAGCATTGATTCCAACAGACAGTGCTGTTTCTACAAGCTCTTCAACTTCTTTTACAGACTTATCTTTTATTCTCATCATTCCGAGAACAATTTCTGATAATTCTTTGTCATCTTGACCAAGAGTTATGTATCTCATCAAATTTTTCTCCTTTAATTTCTAACATTCTCCCCTTCATTATAACAAAAAAACCGCTTTGCAACGGCTTTTTGACTATATATTAGTTCAATAAATTAATAGCTTTCCAATTTTTTAATTATTTAAGTTCAATCAATTTATTATAAATTTCTTCAGTTAAATCTTTCTGCTGTGTTCCTGTTAGATAATGTGAAGTACGAATTAAAACTGTTCCATAAACATAGTGTGATCCAGGATTTAAAGCAGTACCATCAAATGCGCTAATATATGTGTTGCGTTTTTCAGCTTCTTCTTTTGTCTTATAAACCTCGACATTTCCACCAGCATCATTGCCTTTCTGAACAATATCAGTTCCTTCTACGGAATGTGTCACTTGATTGTCTATAAAATATACAGACGCTGTATACCCACCTTGTTTATTTAATTTATTATTCGGGTCGTTATTTTCAGTAACAGACTGTACTCCTGTAATTGAAGAAATTTCTTTGAGTCTTTCTTCAACAAAAGTATTAGACGGATTTGTAATTTGTTTTAGTTGAAGGATGCTATTTTGATAATGAGTCTGTTTGTCAGATAAATTCTTTTTTATTTCACTATAGTCCAATGGTTTGCTTAATTCTTCTATTTGTTCCTCAATCTTAGCAGTCGCTTTCTCCATTTCTGGTACCTTACGAAGTGAATTCTGACTATCTTCAATTGCTTTTTTTAATTCTTCTAATTTTTTTAAATCCAATGGCTCTTCGCCACTATCAATTACCTTCTCAGCCTCAGCTATTTGGTTTTCAACCTCTTTATTTTTTTCTTGTAAATCTTTGACTATATCTTCAAACTTAGTTACAGCAGATCTGTAGGGGACATAAGATAAGAAATAGTATCCAAGACCAGA
Source organism: bacterium (assembly GCA_905221375.1). GTDB lineage: Bacteria > Bacillota > Bacilli > Lactobacillales > Streptococcaceae > Streptococcus. Next base: position 133,247 of record CAJNCY010000006.1, read on the forward strand.
AATTCCTAATATCAGACACATTGACAATATAATTATTTTTTTCTTCATATTAATCTCCAAAAAATATTTAATATCTCCATAATTCTACTATATTACCCCAAAACACGCAACAAAAAACCGCTTTGCAACGGTTTTTTTGACTGTATATCTACTAAATTTTTCCTACCACTGCAATCCAGCTGCTTTAATTTCTTTCTTAGAGGCATACTTGCCATTTGGTTTATGCCATCTTCCTCTGGAATCTTTGAAATAACCACCTGAATTTGCTGATTGCGTGTTTGATTCCTGACTCTCTTCCTTTTCTTGTTCTGCTTGACGAGCCTTTTCTTCCTCTTCTTTCGCCTTCTTCTCGGCTTCTGCTTTTTCCTCCGCCTCTTTCTTAGCCTTTTCCTCAGCTTCCTTCTTGGCTTTTTCTTTTTCTTCTTTTACCTTTGCGTCTTCAACTAGGTTTTTAGCAGTACCATCCAAATAGTTAATTTCTGCATTAGCCGAAACATTGTCTAAAACGACATGCGTCACAGAATACTTATCCACCTTTTCCTTACTGCTACCCAACTTAATTTCTAAGAGCTTACCATTTTCATCAATCCCTACATATTGCAACCCTATCTGTCTAGGAATAAGCTCATCATTTTGATAAATTGGCGTCACCTTGTAATCAAGATAGTAGTTTGGATGATTAGCGAGCCATGAATCCAATCGATTTTCATAGTAAAGTATACTACTCTGGTTATGTTCATCCGTTCCAGAATAGTTTCCAGCATTGAGCCAGTTAGTCATAGGAACTAAATTTCGCTTTTCGTCATTCAAACCGCTAAATTGGTAACCAATTAAATGACCTCTACTCATCAACCAAGCTTCTTCCCGGCCATCTCCGTAAAAGAATTTATAGTTGTGCCACCCTACTGGATCATAGGTCAATTTTGAATCTCTTTTCTCAGTTGGCTCATCGCTATCCTTTAGCTGAATATGAGCACCAGTCGCACGATTTTTAGAATCCAGTTCTCCAAGTTCAAGCTGTTTTTCACTTTTAAAAGGCAATAGACCAGCTTCTTTAAACAACTTTTCATCAAACTTAGCTTGTTTTTGTTCCACGTTTGCTTCTGGAACTTTTGCTTCTTCCTTATGACCAGAACAAGCCGCCAAGGTAAAGACTGATAAAAAGGCTAGACTCGCATAAACCAACTTCTTCATATTTAACATCCTTAAGCATTTTTATTCCATTTTACTATAATATATCAAAACAATCAATTGCATTATATGTTATTATTGTTAAAAACCGCTTTTCAACGGCTTTTTGACTATATTTCACTCCATTTTATCTTCTTAAACCCACGGAACAAGAGAAAAATCCCAATAAAGAGGACAGCTAAAGGAATGATTTTTGTGAAGAAAACATGTGAAATACCCATCCACTCATAGTAACGGAGCAGAGAACCTACAATAAGGTGGGCAACAATCATACTGTTAAAGGGACGAAAAAACTCTTCTTTCCAATTCCAAATACTGATGACTAGGGAAATCGTAAAGACAGATAAACTATCCCAGGGAGCCGGAAGATTTAAGACTCCCTCTTGTATGAAACTTCCTATTCCTACATATCCTAGAACGACTAGCAGAACAAGAATTCCAACGACAATATAAGTGCCAATTTTCATCTTAGAAGAATCTTGGACTAGCCCCCAACGTAAGATTGTAGCCACAAGTCCAAATCCAATCAGAAAAAGAATCAGTTGCCCTAAAAACGTGAGCAAATTAACTGTTAAGAGAGAGCCTTTCGAAAAATCGCTTAGTAGTTGATAATAACGTAATACCGCTAGGACAAGGATTGGCGTCAACAGTGACTCCTTGATAGAACTGCGTGGTGCTTCCTTGAGAATCTCTTTCATTATTTTTTTAGGATTCTTACCTAGATAATCCTCTGCACTCATACCATCACGTTCTGCTTCTGAGAAATCTAGCATCATCAAATAGATCTGCTCTCTGAGATAGTCTTCATCATAAATAAATCCAGCAAGATTAAAACTTTCCCACAGCTCCTCAAAATACTGCTGATTGTCCTCAGAAAACTCATGCAACAAAGCGTTTGTTTCTTCATAATACTTCATTTTCTTCATGATTTAACCCCCATTCTTAATCCCTTCTACTTTTTGACTCAAATCATCCCATTGTTGCCAAAAGACTGAGACACGCTCTTCTCCTTCTTTCGTTAACGAAAAATACTTCCGATCTGGACCATCTGGCGACGGACGCATATCGCCTCTTATCCATTGATTTTTTTCTAACTTTTGCAACAAAGGATAAATAGTTCCTGGAACTATAGTATCAAATCCAGCCTCTCTCAAAGTCTGAACCAACTCATAACCATATCGCTCTTTTTGACCAATCATATCCAAGACACAACCTTCAAGAACACCTTTTAATAGTTGAGTTTCTTTCATCCCTTCTCCCTTCTTACCTATTTTGTAATACCTACTAGTAGCTTCACCTATAGTATACTACTCCTGAACTAGTTTGTAAAGCATAATAGTTAAATAAAAAAACAGAACTAGCCTGAACTAGTCCTGTCTATTTTTACCCAATCACACTTCCATTTGGTACAGCTGGGTCAACTGTGAGAAGGGTTAATTTTCCATCATGTTCAGCTGAGAGAATCATACCTTGGCTGACATATTTTTTCATCATCTTACGTGGTTTGAGGTTGGCAACAATTTGTACTTTCTTGCCGACCAATTCTTGTTCGTTTGGATAGTATTTGGCAATTCCTGAGAGGATTTGACGGTCTTCACCATCACCTGCATCTAGGCGGAATTGAAGCAACTTATCAGAACCTTCCACTTTGGAAACTTCTTTGACTTCTGCAACACGAATTTCAACCTTGTCAAAGTCTTCAAACTTAATTTCTTCCTTGTTTAGTTTGAGCTCAACATCATCTGGATTCCATTCTTTTTCAACAGCTGGTTTGTTACCTTCCATTTGTTCCTTGATATAGGCGATTTCTTCTTCCATATCCAAACGTGGGAAGATTGGTGTTCCTTTGGCAACTACAGTCACATCTGCTGGGAAGTCAGCCAAACTCAAGTTTTCAAGGCTAGAAACTTCTGCTAAACCAAGTTGAGTCAAGACTGCACGACTGGTTTCCATCATAAACGGCTCAATCAAGTGAGCTACGACACGAAGGCTGGCTGCCAAGTGGCTCATAACACTTGCCAATTGGTCACGAAGAGCTTTATCCTTAGCCAAGACCCATGGAGCTGTTTCGTCGATGTATTTGTTAGTACGAGCGATAAGAGTCCAGACCGCTTCTAAAGCACGTGGATAGTCAACTGCTTCCATGTGGGTATGGTAGTCAGCGATTGATTGCTCTGCTACTTGAGCAAGAGCATGGTCAAACTCTGTCACACCTTCCACATAGGCAGGAATTTGTCCATCAAAGTACTTGTTAATCATAGAAACCGTACGGTTGAGGAGGTTTCCAAGGTCATTAGCCAATTCATAGTTGATACGGCCGACATAGTCTTCAGGAGTGAAGGTTCCGTCTGAACCAACTGGAAGGCTACGCATGAGGTAGTAGCGAAGTGGATCTAGTCCATAACGCTCTACCAACATTTCAGGGTAAACGACATTCCCTTTAGACTTAGACATTTTGCCATCTTTCATGACGAACCAACCATGGGCAATCAAACGTTCTGGCAATTTGATATCCAACATCATAAGAAGGATTGGCCAGTAGATTGAGTGAAAACGAAGGATGTCTTTTCCTACCATGTGGAAAACTGTTCCATTCCAGAACTTGTCAAAGTTACCATGTTCATCTTGACCGTAGCCAAGAGCTGTCGCATAGTTAAGAAGGGCATCAATCCAAACGTAGACAACGTGTTTTGGATTTGATGGGACTGGTACTCCCCATGTAAAGGTTGTACGAGAAACTGCCAAATCTTCCAAACCTGGCTCAATGAAGTTTCGAAGCATTTCATTCAGACGACCATCTGGAGTGATAAACTCAGGATAGGACTTGAAAAATTCCACCAAACGGTCTTGGTATTTGCTGAGGCGAAGGAAGTATGATTCTTCAGATACCCATTCAACCTCGTGACCTGATGGAGCAATACCACCAGTCACATTTCCAGCTTCATCACGGAATACTTCTGCAAGCTGGCTTTCTGTAAAGAATTCCTCATCTGAAACTGAATACCAACCAGAGTATTCACCTAAGTAAATATCATCTTGAGCCAGCAAGCGCTCAAAGACCTGTGCGACAACTTTTTCATGGTAGTCATCCGTTGTACGGATAAATTTATCGTATGAGATATCGAGTAATTGCCAGAGTTCTTTAACTCCAACTGCCATTCCATCAACATAGGCTTGAGGTGTAATGCCAGCTTCTTCTGCTTTCTGCTGGATTTTCTGACCATGCTCATCAAGACCTGTCAGATAAAAGACATCGTAGCCCATCAGGCGTTTGTAACGTGCTAGGACATCACAAGCAATGGTTGTGTAGGCAGATCCGATATGAAGTTTTCCAGATGGATAGTAAATCGGCGTTGTAATATAAAAATTCTTTTCAGACATAATTTTTCCTTTCCAGGCAAATGAAACCTGTTTTTCTAACACTTCATTATATCACATTTTTAAGGATTTTCGATAGGGAAATCTATACAAAAACAAGATAGACAAGCGTCCATCTTGTTGATCTTATTCATATCGAAGGGCTTCGATTGGATCAAGTTTCGATGCCTTGTTGGCTGGCAAGACTCCAAAAATCATACCAACACTAGCCGAAACTGCAAGACTAAATAGGGCAACCGGGATTGACACTCCTACTTCTATACCCGCAATCAATCCTTGCAAGAGTATGCCAGCTATAGCGGTTAAGCCTGTAGCAATGGTTAAACCAATGACTCCACCAAGCAAGGTCAATATCATAGATTCAATCAAAAACTGAATTAAAATATTGGCACGCGTTGCACCCAAAGCCTTACGGAGACCAATCTCACGGGTACGCTCCGTCACCGAAACCAGCATGATGTTCATAACACCAGTCCCTCCAACAAAAAGTGAAATTCCTGCAATGGCACTAATAATCGTAGTTATAAAACCGAACAATTGTTGTACTTCTTGGAAGGCTGCAGTCGCATCTGACACCTGATACTCCCCTTGCTGAAGACCAGCAATCTCGGTCAATTTTCTAGCTAATTCTGGTCCCACAGTTGGTGTCAAACTGGTATCATTAACCCGGAAGACAATATCAGAAATCTCATCCATATTGAAGTTGTTGGCAAGAGAAATATTAGTCGTAATTGGAAGTCCACCAATACCAAAAGTCTTGGCAGTCTTGGCCTCATCGCTGGTATAGACACCAATGACACGATAGCTAAAGCCACCAACATCTATAACCTGGTTAACAGCTTCTTGAGTAGATCCAAACAGGCTATTAGCAAGTTCTTGGTCTAGCAAAATGACACTGGCCACATCTTTATAATCCTGAGCTATGAAACTGCGGCCTGCAACAATTTCATTTTCAACCGCCTTCATGTAAGTAATATTTCCACCTGTCAAGCTAGCGCGCTCAACTTTTTTGTCTTTATAAGACAGGGTGGTATTGGTCGAGTTGGTTACATAGTAACTATCTACACCTTTAAGTTTAGCAGCCTCCTTGACCCAAGCTTCTTGTGGTTTTGGTGGTTCCACAGGAACATCCTCTTCTTTCCCAGACACTGTCAAAGCTGATTGCTTTTGGGTAAAAGAACCATCTTTGCTTTTGATAGGTGAGAAAAAGACATGGATATTCTTCTGTGACTTGGTCATATTTTTATTAACCTGACGAGACATGGAATCCCCCAGAGCCATAATCACAACAACTGATGAAACACCAATGATAATCCCAATCATAGTGAGAAAAGAGCGCATTTTATGTGCCATGATAGATGAAAAGGCAAATTTCAGATTCTGCATCTTAGTTTTCCTCCTTTTCTAACTGAGCACTGTCAGACGAAATAACTCCATCCCGAATGACAATCTGGCGTTTAGCATAAGCAGCGATTTCAGGCTCATGCGTTACCATGATAATGGTTTTTCCTTCATTATTCAGTTCAACTAATAATTGCATGATTTGGTTACCTGTTTTGGTATCCAAGGCTCCTGTCGGTTCGTCCGCTAGGATAATAGAAGGATTGTTTACCAAGGCACGCGCGATAGCTACACGTTGCTTTTGACCACCAGATAATTCCGAAGGCAAATGATGACTACGTTCTGTCAATTCAACCTTGTCTAAATACTCCTCAGCTAACTTGCGACGTTTTGAAGCCGAAACTCCCGCGTAAATCAAGGGCAATTCTACGTTTTGCAGAGCGTTAAGTTTAGATAGAAGAAAAAACTGCTGAAAGACAAAACCGATTTGTTGATTGCGGACCTTGGCTAGTTGTTTTTCACCAAGTCCAGCTACTTCTTGGCCTTCAAGATAATATTCTCCACTGGTTGGTGTATCTAACATCCCAATCGTATTCATGAGAGTAGACTTACCAGAACCAGAGGGCCCCATGATGGCTACAAATTCACCCTCATTCACTTCTAGGTTGATATTTTTGAGAACCTGCAGTTCTTGGTCACCGTTACGGTAACTTCTGCAGATATTTTTTAGACTAATTAGTTGCTTCATCAGCCTTCACCTCTTTTCCTTCCTCTAGAGAAGACGTTGGGTTACTGATGACCTTGACTCCATTTGTCAGACCTGAAGTGATTTCTTGGTTGTCTGCATCAGCATTGCCCAAACCAACTTCCACTTTCTTGGCCTTTTTCTGCTCGTCAAGCACCCAGACATAGTTCTTATCATTTTCAGTCACAACACTTGTTAGAGGAAGCAAAATGGCTTTACTCTTATTCTTGACCTCAACGCTTACTGAAAATCCTTGTTTCAAATCACCAATTTCACTTGTAACATCAATGGTATATGGATATTTAGACCCCGAATTACCAGCTGTTGCGGCAGGAGCTGCACTTGCTGCTTCACCATTGTTTTTAGGGTAGTCAGAAATGTAGCTAATCTTACCAGTCCAGCTCTTATCTTGGTACACTTTAGAAGTAAAGGTTACTTCTTGTCCGACAGATAGGTTGGCAAGGTTATATTCAGACAGTTCACCCTTAACTTGCAAGTTTTCATTGCTAACGACATGAACTACCACCTGGCTAGCTCCTGTTGGAGATTTGGAAACGTTACGATTGACTTCGACCACAGTTCCTTCTAGGGTACTGAGAACCGTCATTGTATCCAACTGACTTTGAGCCTTGCTTAATTGTGCCGCTGCATCTGCACGGGCATCACGGGCATCACCCAATTGAGCATCAATAGAGGATACTGAATTTCCTGCGACTGGAGCTGGAGTTTGGGCTGCTACACCTTCGCCTCCTGCTGGCGCAGGTAACTGTGGAGCTGGAGCTGAAGCAGCTTCATTTCGTGCTTGATTGAGTTCATTGATATGACGGTCTGCCTTAGCTACTGCTCGACTCGCTGAATCATAGGCCGCCTGTGCTTCTGAGCTACTGTACTTGACTAAAGCCTGGCCTTCACTAACCTTATCACCCACAGAAACAAGGATTTCATCTAAATCTCCCTTACTAGCATCAAAATAAACATATTGTTCATTTTTTGCTGTGACTGTCCCTGATAATAAAACAGAGGATGCCACGCTTCCTTCCTTAGCAACAACAAGATGAGTGGCCTCATCTTTTACAGCAGTCTGAGATGGTTGTCTAAAGAGCAAAATGCCCCCAGCACCCAATACAACTACACTCGCAGCACCTATTGCTGCATACAATTGCCACTTTTTAGCTTTACGATTCTTTTTCATAATGAAACTCCTTTTTGATTTAAAGTTCTTAACAATATTATACAAAAATTATCAATTTGAAACAATAACATTTCAGAACGAAATAATGACATTTCAGGATTCACTTATTGTTCGGAATTTATTTTTATTGTACTAGTTATATAATACACTTTATTTTCCCTTTTTGCAAGCCTTTTCTTTAAATTTTTTGAACGTAGCAGATTTTTGCAATCACATCAAAAAAAAGATAGAATATGACTATCAAAAAATGACACTCTACTATTTAGAAGAGTACAAAGGAGTTTTCAATGAGAGAATACGATATCATTGCTATCGGTGGAGGTAGCGGAGGAATTGCTACCATGAACCGTGCTGGTGAACACGGAGCCAAAGCGGCCGTTATTGAGGAAAAGAAACTAGGTGGAACCTGCGTCAACGTCGGATGTGTTCCTAAAAAAATCATGTGGTACGGGGCACAAATCGCTGAGACTTTCCATCAATTTGGAGAAGACTACGGCTTTAAGACTACTGATCTTAACTTTGACTTTGCAACCCTACGTCGCAATCGTGAAGCCTACATTGATCGCGCTCGTTCTTCTTATGATGGCAGTTTTAAACGCAACGGTGTAGACTTGATTGAAGGTCATGCTGAATTTGTAGATTCTCATACTGTCAGCGTAAATGGTGAACTGATTCGTGCTAAACATATCGTGATTGCTACTGGTGCCCATCCAAGTATTCCAAATATTCCTGGTGCTGAGCTAGGTGGCTCTTCTGACGATGTATTTGCTTGGGAAGAATTGCCAGAGTCAGTTGCCATTCTAGGCGCTGGTTATATCGCCGTTGAATTGGCTGGCGTACTCCACACTTTCGGTGTCAAGACAGACCTCTTTGTTCGCCGCGATCGTCCTTTACGTGGTTTTGACTCTTACATCGTTGAAGGTCTGGTCAAGGAAATGGAAAGAACAAACTTGCCACTTCATACTCACAAAGTCCCTGTCAAGTTAGAAAAAACGGCTGAAGGCATTACTATTCATTTTGAAGATGGTACTAGTCACACAGCTAGCCAAGTTATCTGGGCTACTGGTCGCCGTCCAAACGTTAAGGGATTGCAACTTGAAAAAGCTGGAGTAACTCTGAACGAACGTGGCTTTATCCAAGTGGATGAATACCAAAATACTGTTGTTGAAGGAATCTACGCTCTAGGTGATGTAACAGGCGAAAAAGAACTAACTCCAGTTGCTATCAAGGCTGGACGTACTTTATCTGAACGTCTCTTTAACGGAAAAACAACTGCAAAAATGGACTACTCAACTATTCCAACTGTTGTCTTTTCACACCCTGCTATCGGAACTGTTGGCTTGACAGAAGAACAAGCTATTAAAGAATACGGTCAAGACCAAATCAAGGTTTATAAATCAAGCTTTACGTCTATGTACTCTGCTTGCACTTACAACCGTCAAGAAACTCGTTTCAAATTGATCACAGCTGGTTCAGAAGAAAAAGTTGTCGGACTTCATGGAATTGGCTACGGCGTTGATGAAATGATTCAAGGATTTGCCGTTGCTATCAAAATGGGAGCAACCAAAGCAGACTTTGATGCAACTGTGGCGATTCACCCAACTGCATCTGAAGAATTTGTAACTATGCGTTAATCGAAATAAAAGAAGCAGAGCAAAAAACACTTCTAAATATCAAAAATCGAGTATTGCCGTAGTTGGAGATACTCGTTTTCTTATGTTTTATTTTATAGTATGTTGAAATAAGATATGCAAAAATCAATTAACAAACCATAACAAAATATAAGGATTATAACACAATCATTTATTCTTTTCTTTAAAAGATTCATATATTTTTTTATATAACTCTTTCATATCTTTTTTCTGAGAATTCAACTCTTCACTACCGTAGTCAAAATTTGCTACTACAAATCCCTCGTCAGCATTAGAAAAAGTAAAAAATTCTATTCCAATGAGTTTATTATGCTTAGAGTCCTCAATAGTGTCTCCTAAATTATTATTAAATTGCTTCACTTCTTCTTCACGAACTCCGAACCCCGCAGCAGCTCCATTTGCAATGATGTTTGAAAATACTTCTTCTGAAGACGCTACTTCTTTCACAGTTATGATATATGTAGCTTCTTCCGTTTCTACTTGTTTCACTTTATTCCATTTTTCTGTATCACTAGAAGAAAGCGTATAGACTATTAACTCCAGTGTTGGTTTATTGGTATTTTCTTTTGTGATCATTTGTTTTCCAAAGAAGAAAATGGCAAGCATTCCAGCTACAAAGATCAAAGCAATATAAATTATCTTTTTCATACATTATCCCCTATATCTTTCATATCAATGATCACATCAACTTCGTTATAGACAGCTGGATCATGCGTCGCTATAATGACATATTTATCTTCATCTCTTTCATTCAATAATAAACGAATAATTTCTTTTCCAATCTCACCATCTAAAGCTCCTGTAGGCTCATCTGCTAAGATAATTTTACGTGGTTTCATTAACATTCTGGCAATAGCTACACGTTGAGCCTGCCCTCCAGACAATTCATATATTTTTTGATGTAAATAGTCACTTGACAGTCCTACTTTTTCAAGTACATCAGTTATTGTTTTTTTGTCTTTAGTGATAAGTTTCAAATTATCATATACTGTTTTGTTATCTATTAAAGAATAATTCTGAAATACATATCCAACAGTATTTTTAAAAAAAGTTCTTTCTTTTATCTTCCAAATATCTTGTTTATCAACTAAAACATTCCCACTGTCAATTTTTTCTAATCTTCCTATAATATTAAGAAGGGTACTTTTACCAGAGCCAGAACCTCCAATCAATGCATAACTTTTTCCAGATTCAAATTTTAAATTTAAGTCTGTAAAGATCTTTTTTGAGCCGAAACTTTTTGAAACGTTCAAAAGGTCAATTGTCATGTTTCATCTCCTTTTAAAATTTTAGTGTAGCTTTCAGATAATTTTCTAAAACTCATGATTATTGACAACATCAAAACGAGCAGAGAAGCAAGACCAATATATAGCAACTCTATTTGACCTGTCATAAGAAATGTAAATAGGATAACGATTGTAATAGTCATCATAAAATACTTGAGACTTGAAATTGCTATATATGTTTTTGACAGACCTAAAATGATTTTCTTCACATATTCATTCTGTTTTAGGGTAATATAAAGTTGGACATATTGATAAATGAGTATAAAGACAATACTGTAAATTATCTTCTGCAAAATTTGTGAAAGTAGAATTTGGTGCTCTAAGGACTGGATCTTTAATTTCACAATTTGGTAAACATCTACTGGATTCATTGAAACATTCAACTGGGTAGCCATTTCATTTATTTTATTTACCGCCTCAGGACTAAAAAGAGACTTAGTTGTTATATTACTAGCCAAAGAAAACTTGTTGTTTTCAATCATTTTGTCCGTATCTAACACAACAACAATGTTATCTGTGCTATCTGCTACACTTGCCATTGGTAAAAGCTCTTTCATTTTATGATTATCATCAGCATCTTCATTGAAATAAAAAATTTTATCACCATCAGGAATTATTTGTACTGCAATTTCTTCTTTTGTATAGTTTGTTCCAATAAATTGTTCTGCTACAACTGTATTCTCAATAGATTTCTGATTTTCTTTCCATTTCTCAGGAATATAAATGGTTGCTATCTTATTATCTAAAAGATGATAGTTTGTTCCATTCACTTTATTTTGTAGGTTAGCACCTGTTTGATTGATATAAATCAACTCTTTATTTATTTCTGGATTCGTTATTCCGTCATTTTCTAATTGTTTAGAAAAATTTTCCATAACATGTGAAGTTTTCATGAAATCTGGAACATATGCTGAGGATCGATCTATATATAAATAATCTAAGTTTTTTAAGGAAGCAGCTATCTGTAGATACTGACCATCCGAATCATTAACTTCTCCATTTTTAGTAGAGTTACTTTCAATTCCAAGGAACTCAATCCTTCTCCAGTCTTTTACTGTGTCCCATGGTACTAAATTCTGTATCTGAATGTTAATACTGGATTGACTACTCTTTGTTTCTTGTAAAAAAACTCCTGAGATAAGGATAATAATCGAAATAATGGCAAGCCATACGACAAAAATAAGTTTATTTTTTGCCTTGTTTTTAATAATTTCAATAGGCTTTTCAACCTGAATCGTCAACCAAAATAAAACAAAGGTGATGAGATCAATGATTTGAAATAGTATAAAATTCGTTAAAATCAGAGAGAAAAATAACTTAGAACTATAGGTGAAGAAACCATTTCCCAAAAAAGAACTGTAAGAAATCATCAATAAAGCCATCATAATCAGTTCAAAAATAAGAGAAATACCATAATCTCTTCTTAGATCGTATACAGGCAATCCCAAAGAACGTCGTATCACTCCTTCTTTAATCTGCTTCGTTCTAACAACAAATAACACAACTAATAAAGTTAAGTAAATTGAACCCATTAACAGTATTCTTAAAGTTCCAGTAAATTGTAAGATTCCTCCTATATACCAAGGATAAGCCATATATACTGTTTGCAACCCCGTCATCGTAAGTGGTTTCAAACTATCTATATCCATTTTCCCAAGGGTGTAATACATCCCTATTATTGGTGTTGACTTTAATTGTTCATTATTTACATCATCAAAATTTACATACCTCAACTGACCCGAACTCTGAACGATGGGCTTGTAAATGGTAACCTTTTCCGATTTTGATAAATCACGAACCATTTCGTATATTTCGTTATTTGAAAGATTGCTTTTTCCTTGAATAGAAAAAGCACCATCAATTGGTAAAGGTATGGGCATTTCTGTATCGCTAATAGTGACCCAACCAATTGCAGCAATCAAACAGAAGAAGAATCCAATGATACATAATTTTAATTTCATAAGCAATTACCATATTACAAGAGACCCTATTTTATAATTGGGTCTCTTGTTTTCATAAATTATTTTTAAAATCTATAATAATCCCAATATGCATTTAATCGAACATCGCTCCAAGATTTTGTAGCACTTGAATATCCCCATCCATAATCTTGTTTATCCTGAGCTTTAACTGTTCCCCAAAAATTCGTTACTGAAGATTTTGAACCAATATTATCTGGAGAACTAACAAAGTAATTCGAATAACCAGAGTTATCATTTACACCATATTCCCATACATCAATAATGGGACTTGGAGCAGGGTGTGCTGTAGTTGCACTAACAATACTAGCTACAGTAGCAAAGCTAAAACTTAAAACACTTGCGACTAGAAAAACAGATGCTTTCTTGTTAATTCTTTTTTCATTTTACTTCTCCTTTAATTAAAATATTTGATGAAGAATAAGCAACAGTCCCCTTTTTAGTCCATCCATATTACTTTAATATGAATTGATTATATTTAGGTTTTTAATCACCGTTATGGTATCTAGAGTCGTTAAAATATCTCATAACTACCCCTCCTTTTAAAATTGAACACATATAAATGTATCCGTTTACATTTATTAATCTAGCACTTGTTTTTTAGTTTGTCAAGTATTTATAGTATATTTTTTATTTATAAAATGGGATTATCTATAAAACCGATTTACAAATCGATAAAAAACAATTATCAAATTTCTCTTGTCAATAAAATCGGCCGTTACAATTTTTGTTACCTTTTCTTAAAAAATAGGTTGACAATCATTCCTCTACGAGTATAATAGTTACTATACATAAGAAAAGAGGTTAACTATTTTGAAAAAAGCTCACGTTTATGCTATCCCTGCTATTGGGGCTGCTCTCATTGCTGTATTGGCACAAATCAGCCTTCCAATTGGACCTGTTCCCTTCACTCTGCAAAACTTTGCAATCGGCTTGATTGCTACTGTCTTCAGACCGAGAGAGGCTCTACTTTCTGTTGGACTTTATCTTCTTCTAGGTGCTATCGGTCTTCCTGTCTTTGCAGGAGGTGGAGCTGGATTGCAGGTGTTGGTTGGTCCTACTGCAGGCTATCTTTGGTTTTATCTTGTGTACTCTGGACTGACTTCTTCTCTAACAAACAGCAAGAGTGGGATTGTGACCATTTTTCTTGCAAACCTCTTGGGTGATGCCCTTGTCTTTGTCGGCGGGATTCTCAGCTTGCATTTCCTAGCTGGAATGACATTTGAAAAAGCTCTTGTTGTGGGAGTTCTTCCCTTTATCATTCCAGACCTTGGTAAAATTATTGCTATTAGTTTTATTAGCCGTCCATTACTTCAACGCCTTAAAAATCAGGCTTACTTTACTAACTAAAAAAGGATATCGAGTTGTCATGACTCAGTATCCTTTTCTTTCATTTTGAAAACTTATACTCTTCGAAAATCAAATTCAAACCACGTCAGCTTCGCCTTGCCGTACTCAAGTACTGCCTACAGCTAGCTTCCTAGTTTGCTCTTTGATTTTCATTGAGTATTAGTTGCCTTTAAAGGCATCCACCATGGTTTGAAATTCTTCATTTGAGAGAGTAATTCCTTTGCCCATTTTAGTATGGTCTGGACTCCAAGCACGAATATCAAACTTTGCAGGAGCACCATTAAAGCTCACACGATTGATTTCCTTGGTCCAACCTTTTTCGTTTTCAGAAAGAGTCAACAAGTGCTCTTCGATTTCAAATGTAAATTCTGCCATTTTCTTCTCCTTTTTTAGCTTTCATTTGATTATTCGTAAAATCTTGTAGATTTTAGGAAAATTTTATATAATATTGATATAAAAGAAGGGAGGACACTATGAGACATAAATTCCAGCAAGTTCTAGATAAAATACATGACTTTTTAAATGGACATGACCAACCTGACCATACTGAAACCAACTCCCTTACAGCTACTATTGAAGAGGCTATCCAGAAACAAAGCGCTGTTCACCTTATCTTGTCTGAGGCAAGCTTTACAGGTGACATCATCAAATACGATCAACAGCGCCAGCAAATTATTGTGAAAAATTTTGCCAAAAATGTGACCCGTATTATCCGTATAAGCGATATTCAACGCCTGCGATTTGTCCCTTCAACTGTCCAAACAGCCCAAAAAAATAGATTTAAGAAAGAGTGAGATGTAGTTGCTTCATCCCACTCTTTTTTCTTAGCGAACTTGTTCAAAATGTAAATGAACGGCGATATGATCTCCATAACCACTTCTTTCCAAATCACGTTGTAAACGATAGGAAATGTAGTGTTCTGCAATGGTAATATAACCTGCACCCAGTAAACGATGTTCAACCATAGACTGAATCATGCTAATAGTGGCACGTTCAACCTTGGCTTCCTCCAAGTCCAAAACCACTTTCTTAGTGACTTGTGCAAGGTTTTGACGTAAATCATCTGTCAATACATAGACAGTCTGGGCTGCTTTTAAGATAGCTTGGTAAATCTTATCTGGATTAAATTCAGCAATTTCTCCATCACGTTTGATTACTTGCATAGGTATCTCCTTTATTCTTTGTTTTCTTTAATTTCTGCCAGCATTTTTTCTTCTTCTGCTGTCAGTTGATAATGTTCAAGCAAATCCGGTCTGCGTTCATAGGTTTTCTTTAAACTCTCATACAGGCGCCACTGACGAATCTTTTCATGGTGTCCACTCATCAGTACATCTGGCACGACCATCCCTCGATAATCATAAGGGCGTGTGTACTGAGGGTATTCGAGAAGGCCTGAAGAAAAACTATCATCTTGGTGGCTAGACTCCTTGCCAATCACTTCTGGAATCAGGCGAACCGTCGCATCAATCATGGTCATGGCTGCCAATTCTCCACCAGTCAGGACATAGTCCCCCAGGGAAATCTCATCTGTCACCAAGGTCTTAATACGTTCATCATACCCTTCGTAGTGACCGCAGATAAAGATCAGTTCCTCTTCTTGTGCCAAATCCTCAGCATAAGCCTGATCAAACTGCTTGCCAGCTGGGTCTAGGAGAATGACGCGCGGATTTTTCTTTTCAATAGCATCAAAGGCATCGAAAATGGGTTGGGCTCGGAGCAACATCCCCTGACCGCCTCCGTAGGGCTCATCGTCGACGTGACGGGCCTTTTCAGCATTTTCTCGAAAATTATGATACTGGATATCCAAGAGCCCTTTTTCACGTGCCTTTCCAACGATTGAGTGCTCTAGCGGAGAAAACATCTCTGGAAAGAGGGTTAAAATATCAATTTTCATCGTCTAATCCTTCTAAGATTTCCACATCGACTCGGTTATTCGGAATATCAACATTGAGAATCACTGGTGGGATATAAGGCAATAATAAATCACGCTTGCCTTTTCGTTTGACCACCCAGACATCGTTAGCACCTGGTTGCAGGATTTCCTTGATGGTTCCAATCAAGTTATCCCCCTCATAGACTTCCAAACCGATAATCTCATGATAGTAGAACTCACCATCATCTAAATCGTTTAAATCTTCCTCAGCAACCTTGAGACTATATCCCTTGTACTTTTCAATAGCATTGATATGGTACATATCTTTGAATTTAATAATGTCAAAGTTCTTCTGTTTACGGTGGCTAGCGATGGTTACTGTTTGAACAAACTGATCTTTTTCATCAAACAAGGCCAGCTCAGCCCCTTTTTTAAAGCGTTCTTCTGCAAAATCCGTCACAGACAAGACTCGCATCTCACCCTGCAACCCCTGCGTATTGACGATTTTCCCAACATTAAAGTAGTTCATCTTGTCTCCTGTATCTATTTCTATCCTTTATTTTATCACGTTCCAAGGATTTTCACAAGTTGGATAGTTCCTATCTTACGGGCCTACTACTTCTTCAAAGAATTCACCAACTATCTGATTAAACTCTTTAGGATGGTCATTCATCGGTTGGTGTTTACTATCTGAAATCGTTACTTGACGCGCATTGGGATTTAAGGCAATGATCCCATCGTAAATCAATTTTAGGTGTTTGGGAAAATCATTTTCGCCTCTTACTAATAGCATAGGAGGATTTCCATGATAACCCTCTATCTCATGGACAGCCAAAAAACCTGTGAGTCCAAGGTTCAAAAAAATATCTCGCCCAGTTTCTATAATGGCCGTCTTGATCAATTCTCTTGTGATAGGGTTATCAGTACACATTTTTGAGTTCTTATCTGCAATCATCTTCCAAGGAATCGTTTTATACATAAGGGAACTATATTTTATACGATTTCTCTCTTTATCTGATAGGTAACGATGCTGTCCCCAACTATCTACCATGACCAAGGCTAGAACTCTTTCTGGATGGCGATAGGTGTACTCTTGAAGTGGATTCCCTCCCCACGAATGACCAACCAATATCACCTTATCCAACTGGAAATAGGACAAAATAGCATCTACATCTTGAACAGCGCCTTCTAAGTCGGGTAGGCCAACTTTCATAGGTGATTCACCCTGTCCTCGAACATTGACAAAGTAAAGGTCAAATCCTTCAAAGGCATCATACTGGTGGACCCACATCTGACTACGTCCACAAGCTCCATGATAAAAAATAATGTGGCCTTTATTTGTGTTTCCAGGACGATGATAAACAACCAAATCACAATCTAAGACTGGTATAATGTGACGTACCAAAGTCTCAGGTTTTCTGTTATAAAAAGCAATAGCTTCAGCTATATCATTTTGCTTCATTTCTAAACTCTCTCTTCTTTATCCTAGTATTATTCTTTTTATCTATTTTATCATGCCATATTAAAATCATCATTTTCTAAACTTGATTACATTAAAATTTTTGAATTTTCTGTATCATTTAGATTAAGAAAAAGACTGCTATGCAATCTTTACTTTTTTCTCATCAGATTCATGCCTAAAATTCCAGCAATAATCATAGTGGCTCCTATCACATGGTAGCTATAAATTGGTTCGTGGAGGATAAGAGCTCCGGCTAGAATGGTCAAAACTGTTCCAAGATTACCAAAGACACTGACGGTTGATGCTCCAAGTCGAACAATTGCATAGATAGAGAGACTACCAGTAACGATAGAGGCTAAAATTCCCAAATAAAGGATGGAAAACAGATAAGGAAGCTGTCCGAGAGGTGCAACGTAGGCTAATATGTTGCCATCTAGATAGTGCGAGGTCAGACTCAACGTATTAAAGGTGACGAAGCCAACAAATATCACAACAGCTGTCATATCCATGGCCCGATAGCGATCTCCTTTAGCCTTGCTAAGGATATTGTTTAGTGCATTGGCGAGAACAGATCCCAACATCAATAGAAAGCCAAAACTAGCAGTCTCAGTACCAAAGTTAGCTCCTTTACTAAGGAAGATGAAAACTACTCCTGCTACGGATAAAAATAAAAAGAACTTTTGAAGCAAGCTTGTCTTTTCCTTGAGAAAGGCCGATGCTAAAAGGAGCGTAAAAATCGGGACAAGAGCCTGTAAAATTCCAGCTTCAGAAGACGATATATACTGTAAAGCAAAGGATTGAAAAATAAAAAAGAAAAGCGGATAGAAAAGACTCATAGGAAGAATAGAAAGAATATCTTTTCTACTTAAACTCACTTTGATAAGTTTGGTTTGATGAAGAACGACCATTACTAAAGCTGCGATTGAATAGCGATGCGCTAAGTTTGTGAGAGGACTGGCATATCCTAAAGCAATCTTAGTAAATAAAAAAGAAAAACCAATGATTGCTGAAAAGGATAAGGCTGCTAGGTAAGCTTTTGTTTTCTCGTTCATAGACTGTTACTCCTTTTAAAAATAGCTATTCTCAAGATTAATTGACTATAATTCTTTGAGACTGTCTTTCCATTGTAGCATAGTAGAATCCTAGATGCTATTTCTAGGATTAGTATTTTATGCCTGCTATCACCGTTTATCTAGTTCATTGACTAAAAAGGACTCTACTAGTCTAGTCTGCCTTTCTCGTTCTTGTCTCACAATTTCTAGCTTGTCTACCTCTTGGAAATTCCTTACTTTGATAATATAAACTGCCAATTTCACTGTTTTCTATTTACTAGCTAGGCCAATATAGGTAAAATCTTCTTTACTAGTAAAAAATCATTTCTTATTCTCTTAGAAGTTCTCCAAAAAGCCTTCCAAATCCCGATTATGCTGTTACTTGATGGATGCTATTTTACACTTCTCCACACAAAAAAACGAGACATTCGTCCCGTCCTTCTTATTTTTCGTCAATAACGATTCTTACTTTTTTGTCTTCAGTTGGGACAGAGTAGACAATCGTTCTTATCGCAGAAATAGTGCGACCCTTACGACCGATTACACGACCCACATCACTTTGATCAAGATCTAAATGATATTCCAAAAACTCTGGTGTATCTTCAATCTTGATAGTTAAGGCATCTGGTTGTGAAATCAAGGGTTTCACAATCGCAATAATGAGATTTTCAATCGTATCCATCTGTCAACCTACTTTAAACTTATTTTGAGAATTTAGAATCGTGGAATTTCTTCAATACACCTTCTTTTGAAAGGATGTTACGTACTGTATCTGAAGGTTGAGCTCCATCAGCCAACCATGCAAGAACGCGGTCTTCTTTCAAAGTTACTTGGTTTTCAGCAACAAGTGGGTTGTAAGTTCCAACTGTTTCGATGAAACGTCCGTCACGTGGCGAACGTGAATCTGCTACGTTGATACGGTAGAAAGGTTTTTTCTTAGAACCCATACGAGTCAAACGGATTTTAACTGCCATTTTTAAAGTCTCTTTTCTTATTTTTTATTTCGGTGAAATAGCTGAGCTATTTAGCACATGTTCTATTATATCAGATTTCTGACAGGTGTCAAGAAAAAAACTTGACAGACTATAAAATTTTTAAACCATTTATAAATTTGTTAGAAGTAGGAAATAAATGTTTGAAAGAGGCTAGCCGTGAATACTATTTTATACTCAATGAAAATCAAAGAGCAAACTAGGAAGCTAGCCGCAGGCTGTACTTGAGTACGGCAAGGCAAAGCTGACGTGGTTTGAATTTGATTTTCGAAAAGTATTAGAAACATTTTATAAAGACCATCAACTCAAACCCTTCATCTCACTTGAACGTGATTTGGATGCTTGGCTCCTAAATCCCAAGCCCGTTCCCAAACGAAATATCAAGGATTTTAAGAATGATATCTACTAATTAATTTATAAAATATGAATTAATAGATTCTAAATAGGGGAATAATTTAGTTCTGTAAAAATTAACTTCTACACCTACAAAGCTTATTCTGACAGACTTTATAACAGTCTAAGAAAAAAGTAGAGATTCATACAGTATCTAGATTTTTCAAAAATTCTTTATCATCAAATATTATTAACGAAACTATCCAAACCAAATCCGATGCATTGCTTCAAAGAATTCTTTAGTTATTTGACTATCAAGGGCTTTTATTAAAAAAATTTTTTCAAATAATTGCCACCTCGGCAAATAAATTCTTGCTTTCCAAATTTAAATGTGATATATTTATAACATAAAATTTAAGTGTTATATATTTATAACACAAAAAAGGAGTCTATCATGAAAAAAAGTCAAAAAATGCGTGGCCTCATTGCAATGATTGCCGTAGCTCTCTTTATTGATTTTATTGTTTTATTTGGTTCTAATCTTAGTTGGGGACCCAAGTTAGTTATTACTGGTATTTCAGTGTTAGGTCAGATTGTAGCTATTTGGAGCTGGCTACATAAGAGTCAGAAATGTAAGGGAAAGATTATTTTTGACTTGTCTGCTAAGCTTTACACGGTACTTTTATTTGCAGCAAGCATTTTTTATACAGTAGGAATTTGGGTTGCAACCCCAAGCGAAAGTTCTGGTATTAAAGAATGGATTTTGGGAATTGGCCTCGTTATTGAAGTGATTGTATTTGGTTTTTTCTCTTTAAAAAATGTCAAGGAAACTCCGGACGAACGCTTTTATGCTAATTTAGCAAAGGCAGCTAGCTTGATGTTTGTTTGTATACTAGGCGCACTGATGATCCTAGCAGTTATCATTGGGTATATGGTGTCTCTCACTCTTTACATGGGACAGATATTTATTAGCATAGCTGCCTTGATTTGCATCTTTGCGGTTGTCTATTTTATCTTGGAACGTAGAGGATAAGCATGGCCAAAGAAAGCAAGATTATTACTAATCTCAAATCTGTTCGTGAATCCACAGGCATGACCCAGCAGGAGTTAGCCGACCGCATCGGCATGCGACGCGAGACAATTCTGCACTTGGAAAACAATCGTTATAATCCTTCGCTGGAAATGGCTCTTAAAATTGCTCAAGTTTTTAATCTGAAAGTAGAAGACCTCTTTGAACTCAGACAGAAAGAGGAAGCATAATTCTTTTCGAGACCTAGTATTAAGTTCATTGATTAATTAGGAATTGAAGCCAAAAGAAAAAATCCTTTGAAAATGTGCTCTTTTAAAATATAGTAATTCTTTCGAATTAACATTTACTAATTGTGATGCTTTACGAGCTTTCTTAAGATCTGGTTTCCTAAATACTTCGAGTACACTTATGGCATTGATGCACCTAAGCAAGCGACTTTCTGGTTGGCTTCCTCTTAAACTACCTTGTCACTAATATTTGAAATCCACTTCCTTTTAGGGTACAATGGTAGAAATGAATTTTTGAGAGGAATAGAATGAAAAAACTAGCAACCCTTCTTTTACTATCAACTGTAGCCCTAGCTGGATGTAGCAATATCCAACGTAGTTTGCGTGGTGATGACTATGTAGATTCTAGCTTGGCCGCTGAGGAAAGCTCCAAAGCAGCAGCCCAATCTGCCAAGGAGTTAAACGATGCTTTAACAAACGAAAACGCCAATTTCCCACAACTATCTAAAGAAGTTGCTGAAGACGAGGCTGAAGTGATTCTCCACACAAGTCAAGGAGATATCCGTATCAAACTCTTCCCTAAACTCGCTCCTCTAGCGGTTGAAAACTTCCTCACTCATGCCAAAGAAGGCTACTATAACGGCATTACCTTCCACCGTGTCATCGATGGTTTTATGGTCCAAACTGGAGATCCAAAAGGAGACGGTACAGGTGGTCAGTCCATCTGGCATGACAAGGATAAGACTAAAGACAAGGGAACTGGTTTCAAAAACGAGATTACTCCTTATCTCTATAACATCCGTGGTGCTCTTTCTATGGCTAATACTGGTCAACCAAACACCAATGGTAGCCAGTTCTTCATCAACCAAAACTCTACAGATACCTCTGCTAAACTCCCTACAAGCAAGTATCCAAAGAAAATCATTGAGGCCTACAAAGAAGGTGGAAACCCTAGTCTAGATGGTAAACACCCAGTCTTTGGTCAAGTGATTGACGGTATGGATGTTGTAGATAAAATTGCTAAAGCCGAAAAAGATGAAAAAGACAAGCCAACGACTGCTATCACAATCAATAGCATCGAAGTGGTGAAAGACTACGATTTTAAATCTTAAAAACCAAAAAATACAGTATCCACATTCGGTACTGTATTTCTTTTTACTCTCATTCTTAAGTTAGATTATTAAAATCCCATATTTGGTCCATCCAGCCTTCATAGAAGTCTGGTTCGTGGCAGACCATAAGGATAGATCCCTTATATTCTTTGAGAGCGCGTTTGAGCTCATCCTTGGCATCCACATCCAAATGGTTGGTCGGCTCATCCAGCACTAAAACGTTGTTTTCACGATTCATCAAGAGACAGAAACGAACCTTGGCTTGTTCCCCACCTGATAAGACCTGAATTTGGCTTTCAATATGCTTGGTTGTCAAACCACAACGGGCAAGGGCTGCACGAACTTCTGCTTGGTTAAGTGCAGGAAAGGCATTCCAGACAGCCTCTAGTGGTGTTTGGCGATTACCGCCTTCTACTTCCTGTTCAAAATAACCAAGTTCTAGGTAGTCACCGCGTTCAACTTCCCCAGCAATTGGCGGAATAATACCCAAGAGAGACTTCAAGAGAGTTGTTTTCCCGATACCATTTGCCCCGATAATAGCAACCTTTTGATTGCGTTCAAAGGTAAGGTTTAAAGGCTTGGTCAGAGGACGGTCATAACCAATCTGCAAATCCTTGGCTTGGAAGATAAAGCGCCCTGGCGTACGTGCTGGTTTGAAATCAAAGGATGGCTTTGGTTTCTCACTTTGCAGCTCGATAATATCCATCTTATCCAATTTCTTCTGACGAGACATGGCCATGTTTCGTGTTGCAACACGCGCTTTGTTTCGAGCCACGAAGTCCTTGAGGTCCGCAATTTCTTTCTGCTGACGTTCGTAAGCTGCCTCTAATTGAGATTTCTTCATAGCATAGACTTCTTGGAACTGGTAGTAGTCACCAGAGTAACGCGTCAGCTGTTGATTTTCCACATGATAGACAATATTGATAACGTCGTTCAGGAATGGGATATCGTGTGAAATGAGAACAAAGGCATTCTCATAATTTTGGAGATAGCGCTTGAGCCAGTCAATGTGTTCAGCATCCAAGTAGTTAGTCGGCTCATCCAGGAGCAAGATATCTGGCTTTTCAAGGAGAAGCTTGGCCAAAAGCACTTTGGTTCTTTGTCCACCTGACAAAGAAGTTACATCTGTATCCATGCCAAAGTCCATGACACCAATGGCACGCGCTACTTCGTCAATCTTGGCACCCAAGGTATAGAAATCACGACTCTCCAAACGATCTTGGAGTTCGCCCACTTCTTCCATGAGAGCATCAACATCCGCTCCGTCTTCAGCCATTTCCATATAAAGGTCATTGATACGGGCTTCTGCTTTGAATAGCTCATCAAAGGCTGTACGGAGAACATCGCGAACAGATTGTCCTTCAGCAAGGACGGAGTGCTGATCTAAGTAACCAGCAGTCACATATTTGGACCACTCAACTTTCCCTTCATCTGGCAACATCTTACCAGTCACAATGCTCATAAAGGTTGATTTCCCTTCACCATTGGCACCGACCAAACCGATATGTTCCCCCTTGAGGAGACGGAAGGACACATCTTCAAAAATTGCACGGTCACCAAAACCGTGACTCAGATTTTTAACTTCTAAAATACTCATATTAATTCCTTATCTTGTTTTTATGTAATCGTTTATAGAGGAGCCAAGCGATATAACCACCCAAGGTATTGGTCCACAAATCATCAATCTCAAAGACGCGATTGAAATCAAAGAAAAAGTCCAAGACTAACTGCGTACACTCGATTCCAAGACTCACTAGAAAACTGAAAAGAAAAACTCTTTTTGTTTTCCTTAAGTTTGGAAAGAGATAAAGGAGTTGGAACATCAGAGGAAAAAGCAAGAAGACATTGAGGATATTTTGTAAAAAAATCCAATATAATTGTCCCATATCACCCACTTCACCCAGTTTCCAGAAAGAATTGAAAGGAGTCAAAAGAAAAACCAGGCGTCCAAGATGCTGAATACCTGGAGTTTCCACTCCCACGGGAGATTGTTCTTGAGGAGTAAAGCAAAAATAGACGATACAAATGCTATAGAAAATGACTCCCCAGACTAAAACATGATTATAAGTTTTCTTCATCATTAAGGATTGACTGCTGCGACTGCTTTCTGGCGGTCACGTTTCATTGTATTAGAACGCAATTGTCCACAAGCTGCATCAATATCTGTTCCGTGCTCTTGACGAACCACACAGTTGACCCCTTTTTTCTTAAGCGTATCATAGAAGGCCAGGACGCGCTCTTTAGGACTACGGCTATATTGGTCATGCTCACTAACTGGGTTATAAGGAATCAAGTTTACATAAGACAATTTCTTGATGTTCTTGAGCAATTCAGCCAATTCCAAGGCTTGTTCTACACCGTCATTGACTTCATTGAGCATGATATATTCAAAGGTCACACGACGATTTGTTGTCTCAATGTAGTACTCAATAGCTGCAAAGAGTTTTTCAATCGGAAAGGCACGGTTAATCTTCATGATGCTTGAGCGAAGTTCATTATTCGGTGCGTGAAGGGAAACGGCAAGATTGACCTGAACTCCTTCATTAGCAAAGTCACGAATTTTATGGGCCAAACCTGAGGTTGAAACCGTGATGTGACGAGCACCGATGGCCATTCCTTTATCATCATTGATGGTACGAACGAAATTCAAGACATTGTTGTAGTTATCAAAGGGCTCACCGATTCCCATGACAACGATATGGCTGACGCGTTCATCCTGACCACGCTCGTCAAAGTATTTCTGAACCAGCATGATTTGCGCTACGATTTCACCGTTATTGAGGTCACGTTGCTTCTTGATCAAACCAGAAGCACAGAAGGTACAACCGATATTACAGCCGACCTGAGTGGTCACACAGACTGACAAACCATAGTGTTGACGCATAAGTACAGTCTCTATCAACATACCATCAGGCAACTCAAAAAGATATTTGACAGTCCCATCAGCAGACTCTTGAACGATTCGCTGTTTCAAGGGATTGACCACAAATTGGTCATTGAGCTTAGCAATCAAATCTTTTGAAAGGTTGGTCATCTCTTCAAATGACTGGACACGTTTACGGTAAAGCCATTCCCAGATTTGATCTGCACGGAATTTCTTTTCTCCCTGCTCCAATACCCATTCCTGCATGGTTTGACGAGTTAAACTATAAATTGACGGTTTCATTTCTTCTCCTTATTTCTACTCACTTCTGACGAATGACAAAATGACGTTGTCCCTTGTCCTCTTTCTGAGAATGCTGATCTTTCTGACGACGTCTATTTTTCTTATCTGCATTCGATTTTCGTTTGGTTTGAGTCGGTTTCTTTCCTTTTCTAGAAGGCGTCTCTTCTTCCTTCTTACGCATTTTCTTGTCAAATGATGCTCGCTTAGGGGCTTCATTTTCTAGGACAAAATAGGCACAACCATAACTACAATACTCTAAAAGATAGTCTTGTAAACGACTGATTTTTTCAAGTTTTTCTTCTGTTCGGTCATCCTTGTAAAAACCTCGTAGACGAAGCTGTTCGTTGCTCCAGTCTCCCACGATATAATCAAACTTGGTTAAGACTTCTGAAAAACGCTGATTAAAAGCCGTCACATCAAAGGCATCCTTGATATTTTCCACCAAGGAAAAAGCTATCCCTTCCGTTTCAACCTTGTCCCCGTGTAAATGGAACTCAGGACCAGGAAACTTGTTATAGTTGTATAATTCAGGTGCAATTTCTTTTCGCATAGATATCCTTTTTCCACGATTACTTAATACTTTATTCTACCATAATTTCTAGCAGTTAGCACGTTTCTCATAAAAATGAAAAAAGTCTGACGATTTTGTCAGACCAGAATCATATAACCTAAAAAAGAGAAGAACAATTCTTCCCTCCATATACCATTATTTAGCAGCTGCGTACAATTCATCTACTTTGTTCCAGTTGATCACTGAGAAGAAAGCTTTGATGTAGTCAGGACGCACGTTGCGGTATTTCACGTAGTAAGCATGTTCCCAAACGTCCAAGCCCAAGATTGGTTTTTTACCTTCTGAGATTGGTGTGTCTTGGTTTGCTGTTGAAGTCACTTCAAGTTTACCTTCTTTGTTAACAACCAACCATGCCCATCCAGAACCGAAACGAGTTGTTGCTGCTGCAGTGAAGGCTGCTTGGAATTCTTCAAATGAACCAAATGTTGCATCGATTGCTGCTGCAAGTTCTGCTGATGGAACTGTTTTTTCAGGAGTCATCAATTCCCAGAAAAGAGCGTGGTTCAAGTGTCCACCACCATTGTTGATAAGTGCTTGACGGATATCAGCTGGGATAGATTCTACATCAGCAAGCAAGGCTTCAAGGTCTTCACCGATTTCAGGGTGTTTTTCAAGAGCTGCATTAGCATTGTTGACATAAGTTTGATGGTGTTTGTCATGGTGCAAATGCATTGTTTCTGCATCGATGTATGGTTCCAAAGCGTCGTATGCATATGGAAGATCTGGTAAGATAATAGCCATCTGTAATACCTCTTTTTCTTTCTATATGAAAATGATAACGCAAACATTCACTTTTTTCAAGTTTTTTGCTTATAGATGAAGAAATCACTGAAATACTTTCGAATAATACTCTTCGAAAATCTCTTCAAACCGCGTCAACGTCGCCTTGCCGTAGGTATATGTTACTGACTTCGTCAGTCTTATTTACAACCTCAAAGCAGTGCTTTGAGCACCCTGCGGCTAGTTTCCTAGTTTGCTCTTTGATTTTCATTGAGTATAAAACAAGCAAATCAGTAATAAACCCACGACAAGATAATCCTGACGCGGGTTGTAGTTTCAAAAAAATATCAATTTACCTGACTAGCAATCTGTAAGAGTGCCTTTTCAAAAAGGAAACCTTTTTCATAAAGACCTGTCTTAATCTGATAGTCAGTCTCAATCAAATAAGAAATAGCTTGCTTCAGAAAGCTCAAGGAAAGTCCTCGCGAATCTCTTAATGCAAACTTGATTTGATAGGGATTAGGAGTGCGTCCTAGATAACTACCTAGACTACTTGCAATCTGTGATTCTGTTTGCCCAGACTCCGACAAAATCTTCACCTGAGTAAAAGTCCGAAATTGTCCTAACATGACTGCAATGAGCTTGATTTCGTCTTCCCCTTGCAAGGTCAAGTCTCTAACCAAGTCACGCGCCTGGTCCATCTTTTTAGTCAGAATAAACTGAGTTAAATCAAAAATATTGTCCTGCAAGGTCTTGGGAATAGCATTGACAATATCCTCTTCCTCGATAACAGAATCCGCCTTATAGGACTGTAAAAAGAGGAGATTTTTCTGGATTTCGCTAAATTGAAAACCAGATTTGATAAGTAAATTTTCAAAGGATTGCCCCACAAACTGCAAACCTTGTTTCTGGCTCCACTTTTGGAAATACTGGCGCAGTTCTTGTTCTTTGGCTTCTACTGCATCAAAAACCTTGGCATCGCGCTTAAGTAATTTTACCAGCCGTCTTTTGCTATCCAGTTTTCCTTCCGCAAAGATCAACAACTTGGTTGTTGGCGAGGGGTTATCAAGGTATTCCTCAAACGACTTAAGCTCATCATCTGTCAAAAAGCGTTTCTTGGCTGTTGTGATATCGACAAAATGATCCAATATCACGATTTTCTCATCCGCAAAGAAAGGAAGGCTGACCAACTCCAGTTCCACATCCTTGTAGACCACTTCTTTCATATCAAAGTAGGCAAAGTTGAGGTCGGCAGAATCATAACCAATCTGTTTCAATACCTGACTCTTCATAACTTCAAACTGGCCCTGATCTATGCCTGTAAATAGGCTCAGACTAGGTAAATTTGCTAGAGTCAGTTTTTGACTCTCTTCAATAGCTAGCATCTTCTCTCCTTTCTTCTGATTTTTTGATTTAATTTAGTCAATATAGCGCAATTTCCCGCGGAAATCTTCTAGGCTTTCGTACCCTTTTTCCGCCATGATTGCTTTCAGTTCATTAGTAATACGATCAAAAGCACCAACTCCCTCTTTGTGAAGGGTAGTTCCCACCTGTACCATACTAGCACCACAGAGGATGTGTTCAAAGGCATCTCTACCAGTCAGAACGCCACCTGTTCCGATGATTTGGATTTGAGGATTTAAACGTTGATAAAAGGCATGAACATTAGCAAGAGCAGTCGGTTTGATGTACTCTCCACCAATGCCACCGAAACCATTTTTAGGACGAATAACGACAGACTCATCTTCTATATATAGGCCGTTTCCGATTGAGTTGACGCAGTTGACGAACTTGAGCGGATATTTATTGAAAATAGCTGCCGCTTGGTCAAAGTGAACAATATCAAAATAAGGTGGGAGCTTAATTCCAAGAGGTTTGGTAAAGTAGGCAAATACTTCTGCCAAAATTCGGTCAGTTGTCTCAAAATCATAGGCAATCTGAGGTTTTCCTGGAACATTTGGACATGAGAGATTGAGTTCAGTTAGACCACGAAAATCACTCTCTTGGACCTTCTTTAAAATAGTATGTGTTTCCTCTGGAGACATTCCAACTAAAGATAGAAAGAAGGTACGATTCGGTTCCTTTTCTTGTAATTCCAGAAGATAGTCTAGGTAATAATCTAAACCATTATTTGGAAGCCCCATTGAGTTGATTGAACCAAGTGGAACATCTTGATAACGTGGCTCAGGATTTCCCTGACGAAAGTCCAAGGTCGCTGTCTTGGTCACAAAAGTTCCTGCCGCTGAGTTTTTAACCCCTTCCAGCTCCTCTATCGTCATACAAGCCACACCTGCTGCATTCATCAAACAATTGTCAAACGCAAAACCAGCAATTTGTGTTTTAGTTGATACCATGATTCTGATCCTCCAGATTCCTTTTATTGCTAATATTATACCATACTTTCAGATTTTCTCTTTTAGAAAGATATTTCCAAGAAAACGTTCGTATTTTTATCTATTTTAAAAAAGCCTCAAAACTAAATTGATAGAATTTTTAGAAAATTTTTGTTTTTATCTTTACAGTTAAAAAAAATTCTGCTATAATGACACACATAATTAAATTAGAATTTAAGGAGAACGATATGACATCTGCTAAAGAATATATCCAAAGCGTGTTTGAAACTGTAAAAGCTCGTAACGGGCACGAGGCTGAATTCCTCCAAGCTGTTGAAGAATTTTTCAACACTTTGGAACCTGTATTTGAAAAACACCCTGAGTATATCGAAGAAAATATCTTGGCACGTATTACTGAGCCAGAGCGCGTGATTTCTTTCCGTGTTCCTTGGGTTGACCGTGATGGAAAAATTCAAGTAAACCGTGGTTACCGTGTTCAATTCAACTCAGCTGTTGGACCATACAAAGGCGGACTTCGTTTCCACCCAACTGTAAACCAAGGGATTTTGAAATTCCTCGGATTTGAACAAATCTTCAAAAACGTCTTGACTGGACTTCCAATCGGTGGAGGTAAAGGTGGATCAGACTTCGATCCTAAAGGTAAAACAGATGCTGAAGTGATGCGCTTCTGCCAAAGCTTTATGACTGAATTGCAAAAACACATCGGACCATCACTTGACGTACCTGCTGGTGATATCGGTGTTGGTGGACGTGAAATTGGTTACCTTTATGGTCAATACAAACGCCTTAACCAATTTGATGCCGGTGTCTTGACTGGTAAACCTCTTGGATTTGGTGGTAGCTTGATTCGTCCAGAAGCAACTGGTTATGGTTTGGTTTACTACACTGAAGAAATGCTTAAAGCTAACGGCAACAGCTTTGCTGGTAAGAAAGTTGTTATTTCAGGTTCAGGTAACGTAGCCCAATATGCTCTTCAAAAAGCGACTGAACTCGGTGCAACTGTTATCTCTGTATCTGATTCAAATGGTTATGTCATCGATGAAAATGGTATCGACTTCGATCTTTTGGTTGATGTTAAAGAAAAACGTCGCGCTCGTTTGACTGAGTATGCAGCTGAGAAAGCAACTGCTACTTATCATGAAGGTTCTGTATGGACTTACGCTGGTAACTATGATATCGCTCTTCCATGTGCGACTCAAAACGAAATCAACGGTGAAGCAGCTAAACGTTTGGTTGCTCAAGGCGTTATCTGTGTATCTGAAGGTGCTAACATGCCAAGCGACCTTGATGCCATCAAAGTTTACAAAGAAAATGGTATCTTCTACGGACCTGCAAAAGCTGCCAACGCTGGTGGTGTAGCCGTTTCAGCTCTTGAAATGAGCCAAAATAGCCTTCGCCTCTCATGGACTCGTGAAGAAGTTGATGGACGTCTCAAAGATATCATGACAAACATCTTCAACACTGCTAAAACAACTGCTGAAACATACGGTCTTGATAAAGACTACCTTGCAGGAGCTAACATTGCTGCCTTTGAAAATGTAGCAAATGCTATGATCGCACAAGGTATTGTTTAAGATTCATTTGCTTAATCCTCAATCGCTTCGATTGGGGATTTTTAGCTTGAATCCAAAAAACGCACCATTAACAGTGAGTTTTAACATCAGAATTTATTTTACTTTCATTAGGGCAGATGACAAACATTCAACAATCTCATCAACTGCTTCATCTATGTTTATAGTTCCTTCATCATTCAACATCATGGGAATAAGATAAGAAAAACTCAATGCTAAAATGTATCGAACAATTCTTTCATTTGACCAATTTAGAATAAGTCCTTTTTCTTTAAATTGATTCAAAACAGGGCTAATTGGTTCTATTATAGATTGAACAATAATATTTCCTAACTTGATAGAAAGATTTTTATCAATAAAAGAACGCCCCAAGAGAATTTTAACATGCATTTGATTCTCCTGAATGAAAAAGAGCCTATCTCGAACAATACTTTTTAAAAAGAAGGGAAAAGTTTCTTGATCTACTGTGAATTTTTTTTCTGAGAAATCCGCAATTACTTCTGGAATAACCTGTTCTAGAAAAGTAGATAAAATGGCTTCTAAAATACCTTCCTTTGTTTTAAAGTAACTAAAAACAGTTCCTTCTGACACTCCAGCGCGTTCGGCAATAAGGCTGGACGTTGTATTCTCAAATCCAATTTCTGAGAATAATTTTAAGCTTGATAATAATACTCGACGTTGTTTCAAGCTCAAGTTGCTAACTTCTAACGTCTGAGCATACTTTTGTTCTAAACTTTCCATCTCTAGCACCTCTCTTCTACTCTCTTACTTTTACGACTTTTTTTCCTCGACTGTGTCCCATTTTCAGACTACGATAGGCTTCTCTAACTGACTTTAGAGAAAAGTCATACACTTGATCAATTTTCAGCTGAACCTTCCCGTCTGAGACCATTTCAGCTAAAGTGCTAAAATCATCATATGTGGAATGTCTCGGACCAGTAAACTGAGCACCTTTTATCATAACATAGGGCGAAGGTACTAATGTCCCAATAGCTGTCCCCTTCAAGCCTAAACTAAAAGCCAATCTAACATAATCAGATCCATAACAATCCAAAAATTTTGTAATAGGCGTTGGACTAGCTGATAGAAGAGCCTTCTTGATATTCTCTTCGTAACTTACTGGTATGGCACCTAAAGACTTCAGATACTCTGCATTTTTCTTACTTGCTATTCCAATCACTGTCGCTCCCTTAGCAACTGCATACTGTACTGCAATACTTCCAATACCTCCTGCTGCAGCTGAAATAACAACAGTATCTCTTGAATTTAAACCGATTCTTCTAAAAGCCCCACCCACAGTTAGAGCAGCTACTCCCATAGTAGCTGCGTGAGTCATGTCGATCATCTCTGGATTCAATACAATTTCTGATTCATTGACACAAATTTCTGTTGCTAAAGCTCCCCTCTTAGTTCCCAAACCAGGATCGCTAATCATTGTTCCAAACACCTCATCTCCTACTGAGAACCTAGTTACTTCATTTCCAACTTCTGTAATAACTCCAGAAAAATCTCTCCCCACACCTCTTGGAAATAAAGATGATTTAGATTCAAACCAACGACTTGGTTTCCTTAATTTCGTTATAAAAGATAGAAATCGAAGGGGTTTCGCTCCCTCAAAAGTTTTATAATCAATAGGATTTAAACCAACAGCATGAACTTCTACTCTCACCTGATTAACATCCAAGGCTGTAGAGTCGATCTTCAGCAAATCCAAGACCTCTTCGTTACCGAAACGACTGTACTCTATTGCTTTAACAACCATTTTCTTTACTCCTTAATTTCACAAAAATTGAGTGAACACTCATTTTTATAAATTATACTCTTAATTTGTAAGAAAATCAATATTATCGTTTGATAACGATTTATAACTTGATAAAAAATATCCATCATTTCGATTTACCAATATGATTCTTTCAATCTAACTCTCCTCACTTTTAAAGATTCCTTTCCCTTTTTTGCCCCCTGGCACATAAAAATAAAAACCGCTAGTCCTAAGAATAGCGGTTTAATCATGTTTTTAAGCTACTAATGTAGTCGCTCTATTATTTAATTTTAAGTCGCTCTATTATTTAATTTTAAATAGTAAACTATGATATAAATCAAGCTACTAAAGATGAATTTATGGTATACTAGTGATAATAAATTGTTATCGGTAGGAGAAATTTATGGGAAATAGTGATAAAATAAAAATTTTTTTGAGTAGACCTAATCCGTTTACTGAAAACCAAGATTTTTTTATCAATGAAATTGTATCGTTATTAAAAAGAAATAATTTCGAATGTATTACATTACAAGCTGCAGAATATACTCCATATGAAGTTATGGTATCACTACGTGAGATGATACAAAGAAGCTATGGCATGGTTATTTTAGCAGTTGGTCAAACATATATATCTGAAGGAATTCGTAAAAAAGATGCTGAGGATAATCCTAGATTTTTCGAATCAAAAGAAATCCACTTAGAAAATAAGTGGATTACTAGTGTGTATTGTCAGATTGAAGGAATATTAGCATTAACTTTTGATCTGCCTATATTGACAATTCCTCAGGAAAAATTGACAAGAGAAGGTATTTTACATCAGGGTGAATACTCAATTACATCACCTGAATTTACCTTAGACTCAAAGGAAAAAATTCTTCAATTTGTAGAATCCTCTGAGTTTAGAAAAAGTTTTGATAAATGGAAACAAATGGTTATAGAAAAATATGAATTCATCAAAGGGGGAGAATTAGGTTATAAATAGTTAGTCCATAAGCTTTAACTTAATTCTTTCTAAATCTTCCCTTAAGAGCTTTCTTCCCTCATTTATAGTATTACTTTGTCTCTTGGTTTCGCCATAAACTTTGTCCGATAATGTTTCAATAATTCCGGAAATATATAGAAGCTCTTCTCGGTTAGATTGTAACCAGATATCATCATACATACTAGATTTTCTAATCAAATTTTCTAATGAACCTAATATAATTTTTGCTGTATACTTTGCAGTATAGTAGTGTTCTTTTAAAACTTCGGTATCTGTTTCAACACTTACAATTTTTAACAGCGTAGCACAATAATTTCTAGCACAGTATATATTGTTATCTTCAAAATTCATACCCAATCTATAGTAATTTATAGCTGACAATAAATCTCTTTTATCATTTGTAATATAAAATATTCGTAAAAATATCGCACCATATATCCCTAAAATTTTATGGTAAGTAGTGTTGTTTATATCAAGATAAGTATTAATTTTTCTCTGTGCTTCTCTCAAATTATCTAAGGATTTTTCATCTTTTTTATATGCTGATAACAAGTAGCCCGCTAAAATTTCATCATCGACATACCCTTTTTCTAAAAGTTCTTTATATAAATTTTCTGCTGTTACATACTCTTCGGCATCTTTAAATTTTTTTGCTATTCTTGCTAGGTCCATAAAGGAATTTTGAGATGTTTCTATAGAAATATTATTACTTTCCTCCATAGAATTATTTCTTTCGACAATTGTATATAAGTTATTTTCAAATACCGGACTATCTATAAATCTTTCGTCACTATTTATTGCAGAAGTAATGTACTCTGTGAGTATATCTTTCACTCGAACAACTTCATCAAGTTCATTCACTTTGTCAGAATCATATCTAATTTGAGGTAGGTGAGAAATATCAAAAAAATTAATTTTAGCAGTATGATTATCACATAGGATAATTGTAGATTTAGGTCTCATTGCATGGCGCAGTCCTAATTCATAAATTGCATTTTGATTTAACGTAGTAATGTCAGCAATAACAATATCAGCTTTGAATATACCTTCAATAAATGTTTTTGTAATATTTTGAGTTGTATATACCTCATCAGCTCTAAATCTATTCTCTCCATGAATTGAAGTTAACTCTTTATTTAAAATAACAGGTTTAATAATATTTGAGTATACAGCATTTAAATCAACCTCAATATTTGTATTTGGAATTTTTTTTGTGTTAAATCCCATTACAACAAAACAACTAGTCATTTTTTTACCTCTCCTACCGATAACAATTTATTATCACTATACAAAGCACTCAAATAGGTTTATAATAGCATGATTATTGATAAAGGAGATTTTTATGGATTATAAACTTATTTCTACTTACTTAGAT
>CAJNCY010000007.1 GCA_905221375.1 bacterium
TATGGGACTTTTTTCTACACAAAAATAGGCTCCATAAGATCTATAGGGGATTTACCCACTACAAATATTATAGAGCCTTTATACTCTGATTTTCATTGAAAATCAGAGTATACTTTTTTGTTTCCTACTCTGTTTAATAATACGGTAGTTAATTATACACATTGAAATTTTATAGATTTTATAACTCTTATTAACTCTTATTAACTCTTATTAATTCTTAATAAAGCAATAGAAGAGTTTTTGTTGAACCTATAATATATGTTTCAATGTTATAAAAATTGCTTCTATTACGAGTTTAGGTAAGTATTAGTTTACATTATAGTGTGAATGGGGTTTGATATTTCTTTTGAGGAAGCTGCCTTAGATTTTTCTACTTGTGTTTTATTGTATAGTGTATCTTGCTTGTTTTGAACAGAATTTTTATGACATTTGTCATACCTCCTCATGACAGAAGCTTCTAGTGATTCTACCTTCAAAGAATTATACTAGATGTATCAAGTGGAGGAAGAAAAAATGAAATATAAAGTAATTGTCGCAATGAGTCTAGTAGCAGCAGGAGTCATGACTTATCTCATGTTCTCAGGATTGGATGAAGATTTCTATCATTTTCCTTGGGAGCTATTTGTAGGATTTGGAATGATGTCCTGGCTTATCCGAGAAGGTTTGAAATTAGTCTCAGATGTGAAAAAGGAGTTTGAAAAATGAAAAAAGCGTTTCTCTATCTTTTTATTGGAGTATCACTAGTGGTATGGTTGGTAGAAATGTTTACAGGTTGGTTTGATCAAGACTTCCTTCACGAATTCATCCGTGGTGCATGGGGATTAGGGTTTATGATTTTTATCGTCTTTCCGATGAGCAATGAGTGGCTAAAAGGAGAATATTATGAACATGATTAAGGTACAAGGCTTACATAAAAACATCAAGGGTAAGGCTATTTTGAAGGATATTTCCTTTGAGGTAGCTGACGGTGAATGTGTTGCCTTGATTGGTCCCAATGGTGCTGGGAAGACGACACTCTTAGATTGTTTGCTTGGAGATAAACTGGTCTCCAGCGGTCAAGTATCTGTTCAAGGTTTACCAGTGACGAGTTCTAAGTTAGACTATATTAGAGGCTACCTGCCTCAAGAAAATGTCATTGTTCAGAAATTAAAGGTCAAAGAGTTGATTGCTTTCTTTCAAAAAATTTATCCAAATCACTTGAGTAACCAGGAAATAGATCAACTATTACAGTTTGATAAGGAACAAAAAGAGCAATTCGCAGAAAAATTATCAGGTGGACAAAAGCGTCTTTTCTCTTTTGTCTTGACCTTAATTGGGCGACCAAAGCTTGTCTTTTTAGATGAGCCAACTGCTGCCATGGATACCTCTACCCGTCAACGTTTTTGGGAAATTGTTCGGGACCTAAAAGCGCAAGGAGTCACCATTCTCTATTCGTCTCATTATATTGAAGAGGTAGAGCATACAGCTGACCGGATTTTGGTTTTAAATAAGGGTGAATTGATTCGTGATACGACGCCTCTAGCTATGCGTAGTGAGGGAATTGAAAAGCATTTTATCCTTCCTCTGGCATACAAGGAAATTGTTGAGCAGTCTAACTTGGTTGAAAACTGGGTACAAAAACAAGATGCTTTGCAAGTAGTTACACGTGAAGCGGATGCTTTTTGGCAACTGTTAGTGCAAGCAGGATGTAGGATTCAAGAAATTGAAGTCAATAATCGTAGCTTGCTAGATACAATCTTTGAAGAAACACAAAAGGGAGATGACTAAGATGAAACGATGGATCGCACTAAACAAGATAGAATTTCTATTGACCAAACGACAATTAGTCTATTATCTATTATCCGTAGGGATGCCGACAGCCTTCTATTTATTCTTTTCAGGTATGTACCAGGATACACCAGATGGGCCAGCAAATTTTATGCGCGACTACCTCATCTCTATGACAGCTTTTTCTATGATGTCAACAGCCATGTTTTCATTCCCAGCTGTCTTACATACCGACAAGATCAACAACTGGCAGAAAACATTACGTCATAGCCCTGTAAATATGGTAGAATATTATCTATCAAAGATAACAAGTATGCTGGTTGATTATTTGGTTTCAATCTTGGTGGTTTTCTCAGTTGGGCATTTTGTAAGAGGTGTAGAGATGCCTCTAGGAAGCTGGATTGGGGCGGCGCTTTTACTGATTTTGGGAAGTATTGCCTTTGTAGCGCTTGGATTGACCTTGACACTCTTGCCTTCTAGTCAGCTGATGTCTGTCGTGGGCAATCTTCTCTATCTAGGCTTGGCTGTTTTAGGCGGACTTTGGATGCCCATCTCTTTATTTCCAGACTGGATGCAAGCAATCGGGAAGTGTCTACCAACTTATCAGTTGATGGAGTTGCTCAAGACCTTCTTAAACGAGGGTGGCATCAATTTATCAGCCACAGTTTATCTACTTGTTTTTTCAGCAGTTTTGTTTGGTTTGACCATTTACCTTCAAGATCATAAGGAGAATTCTTAATGCTTGAAAGACTGAAAAGCATAGACTATATGTATTGGGCCAGTTTGATTTTTATGGTTTTTCCCATCGTTCCTGTAGTGACTGGGGAGCTACCTAGCTGGCATTTGTTGATTGATATTCTATTTGTGGTGGCTTACTTAGGCGTTTTAACCACCAAGAGTCAGCGCTTATCCTGGCTCTGTTGGGTTATCATGCTAGCCTATGTAGCTGGGAATACCGCCTTTGTTGGTGTAAATTATATCTGGTTCTTCTTTTTCCTTGCCAATCTCTTAATTTATCATTTCGGCGTACGTAGTTTTAATTCTTTACATGTCCGGACTTTTCTCCTTGCTCAAGTCCTTGTTGTGGGGCAACTGTTGATTTTTCAGGAAGTTGAAGTTGAGTTTCTAGTCTATCTGCTCGGAATTATCACTTTTATCGATTTAATGACTTTTGGCTTGGTTCGGATTCGTATTGTGGAGGATTTGAAAGAAGCTCAGGCTAAGCAAAATGCCCAGATAAATCTATTGCTTGCTGAAAATGAACGCAGTCGTATCGGTCAGGATTTACATGATAGTCTGGGACATACATTTGCCATGCTTAGTGTCAAGACAGATTTAGCATTACAGTTATTACAGATGCAGGCTTATCCACAGGTGGAAAAGGAATTAAAAGAAATTCACCAGATCAGTAAGGATTCCATGAATGAAGTGCGAACCATTGTGGAAAATCTTAAGTCTAGAACTTTGACATCCGAACTAGATACTGTGAAAAAGATGTTAGAAATTGCTGGAATTGAGGTGGAAACGGATAACCAACTAGATACTGCTAGCCTTACTCAGGAATTGGAGTCAACGGCTTCCATGATTTTGCTTGAGTTGGTAACCAATATCATCAAACATGCCAATGCGTCTAAAGCTTACTTAAAATTAGAACGGACAGAGAAGGAACTCATTTTAACAGTAAGTGATGATGGCTGCGGCTTTGCTTTTCTAAAAGGAGATGAGCTCCATACAGTCCGAGATCGTGTTTCTCCATTTTCAGGAGAAGTAAGTGTAATCAGTCAGAAACATCCAACGGGAGTGCAAGTTCGACTACCTTATAAGGAGAGAAAGTAGATGAAAGTATTAGTCGCAGAAGATCAAA
Organism: bacterium; assembly: GCA_905221375.1. Lineage (GTDB taxonomy): Bacteria > Bacillota > Bacilli > Lactobacillales > Streptococcaceae > Streptococcus. Next base: position 3,632 of record CAJNCY010000007.1, read on the forward strand.
GTATGTTGCGAGATGCCATGTGCCAGTTGCTTGCCTTTCAAGCAGATGTAGAGTCTGTCTTACAAGCCAAGAATGGTCAAGAAGCAATTCAACTATTAGAAAAGGAGTCTGTAGATATCGCCATCCTTGACGTAGAAATGCCTGTTAAGACAGGTCTTGAAGTCTTGGAGTGGATACGAGCTGAAAAGCTTGAAACAAAGGTGGTTGTGGTGACGACCTTCAAGCGTCCTGGGTATTTTGAACGTGCGGTCAAGGCTGGAGTAGATGCTTATGTATTAAAAGAAAGAAACATTGCAGACCTCATGCATACCTTGCACACTGTCCTTGAAGGGCGCAAGGAGTATTCGCCTGAATTGATGGAAGTGGTGATGACGCATCCCAATCCATTAACAGAACAAGAAATCGCAGTTTTAAAGGGAGTCGCTCAGGGCTTCTCTAACCAAGAAATTGCAGACAAACTTTATCTATCCAACGGAACAGTCCGAAACTATGTCACCAATATTCTTTCTAAATTAGATGCTGGTAATCGAACAGAGGCAGCTAATATCGCGAAAGAATCTGGTTGGTTGTGATGATATAATATTTTTTAAACATTATGTGCTAAAATTGATGGGATTGAATGGAACAATACTAACTTTAGGAGGGCGGGATTCCTCCCTTTTCTTTTTTTAGGGAGCACTACAAAAGAGCTAAAATTAATAATAAAAAAGAAAAATATCTTGACAAGCATGGGAAAATTTGTTACAATAATAGACGGTACTTTTTACTTTTGGTCTCTCAAGAGTGTACAGGGACGTGCTGACAAATGTTGCAAAAGTACACACAGATGATAGCTGTCACCAAGTGTATCATCACCAAAAATAAAAAAACACAGGAGAATGTAGATGCCTACAATTAACCAATTGGTTCGCAAACCGCGTAAATCAAAAGTAGAAAAATCTAAATCACCAGCTTTGAACGTTGGTTACAACAGTCATAAAAAAGTTCAAACAAACGTTTCTTCACCACAAAAACGTGGTGTTGCAACTCGTGTTGGAACAATGACACCTAAAAAACCTAACTCAGCCCTTCGTAAATTCGCTCGTGTACGTTTGAGCAACCTTATCGAAGTTACTGCCTACATCCCAGGTATCGGACACAACTTGCAAGAGCACAGCGTGGTGCTTCTTCGTGGTGGACGTGTAAAAGACCTTCCAGGGGTACGTTACCATATCGTCCGTGGTGCACTTGATACTGCAGGTGTTAACGATCGTAAACAAGGCCGTTCTAAATACGGTACTAAACGTCCAAAAGCATAAGGAAAGGGGATAAAGAGAAATGAGTCGTAAAAATAGAGCTCCAAAACGTGACGTATTGCCAGATCCGCTTTACAATTCACAACTAGTTACTCGTCTTATCAACCGCGTTATGCTTGATGGTAAACGTGGTACAGCTGCTTCAATCGTTTACGGTGCTTTTGAGCAAATCAAAGAAGCTACTGGTAATGATGCACTTGAAGTATTTGAAACAGCTATGGAAAACATCATGCCTGTACTTGAAGTACGTGCACGTCGTGTTGGTGGTTCTAACTACCAAGTCCCAGTTGAAGTTCGTCCAGAACGTCGTACAACACTTGGACTTCGTTGGTTGGTAACAATTGCTCGTCTTCGTGGTGAACACACAATGCAAGACCGTCTTGCAAAAGAAATCTTGGATGCTGCTAACAACACTGGTGCAGCAGTTAAGAAACGTGAAGACACTCACCGTATGGCTGAAGCTAACCGTGCATTCGCACACTTCCGTTGGTAAAATTAAGATACTAAGGGCGTTAAAAAAGCGACTGAAAATTAGGAAGCTTGACGAAGAATCGAAGATTCTAGGAGAGCTTATCTATTTTCCGAGCTTTTAGCCCGGGTTCAATTAGGATACAAGAGCGCTAAAAGAGCAAAGTAGAAATAGGAAACTGACGCAGTATTCGACGAATACAAGGAAGTTTATCTTTTTCACACAGCATCCCGTTCTGGCTCAAATCGGCTAATTAACTTTAGCCCGAGTTCAATTGAGCTCGATCAGCTCTTAGCTACAACTCAACTTATCATCTCGTAAGTTGAAACCAACAATAGCATGAAAACATTGAGAACGGGTAGGTCCTGCCTATCCGTTTTTATTAAAATCGTGTTATAATAGAATAGAAATCAAAAATAAATAGGAGAAACAAACCTCATGGCACGCGAATTTTCACTTGAAAAAACTCGTAATATCGGTATCATGGCTCACGTCGATGCTGGTAAAACAACAACTACTGAGCGTATTCTTTACTACACTGGTAAAATCCACAAAATCGGTGAAACTCACGAAGGTGCGTCACAAATGGACTGGATGGAGCAAGAGCAAGAACGTGGTATCACGATCACATCTGCTGCGACAACAGCTCAATGGGACAACCACCGCGTAAACATCATCGACACACCAGGACACGTGGACTTCACAATCGAAGTACAACGTTCTCTTCGTGTATTGGATGGTGCGGTTACCGTTCTTGACTCACAATCAGGTGTTGAGCCTCAAACTGAAACAGTTTGGCGTCAAGCAACTGAGTACGGAGTTCCACGTATCGTATTTGCTAACAAAATGGACAAAATCGGTGCTGACTTCCTTTACTCTGTAAGCACACTTCACGATCGTCTTCAAGCAAATGCACACCCAATCCAATTGCCAATCGGTTCTGAAGATGACTTCCGTGGTATCATCGACTTGATCAAGATGAAAGCTGAAATCTATACTAACGACCTTGGTACAGATATCCTTGAAGAAGATATTCCAGCTGAATACCTTGACCAAGCTCAAGAATACCGTGAAAAATTGATCGAAGCAGTTGCTGAAACTGACGAAGAATTGATGATGAAATATCTTGAAGGTGAAGAAATCACTAACGAAGAATTGAAAGCTGGTATCCGTAAAGCGACTATCAACGTTGAATTCTTCCCAGTATTGTGTGGTTCTGCCTTCAAGAACAAAGGTGTTCAATTGATGCTTGATGCGGTTATCGACTACCTTCCAAGCCCACTTGATATCCCAGCAATCAAAGGTATCAACCCAGATACAGACGAAGAAGAAACTCGTCCAGCATCTGACGAAGAGCCATTTGCAGCTCTTGCCTTCAAGATCATGACAGACCCATTCGTAGGTCGTTTGACATTCTTCCGTGTTTACTCAGGTGTTCTTCAATCAGGTTCATACGTATTGAACACTTCTAAAGGTAAACGTGAACGTATCGGACGTATCCTTCAAATGCACGCTAACAGCCGTCAAGAAATTGACACAGTATACTCAGGTGATATCGCTGCTGCCGTTGGTTTGAAAGATACTACAACTGGTGACTCGTTGACAGATGAAAAAGCTAAAATCATCCTTGAGTCAATCAACGTTCCAGAACCAGTTATCCAATTGATGGTTGAGCCAAAATCTAAAGCTGACCAAGACAAGATGGGTATCGCCCTTCAAAAATTGGCTGAAGAAGATCCAACATTCCGCGTTGAAACAAACGTTGAAACTGGTGAAACAGTTATCTCTGGTATGGGTGAGCTTCACCTTGACGTTCTTGTTGACCGTATGCGTCGTGAGTTCAAAGTTGAAGCGAACGTAGGAGCTCCTCAAGTATCTTACCGTGAAACATTCCGCGCTTCTACTCAAGCACGTGGATTCTTCAAACGTCAGTCTGGTGGTAAAGGTCAATTCGGTGATGTATGGATTGAATTTACTCCAAACGAAGAAGGTAAAGGATTCGAATTCGAAAACGCAATCGTCGGTGGTGTGGTTCCTCGTGAATTTATCCCAGCGGTTGAAAAAGGTTTGGTAGAATCTATGGCTAACGGTGTTCTTGCAGGTTACCCAATGGTTGACGTTAAAGCTAAGCTTTACGATGGTTCATACCACGATGTCGACTCATCTGAAACTGCCTTCAAGATTGCGGCTTCACTTGCCCTTAAAGAAGCTGCTAAATCAGCACAACCAGCTATCCTTGAACCAATGATGCTTGTAACAATCACTGTTCCAGAAGAAAACCTTGGTGATGTTATGGGTCACGTAACTGCTCGTCGTGGACGTGTTGATGGTATGGAAGCACACGGTAACAGCCAAATCGTTCGTGCTTACGTTCCACTTGCTGAAATGTTCGGTTACGCAACAGTTCTTCGTTCTGCATCTCAAGGACGTGGTACATTCATGATGGTATTTGACCACTACGAAGATGTACCTAAGTCAGTACAAGAAGAAATCATTAAGAAAAACAAAGGTGAAGACTAATCTGTCCTCACTCTAGAAGGAAGTCACTTAGTGGCTTCCTTTTGTCTTTAGAAAATATCTCTAAATATGGTAAAATAGTAGGAGAATAATGTGAGGAAAATGAATGTCAAATAGTTTTGAAATTTTGATGAATCAACTGGGGATGCCTGCTGAAATGAGACAGGCATCTGCTTTATCACATGCTGATATTGAACGAGTTGTGGTTCATAAAATTAGTAAGGTATGGGAGTTTCATTTCGTATTTTCTAATATATTACCGATTGAAATCTTTTTAGAATTAAAGAGAGGTTTGAGTGAGGAATTTTCTAAGACGGGCAATAAAGCTGTTTTCGAAATCAAGGCTCTGTCTCAAGAATTTTCAAATAAACTCTTGCAAGCCTATTATAGAGAAGCTTTTTCTGAAGGGCCGTGTGCTAGTCAAGGCTTTAAATCTCTTTATCAGAATTTGCAAGTTCGTGCGGAGGGCAATCAGCTATTTATTGAAGGATCTGAGGCGATTGATAAGGAACATTTTAAGAAGAATCATCTTCCTAATTTAGCCAAACAACTTGAAAAGTTTGGTTTTCCAACTTTCAACTGTCAAGTAGAGAAGAATGATATCCTGACCCAAGAGCAGGAAGAGGCATTTCATGCTGAAAATGAGCAGATTGTTCAAGCGGCCAATGAGGAAGCGCTCCGTGCTATGGAACAACTGGAACAGATGGCACCTCCTCCAGCGGAAGAGAAACCAGCCTTTGATTTTCAAACGAAAAAAGCTGCAGCTAAACCCAAGCTGGATAAGGCAGAGATTACTCCTATGATCGAAGTGACGACTGAGGAAAATCGTCTGGTCTTTGAAGGGGTTGTTTTTGATATAGAGCAAAAAGTGACCAGAACAGGGCGTGTTTTGATCAACTTTAAAATGACCGACTACACTTCAAGTTTTTCTATGCAAAAGTGGGTTAAGAATGAGGAAGAGGCTCAGAAATTTGACCTCATCAAAAAGAATTCTTGGCTCCGAGTACGTGGGAATGTGGAGATGAATAACTTCACACGCGATTTGACTATGAACGTACAGGATGTGCAGGAAGTTGTTCACTATGAGCGGAAGGATTTGATGCCAGAAGGTGAGCGTCGAGTTGAGTTTCATGCTCATACTAACATGTCGACCATGGATGCTTTGCCAGAGGTCGAAGAGATTGTTGCGACAGCTGCTAAGTGGGGACACAAAGCAGTTGCTATCACAGACCACGGGAATGTTCAATCCTTCCCACACGGCTATAAGGCGGCTAAGAAAGCGGGAATTCAGCTGATCTATGGTATGGAAGCCAATATCGTGGAGGACCGTGTCCCTATCGTCTACAACGAAGTGGAGATGGACTTGTCAGAAGCAACCTATGTGGTCTTTGACGTGGAAACGACAGGTCTATCAGCTATCTATAATGATTTGATTCAGGTTGCGGCTTCTAAGATGTACAAGGGGAATGTTATTGCCGAATTTGATGAATTTATTAATCCCGGGCATCCCTTGTCAGCCTTTACTACTGAGTTGACTGGAATTACAGATGATCATGTAAAAAATGCCAAACCACTGGAACAAGTTCTGCAAGAATTCCAAGAATTCTGCAAGGATACAGTCTTAGTTGCCCACAATGCGACCTTTGACGTTGGCTTTATGAATGCCAACTATGAGCGCCATGGTCTGCCTAAGATTAGCCAGCCAGTAATCGATACGCTGGAGTTTGCTAGAAATCTCTACCCTGAGTATAAACGTCATGGTTTGGGCCCTTTGACTAAGCGTTTCGGTGTGGCACTGGAACACCATCACATGGCCAATTACGATGCTGAAGCTACAGGTCGTCTGCTTTTCATCTTTATCAAAGAGGTAGCAGAAAAACATGGTGTGACCGATCTAGCTAGACTCAACATTGATTTGATTAGTCCAGATTCTTATAAAAAAGCTAGGATCAAGCATGCGACCATCTATGTCAAGAATCAGGTAGGTCTAAAAAATATCTTTAAGCTAGTTTCTTTGTCCAATACTAAGTACTTTGAAGGGGTACCACGGATTCCGAGAACAGTTTTAGATGCCCATCGGGAAGGTTTGATTTTAGGCTCAGCTTGCTCGGAGGGTGAAGTTTTCGATGCAGTTGTTTCCCAGGGCGTGGATGCGGCGGTTGAGGTGGCCAAGTATTATGACTTTATTGAGGTTATGCCACCAGCTATCTATGCGCCATTGATTGCTAAAGAGCAGGTCAAGGATATGGAGGAACTACAGACTATTATCAAGAGTTTGATAGAGGTTGGAGACCGCCTTGGCAAGCCTGTTCTGGCTACGGGAAATGTCCATTATATCGAACCGGAAGAAGAAATTTACCGTGAAATTATCGTCCGTAGTTTGGGACAGGGGGCTATGATTAACCGAACCATTGGTCATGGTGAACATGCCCAACCAGCTCCTCTTCCCAAGGCTCATTTTCGAACGACAAATGAGATGTTGGATGAGTTTGCCTTCTTGGGAGAGGAACTGGCTCGCAAATTGGTTATTGAAAACACCAATGACTTGGCAGATATCTTTGAACCCGTTGAGGTCGTTAAGGGTGACTTGTACACGCCTTTCATCGACAAGGCTGAAGAAACAGTTGCTGAGCTGACATATAAGAAAGCTTTTGAGATTTATGGAAATCCGCTGCCAGATATTGTTGATTTGCGGATTGAAAAAGAATTAACTTCTATTCTGGGGAATGGATTTGCTGTGATTTATCTGGCATCGCAGATGCTGGTGCAACGTTCCAATGAACGGGGTTACTTGGTTGGTTCTCGTGGGTCTGTAGGATCTAGTTTTGTTGCGACTATGATTGGAATTACAGAGGTCAATCCTCTATCTCCTCACTATGTCTGTGGTCAGTGTCAGTATAGTGAGTTTATCACAGATGGTTCTTACGGTTCAGGATTTGATATGCCTAATAAGGACTGTCCAAAATGTGGTCATAAACTCAGCAAAAACGGACAGGATATTCCGTTTGAGACCTTCCTTGGTTTTGATGGGGATAAGGTTCCTGATATTGACTTGAACTTCTCGGGAGAAGATCAGCCTAGCGCTCACTTGGATGTGCGTGATATCTTTGGTGAGGAATATGCCTTCCGTGCGGGAACGGTTGGTACGGTGGCTGCCAAGACCGCTTATGGATTTGTCAAGGGCTATGAGCGAGATTATGGCAAGTTTTATCGTGATGCAGAGGTGGAACGTCTTGCTCAAGGTGCAGCTGGTGTCAAACGAACGACAGGACAACACCCAGGGGGAATCGTTGTTATTCCTAACTACATGGATGTCTACGACTTTACGCCTGTCCAGTATCCAGCAGATGATGTGACGGCTGAATGGCAGACGACTCACTTTAACTTCCACGATATCGATGAGAACGTCCTCAAACTCGATGTACTGGGACATGATGATCCGACTATGATTCGAAAACTTCAGGACTTGTCTGGTATTGACCCTAATGAAATCCCTATGGATGACGAAGGCGTGATGGCTCTCTTTTCTGGGACGGATGTACTAGGTGTAACTCCTGAACAAATCGGAACTCCGACAGGTATGCTGGGGATTCCAGAATTTGGAACCAACTTTGTACGTGGGATGGTAGATGAGACGCATCCGACGACTTTTGCGGAATTGCTTCAGCTGTCTGGACTGTCCCACGGTACTGACGTTTGGCTGGGCAATGCTCAAGATCTGATTAAGCAAGGAATAGCAGATCTATCGACTGTTATCGGTTGTCGGGACGACATCATGGTTTACCTCATGCATGCTGGTCTCGAACCTAAGATGGCCTTTACCATCATGGAACGGGTGCGTAAAGGCTTATGGCTGAAGATTTCCGAAGAGGAGAGAAATGGCTATATCGAAGCCATGAAGGCTAATAAGGTGCCAGAGTGGTATATCGAATCCTGTGGGAAAATTAAGTATATGTTCCCTAAAGCCCATGCGGCAGCCTACGTTATGATGGCCTTGCGTGTGGCCTACTTCAAGGTTCACCATCCCATTTATTATTACTGTGCTTACTTCTCAATACGTGCTAAGGCTTTTGATATCAAGACTATGGGTGCGGGCTTGGATGCCATCAAGCGCAGAATGGAAGAAATCTCTGAAAAACGGAAGAACAATGAAGCCTCTAATGTGGAAATTGATCTTTATACAACTCTTGAGATTGTCAATGAAATGTGGGAACGTGGTTTCAAGTTTGGGAAACTCGATCTCTATCGTAGTCAGGCGACAGAGTTCCTTATCGATGGGGATACCCTCATTCCGCCATTTGTAGCAATGGATGGTCTAGGAGAGAACGTTGCTAAGCAGTTGGTGCGAGCGCGTGAAGAGGGAGAATTCCTCTCTAAAACAGAACTACGCAAGCGTGGTGGGCTCTCATCAACATTGGTTGAAAAGATGGATGAAATGGGGATTCTGGGCAATATGCCAGAGGATAACCAGTTGAGTTTGTTTGATGAGTTATTTTAAAAAAATTGTTTATTTTGATCAAGTGGACAAAATATGTCCACTTGATTTGTTATAATTCTCTTAAAAATAATAGAAAAGAGAGTATAATATGGTGGATCAAGGAATTTTAAATTCTAACGTGTCAATTGAAGAGCAAATTTACAATTTTGAAAAAGGCTTGAAAGATGATGGGAGTGATTGGACTGGATTCCCACAAATAGACTTAAAAGAAGATTCTCAATGTATTTACATTTGCGGTATTTCAGAGACTGACAGATGGCATTTGTTTTATACGTTAACTAAAATAAAACCTGCTACTCCAATAGCATCACTTGCATATTATCGAGTGAGAGATAATTTGATTTTTTCTAAACATAGTCAATGGATGAAACTGCAAATGGGGTATACAGAGTATGATTTGATTTTTCTGGATGGAGTTCAATTTTTGGGAGAGGCTGATCAAAGGGTACAGGAATACTGGATGCAGCGATTCAAAGAGAGTAAGAAAAGAGGTAGACTCTTCATTGTATATTCAGACTGCTTACCCGAAGACTTAAAAAATATGGATGAATCCGTAGTTGAGTTCTTCGAATCTGGCATAGTGGTACAGTTGAAATCACCTAAGGGCTAGTTTATTTTGCTTTAATCGTTTTGAATATAAAGTTCTAGTTAGACTATAGAAGTGATAATAATGTACTAGAAATAATATTGTTTGAATAATATGTAGAAGGAAATTGCAAATGAATGATCAAGAGAGACTACTAACTATCTTTTTACGCTTACAATTAGGTACTTTATTAGGAAAAAAGCAACTGGCTCAGGAATTTGAGGTTAGTGAAAAGACGATACAGAGAGATTTTTCGCTACTCCGTGATATTTTATCTAATAACACCAGTTATAGTGGAGATTTGCTTTATAACCGTAAAATGAATAAGTATAGCCTATCAAGTAAGTCAGTTTTTAGTAAAAAGGATATTCTCGTTATTTCAAAGATTTTATTGGAAAATCGAGCACTGAATCGGTCAGAAATTGATAGCTTACTAAAAAATTTACTGATCTTAGTTCCTCGTGATGATCAAAAAGAAATTGAGCAGATTATTGGCAGTGAAAAGCTTAATTATGCTCCCTTAACGGATCAGCAAAATAGAATAGAGAAAATTTGGAATTTATCAGAAGCCATTTTGCATGAGCAAGTTCTAGACATTGTCTATCAAAAACCTTATTCTGAGTCTTCTAAGAGGCAGACTGTTTTACCAGTATCTCTTTACTATGATAGTCATTATTTCTATCTGGTTGTTTACCAGTTGAAACATGCTACTTATATTACTTTAAGAGTAGACCGTATCCAGTCATGGTCTCTTAGTGGTATAGAGAAACCCTCTATTTCTTATCGAGATAAATTTAGAGATGGCGACATTCGTAACGAGAGAGTAGATGCTTTTATCGGGAAGAAAATCAGTATTGAAATCGAGTATTTGTACGATCCGACGATTGTGATGGATCAATTTCCAAATGCAAAAATAGTTGGGAAAAATGGCGATTGGACTCATTTTCAGTTTGAAAGTCAGCATACACCAGGGCTTAAACGCTGGTTGCTGGGACAAGGGGAAGCAGTTACTGTTTTGTCTCCTCGGATTTTAGTAGAGGATATGAAGCAAACAGTTCAAGAAATGATAGATAAATATAGATGAGGATAAAATGACTATTCAATTTACTTCTAAAAAGGTTGGAGAACTATTGAAAGAAGGGGACTTGCGGATTCCTTCTTATCAAAGACCTTATAAATGGAACAGAAAACATATCCGTAATCTTTTTTATGATTTACGAGATGCTATGGGGAAAAAGGAATATCAGATTGGCTCCGTTATCCTGCATAAGAATGATGGACACTTAGATATTGTCGATGGACAGCAACGGCTAATTTCAATTTCTTTGTTTCTTCATTCGTTAGATGATTTAGAGAATTATAAGGGTGCGAATCAACTGTTGAGTGCTGAAGAATTTGGAGAGATATCTTGCTATCATGCGAGTGAAAATTATAATGAGTGGAAAAATTTAACTCAATTAGTTGGCGAAAATGAGGCAAAAGATATTTGCAACTTTTTATTAGAGAATTGTGCTGTCTCTGTGATTACTATGCCCCAAGAACGATTATCAGAAGCCTTTCAGTTATTTGATTCTCAGAATAATCGTGGAAAATCTTTAGAACCTCATGATTTGCTCAAAGCTTATCATCTTCGCAAGCAAGATTCCGAAGATGAAAGAATTGTGGAAAAGTGGGAGCAATTTGTAGAGGATAAAGAGTTAAGTCTCAAAGAGTTGTTTGATAAACATCTTTTTCGTATGAGACGTTGGTCGCGAGGAGAGACAGGATTAACAAACAAGCGTTATGGATCTTATCTCCGCTTTACAGAGGATTTTATTGACGATTTTAAAGGCGTTGATTTGAATCAGAACTTTCCATATCTAGAATTGTATCGTCATATTGAAAATCTCCCTATGTCAATTACTATGCCAATCATTGATGGAAGTAAATTTTTTGAGTATATTGAATCTGCTCATGAAACTATTAGAGTTCATAAAAATTTTTTAAATAAACAGTTAGGGGTCTCTAATGAGTCAGAGAAGGAAGAACAAAATTTAGCTTACCCAGAAGGTATGTTAAACATTTACAATAGCTCAAAGGGGCGCTACCTCAAGTGTCACAATCTATTTCTAAATATTTGCTTGCTTTTCGCAGATAGATTTGGAAAAGATGAGCTATCAAAGGAGATAGTAGAGACCTTGTTTATTTGGTCTTACTACCCTCGAGTTAAATCTAAAGCCATATATGATGCGACGGTTGGGAACTATGCTGCTGGTGGAAGGTTTAGACAAAAAGAGGTTCAAAAGCTATTTCAACTTTTATCCCATGCTGTCACTCCGAATGATTTTATGATCAAGATAGATAGAGAGTTATTTGAAAATTATACTGTGGATAGGATTATAGAAGAGGAAAAAGATAAATGGTAGAAACACATATAAGCTTATTAGTTAATCGTTTGTTAAATGAAGATACCTATGCCATTCCTCTTTATCAGAGAAATTTTGCTTGGACTTATGATGAAATTGAACAGTTACTGAATGACGTAGCAGATGCTTTTCAAGAAAATAGAGACAATTATTATATTGGAACATTAGTCGTTAATAAAGAGAATGACATTTTCAAAATCATAGATGGGCAACAACGAACAACAGCCCTTAATTTGATTGCCTTAGCTTTGAAGCATGAGTTTGGTTTTGATAGATTGAAAGCTGTCAATCTTACCTTCCCAGCTCGGAAGAAATCAAATGAGAATATTCAAAAGCTATTTACCAAGCAAAAAATTTCAGAGTGCGATGAAAATGAGCTGACTAGAGGTTACGGACATGCTAAAGACGCATTGAAAAAAGTGCTAGATGAGCGCCGTCTTGATCCTCAGTCTTTCGTTGATTATCTTTTTGAGAATGTCATCATTTTTCGGAGTATACTTCCTGAAGATTTAGATTTGAATCTTTATTTCGAACGTTTCAACTCTCGAGGAGAACAACTAGAGGCTCATGAGATTCTTAAGGCGCAAATGATGGCTAAGTTCGGTACAGATCAAGAAATGGCGCAAAAGTTTGCAAGGATTTGGGATGCCTGTGCAGAATTTGATAAGCCGGTAATAAAAACTTTTCAAATCCGAAGTAGACCAAAAAATACTGATGAAGAGGGTGAGAAAATTTTTGGTAAAGAATTTACTAACTTCAAATTGGAAAGTGTATTTGAGAAAATAAGAGTAAAAAAAATTGAGCAACGAAGTTTACTAGATGCAATTACTCAGACAAAATATGAAAGTAGTAGCTTAGTAAATAATGGAGCAGATATTTCAAATTATACGACTGTAATTGATTTTCCAACATTTTTACTTCAAGTTTTTTTCATCATGGAAGGAAATGATGAAACTACATTTGATGATAAAAAATTATTGAAAATTTTTGAAATTGAACGACGAGATAGAGAATGGGTCCAACAATTTGGGCAACTACTTCTGACTATGAAGCATATATTTGATACGCTTATCGTAAAAAATGTCCAATTAGAAAATGAAACCGAATGGCAAATCAAACGAGGTCAGTATGATACATATCAACGAAATGAAAATAGAGGGTGGAAATATGTTCGAATTAACTTTCAAAAAAATACTTTTGACAATTTAAACAAAAACATTATCCTTCTCCAATCCATGTTTGCTGTGACCTTTACTGCCAATCGTGACAGTCGTTGGTTATATGAAATCTTGCAATTCCTCTTTAACCATATTGAAGAGTTAAATCAAACAGAATTTGCTAGTCAGTTTAAGGATTTTCTTGAGAAAATGGCAGTGAGATATGCTGAGGAAAGTTTGTTTGACAAGGATGGAAATATCAAAAGATATGGCGCCATTCGTGTTTATGATTTCAATTTTATAGATTATGTTTTATGGAAAAATTGTTCGGATTTAAAAGTAAAGTATTCGAACGTTGAATTTGAAGATTTTAAGTTTACATATCGTCGTTCCATAGAGCACTGGTTTCCACAACATCCAAATAGTGATGAAATAGTTGAAAAGATTGATGATAAATTTTTGCACTCCTTCGGGAATCTTTGTATCATTACAGATAGTCAGAATTCGAAGTTTGGAAATTTAGTTCCAAGTGCAAAATATAATCAATGGCAAGATATATTTTATCGTCAAAGTTTAAAATTACAGATGATGGCAGAGATAACTTCTAAAAAAGATTCTGGTTGGGGTACGGAACAAATAACAGAACTGGAAAAAGAGATTTTGACTAGGGTAAATGATTTTATAGAAAGCAAGTCATCGGAGCAACGATAATCATCTATTTAAAGAGGCTGATGTATATCTATTAGATTTACATTAGCCTTCTTTTTTGTTAAAATAATAGATAGAAAGAGGGTGAGAGTATGTCAAAGACGAGCATGAGCATTCGTTTGGATAGCGAGGTTAAGGAGCAGGCCCAACAGGTGTTTAATAATCTGGGAATGGATATGACAACAGCTATCAATATTTTCCTTCGTCAGGCTATTCAATATCAGGGATTACCTTTCGATGTCAGACTAGACGAGAATCGGAGGTTGCTTGAGGTATTAACGGATTTAGACCAGAATCGTAATATGAGCCAACCCTTTGAATCAGTCTCTGACTTGATGGAGGATTTGCGTGCTTAAGATTCGTTATCATAAACAGTTTAAAAAAGATTTTAAGTTGGCTATGAAGCGTGGTTTGAGGGCAGAATTATTAGAAGAAGTTTTAAATTTTCTTGTTCAAGAAAAAGATCTTCCTGCTAGATATCGTGATCATCAATTGACGGCATCTAAGCATTTTCAAGGAGTTCGTGAATGCCATATCCAGCCAGATTGGCTTTTGGTTTATAAAGTAGACAAGGAAGAATTGATTTTAAACTTGCTTAGGACAGGCAGTCATAGTCATTTGTTTTAATAAATTTTAAGGGGGTTCTCATGAAACTTAGAATCTTTGCGGAAGATAAACCTGCTGAAAAGGTTTTTGACTATCAGTTAGAGCTGGCAGATGAAACAATTATTCTATCGACAGCACTCTTGTCAGGTGCTATTGCTTTGGCAGGATTATTTTCTGCTTTGAAAGAAAAATAAAAATAGAAAAGGACAAATAAAATGGTTTTACCAAATTTTAAAGAAAATCTAGAAAAATATGCGAAATTATTGGTTGCGAACGGAATCAACGTGCAACCTGGTCACACTTTGGCTCTCTCTATCGACGTGGAGCAACGTGAGTTGGCTCACTTAATCGTCAAAGAAGCTTATGCCTTGGGGGCGCATGAGGTGATCGTTCAGTGGACAGATGATGTCATCAACCGTGAGAAATTCCTCCATGCACCGATGGAGCGTCTGGATAATGTACCAGAATACAAGATTGCTGAGATGAACTATCTTTTGGAGAACAAGGCTAGCCGTCTTGGAGTTCGTTCTTCTGACCCAGGTGCCTTGAACGGCGTGGACGCTGATAAGCTTTCAGCTTCTGCTAAAGCTATGGGACTGGCCATGAAGCCAATGCGTATTGCAACTCAGTCCAACAAGGTTAGCTGGACTGTAGCAGCCGCTGCTGGACTTGAGTGGGCTAAGAAAGTCTTTCCAAATGCTGCGAGCGACGAAGAGGCAGTTGATCTCCTTTGGGACCAAATCTTCAAAACTTGCCGTGTTTATGAAGAAGATCCTGTTAAGGCTTGGGAAGAACACGCTGCCATTCTTAAGAGTAAGGCAGATATGCTTAATAAAGAGCAATTTTCAGCTCTTCATTACACAGCGCCAGGAACCGATTTGACACTTGGCTTGCCGAAGAACCACGTTTGGGAATCAGCTGGTGCTATCAATGCACAGGGCGAAGGATTCTTGCCGAATATGCCGACAGAAGAGGTCTTCACAGCGCCAGACTTCCGTCGTGCAGATGGCTATGTCACTTCTACAAAACCGCTTAGCTATAATGGCAATATAATCGAAGGCATTAAGGTGACCTTTAAGGATGGACAAATCGTAGATATCACTGCTGAGAAGGGGGATCAGGTCATGAAAGACCTTGTCTTTGAAAATGCGGGTGCGCGTGCCTTGGGTGAATGTGCCTTGGTACCAGACCCAAGCCCAATTTCTCAGTCAGGCATTACCTTCTTTAACACCCTTTTCGATGAAAATGCATCAAACCACTTGGCTATCGGTGCAGCATACGCGACTAGCGTCGTTGGTGGAGCAGAGATGAGCGAAGAAGAACTTGAAGCTGCGGGACTTAACCGTTCAGATGTTCACGTAGACTTTATGATTGGTTCTAACCAAATGGATATCGATGGTATTCGTGAGGATGGGACACGTGTACCACTCTTCCGTAAGGGAGATTGGGCAAATTAAGGAGATAATATGTTAGGAAGCATGTTCGTTGGTCTCTTAGTGGGATTTTTAGCAGGTACTCTGACCAATCGTGGAGAACGTATGGGTTGCTTTGGGAAAATGTTTCTCGGCTGGATTGGTGCCTTTATAGGCCACTTGCTTTTTGGAACTTGGGGACCGATAATAGCAGGAACGGCCATTATTCCGGCAGTACTAGGTTCCATGATTGTCTTAGCGATTTTCTGGAGACGAGGAAGTTAATTTCTTAAATCTGATACTCAATGAAAATCAAAGAGCAAACTAGGAAACTAGCTGCAGGTTGCTCAAAGCACTGCTTTGAGGTTGTAGATAGAACTGACGAAGTCAGCTCAAAACACTGTTTTGAGGTTGCAGATAGAACTGACGAAGTCAGTAACATATACCTACGACAAGGCGAGGTTGACGCGGTTTGAAGAGATTTTTGAAGAGTATGAAACGAAAAGGAGGTTGGTCATTGTACCAGCCTCCTTTTGATATGATATAATAGTTCTATGAGATTAGATAAATTTTTAGTTGCCTGCGCTGTGGGGAGCCGGACTGAGGTCAAAAACTTGCTCAAGGCTGGGCGCGTGATGGTGAATGGTAAAAAAGAAAAATCAGCTAAATTGCAGATTGATGAAGAAAGAGATGAGATTCGCTTTGATGGTCAAGTGATGGAGTACGAGGAGTTTGTCTACTACATGATGAACAAGCCCCAAGGAGTTATCTCAGCGACTGAGGATCCTAAGCACAGAACCGTTCTGGACTTGCTGGATGATATTGCTCGGAGCAAGGAAGTTTTCCCAGTAGGACGCTTGGATATTGACACGCATGGTCTTTTGCTCTTGACTAATGACGGCCAGCTTGCCCATGCTCTTCTTTCGCCCAAGCGTCATGTGGACAAGACTTATTTGGCACAAGTCAAGGGAATCATGACCCAAGAAGATGTGGAGACATTTGCCAAGGGAATTCCTCTTAAAGACTTTACTTGCCAGCCTGCTAGACTGGAGCTTGTATCCATAGAGACAGAAAAGAATCAAAGCCAAATCCGTGTGACTATTGCAGAAGGGAAGTTTCATCAGGTCAAGCGTATGGTGGCCTACTGTGGCAAGGAAGTAGTAGACTTGCAACGTTTGACTATGGGAACGCTAGTATTGGATGAGAACTTAGAACGAGGGGAATGGCGTCGCTTGACCAAGGAGGACTTGGAAAATCTTATTGCTAGTATTGCTTAATTTAGTTTATATTCGAAAAAGGTGAGGGAGAATGTCCTCGTCTTTTATGTTTTTCAGTTGCTTCCTTTGTGAAAAGAGTTATAATAGACTGTAGAATAAAAGGAGGAATCTATGAACGCGATTCAAGAATCATTTACTGATAAACTATTTGCCAATTATGAAGCAAATGTAAAATACCAAGCGATTGAAAATGCTGCCAGCCACAACGGAATTTTTGCAGCCCTTGAGCGTCGCCAAAGCCATGTAGACAACACCCCTGTTTTTTCATTGGATTTGACCAAGGACAAGGTTACTAACCAGAAAGCATCTGGTCGTTGCTGGATGTTTGCGGCTCTCAACACCTTCCGCCACAAGCTTATCTCACAATACAAACTAGAAAATTTTGAGTTATCACAGGCCCACACATTTTTCTGGGACAAGTATGAGAAATCCAACTGGTTCTTGGAGCAAGTCATTGCGACTGCAGACCAAGACTTGACGAGTCGTAAGGTTAAATTCCTACTCCAAACACCACAACAAGACGGTGGTCAGTGGGATATGGTGGTGTCTCTCTTTGAGAAATACGGTGTCGTGCCCAAGTCAGTTTACCCTGAGTCTGTTTCATCTAGTAGTAGTCGTGAGCTAAATGCCATTCTCAACAAATTGCTTCGTCAAGATGCTCAAATTTTACGTGATCTATTAGCTTCAGGTGCTGATCAAGCGACTGTTCAAGCTAAGAAAGAAGACCTCTTGCAAGAAATCTTTAACTTCCTTGCTATGTCATTGGGTCTTCCGCCACGTAAATTTGACTTTGCTTATCGCGATAAAGATAACAACTACCAAAGCGAAAAGGGCATTACACCACAAGAGTTTTACAAGAAATATGTCAATCTTCCTCTAGAAGATTACGTTTCTGTTATCAATGCTCCAACTGCTGATAAACCATACGGTAAATCTTACACAGTTGAGATGTTGGGAAATGTGGTTGGTAGCCGTGAGGTTCGTTACATCAACGTACCTATGGAACGCTTGAAAGAATTGGCGATTGCTCAAATGCAAGCAGGTGAGACTGTTTGGTTTGGTTCAGATGTCGGTCAGCTCAGCAACCGTAAAGCTGGAATCCTTGCGACAGATGTTTATGACTTTGAATCAAGCATGGATATTAAACTCACTCAAGACAAAGCTGGACGTTTGGACTATAGCGAAAGCTTGATGACCCACGCTATGGTCTTGACAGGTGTGGATTTGGATGAAAATGGGAAGTCAACCAAGTGGAAGGTTGAAAACTCTTGGGGAGACAAGGTCGGTACAGATGGCTACTTCGTTGCCTCAGACGCTTGGATGGACGAGTACACTTACCAAATCGTTGTTCGCAAAGAATTGCTGACAGCAGAAGAACAAGCTGCCTATGAAGCAGAACCAATCGTACTCGCACCATGGGATCCAATGGGAGCCTTGGCCGAATAAAAGTATAGAAAAAAGGAATCAGATTTTAGAACCTGATTCCTTTTAAGTTGCTTGATTACATGATGTGAAGAACATGTGCCACAATACCCACTGCGAAGAGTGCAAGGATAATAGTGATTGGAGATACTTTTTTCTTAAGCAAGTACATGCAAAGGAAAGTAAGGAGTAGTCCTGATAGTCCAGGGATCAACATATCCAAGTTTTGTTGGAAAGTAGTAACTTTTTCAGGTGTTTGAGACAATCCTTGCCCTACTTGTGCGAATGCTTCTTGAATACCTTTAGATCCTTCTGGCAATTTATCCCAATGGATATAAGCCTTTTCATCTAGTTGAACTTTGGCAACATCGAAAGCAAATTTAATATTTACCCAACGTTGAACAAGGACAGCAAGAATGAACATACCAAGGATAGAAGCACCTTTAGTGATGTCTTGGAGGATACCGCCAGACATGTCTTTAGTGATTTCTGATCCAGCCTTGTATCCAATCTCTTGTGTATACCACAAGAATGACATACGAATCAAGTTCCAAAGAACGAAGAAGAGGATTGGACCTAAGATATTACCAGTAAGGGCAAGTGAAGCACCGAGTGATCCAAGGATTGGGCGTACTGTAAACCAGAATACTGGGTCACCGATACCGGCAAGAGGTCCCATCATACCGATTTTAACCCCTTGGATAGCGGCATCATCGATTTCAACACCGTTAGCACGTTCTTCTTCAAGTGCAAGAGTAACCCCCATGATTGGAGCGGCTACGTATGGGTGAGTGTTGAAGAACTCAAGATGGCGTTCAAGAGCAGCGATTTGATCTTCTTTTTTAGTGTAAAGTTTTTTAAGAGCTGGAATTAATGAGTAAGCCCAACCCAAGTTTTGCATACGTTCATAGTTCCAAGAACCTTGTAAGAAAGTTGAACGCCACCAAACTTTTTTACGATCTGATTTAGTTAATTGAAGTTTTTCAGTCATGATGTTTTCAGTCCTTTCTTATCTTAGTAGTCTTCTAGGATATCGCCGATTGGGTCGTTAGAAGTTGCGGCTCCTCCGCCACCATTTCCACCAGTTTTAGAAAGGTGAAGGTAGATAAGAGCGATAGCAACACCGATAGCACCAAATCCGATTAGAGTAATATCTGACACGGCAGCAAGCACGAAACCGATAGCGAAGAATGGCCATACTTCACGAGTTGCCATCATGTTGATAACCATAGCGTAACCAACGGCAACAACCATACCACCACCGATAGCCATACCATCTTTAAGCCAATCAGGCATAGCATTTAGAATGCTTTGTACTGTTTCAGTTGGTACCATTAGAAGGAGTGCTGCAGGGACTGCAATACGAAGACCTTGAAGAAGAAGTGCGACAAAGTGAGCACGTTCAACTGCTTTGAAGTCACCTTTTTTAGCAGAAGCATC
This sequence comes from bacterium, assembly GCA_905221375.1. Taxonomy (GTDB): domain Bacteria; phylum Bacillota; class Bacilli; order Lactobacillales; family Streptococcaceae; genus Streptococcus. The sequence goes on from CAJNCY010000007.1 coordinate 23,424, forward strand.
AGCAGTGTGAACCAATCCGACAGAGAGTGTACGGACAATCATAGTCAAGAATAGACCAGCAACTGCAAGAGGGATAGCAACCGCTTGGGCAACACCGATACCTGTCTTAGTAAAGTCGCCACCAAGAACCATGATAATGGCAGCAGCAACAGAAGCAAGAGCAGCGTCAGGAGCTACGGCAGCTCCGATGTTAGCCCAACCAAGGGCGATCATTTGAAGAGAACCACCAAGGATAATACCTGCTTCAAGGTTACCAGTAACAAGACCGATAAGGGTACAAGCTACGATTGGTTGATGGAATTGGAACTGGTCGAGGATACCTTCAAGACCTGCTAGGAAGGCTACAACGACTACTAAAACCATAGAAATAATAGACATCTTTAAAATCCTTTCATAAAATCGATTATTGCACGTTTGCTTTGTTAATCAAGTCAAACAAATCTTTTTTCGTGTCGTTTGGTACTTTACGTACATCAAATTCAACACCAAGGTCACGCATTTTTTCAAATGTAGCAACGTCTTCTTTATCCATAGACAAAACGTTGTTAACCATTGTTTTACCAGTTGAGTGAGCCATTGATCCAACATTAAGAGTTTTGATTGGCACGCCACCTTCGATAGCACGAAGGGCATCTTGAGGTGTTTCAAACAAGATAAGGGCATGTGTTTCTCCGAAGCGAGGATCCTTTGCAACGTCGATTAGTTTTTGGATAGGAACAACGTTTGCTTTCACTTTACCTGGAGCTGCTTGTTTAATCAATTCTTTACGTAATTCGTCTTTAGCTACGTTATCTGAAGCAACGATGATACGGTCTGCTTTTGAATCTGGGGTCCAAGCAGTTGCAACCTGACCGTGAAGTAAACGAGTGTCTAGACGGGCAAGGTTGATTTTGAGTTTACCGTCTCCGATGACAGTTCCTTCTGGAATAGCAGCTTGGGCAACTGGAGCAGCTGCAGCGCTTGCTACTTCCTCAATTGGGTTTAGCTCTTCTGGAAGAGCCTTGATGCCATCTTTGGCTTCTTTAATGATATTAGCAGCGACTTTATCTACACCTGCAGCAGCGTCCATGAGGCGCTCTGTGTAGGCTTGAATTAACATCGGTAAGTTAAGTCCTGTGATGATGGCAAACTTACGCTCAGGATTTTCTCCCATCACGCGGCTAGCTTGGTTAAATGGAGATCCACTCCAAAGGTCAGCCAAAACTAGAACCTCATCTTCTGCGTCAAATGCAGCAACAGCGTTATTAAACTTAGCGTATAGATCATCAGGGCCTTCATTTGGCATAAAGGTTACAACTTGAACCTTTTCTTGTTCACCAAAGATCATAGATCCTGACTGATGAATACCCGCAGCAAATTCGCCGTGGCTCGCAATAATGATTCCGATACTCATTATTGTCATTCCTCCTTTTTTGTTTTAGTTTTCGTTTAAGAAAACTTTAAGACTTTTTAAGTATAAACCGTTTTCATCTAAAAATCAACTATTTATCATAAAATAATTAAAAAGATTACATCTGAAAATATTGATATATTGAGTTTTAGATAAGTTTTTTTGAATCCTTATTAAAAAATTTAATATAAAAAAGTTGGAAGCGCATTCCAACTTTTAAAATAGGTTTCTATAAGATTAGTGGGTGAAGTCGAGTACCATACGTCCTTGGATTTGACCTTTTTCCATTTCGTCGAAAATGGCTACGGCATCTTCTATTGGACGTTTTTGAACAACTGGAACTACTAAACCTTCTGCACCGAATTGGAAGGCTTCTTCCAAGTCTTTACGAGTTCCTACAAGAGAACCGATGACTTGGATTCCATCTAGAACGGTTTTTACGATGCTGAGTTCCATCATTTCAGAAGGAAGACCGACAGCGACAACGCGACCACCAGCACGAACTGAGTCAACAGCCTGGTTGAAGGCAACTTTAGATACAGCAGTTACGACAGCTGAATGAGCTCCTCCATCAGTTTTTTCCTTGATAAGTCCAGGTACATCTTCAACTTCGAGGCCGTTAATAACAATGTCAGCGCCTACTTCTTTTGCAAGGGCAAGTTTGTCATTGTTGATATCAACTGCGATAACATGAGCATTGAATACTTTTTTAGCATATTGAACAGCTAGGTTACCAAGTCCACCAGCACCGTAAAGAACAACCCATTGACCTGGTTCAACTTTTGCTTCTTTTATAGCTTTATAGGTTGTTACACCAGCACATGTGATAGAAGAGGCTTGGGCTGGATCAAGTCCGTCAGGAACTTTAACAGCATAGTCTGCAGTTACGATACATTGTTCAGCCATACCACCGTCTACTGAGTAGCCGGCATTTTTTACTGTACGGCAAAGAGTTTCACGGCCAGTTGTACAGTATTCGCAAGTACCACATCCTTCAAAGAACCAAGCAACGCTGACGCGGTCGCCGACTTTAAGACTTTTAACATCTGGTGCAATTTCTTTAACGATACCAACACCTTCGTGTCCTAGAACACGTCCTGGTACTTGACCGAAGTCACCGTGGGCAACGTGGAGGTCAGTGTGGCAAACACCACAGTATTCAATTTCTACAAGTGCTTCCCCAGTTTCAAGTGGACGGAGTACTTTTTCTTCAACAGCAACACCAGTGCTTTCTGGATTTACAACAACAGCTTTCATAGCTATCCTCCTTGATATTGACTGAGAACAGGGACAACGGGACTGGATTGATTATGTTTCAACAGAGTCGAGTGTGACGAGCTCTCTTGTATTTATATGTGAATTATATCACAAAAGAAAGCCTTTTCCAAGGTTTTGGATGCAAAAAATAGAACAATCGATTAACTGGTTGATGAGACTGTGAAAAGAGCACAAAGACCAGCTCGCAAGCTGGTCAGTATGGGCTATAAGAATAAATCTTGCAGGGTTTTGGCAACCCCGTCTTGGTCGTTGGTCAAGGAAATTTGCTCATCTGCATAGGGGAGTAGCTCTGGGTTGGCATTTTTCATTGCATAACCTTTCCCAGCAAAAGCAAGCATTTCGGTATCATTGTGTTCATCTCCAAAAGCAATCAAATCTTTTTTGTCGCGGTTCATTACCTTGAGCAAGTAGTCCAAAGCAAAGGCCTTATTGACACCTTTTGGGGTACACTCAAGGATATTGAGCGGACCTCCCCAGGTATTGATGGACAGTTGATGCTGGTAGAAGGCGTTCATTTCTTTTGCCAAGGCATATTTGTCACTGGCTCTGGTCTGTAAAAGAATACAGTTAGGGTCCTTGGTCACCAATTCAGGCTTGAATTGATCTTCAGGGTGGAAAGCTTCTACGCCAAATAGTTTGGGATTGGCAATTTCTTCATTAGGATTTGTAATGTAGAATTTTTTACGGTATTCTCCAGCGATAAAATCGGCTTGAATGTCTTCTGAACGTCGAACCATATCTAGCAGATATTTTTTGTCTACAGTCAAACACTTTTCAAAATCCCAAACTTGGTCTGGTAAATGAGTAAGGGAGCCGTTGAAATTAATCATAGGAGTGTTTAAGCCTAGTTCATGGTAAAAATCTTTTGACATACGGTAAGGGCGACCTGTCGTAATAATAACCTGATGGCCTTTTTCAACAACTTTTTTGATGGTTTTTTTGGTAAAGTCAGAAATTTGACTGTCTGAGTTGAGTAGGGTTCCATCCAGGTCAACTGCAATAATTTTTTTCGTCATAGGGACCTTTCTAGTGTCTTTTCAGATAAGATGTCTACTATTATAACAGAAAGCAGGCAGAAAAGCAGATTCGAAACCAAAAAAGAAATTTCATCAAATTCTTAAATAAATCAAACAAAGATATTGAAAAAGTGAATGATAAATGATATAATTCTATTATTGTTCGTAAAAATTAAAAGGAGATTGATAATGGACAAATTATTTAAACTAAAAGAGAACGGTACAGACGTTCGTACAGAGGTTCTCGCTGGTTTAACAACTTTCTTTGCAATGAGCTATATTCTCTTTGTAAACCCACAAATTCTTTCGCAAACAGGAATGCCTGCTCAGGGTGTATTCCTCGCAACGATTATCGGTGCAGTTGCTGGTACCTTGATGATGGCCTTCTACGCTAACTTACCTTATGCCCAAGCACCAGGTATGGGATTGAATGCCTTCTTTACCTTTACAGTTGTATTCGGACTTGGTTATTCATGGCAAGAAGCCTTGGCTATGGTCTTCATCTGTGGAATTATCTCATTGATTATTACCTTGACAAATGTTCGTAAAATGATCATTGAATCGATTCCAAACGCCCTTCGTTCAGCTATTTCAGCTGGTATCGGTGTATTCCTCGCCTACGTAGGTATTAAGAATGCTGGACTTTTGAAATTCTCTATCGATCCAGGGAACTACACGGTTGCAGGAGAAGGGGCTGATAAAGCTCAAGCAGCGATTACAGCAAATGCTTCAGCAGTTCCAGGATTGGTCAGCTTTAATAATCCAGCTGTTTTGGTGGCTCTTGCAGGACTTGCCATTACTATCTTCTTTGTTATCAAAGGGATTAAAGGGGGAATTATCCTCTCTATCTTGACAACAACTGTTCTTGCTATTGCAGTTGGTTTGGTAGATTTGTCTAGTATCGATTTTGCTAATAACCATGTTGGTGCAGCTTTTGAAGACTTGAAGACAGTCTTTGGTGCAGCTCTTGGTTCAGAAGGGTTGGGAGCTTTGATTTCAGATACAGCTCGCTTGCCTGAAACTCTGATGGCTATTCTTGCCTTCTCATTGACAGATATTTTTGACACGATTGGTACTTTGATCGGTACAGGTGAAAAAGTTGGTATCGTAGCGACAAATGGTGAAAATCACCAATCAGCTAAGTTGGATAAGGCTCTTTACTCTGACTTGATTGGTACTTCAATTGGTGCCATCGCTGGTACTTCGAACGTAACGACTTATGTTGAGTCTGCTGCTGGTATCGGTGCAGGTGGACGTACTGGTTTGACAGCCTTGGTTGTAGCAATCTGTTTTGCAATTTCAAGCTTCTTTAGTCCACTTCTAGCGATTGTACCAACAGCCGCTACAGCTCCAATCTTGATTATCGTTGGGATTATGATGTTGGCTAGCTTGAAAAATATCCATTGGGACGATATGTCTGAAGCGGTTCCTGCTTTCTTCACATCTATCTTTATGGGATTCAGCTACTCTATCACTCAAGGGATTGCAGTTGGTTTCTTGACTTACACTTTGACTAAGCTTGTCAAAGGTCAAGCTAAAGATGTTCATGTCATGATTTGGATTTTGGATGCCTTGTTTATCCTTAACTACATCAGCATGGCCTTATAATAGGATTACCCAGGGGGATTTTCCCCCTTTTTTAATACAAAGGAGATGGGTGATGAAAGAGAAAAATATGTGGAAAGAATTATTGAATCGTGCAGGCTGGCTGTTAATCTTTTTGCTGGCGACAATTTTATATCAGATTCCTATAGGGGTTACTGCTATTTTAACCTTAAGAGAAGTACCACTATTACAGTCAGGGCTGATAGTTACTGGTATTTCGATTGTGGTTCTGGTGCTATTTATTATTGGAGCTCGTAAAACGCAATTAGCAAATTTTAATTTTTCATTTTTTAGAGCTAAGGATTTGGCACGATTGGGCTTGAGTTATTTAGTCATTATCTGTTCAAATATACTTGGTTCTATCTTGTTACAACTGTCAAATGAGACGACAACAGCTAACCAGTCTCAGATTAACGATATGGTTCAGAATAGTTCTCTGATTTCTAGCTTCTTCTTGCTAGCCGTACTTGCTCCGATTTGTGAGGAAATCTTGTGCCGGGGAATTGTTCCTAAAAAGATTTTCCGAGGAAAGGAGAACTTGGGATTTGTAGTCGGTACGATTGTGTTTGCTTTATTGCATCAACCGAGTAATTTACCTTCTTTATTGATTTATGGAGTTATGTCGATCGTTCTGTCTTGGACGGCTTACAAGACCCAACGTTTGGAAATGTCTATCTTACTTCACATGATTGTGAATGGGGTTGTTTTCTGTTTGCTGGCTCTCGTGGTGATTTTGAGTCGGACATTAGGGATCTCTGTTTAAGATTTTTGACAATTGCTTACTTGTTTCTACTGGGAAAAAGATGAATGCAATCGTGTCCATCTTTTTCTTTTTATGGTAAAATAGAGAAATAATATGATGAAAAGCCTTGAGGGAGTGACCGATATGTCAAGTAAAGCCAATCATGCAAAGACAGCTATTTGCGGAATTATCAATGTAACCCCAGATTCTTTTTCGGATGGTGGTCAATTTTTTGCGCTTGAGCAAGCGCTCCAGCAGGCTCGTAAATTGATAGCAGAAGGGGCTAGCACGCTAGATATCGGCGGGGAATCCACTCGCCCGGGAAGAAGTAGCTATGTTGAGATAGAAGAGGAAATCCAGCGTGTTGTTCCAGTGATTAAAGCGATTCGCAAGGAAAGTGATGTCCTCATTTCCATCGATACTTGGAAAAGTCAGGTGGCAGAGGCTGCTTTGGCTGCGGGTGCCAATATAGTCAATGATATCACTGGTCTCATGGGAGATGAGAAAATGGCTCATGTGGTTGCTAAGGCTGGTGCGAAAGTAGTCATCATGTTTAACCCAGTTATGGCTCGACCTCAGCACCCTAGCTCGCTCATCTTTCCTCATTTTGGCTTTGGTCAAGCTTTTACAGAGGAAGAGTTAGCTGACTATGAAAAAATGCCAATCGAAGACTTGATGGAGGCTTTCTTTGACAGAGCCCTAGCGAGAGCGGACGAAGCTGGTATTGCACCAGAAAATATCCTATTGGACCCAGGAATCGGCTTTGGTCTGACCAAGAAAGAAAATCTGCTCCTTTTACGTGACCTGGATAAACTCCATCAGAAAGGCTATCCAATCTTTCTTGGAGTTTCGCGCAAGCGATTTGTCATCAATATCCTAGAAGAAAATGGTTTTGAAGTCAATCCTGAAACAGAACTTGGTTTTCGTAATCGGGATACGGCTTCGGCTCATGTAACCAGTATTGCTGCGAGACAGGGTGTAGAAGTGGTGCGCGTGCATGACGTAGCTAGTCACAGGATGGCAGTTGAAATTGCCTCCGCTATTCGTCTGGCTGATGAAGCGGAAAATTTAGATTTAAAACAATATAAATAAGATGAAAGAAATTGAAAACAATCAGTGGATTGTCAACTATCGGACGGACCAACCGCATTTTGGCTTGGAACGAATGGTGGAACTGTTAGCTTTGCGTGGCAATCCCCATCTCAAACTCAAGGTTATCCATATCGGAGGGACCAATGGCAAGGGTTCGACTATTGCTTTTTTGAAAAATATGCTGGAAAAGCTAGGCCTGAGAGTTGGTGTGTTCAGCTCGCCCTATCTCATTCATTATACAGACCAGATTAGCATCAATGGGGAATCCATTCCCGAAGCTAGACTAGAAGCCCTCATGGCAAACTATGAGTCTTTGCTTGAGGGGGAGAGGGGCCTTGCTTTACAAGGAACAACCGAGTTTGAGATTATCACAGCTCTGGCCTATGACTACTTTGCCACAGAGCAAGTAGATGTGGCTATCATGGAAGTCGGCATGGGTGGACTCTTGGATAGTACCAATATCTGCCAGCCAATTTTAACAGGCATCACAACCATTGGACTGGACCATGTAGCCCTACTTGGTGACACCTTGGAAGCCATAGCGGAGCAGAAAGCTGGTATTATCAAACAAGGTATTCCCTTGGTGACAGGTCGTATTGCTCCAGAAGCTTTGGCTGTGATTGACCGCATTGCGGAAGGGAAAGATGCGCCGAGATTTGCCTACGGGGCAGATTATAAGGTCAGCTATCAAAAGAGTGTGGTTACAGGCGAAGTCTTTGACTATACAAGTGTTGTCAGACAAGGTCGCTTCCAGACTGGCCTGCTTGGTTTGCACCAGATAGAGAATGCTGGGATGGCCATAGCTTTACTTGATAATTTTTGTCAAGAAGATTGTCGAGAGCTAGCAAGCAATTACTTGCTTGCTCAAGCTATGGAAGAAACAAGGTGGCCAGGGCGTTTGGAGGTCGTGTCAAGAACTCCCTTGATGATTTTGGATGGAGCCCATAATCCCCATGCTATTAAGGCTTTATTAGCAACCTTGCAAGAACGCTTTGCGGATTATCGTAAGGAAATCCTCTTTACTTGTATCAAAACCAAGGCCTTGGAGGATATGTTGGATTTGCTGGGGGCAATACCAGATACCGAGCTTACCCTGACACATTTTGACGATAGTCGGGCAACTGATGAAAGCGTGCTGAAAGAGACAGCCAAGTCTAGAAATGTCAGCTACCAAGATTGGCAGGAATTTCTAGAGCGAAAATTGACAAATAAAAAAGAAGAGAAACAAACAGTTAGGATTGTCACAGGTTCCTTGTATTTCTTGAGCCAAGTGAGATCCTATCTGATGGAGAGGAAGAACGAGAATGGATACACAAAAGATTGAAGTAGCTGTAAAAATGATTATCGAGGCTGTAGGAGAGGATGCTAACCGCGAGGGCTTGCAGGAAACACCTGCTCGTGTTGCTCGTATGTACCAAGAGATTTTTTCAGGTCTTGGTCAAACAGCGGAGGAACATTTGTCAAAATCCTTTGAGATTATTGATGATAATATGGTGGTAGAAAAGGACATCTTTTTCCATACTATGTGTGAACACCACTTCTTGCCATTTTATGGTAGAGCGCACATAGCCTACATTCCAGATGGCCGTGTGGCAGGTTTGTCTAAGCTAGCCCGTACGGTTGAAGTTTATTCGAAAAAACCACAAATTCAAGAACGTTTGAATATCGAAGTAGCCGATGCCTTGATGGACTATCTAGGTGCTAAAGGAGCCTTTGTTGTCATTGAGGCGGAACATATGTGTATGAGCATGCGTGGTGTCAGAAAACCAGGCACTGCAACCTTGACGACAGTAGCTCGTGGTCTATTTGAAACAGATAAGGACCTTCGAGATCAGGCTTATCGTTTAATGGGACTATAATACTCTTCGAAAATCAAATTCAAACCACGTCAGCTTCCATCTGCAACCTCAAAACAGTGTTTTGAGCAGCCTGCGGCTAGCTTCCTAGTTTGCACTTTGATTTTCATTGAGTATAAAAAGAATCCGCTTTGGGCGGATTTTTCTAGAAAGGAATCATTATGGATCAACTTCAGATTAAGGATTTGGAAATTTTTGCCTATCATGGTCTTTTTCCGAGTGAGAAAGAATTGGGGCAGAAGTTTATTATTTCCGCAATCCTATCCTATGATATGACCAAGGCGGCTACAGACTTGGATTTAACGGCCTCTGTCCATTACGGAGAACTGTGTCAGCAGTGGACGACTTGGTTTCAGGAAACAACTGAGGACTTGATTGAAACGGTAGCCTACAAACTGGTAGAACGTACCTTTGAGGCCTATCCTCTTGTCCAAGAAATAAAGCTGGAACTGAAAAAACCTTGGGCGCCAGTCCATTTGCCACTAGATACTTGCTCGGTAACCATTCATCGCCGCAAGCAACGAGCCTTTATCGCCCTAGGAAGCAATATGGGAGATAAACAAGCAAACTTGAAACAAGCCATTGAGAAAATGCGAAATCGAGGCATCCATATTCTCAAAGAGTCCAGTGTCTTAGCGACGGAGCCTTGGGGTGGAGTGGAGCAGGATAGTTTTGCCAATCAAGTGGTTGAGGTAGAAACCTGGCTACCTGCCTCAGTCTTGTTAGAAACCTTGTTGGCTATTGAGGCAGAGATGGGACGGGTTAGAGAAGTGCATTGGGGACCTCGTTTGATTGATTTGGACCTGCTCTTTGTGGAGGACCAGGTCATTTATACAGATGACCTCATCCTGCCTCATCCTTATATAGCAGAACGCCTGTTTGTTCTTGAGTCTCTACAAGAAATTGCGCCTCATTTTATCCATCCGACATTAAAGCAACCTATCCGTAACTTGTATGATGCTTTGAAAAAATAGAAAAACTCTAGTTTTCAGTCGTTTGTAACTGAAGGCTAGAGTTTTTAAAATAGGTCATTTTCTTCTGGGAGGAGGATAGTCTCTCTTCCGTCCATGTCTAAAACCAGGACTCTCGGGGGATAAAGAGGGTCGAAAGGGTGGTTAAAGTCAAAATCAATGGCTGTAGGGAGGTGTTGGCTTGAGAAGTGGAAGGTAATTTTTCCTTGGTTATTAAGCAATTGAAACTCGAGTTCTTCTTCCAATTCAAAGACATTTTTTAAGAAATGGTCGATGATATACCAAAAAGAGTCAATGACATCATCAGGCAAGCTGGTAACAATGCCAAAACTAGCAGACCGCATGTGGGTATTGGTAAAAGCCATATCTCTGCCCCCTTTCTTTTCCCTTATCATACAGCAAATAGGATTAAAAATCAAGAAAAGGTGATTTTTTCTTTAAAACTTAGACTTTCTATGAAATTTTTTTCAAACAATCTTCAAAAAATACTTGAAAGTGTTTACAAATAGTGATAAAATGGAATAAGTAGAATCATGAAAACGAAATTTTCATACCGTCTCTTTTTTTGGAGTCTCGTGAGGTATGATATAGAAAGGAAATGGAATGAATACAGACGATACAGTAACGATTTATGATGTCGCCCGTGAAGCAGGAGTTTCAATGGCGACGGTTAGCCGTGTAGTCAATGGCAATAAGAATGTAAAAGAGAATACTCGTAAAAAAGTGCTTGAGGTGATTGACCGTTTGGATTACCGTCCAAATGCCGTGGCGCGTGGTCTTGCAAGCAAAAAGACAACCACTGTCGGTGTCGTGATCCCAAATATTACCAATGGTTATTTCTCAACGCTTGCTAAAGGGATTGATGATATCGCTGAAATGTACAAGTACAATATCGTCCTTGCTAACAGTGATGAGGATGATGATAAGGAAGTTTCAGTTGTCAATACACTGTTTTCTAAGCAAGTGGATGGTATCATCTTTATGGGTTACCACTTGACTGAAAAAATTCGTTCAGAGTTTTCTCGTTCTCGAACACCAGTTGTTCTTGCGGGAACAGTAGATGTGGAACACCAACTCCCAAGTGTTAATATTGACTACAAACAAGCTACGATTGATGCAGTGACCTACCTTGCTAAAGAAAACGAGCGCATTGCTTTCGTTAGCGGTCCACTAGTGGATGATATCAATGGTAAGGTTCGTTTGGTTGGCTACAAGGAAGCCTTGAAAAAAGCAGGGATTTCTTATAGCGAAGGCTTGGTATTTGAGTCTAAATACACTTATGAAGACGGTTATGCCTTGGCAGAACGCTTGATTTCATCGAATGCAACTGCAGCAGTTGTAACAGGTGATGAATTGGCTGCAGGTGTCTTGAATGGTTTGGCTGACCACGGTGTGTCAGTACCGGAAGAGTTTGAAATCATTACTAGTGATGATTCACAAATCTCACGCTTTACCCGTCCAAACTTGACAACGATTGCTCAACCTCTTTATGACCTTGGTGCTATTAGTATGCGTATGTTGACGAAGATTATGCACAAGGAAGAATTGGAAGAACGCGAAGTTCTATTACCTCATGGTTTGACAGAACGTCGTTCAACACGAAAACGTAAATAGAAAAAATCAGGGAATCGTGAAGATTTCCTGATTTTGCTTTCTAGAGAAGAGGTTAGCCTTCCATATAGTCTTTCAAAGCCTGTCCTGTTAATCCGGCATTGAGGGCGATGAGGAGTTTCAGGCGGGCTTTTTGGGCGTTGAGTTCTTTAACAAAGAAGACCCCAGATTTTTGCAACTGCACGCCTCCACCTTGGTAGGCATAAACAGGTTCTGCAATACCGTTAAAGCATCGTGAAACCAGGGCGACTGGGATTCCTTTTTGTAGAAGGTTTTCTAATTTTTGAGCCGTTTCTTTGGGAATATTACCAGCTCCGAAAGCTTGGATAATCAAACCGTCCAATTGTTCTAAATCCAGCATATCAATCAGTTCATCTGTCATACCAGCATAAGCCGAGATGATAGGGACTAAACCTTGTATGTGATCGAGGTCAAAGCGAACACGGGGCTCAGCTGTTTTAAAGTAGAGGATTTCGTGTTTCATAATCAGACCAAGTGGCCCGTGTGTTGGAGTCTGGAAGGTGCTGACGTTGGTCGTATGTGTTTTGGTAACATACTTGGCAGCGTGGATTTCATCGTTCATAACGACCAAAACTCCTTTGTCAGCAGCCCTGTCATCGCTGGCCACCCGTAAAGCACTTAGATAATTATAGACACCATCACTACCGAGTTCGTTGGAGCTACGCATGGCCCCTGTTAGAACGATGGGCATGTGGGGAACTTCCATGGTGTCAAGGAAATAGGCTGTTTCTTCTAAAGTATCGGTTCCATGTGTGATTACCACCCCATCGTAATTAGCAGCTTCCTCTTTGATTTTTTGATAGAGAGCCAGCATATGCTTGGGCTTGATATGGGGGCTTGGCAGGTTAAAAAAGTCTAAAGCGTGGACTTGGATTCCTTCGAGAGGATTGGACACATGGTTCATGGGATTATCTGAACTAGTTACAACAGCGCCAGAGGCATCGGCCTGCATGGAAATAGTCCCACCAGTATGTAAAACAAGGATTTTCTTAGGCATGATTTACTCACTCTTTCTGAAATGTGGTATAATCATTGTATCACAAAAGGGGAGATTGGGACAGGATGGAAGTCAAAGCTGTTTTTTTTGATATCGATGGAACCTTGGTCAACGATCGCAAGAGTGTTTTGAAATCCACTAAGGACGCGATTAAGATTGTCAAAGAACAAGGGGTACTGGTTGGTGTAGCAACGGGGCGAGGACCTTTTTTTGTTAAGGAATTGATGGACGATTTGGATTTGGACTTTGCGGTAACCTATAATGGCCAGTATATCTTTACTAAAGACAGAGTCTTGTTCACGAGCCCAATTTCCAAGTTACATTTGCGCCAGCTCATTACTTATGCTAAAAAAGAGGGCAAGGAGATTGCCCTAGGGACCAAGGATGCCATGTTAGGTTCCAAAATCATGTCCTTTGGTCTGGGTTCTTTTTCCCAACGAATCAGTCGCTTCGTTCCCTCTGTTTTAACCCGAACAGTGAGTCAGTCCTTTAATCGTATGGTCAGCAAGGTTGTTCCTCAAAAGGAAGAAGACTTGCTTGATCTAATGAATCAGCCTATCTACCAAGTTTTAATGCTGATGACGCCAGAAGAATCTGAGAAGGCGGCAGCTGATTTTGAAGATTTGAAATTAACACGTAGCAATCCTTTTGCTGCGGATGTCATCAATCAAGGAAACTCTAAATTGGAAGGTATTCGACGAGTTGGGAAAGAATATGGTTTTGACCTCAACCAAGTGATGGCCTTTGGTGATTCGGATAACGACCTTGAAATGCTGGCTGGTGTCGGTATGTCGGTCGCTATGGGAAATGGTAGTAGCAGTGTCAAGGAAGTTGCCAAGCACATTACCACCAGCAATCAGCAAGACGGAATCCATAAGGCCCTAGAACATTTTGGTGTTTTAGCTTCAGAAAAAGTCTTTGTCAGCCGTGACTATCATTTCAATAAGGTCAAGACCTTCCACCACATGATGGATGAACGAACCCAAGAAGAACCTCGAGCTTGGGATTTAGAAGGTGCAACCCATAGGGCTGGCTTTAAAATAGAAGAATTGGTGGAGTTTGTTCGAGCTGCCAGCCCTTCTGAAGAGGACTTTGGTCAAGCTCTATCGCAACTTCATCAGGCCCTTGATAAGGCAGCAGATAAGGTAGCACAGAAGACGCCTGCTCAGCAAGATTTGGTAGGGCAAGTGGATGCCTTGATTGACACACTTTACTTTACCTACGGTAGTTTTGTCTTGATGGGAGTGGACCCAGAACGTATTTTTGACATTGTCCATCAGGCTAATATGGGGAAAATTTTCCCTGACGGCAAGGCTCATTTTGATCCAGTGACTCACAAAATCTTAAAACCAGATGATTGGGAAGAAAAATATGCTCCAGAACCTGCTATTAAAAAGGAACTGAAGCGCCAGCTCAAGGCTTACGAACGCCATAAAGAGAGAAATAATACTCAATGAAAATCAAAGAGCAAACTAGGAAACTAGCCGCAGGCTGCTCAAAACACTGTTTTGAGGTTGTAGATGGACGTTGACGTGGTTTGAAGAGTATAAATAGTAAACAAAAAGGAGCGTTGAGCTCCTTTTCTTCGTGATTATAAGGTTTTTTCTTGTTCTCTCACAACCAGCAAATCGACCTTAGCATGGCGGAGGATGTATTCAGATGAAGATCCGACCAAGAGGCGTTCAAAGGCGTTGAGACCAGTTGCGCCAACGAGGATGAGATCAACTTCTTCTGCATCTGGAATAGTACGTGCCAGTAGGGTCTTTGGATTTCCCATTTCAATGACGATATGAACATCTGCCACCCCAGCATCTTTAGCACGTTTTTCGTACTCTTTCATCAGACTTTCAGCGTCGACTTGGAGTTCTTCGTAAACTTCAGCATCAAAGGTGGATACGCTTTGGAGTGCGCGTGTGTCAATGACATGTGCGATGGTGAGTTTAGCGTCGTTTCGTAGAGCAGAATGAACTCCCTTGACAAAAGCCAAGTCCGCTTCCTTAGAACCATCGATTGCGACCATAATATTTTGGTAACGTTGTGCCATAATGAAACCTCCTGAAATTTTCTTACTATAATTGTAAACCTTTTCACTATAGAAGTAAAGCAAAAAAAGTATTTTTCAAAAGAATGTTAGTGCTTAAAATCTATATAAATATATGATAAAATAAAAGATAGCAGGAAAGAAGTGAAGGGAGGGAGAATGATGAAAAACTCTTTTCAAGAATCAAAAAAATCAAATTTCCTTTATTATGGAATCATCCTAGTTTCAGTCTTGGTAGAAGTGATTATGATCTGGCAATTAGAGAAGCTGATTCCACTTCTCTATCCAGGTTTTATCGGATTTTTAGTCTTTCATGTACTCTACCATCTAATCTTACTCCTAGTTGCAAAACGAAGTGGGCGTTGGGATTACTTGATGATATGGGGACTTTTCCTCATGTTCAATCTTCTCTATGACTCCTTTTTAGGCTTGCTTTTTCTAGGTTTATCTTTTGGTATGTAATGTGTTTTTTTCGCAAAATACCTGCTATCTCCCCTGTCTTGACCTCGCTTTTAGCGAGGTTTTTCTTCTATCTTAATCTAGTAAAACATTTCAGCAAACTTGTCGCATTTTCTTTCTAGTGGTATAATGTTACTATCCTGATGAATTGAGGAAACAAGATGAAAGAATATAACAAGTCTAGTAAGTTAGAGCATGTTGCTTATGATATCCGTGGTCCTGTTTTGGAAGAAGCCATGCGAATGCGAGCAAATGGAGAAAAGATTTTACGTCTGAATACAGGAAATCCAGCAGAATTTGGCTTTACAGCGCCAGACGAGGTCATTCATGACTTGATTATGAATGCGCGTGATAGTGAAGGTTACTCTGACTCCAAAGGGATTTTCTCAGCCCGTAAGGCCATCATGCAGTATTGCCAATTGAAGAAATTCCCAAATGTAGATATTGATGATATTTACCTTGGAAATGGCGTCAGTGAGTTGATTGTCATGTCCATGCAGGGGCTTTTGGACAACGGGGATGAAGTCTTAGTGCCAATGCCAGATTATCCTCTCTGGACAGCAGCTGTCAGCCTAGCTGGGGGAAATGCCGTTCACTATATCTGTGATGAAGCTGCAGAATGGTACCCAGATATTGACGATATCAAGTCAAAAATCACTTCCAATACCAAGGCAATCGTCCTTATCAATCCAAATAACCCAACTGGAGCCCTTTATCCTAAGGAACTCTTGCTGGAGATTATTGAGATTGCCCGTCAAAACGATTTGATTATCTTTGCGGATGAAATTTACGACCGCATGGTCATGGATGGACATGTGCATACGCCTGTGGCGAGCTTGGCACCAGATATTTTCTGTGTCAGCATGAATGGTCTGTCAAAATCCCATCGTATCGCTGGTTTCCGTGTGGGTTGGATGGTCTTGTCTGGACCTAAGACTCATGTCAAGGGCTATATCGAAGGGCTCAATATGCTATCCAATATGCGCCTTTGCTCTAACGTTTTGGCCCAACAAGTCGTACAAACTTCCTTGGGTGGCCACCAATCAGTCGATGAATTGCTCCTTCCTGGTGGACGAATTTACGAGCAAAGAAACTTCATCTACAATGCCATTCAAGATATCCCAGGTTTGTCTGCGGTTAAACCCAAGGCTGGACTCTATATCTTCCCTAAAATCGACCGCAATATGTACCGTATCGATGATGATGAACAGTTTGTCCTTGATTTCTTGAAGCAGGAAAAGGTTCTCTTGGTTCATGGTCGAGGCTTTAACTGGCAGGAACCAGACCACTTCCGTATCGTTTACCTTCCTCGTGTCGATGAACTAGCCCAAATCCAAGAAAAGATGACTCGTTTCTTGAAACAGTATCGTAGATAGGGCTTACATTCGAAAAAGCTGGAAACATTTGCCTAGAGCTATTGACAAAAGTGAAAGAATCAGATAGAATAGTAAAGTATGTTTAGTAACTGATCACTTTATAGCCGGCTAAACGAATACAAAATCTATGAGGAGGTATTCATCGTGAAACGTACTTATCAACCAAGTAAACTTCGTCGTGCGCGCAAACACGGATTCCGTAACCGTATGTCAACCAAAAACGGTCGTCGCGTATTGGCAGCTCGTCGTCGTAAAGGACGCAAAGTTTTGGCTGCATAATCCAAACGAACTATATCAAAAATCAGTAGGAACTCGAGTCTACTGATTTTTATTTTTGTAAAAAAGTACAAAAGGCTTTATATTTTTGCTCAAATGGTGTATAATATTTCACATACTGTAAAAAATGGAGAATAATCATGAAGAAATCAAAAGTTATGCTTTTTGGAGCTATGGCTTTGACAGCAGGTCTAGCTCTAGCGGCATGTGGGTCTTCCCAATCAAGTAATGCAGACAAGACTTACTCTTATATCTTTGTCAACAACCCAGACACCTTGGATTACATTACCTCTACACGAGACTCTACATCTAGTATCACAACTAACTTGATTGATGGTTTGTTGGAAAATGACCAGTACGGCAATCTCATTCCATCTATGGCTGAGTCATGGACAGTGTCAAAAGACGGTTTGACCTACACTTATAAAATCCGTCAGGGGGCTAAATGGTACACTTCTGAAGGAGAAGAGTATGCGGATGTAACAGCTCATGACTTTGTAACGGGTCTCAAGTATGCGGCTGATAAAAAAGCTGAAAACTTGTACTTGGTGCAAGACTCTATCAAGGGGCTAGCAGACTATGTTGAAGGAAAATCATCTGATTTTGGAACTGTTGGTGTTAAGGCAGTGGATGATTACACACTCCAATACACCCTCATCCAACCTGAAACTTATTGGAACTCTAAAACAACAGCAAGTATTCTTAGTCCTGTAAATGAAGCCTTCTTGAAGTCTAAGGGAGATGACTTTGGAAGTGTGACACCATCAAGTATCTTGTCAAATGGTCCTTACTTGTTTAAGTCTTTCACTTCAAAATCTTTGATTGAATTTGACAAAAATCCTAATTACTGGGATAAGGACAATGTCAAAATCGAGAAAGTGAAACTTTCATTCTTTGATGGTTCTGACCAAGACAGCATTGCAAGAGGATTCTTGGAAGGCAACTATACAGATGGTCGTATTTTCCCAACCAGCTCAGTCTTTGCTGAACTCAAAAAGGGAAATGAGGACAAGATTACCTATACACCACAAAACTCAGTTACCTTCTACTATCTTTTCAACGTCAATCGCCAAAGCTACAAGCAGACTATGAAACAGTCTGATAAGGAAAAGACAGATGCACGCGCAGCTATGCAGAATAAAGATTTCCGTCAGGCTATCAACTTTGCCTTTGACCGTCATGCTTATGCAGCGCAGACAAATGGTGAAGATGGAGCAGACCGTATCTTGCGTAACACGGTTACACCAAGTAACTTTGTCCAAGTTGGTGATAAGAACTTTGGTGATATTGTCAATGAAAAAATTGTCAACTACGGTAAAGATTGGGCAAATATCAACCTAAACGATGGTAAGCAAGCCTTCTTGAACCCTGACAAGGCCAAAGAGAAATTTGCGAAGGCCAAAGAAAGCCTGCAAGCACAGGGAGTAACCTTCCCAATTCATTTGGATATGCCAGTTGACCAGACTGCTAAGCTAGATGTGCAACAGGCTGGATCTTTCAAGCAAACAGTGGAAGAAACTCTTGGTAAGGAGAATGTGGTTATCGATGTTATCCAACTTTCTCCAGATGAAAAAGACCAGGCAACCTACTTTGCAGATACAGCAGAACAAAAAGACTACGACATCGACATCTCAGGATGGGGTGGAGACTACTCAGACCCTAAGACTTACCTAGCCATCCTTGATCCAGAGACAGGTTCTCAGTTGAAAAATATGGGCTTGTCTGAAGGAAAAGACAAGGAAGTCAAGGATAAGATTGGTCTTGCTGACTACAAGAAACTCTTGGATCAGGCTGATGCGGAAATAACAGATACTCAAGCTCGCTATGAAAAATATGCTGAAGCCCAAGCTTGGTTGACAGATAGCGCCCTCTTCCTACCAGTTCAAAGTGGTGGAGCTAACCCAATCTTCCGTAAGACTGTACCGTTTACAGGCCCATTCTCATTCGTTGGGAATAAAGGAAATGCTGACAACTACAAATATGTTGAATTGCAAAAAGAGGCAGTAACTGCTAAACAGTACCAAGAACTTTATGAAAAATGGCTAAAAGAAAAAGCTGAGTCAAATAAAAAAGCTCAGGAAGATTTAGCTAACCACATTCAATGATATTTCTAGTCATGCTTTTCAGTTAAGCATAGTGACTGGATTCAGAAAAAGGCCTTACCAGGGCTTCTTGGTTCTGGTAGGGCCTTTTCTTTATTCTTTTAAGTGGTAAGAGTAGCTAGCGACAACGACATCTTGGTGCCAACGGAGGGCATATTTGAGTTTGAGGCTCATCTGATTGTGTAGGATATTTTGCCAAGGTTTATTAGGGATAAACTGGGGTACCAGAACAGTGACTGTATAGTTCTTTTTCTGGGCATCCTCAGAGATCCGTTTGACATACTTGACAGTAGGGGTGATGATGTCGCGGTAGCTGGTCTTGATATTTTTCAGAGTAATGGTTGGGAAGTAATCGACAAATTCTTGGAGAATTTCTTGATCTTTTTCTGCTGTTTCCTTAGTAGAAATGTGCATGGCTAAGACTTCATCACCAATACTTTGAGCGTAGTTAATGGCTCCAACACTTACACGGGTGACATTCCCTACTAGGACGAGGACAAGATTGCCATCGTAGGTACGTTTTTCGATGCCTTCATATAGTCGTAGTTGTTGGGCTACTTTTTGGTAATGACTGTGAATCGCCAAGAAAAGTAGGGTGAGTACGAGAATAATCGGGAAGAAAGGCCAGATATCATTGAGACGGAAAAAGAGCAGGATGAGCACGATAGCGTAGCAAATGATGGCTCCAAGGATATTGGCAAGGGCAGGTTTTAAGAAATTTGCCCCTTTTTCTTTTTTCCAATGGCGAATCATCCCAGTCTGAGAAAGGGCGAAGGGAACGAAGACACCGATAGTATAAAGGGGAATCAAACGTTCGGTATTGCCGTTAAAAATGAGAAGAAGAATCATAGCCCCAAATGCCAGAGTTAAAATTCCATTGGAGTAGCCTAGGCGGTCTCCTTTTTCCATAAAGAGATGGGGCATGTACTTGTTTTTAGCCATATTGTAAGCCAGCATAGGGAAGGCCGAAAAACCAGTATTTGCAGCTACGGCTAAAATCAAGGCTGTGGAGAATTGGAAGATATAATAGCCAAGGTGACCTAAGAAGGAAGTGCCAAGGATGCCTTGAGTCATCTGTGAAAGAATAGTTTCTCCGTGTTGAGGCATAATCCCCATCCAGTAGTTTAGGAAGGTAATGCCTGCAAAAAGAAAACCTAAAATCAAGGCCATGATGGTCAAGGTCTGAGCGGCATTCTTTTCTTTTGGAGCCTTGAAAAAGGGAACGGCATTTGAAATAGCTTCAACCCCTGTCAGAGAGGCAGAACCACTGGTAAAAGCTCTTAGAATGAGAACGATAGACAGGCTCGGAACAGCATGCCCAATAGGTGAAGTTGCCTGATAGCTGAGAGACCCTGTCATTAGTTGAAAAATTCCATAGAGCAAGAGAAAGACAGTACTGATGATAAAGAGATAGACAGGAATCATCAGTGAACTGGCAGATTCTTTTAAGCCCCGTAAATTCAAGAGCATAAGCAAGCAAACCAGAAAAATGGAGATGTGAAGGTTGTAAGGGTGGAGGGCAGGGAGGGCTGCTGTGATAGCGTCAGCTCCAGATGATACCGATACCGCCACAGTCAGCATGTAGTCAACCAGCAGACTACCTCCAGCAATCAAGCCTAGCTCGGGAGATAGATTTTCTCGAGTAACCATATAGGCCCCTCCTCCTTGAGGATAGGCATGGATGATTTGACGGTAGGAGACGGTCAGACTAGCTAGGAGCAGGAGGACAAAGAGGCCGATAGGAAGGCTCCACCATATCGCAAGAGGAGAGAGACTAGCCAAGACGAGGACTACTTGCTCAGGCCCATAGGCAATGGAAGATAGAGCGTCGCTTGACAACATGGCCAAGGCCTGCATTTTTCCCAGCAGACCTCCCTCGCCTTCTGTTAAGGACTTAAGAGGACGACCGATAAAAGTCTGTTTTAATTTTGTAAACATGGTATTTTCCTTTTCTGAAAATTTCAATAAGTGCTATTATACTGCTTTGGGAAAATAGCGTCAAGAGACGACGATGGATTTTAGAATATTTTGTACAGATGAGGAGAGAGGTCAGTTTTTTTGCTATAATAGAAGATAGAAAACGAGGTTAGAAGAGATGATTTTTGATACACATACACACTTGAATGTAGAAGAATTTGCAGGTCGTGAGGCAGAAGAAATTAGCTTGGCTGCTGAGATGGGTGTGACACAGATGAATATTGTTGGTTTTGATCAACCGACGATTGAGCGTGCCTTGGAGTTGGTAGATGAGTATGACCAGCTCTATGCGACTATCGGTTGGCATCCGACAGAAGCAGGGACTTACACGGAGGAGATTGAAGCCTACTTGCTTGAAAAGCTTAAACATCCCAAGGTTGTGGCTTTAGGTGAAATTGGTTTAGACTACCATTGGATGACAGCGCCAAAAGAGGTGCAGGAGCAGGTTTTTCGTCGTCAGATTCAGTTATCTAAGGACTTGAATTTGCCTTTTGTTGTCCATACCCGTGATGCGCTGGAAGATACCTATGAGATTATTAAGAGCGAGGGAGTTGGTCCTCGTGGTGGTATCATGCATTCATTTTCAGGGACGCTTGAGTGGGCAGAGAAGTTTGTCGCGCTTGGCATGACTATTTCCTTCTCAGGAGTGGTGACTTTTAAGAAAGCAACTGACATCCAAGAAGCAGCTAAAGAGTTACCTTTGGATAAGATTTTGGTGGAAACGGATGCGCCTTACTTAGCACCTGTACCCAAGCGTGGTCGCGAAAACAAAACAGCCTACACTCGCTATGTAGTGGACTTTATCGCTGACTTGCGTGGCATGACGACAGAAGAGCTGGCGGCGGTAACAACTGCAAATGCAGAACGAATTTTTGGATTGGACAGCAAGTAATGAAAGAAAAAATTTCCCAAGTTATCGTGGTTGAAGGTCGCGATGATACAGCCAATCTCAAACGCTATTTCGATGTAGAGACTTATGAGACTCGAGGTTCTGCCATCAATGACCAGGATATAGAGCGGATTCAGCGCCTGCACCAACGTCATGGAGTCATTGTTTTTACAGACCCAGATTTTAATGGGGAGCGGATTCGCCGCATGATTATGACGGCCATTCCAACAGTTCAGCATGCCTTCCTCAAACGAGATGAAGCTGTTCCTAAGTCCAAGACCAAGGGGCGTTCTCTGGGAATTGAGCATGCCACCTATGAAGATCTGAAAATGGCTCTAGCTCAGGTGACAGAACAATTTGAACATGAGAGTCAGTTTGATATCAGTCGTAGCGACTTGATTCGCCTTGGTTTTTTAGCGGGAGCAGATAGCCGTAAGCGCAGAGAATATCTAGGAGAGGCTCTCCGAATCGGCTATTCCAACGGCAAGCAACTCCTCAAACGCCTAGAGTTGTTTGGGGTTACTTTGGCAGAAGTGGAAGAAGCTATGAAATCTTATGAGAACAGCTAAGCAGACCCCAAATGTAAGGGGAATGTGTTACAATAGTAGTAACAGATAATAGAAAAGAGAATAGATGAGAATTGCAGATTATAGCGTGACCAAGGCAGTGCTGGAGCGTCACGGTTTTACCTTTAAAAAGTCTTTCGGGCAAAACTTCTTGACGGATACCAATATCCTACAAAAAATCGTGGATACGGCTGAGATTGATGACCAAGTTAATGTCATTGAAATTGGCCCAGGGATTGGTGCCTTAACGGAGTTTCTGGCTGAGCGTGCAGCAGAAGTTATGGCCTTTGAGATCGACCACCGTTTGGTACCGATTTTGGCAGATACCCT
Organism: bacterium; assembly: GCA_905221375.1. Taxonomy (GTDB): domain Bacteria; phylum Bacillota; class Bacilli; order Lactobacillales; family Streptococcaceae; genus Streptococcus. The sequence goes on from CAJNCY010000007.1 coordinate 46,019, forward strand.
ACGTGATTTTGACAATGTGACAGTGGTTAACGAGGACATTCTCAAGGTCGATTTGGCGCAGCATATCCAGAATTTTAAAAATCCTGACCTGCCAATTAAGGTAGTAGCCAACTTGCCTTACTATATCACGACGCCTATTCTCATGCACTTGATCGAGAGCGGAATTCCTTTTAGTGAGTTTGTGGTCATGATGCAAAAAGAGGTAGCTGACCGCATTTCCGCTCAACCAAATACCAAGGCATATGGCAGTTTGTCAATCGCTGTGCAGTATTACATGACTGCCAAGGTTGCCTTCATCGTGCCTCGTACGGTATTTGTGCCAGCGCCAAACGTGGACTCTGCTATTTTGAAAATGGTGCGTCGTCCAGAACCAGCCGTAGCAGTGGAAGACGAGAACTTCTTCTTTAAGGTTTCCAAGGCTAGTTTCACTCATCGACGCAAGACTTTATGGAATAACCTGACAGGTTACTTTGGCAAGACTGAGGAAGTTAAGGGCAAGCTGACCAAGGCATTGGACCAAGCAGGCTTGTCGCCAAGTGTGCGTGGGGAAGCTCTCAGCTTGGAAGAATTTGCCAGTCTAGCAGACGCGCTTAAAGGGCAAGGACTCTAAGATGCAGGGACAAATTATTAAGGCCTTGGCAGGCTTCTACTATGTAGAGAGTGATGGCCAGGTCTATCAAACACGAGCGCGTGGAAATTTCCGTAAAAAAGGCCATACTCCCTACGTTGGAGATTTGGTCGACTTTTCTGCCGAGGAAAATTCAGAAGGCTATATCCTCAAAATTCACGAACGGAAAAACAGTCTGGTCCGTCCGCCTATTGTCAATATTGACCAAGCTGTGGTGATCATGTCTGTCAAGGAACCTGATTTTAACAGCAATTTGCTGGATCGTTTCCTGGTTCTTTTGGAGTACAAGGGAATCCATCCCATTGTCTATATTTCCAAAATGGATTTGTTGGAAGATAGGGAAGAGCTGGATTTTTATGAACAGACTTATGGTGACATCGGCTATGACTTTGTGACCAGTAAAGAGGAACTCCTGCCTTTGTTAACAGGCAAGGTTACAGTCTTTATGGGGCAGACAGGTGTTGGGAAATCAACTCTTCTCAATAAAATCGCACCAGATCTCAATCTTGAAACAGGAGAAATCTCAGACAGTCTGGGTCGCGGGCGCCACACTACTCGAGCAGTTAGTTTTTATAATCTCAATGGAGGTAAAATCGCAGATACACCGGGATTTTCATCTCTGGATTATGAAGTATCAACAGCTGAAGACCTCAATCAGGCCTTTCCAGAGATTGCTAGTGTCAGCCGAAACTGCAAATTCCGTACTTGTACCCATACCCATGAGCCGTCCTGTGCAGTGAAGCCAGCAGTGGAAGAAGGGACTATTTCCAGCTTCCGTTTTGACAACTACCTGCAATTCCTCAGTGAGATTGAAAATCGCAGAGAAACCTATAAAAAAGTCAGCAAAAAAATTCCAAAATAAGGAGAAGCCTATGTCTCAATACAAGATTGCTCCGTCAATTCTGGCAGCAGATTATGCCAACTTTGAACGTGAAATCAAACACCTAGAAGCAACTGGGGCAGAGTATGCCCATATCGATATCATGGATGGTCATTTTGTACCACAAATCAGTTTTGGTGCAGGTGTGGTTGCAGCTCTTCGTCCTCATAGTAAGATGGTCTTTGACTGCCACTTGATGGTAGCTAATCCAGAGCATCATCTAGAAGACTTTGCGCGTGCAGGGGCAGACATCATCAGTATTCATGTAGAAGCAACGCCTCATATTCATGGAGCCCTCCAAAAAATTCGCTCTCTCGGCGTTAAACCTTCGGTTGTCATTAACCCTGGTACGCCTGTTGAGGCCATTAAGCACGTCCTTCATCTAGTTGACCAAGTCTTAGTCATGACAGTGAACCCTGGCTTTGGTGGTCAAGCCTTTCTGCCAGAAACCATGGATAAGGTTCGTGAGTTGGTTGCCCTTCGTGAGGAAAAAGGCTTGAACTTTGAAATCGAAGTCGATGGCGGGATTGATGATCAAACTATTGCTCAGGCTAAAGAAGCTGGTGCGACCGTTTTTGTAGCAGGTTCCTATGTCTTTAAGGGAGATGTCAATGAGCGAGTACAAACTCTCAGAAAACAACTGGACTAGGGTTGCCGTTTTTGCAGGCGGAGACCGCGGTCACTACCGGACGGATTTTGATTGCTTTGTCGGTGTGGATCGAGGCTCGCTTTGGGTCATGGAAGAAGGACTTCCTCTCGCCCTAGCAGTTGGGGATTTTGATTCTGTAACCGCAGAAGAGCGTCAGTTGATTCAAAAACGTGCTCGGCATTTTGTCCAAGCGCGACCAGAAAAAGATGATACTGATCTGGAATTGGCTCTCTTAACCATCTTTGAGCAAAATCCTCAGGCCCAGGTCACTATTTTCGGTGCTTTGGGTGGCCGTATCGACCATATGCTGGCCAATGTCTTTCTGCCTAGCAATCCCAAGTTGGCACCCTATATGCGCCAGCTAGCGATTGAGGATGGGCAAAACTTGATTACCTATTGTCCAGAAGGGACCAGTCAGCTTGAACCGCGTTCAGACTATGACTACCTAGCCTTTATGCCAGTTCGAGATAGCCAGTTGACCATTCTTGGTGCCAAGTATGAGTTGACAGAGGAAAATTTTTTCTTTAAAAAAGTGTACGCTTCTAACGAATATATAGGTAGGGAAGTTTCGGTGACTTGCCCAGATGGCTATGTGGTTGTCTTGCATAGCAAGGACAGGAGGTAGGATGGAAAGTTTACTTGTTCTATTATTAATTGCCAACCTAGCTGGTATCTTTCTGATTTGGCAAAGGCAGGATAAGCAGGAAAAACATCTAAGTAAGAGCTTGGAGGATCAGGCAGATCACTTGTCAGACCAGTTGGATTATCGTTTTGAGCAAGCCAGACAAGCCAGCCAGCTGGATCAAAAAGATTTGGAAGTGGCTGTCAGCGACCGTTTGCAAGAAGTGAGAATAGAATTGCACCAAGGGCTGACTCAGGTTCGTCAAGAAATGACAGATAATCTCTTACAAACCAGAGACAAGACTGACCAACGCCTTCAAGCCTTGCAGGAATCAAATGAGCAACGCTTGGAACAAATGCGTCAGACGGTAGAGGAAAAACTAGAAAAAACCTTGCAAACTCGCTTGCAGGCTTCTTTTGAGACAGTTTCCAAGCAACTGGAGTCTGTCAATCGTGGCCTGGGAGAAATGCAGACAGTTGCCCGTGATGTTGGTGCTCTCAACAAGGTTCTCTCTGGAACCAAGACGCGAGGGATTCTGGGAGAATTGCAACTGGGACAAATCATTGAGGACATCATGACCCCTACCCAGTACGAACGAGAATTTGCAACAGTTGAAAACTCTAGCGAACGAGTGGAGTACGCCATTAAGCTACCTGGGCAAGGTGACCAGGAATATGTCTACCTACCGATTGACTCCAAGTTTCCACTGGCAGATTATTACCGCTTGGAAGAAGCCTATGAAGCAGGTGACAAGGACGAGATTGAACACTGTCGTAAGTCGCTCCTAGCAAGCGTTAAGCGTTTTGCTAAGGATATCAGGAACAAGTACATAGCACCACCTCGGACGACCAATTTTGGAGTCTTGTTTGTTCCGACAGAAGGTCTCTACTCAGAAATCGTTCGCAATCCGGTTTTCTTTGATGATTTGAGGCGGGAGGAGCAGATTATTGTCGCAGGTCCAAGTACCCTGTCAGCCCTGCTTAATTCCCTATCAGTTGGCTTCAAAACCCTCAATATCCAGAAGAGTGCCGACCATATCAGTAAGATCCTTGCTAGTGTCAAGACCGAGTTTGGCAAGTTTGGTGGCATTCTGGTCAAGGCACAAAAACATCTTCAACATGCCTCTGGCAATATTGATGAATTATTAAACCGTCGCACTACAGCTATCGAGCGAACGCTCCGTCACATTGAGTTATCAGAAGGTGAGCCTGCGCTTGATCTACTCCATTTCCAAGAAGATGAGGAAGAATATGAAGATTAGTCACATGAAAAAAGATGAGCTGTTTGAAGGTTTTTACCTAATCAAGTCAGCTGATTTGAGACAGACACGAGCTGGGAAAAACTACCTGGCCTTTACCTTCCAAGATGATAGTGGCGAGATTGAAGGGAAACTCTGGGATGCCCAACCTCATAACGTTGAGGCCTTTACCGCAGGTAAGGTTGTTCACATGAAAGGGCGCCGAGAAGTTTATAACAACACCCCTCAGGTCAATCAAATCACCCTACGCTTGCCTCAACCTGGCGAACCCAATGATCCAGCTGATTTCAAGGTCAAGTCGCCAGTTGATGTCAAGGAAATCCGTGACTATATGGCGCAAATGATTTTTAAAATTGAAAATCCTGTTTGGCAACGGATTGTCCGAAAGCTCTACACCAAGTATGATAAGGAATTTTACTCCTATCCAGCTGCCAAGACAAACCATCATGCCTTTGAAACGGGTTTAGCCTATCATACGGCGACCATGGTGCGTTTGGCCGATGCCATTAGCGAAATCTATCCTCAACTTAATAAGAGCCTGCTCTATGCAGGAATTATGCTACATGACTTGGCTAAAGTTATCGAGTTGACGGGGCCAGACCAGACTGAGTATACAGTGCGAGGCAATCTTCTTGGACATATCGCTCTGATTGATAGTGAAATTACCAAGACAGTGATGGAACTCGGCATTGATGATACCAAGGAAGAAGTCGTTCTGCTTCGTCACGTCATCCTTAGTCACCACGGCTTACTTGAGTATGGAAGTCCAGTCCGTCCACGCATTATGGAGGCAGAGATTATCCATATGATTGATAATCTGGATGCAAGCATGATGATGATGTCAACAGCTCTGGCTTTGGTGGATAAGGGAGAGATGACCAATAAAATCTTCGCTATGGACAATCGTTCCTTCTATAAACCAGATTTAGATTAATAATTTAAGAAAAATGAGCATTTTTTAGGACAAGAATGTTCGTTTTTTTATGTGAATATGGTATAATAAGTAAAAGATAAAAATTAATACTCTTCGAAAATCTCTTCAAACTAGGGTAACATCGCCTTGTCGTATGTATATATGTAGGTATATTACAGACTTTGTCAGTTCTATCGACAACCTCAAAACAGTGTTTTGAATCGTCAGCGACCAGCTTTCTAGTTTGCTTTTTGATTTTTTGAATAAAAATGGAATAGGAAATAGAAATGAAATTAAGAAGAAGTGATCGGATGGTTGTCATTTCCAACTATTTGATTAATAATCCTTATAAACTAACTAGTCTCAATACTTTTGCTGAAAAGTATGAATCTGCTAAATCATCCATCTCAGAGGATATCGTGATTATCAAACGCGCCTTTGAGGAAATTGAAATCGGTCATATCCAGACAGTAACTGGGGCTGGCGGAGGTGTCATCTTTACACCATCTATTTCGAGTCAGGATGCTAAGGAAATGGTTGAAGACTTGCGTGCCAAGTTGTCAGAAAGTGACCGTATCTTGCCAGGTGGCTACATCTACCTGTCTGATTTGCTTAGCACACCAGCTATCTTGAAAAATATTGGTCGCATTATTGCCAAGAGTTTTATGGACCAAAAAATTGATGCGGTTATGACCGTAGCGACCAAGGGTGTGCCACTTGCAAATGCAGTTGCCAATGTCCTCAATGTTCCTTTTGTCATTGTGCGCCGTGACCTGAAAATTACCGAAGGTTCAACTGTCAGCGTCAACTATGTATCAGGTTCAAGTGGTGACCGCATTGAGAAAATGTTCCTTTCAAAACGCAGTCTCAAGGCAGGCAGCCGTGTCTTGATTGTGGATGACTTCTTGAAAGGTGGAGGAACGGTCAATGGGATGATCAGCCTCTTGCGTGAGTTTGATTCAGAATTGGCAGGTGTAGCGGTCTTTGCGGATAATGCTCAAGAAGAACGCGAAAAGCAGTTTGACTACAAGTCACTTTTGAAGGTAACCAATATTGATGTCAAGAACCAAACTATCGATGTTGAGGTGGGCAATATCTTTGACGAAGATAAATAAGAGATAGAACTAAAGGTTGGAACGATTGTCCCAGCCTTTCTTTGCAAATAGAATAGAAGGAAGCTTATGAAAACACCATTTATCAATAAAGAAGACTTAGAAGCGATTGTTGCCGAGTTCCCGACTCCCTTTCACTTGTATGATGAGAAGGGGATTCGTGAGAAGGCAAGAGCTGTCAACCAAGCCTTTTCGTGGAATAAGGGCTTTAAGGAATATTTTGCAGTTAAGGCTACTCCAACACCAGCTATTTTGAAAATTCTCCAAGAGGAAGGTTGCGGTGTGGACTGCTCTAGTTATGTGGAGCTTTTGATGAGTCATAAACTGGATTTCCCTGGTTCTGAGATTATGTTCTCTTCAAACAACACGCCAGACAAGGAATATGCCTATGCGCGTGAATTGGGTGCGACCATTAACTTGGATGCTTTTGAAGATATTGAACATCTGGAGCGAGCAGCAGGCATTCCAGAAATCATCTCATGTCGTTACAATCCCGGAGGCATTTTTGAGCTAGGAACAGACATCATGGACAATCCTGGAGAAGCCAAGTTTGGGATGACCAAGGACCAGCTCTTTGAAGCTTTTGCTATCTTGAAGGAAAAAGGAGCTAAGACATTTGGGATTCACTCCTTCCTAGCGTCCAATACCGTCACCCATCTCTATTATCCAGAGTTGGCGCGTCAGCTTTTTGAATTGGCTGTTGAAATCAAGGAAAAGTTGGGCATTTCGCTAGACTTTATCAATCTTTCTGGCGGTATTGGTGTTAACTATCGTCCTGAGCAGGAGCCAAATGATATTGCTTTGATTGGTGAGGGAGTTCGTAAGGTGTATGAAGAGGTCCTTACGCCAGCAGGTCTTGGTCAGGTTAAGATTTTCACCGAATTGGGTCGTTTTATGTTGGCACCTCACGGTGCTTTGGTCACAAGAGTTACTCATAAGAAGGAAACCTACCGTACCTATATAGGCGTGGATGCATCAGCAGTTAACCTCATGCGTCCAGCTATGTACGGAGCTTACCATCATATTACTAACGTGACCCATCCAGATGGACCAGCTGAAGTGGTAGATGTGGTTGGTTCACTCTGTGAAAACAATGATAAATTTGCAGTAAATCGTGAACTACCTCATACAGAAATCGGTGATTTGCTGGTAATTCATGATACAGGTGCTCACGGTTTTTCAATGGGCTACCAGTACAACGCCAAACTTCGTTCTGCGGAAATCCTCTATACCGAAGAAGGTAAAGCCCGTCAAATCCGCCGTGCAGAGCGCCCTGAGGACTACTTTGCAACCTTGTATGGCTTTGATTTTGAAGAATAAAATGATAAGTAATTGAAAATGAAATTGAAAAACAGATTGCTTTCTAAAAAATAGGCAAAAATCTTGTTTTTCCTTCAAGTCGTGATATAATAAAACTATAAAACGTTTTCAAGGAAGGTAACGATATGTCTGAAGAAACAATTGATTATGGACAAGTGACAGGAATGGTGCATTCGACAGAAAGCTTTGGGTCAGTAGATGGGCCTGGTATTCGCTTTATTGTTTTTTTGCAGGGTTGTCACATGCGTTGCCAGTATTGCCATAACCCGGATACTTGGGCTATGGAGTCCAATAAGTCACGTGAACGGACGGTAGATGATGTCTTGACAGAAGCCTTGCGCTACCGTGGTTTCTGGGGAAATAAGGGTGGGATTACAGTCAGTGGAGGAGAAGCCCTCTTGCAGATTGACTTCTTGATTGCCCTCTTTACCAAGGCTAAGGAACAAGGAATCCACTGTACCTTGGATACCTGTGCACTGCCTTTCCGTAATAAACCACGTTACCTTGAAAAGTTTGACAAACTCATGGCTGTCACTGACTTGGTTCTCTTGGATATCAAGGAAATCAACGAAGAACAGCACAAGATTGTCACTAGCCAAACCAATAAAAACATCTTGGCCTGTGCCCAATATCTATCAGATATTGGAAAACCTGTCTGGATTCGCCACGTGCTAGTTCCAGGTTTGACAGACAGAGACGATGACTTGATTGAACTTGGTAAGTTCGTCAAGACCCTCAAAAATGTTGATAAGTTTGAAATTCTGCCTTATCACACCATGGGTGAGTTCAAGTGGCGTGAACTGGGAATCCCATATTCACTTGAAGGAGTCAAACCACCAACAGCAGACCGCGTGAAAAACGCTAAAAAACTCATGGATACTGAAAGTTATCAAGACTATATGAAACGTGTACATGGATAAAATAATAAAGAAGCCTGATGGAAACGAGTCCACTGAAAAAATAGGTCTCTTACTTTTAATGAAATGAAAACCGAGGAATCTCTCGTTAATTTGAGCGAGTTCCTCGGTTATTTTGTATTTATTAAGGTCATAATTCGTTTCATATTGACCACGAAGATGGTTGTGGCTGCCTGTAACTCCATGCTGAAAAGACCCGATGCTCTCGCGACATCAAAGCCATGTCTCTGTTTTAGTTCGGCATTCTTTGCTTCGATTTTATAGCGATGTCTGGCCATTTCTTTAAAATAAGGTGTTTCCTGAAATTTCTTCTGGAAAAGATGGTCGTCACTTTTAATGGCTATTGAATAAGTTTTAGACTTTGCCCCCTCCTTATAACATCCTTCCTTTGAAAGGCAACTCTTGCACTTCTCAATGTCAAAGTAATGAGTGACAACTTGATTCTTATTTTGATATTTTTTCCCTGTCCTTGCTTTGCGAACAGCCATGTGTCCTTCTGGACAGACAAATAGCCCTGCATCTTTATTAAATTCAAACGCATCCTCTTCTTTACGGTAACCTTTTGAAACAGAAGGGTTCAGTTTTGAAACCAAATGAATCTTTTCTTTGCGAGCTAGTTGAATGTTGTCCTTTCCCGAATAAGCCGCATCACCAATAATAGTCTCTATGTCCAGACTATTTTCCTTTGTTTTGGCATATAATTCAGGTAAATATTTCCCATCGCTTTGTTCGCCAGAAGTGACCACACAAGCAGTAATAATCCGTTCATCCGTCATAGCGATATGACTTTTATATCCATAGAAAGAGCTGTCGGCTGACTTATGTCCGAGCCTAGCCTCCTCCTTAACAGAAGCTTCCAAATGTTCTAAGTCGTCCTCGACAGCCTCTTTTAGATAATTGAACTTTTGAGAAACAGCCGGTAGGGCTAAGAGTTCCTCGTGTTTTTCAACCACAGCCATTAACTCCTCTGTATAGGTCAACTCTGCTTCGAGGTTATCTTCCTGAGGTTTCTTTGGAAATTCTATTTTGATATCTTCTGAATGTTGATAAATCGTTTTACGTAAAGCTTTTGAACGCTCCCTAAGAATTTCTTGGGGTTTCTTGTGATTATAATGAGCTTTGGTGTGAGTGGCATCCACAATGAGAATCTTACTCTTAATCAAGTTGTGTTCGAGTGCAATTTGAACAGACTTCTGAATCAATACATCAAGCAGTTTGTTATCTTTAATTCTTAGCTTTCTAAATTTTGTCAGAGAGGATGGTTCGATAACAGAATCCTCCGGAGCTAGACCAAGAAAAAATTTAAAGGCCATATCTGACAAGGAACGTTCCACCACATCGACATCTGATAACTTATAAATATCTTTCAACAAGAGATATTTGAACATCATAATCGGTGAATAAGCTTTACGCCCAAAATCGGGATGATAATTCTTTTCTAGTTCATCATAAATAAAGCTAAAATCACAGAGTTCAGTTAGCTGACGTAAAAAGTGGGTTTTAGGAACCACGATATCATACAAACTAGAATAAGGACTGACATCCATAGTTAACTGATTATCAAGCATTATTTCACCTCATCTCTAGTATAACAAAAAAGCCATCAATTTGATGACTTTTTCAGTAGGCTCGATGGAAACATCGGGCTTTTGATACTCAATGAAAATCAAAGAGCAAACTAGGAAGCTAGCCGCAGGCTGTACTTGAGTACGGCAAGGCGAAGCTGACGTGGTTTGAATTTGATTTTCGAAGAGTATGACTTGCAAAAAAGACTTAGCAAACCAGCTAAGCCTTTTTCTTCTTATCTCGAACGTTGTTTTCCAGCGTTGCGATTTTTGTGTTTTTTCTTGCTTGTGATAGCAGTTGGTTGTTCAGGGGTAACGTCTTTTCGTCCACTTGGTGTAGAGAAAGCACGTGCTTTTGGTGGGTTCTTGGCTAGTTCTTCACGGACTTTTTTGCGAAGTTTTGGACGAACGATATAGTTGACGATAAACTGTTGGAGAATCATCATGAAACCACCGACAACCCAGTAAAGTGTGACACTGGCTGGTGAAATGAGGGAGAAGCCGGCAATCATGACTGGGCTCACGTAAGCCATTTTCTTGATTTGATCTCTTTGCGTTTCATCTTCTACTCCGTGAAGTGAAAGGAGTGATTGAAGATAGTAAAGGACACCAGCGCAGGCAGCTAAAATCATACTTGGAGAGCCTAGAGGAATTCCTAGGTAACTTGCTTGAGCAACACCTTCAGTATGTTGGGCAGCAAAGTAAATTGCAGAGAAGAAAGGCATTTGAAGGAGGATAGGGAAGCATCCTACACCACCAAACATGCTGATGCCGTGTTCTTTTTGAGCTGCAAAGAGAGCTTGTTGAGCTTCGAGTTTTTCTTCTTGAGTAGTCGCTTCCTTGAGACGTGTTTGGTGTGGCTCAAGGACGTGCTTGAGGGCGTTCATCTTTTCAGAGTGAAGCGTTGCCTTCCATGATTGGTAGATACCAAGTGGCAAGATAATCAAGCGCACGATAATGGTTACGATGATGATAGCGACACCAAAGCCTAGTCCTTTATCAGTAGCGAAGTACTTGATAGCTTCAGCCATAGGCGCTCCGATAGTATTCCAAATAAATCCTATTGGCTTTCCTGTGGCTTTATCGACGCTAACACAGCCAGTCAAGACAAGCAACATAGCCACTCCCATAGCTGAGAGTGCAAAACGTTTAATAGATTTCACTGTTTTTATTCCTTCTTTAAAAATTATACCTTTCTATTCTACTTTTTTTTTACAAAATATACAATAGTTCTAGAGACCTAATTTGCGATTTTAAAGTCAGGGTAGGGAGGAAAGTTGCTCAGTTGGACATCTAAGTAGCTGACTTTTGAAAAAGGTGTGGGTCCTTTTCGGATTTCTTGGATAAATTTTGCCATGGCAGCAGATGAGTCTGCTTGGGCTAAGATTTCCACTGTGCCATCGTCGTTATTCCATACCCGACCTGTGATGCCACCGATTTCAAGCGCCAGGCTGTAAACACCCCAACGAAAGCCGACTCCCTGTACCCTACCTTGGGCAATCATTCTAACCTTTTGCATACCAAACCCCTTTGATTGTGTTATAATATTTCTATGACTATTATAACCTCAAAAGCCAATTCTGTGGTAAAAAATGCCAAGAAATTACACCAAAAAAAATACCGAAAGACAGCCTACTTGATTGAAGGCTGGCACTTGTTTGAAGAAGCTGTCCAAGCTGGAGTTACGATTGAGAAAATCTTTGCCTTAGAAAATTACCGAGATCAGTTAGCCTCGTTTCCGCAAACTGTCTGGGTCTCAGAGGATATTTTGCTAGATTTGGCGGATTCTCAGACTCCACAGGGAATTGTCGCGGTGGTTCAAAAAGAAGAAGTAGGACAAGCTGACTTTAGTCAGGGCAAGTTCTTGTTTTTGGAAGATGTGCAAGATCCTGGTAATGTGGGAACGATCATTCGGACTGCGGATGCAGCAGGTTTTACTGGAGTAATTGTTTCAGATAAATCGGCAGATATCTACAGTCTCAAGACTCTACGTTCCATGCAAGGCAGTCATTTCCATCTGCCCATTTACCGGATGTCTATTCAAGCGCTTCTTAAGGAAACCAAAGAGGCAGCTATCCCAGTGCTAGCAACAACCCTATCTAAAGATTCTGTTGATTACAGAGAACTGCCTCCTATAGAAAATTTTGTACTAGTCATGGGAAATGAGGGCCAAGGAATTAGTCCCCTCATGGCTGAAAGTGCAGACCAGTTGGTCCACATTAGTATGAAGGGACAGGCGGAAAGTTTGAATGTTGCAGTTGCGGCCGGTATTTTAATTTTCCATTTAAGCTAATTTTAACTTTCTTTGTTATAATCAAGAAAAGATGTTCATAGAAAAGGAGAAAAGATGAATCACACTATTATGCATGACCGTGCAGGTCTCAATCAATTTTACGCTAAGGTTTATGCCTTTGTTGGTCTGGGGATCGGACTATCTGCTTTGGTATCAGGCCTTATGTTGACGGTCTTTCAATCTCAGTTGGTTTACTTTTTGATGCAGGGGCGTCTCTGGTTGACCATTGCAACCTTTGCAGAGTTAGCCTTGGTTTTCGTTGCCAGTAACATGGCCTTAAAGAATAGTCCAGCTGCTCTTCCAGTATTTTTACTTTACTCTGTTTTAAACGGCTTTACACTCAGTTTTGTGGTGGCCTTCTATACTCCGGGCACAGTTTTATCTGCCTTTGTGTCGAGCGCCCTTCTCTTCTTTGTCATGGCGGCAGTTGGTATGTTTACCAAGAAAGATTTGAGTGGGCTTGGTCGAGCGATGATGGCAGCTCTCATCGGTTTGCTGATTGCTATGATAGTCAATATTTTCTTGGCTAGCGGTTTCTTTGATTATATGATTAGCGTAGCCATGGTTTTGGTCTTCTCTGGGTTGATTGCTTGGGACAACCAAAGAATTCGTCTCGCTTATGAACAATCACAAGGTCGTGTAGCGACAGGATGGGTTGTGTCAATGGCTCTCAGTATCTATCTTGATTTTATCAATCTCTTCCTAAGTATTCTACGTATCTTTGGTCGTAATGACTAGAAGATCTATGAAATCAGTGTTTTGAGTGACACTGATTTTTTTCGTATTTGCTCTTTCCTTTTCTTGAAAATAGGTGTATAATGCTTTTAATTAATTTTTTGAGGAGTAGTTTATGAAGAAAAGTTTTATCCATCAACAAGAAGAGATTTCCTTTGTCAAAAACACTTTTACCCAGTATTTGAAAGATAAGTTAGAAGTTGTCGAAGTTCAAGGTCCTATCTTGAGCAGGGTCGGCGACGGGATGCAGGACAACTTATCAGGTGTGGAGAACGCCGTATCGGTCAAAGTTCTCCAAATCCCTGATGCTACTTATGAAGTGGTGCACTCACTTGCTAAATGGAAACGTCATACCCTGGCTCGCTTTGGTTTCGGTGAGGGTGAAGGTCTTTTCGTCCACATGAAGGCCCTTCGTCCAGACGAAGATTCACTGGATGCGACCCACTCTGTTTATGTTGACCAGTGGGACTGGGAGAAGGTTATCCCAAATGGCCAACGTAACATTGCTTACCTAAAAGAAACCGTTGAGAAGATTTACAAGGCCATTCGCTTGACTGAGCTAGCTGTTGAAGCCCGTTATGACATCGAATCGATCTTGCCAAAACAAATCACTTTTATCCATACAGAAGAGTTGGTAGAACGCTACCCAGACTTGACACCAAAAGAGCGTGAAAATGCGATCTGTAAAGAATTTGGAGCTGTCTTCTTGATTGGTATCGGTGGCGAATTGCCAGACGGCAAACCGCACGATGGACGTGCACCAGACTATGATGACTGGACAAGTGAGTCTGAGAACGGCTACAAGGGTCTTAATGGAGATATTCTTGTTTGGAATGAAGCTCTAGGTGGAGCCTTTGAGTTGTCTTCTATGGGGATCCGTGTAGATGAAGAAACTCTTCGCCGTCAGGTAGAAATCACCGGTGATGAAGACCGCTTGGAATTGGAATGGCACAAGGCTTTGTTGAATGGCCTATTCCCATTGACAATCGGTGGAGGAATTGGACAATCTCGTATGGCCATGTTCCTACTTCGCAAGAAACATATCGGAGAAGTGCAAACAAGTGTCTGGCCTCAAGAAGTCCGCGATACTTACGAAAATATTTTGTAGAGAATCGAACCGCAAGGTTCGGTTTTCTTTCTCTTTTCGCCCATAATTTGGTATAATAAACGGTATGAAAATCGTATCAGGAATCTATGGGGGACGGCCCCTCAAGACGTTAGAAGGAAAGATAACAAGACCCACTTCGGATAAGGTTAGGGGAGCTATTTTTAACATGATTGGTCCCTACTTTGAAGGTGGACGGGTCTTGGACCTTTATGCAGGTAGTGGTGGTTTATCTATCGAGGCAGTATCGCGTGGCATGACCAGTGCTGTTTTGGTAGAGCGAGATCGTAAGGCTCAGGCCATCGTGGCTGAAAATATCCAGATGACCAAGGAAGTTGGAAAATTTCAACTTCTCAAGATGGAAGCAGAAAGGGCTCTAGAGCAGGTATCTGGAGAATTCGACCTCATTTTCTTAGACCCTCCTTATGCCAAGGAACAAATCGTAGAAGATATTGAAAAAATGGCTGAGAGAGAGCTTTTTTCTGAAGATGTCATGGTCGTGTGTGAGACGGATAAAGCCGTTGAACTTCCAGAAGAAATTGCCTGCCTGGGCATCTGGAAGGAAAAAATTTATGGAATTAGTAAGGTGACAGTCTATGTCAGATAAGATTGGCTTATTCACAGGCTCATTTGATCCGATGACAAATGGGCATCTGGATATGATTGAACGGGCTAGCAAACTCTTTGATAAGCTCTATGTAGGTATTTTTTTTAATCCTCACAAACAAGGATTCCTCCCTATCGAAAATCGTAAACGGGGGCTAGAAAAGGCTGTGAAACATTTGGAAAATGTTGCAGTCGTGTCTTCTCATGATGAATTGGTAGTTGATGTTGCAAAAAGACTGGGTGCTACTTGCCTAGTGCGGGGCTTGAGAAATGCGGCGGATTTGCAATATGAAGCCAGTTTTGATTACTACAATCATCAGCTGTCTCCTGATATAGAGACCATTTATTTGCATAGCCGACCGGAACATCTCTATATCAGTTCATCCGGTGTTCGAGAGCTTTTGAAGTTCGGTCAGGATATTGCCTGCTATGTTCCTGATAGTATTTTGGAGGAAATAAGAAATGAAAAAAAAGATTAGATGGCCTTTATACGTCATTGCGGCCTTGATAGTGACTTTCTTGGCCTTTGTAGTGCCCTTGCCCTATTATATAGAGGTTCCAGGTGGTTCGGAAGATATTCGCCAAGTCCTTAAAGTCAATGATACAGAAGATAAGGAAGCAGGTGCCTATCACTTCGTTACGGTTGGTGTTCAGCATGCTACTTTAGCCCATATGATTTATGCTTGGTTGACGCCTTTTACAGATATTCGTAGTGCCCAGGAGACTACAGGTGGCTCTTCAGATGTTGAATTTATGCGGATCAATCAATTCTACATGCAAACATCACAAAATATGGCCAAGTATCAAGGTCTAAAAACAGCTGGTAAGGATATTGAACTTAAATACCTTGGGGTCTATGTCTTGACTGTAACGGATAATTCGACCTTTAAAGGGATTCTCAATATCTCTGATACGGTCACAGCAGTCAATGATCAGACTTTTGACAGTTCCAAAGATTTGATTGATTACGTCAATTCTCAAAAACTAGGGGACTCCGTCAAGGTCACCTATGAAGAGGATGGGCAAACCAAGTCTGCAGAAGGTAAGATTATCACCTTGGAAAATGGCAAAAATGGGATTGGAATCGGTTTGATTGACCGTACAGAAGTGACCAGTGATGTCCCAATTCGCTTTTCAACAGCCGGTATCGGCGGTCCAAGTGCTGGTCTCATGTTTAGTCTGGCTATCTATACTCAAATAGCTGATCCAGGCCTTCGTAATGGCCGTATCGTTGCCGGTACCGGAACCATTGACCGCGATGGTAATGTGGGGGACATTGGAGGTATTGATAAAAAAGTTGTAGCTTCTGCTAGAGAGGGTGCCGCTATTTTCTTTGCCCCAGATAACCCTGTTAGCGAAGAAGAACAAAAAGCGCATCCGGATGCGAAAAACAACTACCAAACAGCTTTAGAAGCAGCCAAAACAATCAAGACAGATATGAAAATCGTGCCAGTTAAAACCCTACAAGATGCAATTGATTACTTGAAAAACAATCCCTAGTTTTTGAGTGAAGTTTCCAAACTAGCGCACAAACAGAGAAGATGGTATAATAGTCAAATGGTTCAATTATTATTCACTCTAAGCAGTCACATGCTCTTTATTTATGTGAGTTTTTACCTTTTAGAGAATCTTGTTAGATGGGAAAAGGTTTTAAAAGTGACAACTGAGAATACAGGAAAAGTTCGTTTATTAGTAGCCTTTTTCAGCATTGTAATGGGCTATATCTTGAGTTCTTTCTTTATCAGCCTATATCAGTTGTGGCAAGAAGCGCTTAGAGGATTATTATAAAATCAAATGTAAAGGAAATAAGTATGGAAAAAATTGTGGTTCAAGGTGGCGATAATCGTCTGGTAGGAAGTGTTACGATCGAAGGAGCAAAGAATGCAGTCTTGCCCTTATTAGCAGCGACTATTCTAGCCAGTGAAGGAAAGACCGTCTTGCAGAATGTTCCTATCTTGTCAGATGTTTTTACTATGAATCAGGTGGTTCGTGGTTTGAATGCCAAGGTGGATTTTGATGAGGAAGGTCATCTTGTCGAGGTGGATGCGACTGGCGATATCACTGAGGAAGCTCCTTACAGGTATGTCAGCAAGATGCGCGCATCCATCGTTGTCTTGGGACCAATTCTTACCCGTGTAGGTCATGCTAAGGTATCCATGCCAGGTGGTTGTACGATTGGTAGCCGTCCTATTGATCTTCATTTGAAAGGTCTAGAAGCTATGGGGGCTAAGATTAGTCAGACAGCTGGTTATATCGAAGCCAAGGCTGATCGCTTACATGGAGCTCATATCTACATGGACTTCCCAAGTGTTGGTGCTACGCAGAACTTGATGATGGCAGCGACTCTGGCTGATGGCGTGACAGTGATTGAAAATGCTGCGCGTGAGCCTGAGATTGTTGACCTGGCCATTCTCCTCAATGAAATGGGAGCTAAGGTTAAGGGTGCTGGTACAGAGACCATTACCATTACCGGTGTTGAGAAACTTCATGGTACGACTCACAATGTAGTCCAAGACCGTATCGAAGCAGGAACCTTTATGGTAGCTGCTGCTATGACTGGTGGTGATGTCTTGATTAAAGATGCTGTTTGGGAGCACAACCGTCCCTTGATTGCCAAATTGCTTGAAATGGGTGTTGAAGTGACAGAGGAAACTGAAGGAATTCGAGTTCGCTCTCAACTAGAAAATCTAAAAGCTGTTCATGTGAAAACCTTGCCCCACCCAGGATTTCCAACAGATATGCAGGCTCAATTTACAGCCTTGATGACTGTCGCAAAAGGCGAATCAACTATGGTGGAGACAGTTTTCGAAAATCGTTTCCAACATCTAGAAGAAATGCGTCGCATGGGCTTGCACTCGGAGATTATCCGTGATACAGCTCGTATTGTTGGTGGACAAGCTTTGCAGGGGGCAGAAGTTCTTTCAACTGACCTTCGTGCCAGCGCAGCCTTGATTTTGACAGGTTTGGTAGCGCAAGGAGAAACTGTAGTTGGTAAATTGGTTCACTTGGATAGAGGTTACTACCGTTTCCATGAGAAGTTGGCGCAGCTAGGTGCTAAGATTCAGCGGATTGAGGCAAGTGATGAAGATGAATAAGAAATCAAGCTACGTAGTCAAGCGTTTACTTTTAGTCATCATAGTACTGATTTTAGGTGTTTTAGCCCTAGGAATCGGTCTAATGGTAGGCTATGGAATCTTGGGCAAGGGTCAAGATCCATGGGCTATCCTGTCTCCAGCAAAATGGCAGGAATTGATTCATAAATTTACAGGAAATTAGGCTGGAAAACCAGCCTTTTTTAAAGATAAGGAGAAATATGAACAAAAAAACAAGACAGACACTAATCGGACTGCTAGTGTTATTGCTTTTGTCTGCAGGGAGCTATTATATCAAGAAGATACAGTCGACAGCTAATAGTCCCAAAACCAAGCTTAGTCAGAAAAAACAAGCTTCTGAAGCTCCTAGTCAAGAATTGGCAGAAAGTGTCTTAACAGATGCAGTCAAAAGCCAAATAAAAGGGAGTCTGGAGTGGAATGGCTCAGGTGCTTTTATCGTCAATGGCAATAAAACAAACCTAGATGCCAAGGTTTCAAGTAAGCCCTACGCTGATAATAAAACAAAGACAGTGGGTAAGGAAACAGTGCCAACCGTAGCAAATGCCCTCTTGTCTAAGGCTACTCGCCAGTACAAGAATCGTGAAGAAACTGGGAATGGTTCGACTTCTTGGACTCCTCCAGGCTGGCATCAGGTTAAGAATCTAAAGGGTACTTATACCCATGCGGTCGATAGAGGTCACTTATTAGGCTATGCCTTAATCGGTGGCTTGGATGGTTTTGATGCCTCAACAAGCAATCCTAAAAACATTGCTGTTCAAACAGCCTGGGCAAATCAGGCGCAAGCCGAGGATTCGACTGGTCAAAACTACTATGAAAGCATGGTACGTAAGGCCTTGGATAAAAACAAGCGTGTCCGTTACCGTGTAACCCTTTACTACGCTTCAAACGAGGATTTAGTTCCTTCAGCTTCACAGATTGAAGCCAAGTCTTCAGACGGAGAATTGGAATTTAATGTCCTAGTTCCCAATGTTCAAAAAGGGCTTCAACTGGATTACCGAACTGGAGAAGTGACTGTTACTCAGTGAAACACAAAATAAACTCCTATGTCACTTGTAGATGTAGGAGTTCTTCTTTTCCTAGTTTCAGCAGGGCTAGAATAGGTACTAAGAAAAAAATAATATGTACTGAGCTAGATTTTGTGATATAATAAAGGACAAGATACTATTTTAGGAGAAGAACTATGGAAGACCCAAGTAGTCAGAATTTGTTGCTACAACTTGTTTTATTGTTTATCTTGACGGTATTAAATGCCTTTTTCTCAGCGACAGAAATGGCCATGGTGTCACTAAATCGTGCGCGTGTTGAACAAAAGGCAGAAGAAGGAGATAGACGCTATATCCGTCTGCTGAAGGTACTAGAAAATCCTAACCACTTTTTATCAACTATTCAAGTAGGAATTACCCTGATTACGATTTTGTCAGGGGCGAGTTTGGCAGAAACTCTGGGACGAGAAATTGCATCTTGGCTTGGAAATGGCGAAACAGCTTATGCCATTGCAAGTTTTCTATCTTTAGCATTTTTGACTTATATTTCCATCGTTTTTGGGGAATTGTATCCTAAGAGAATCGCTCTTAATCTAAAGGATGCTTTAGCGATTCGTACAGCGCCAGTTATTATTGGCCTGGGGAAACTAGTTAGTCCCTTTGTCTGGCTCTTGTCTGCATCTACCAATCTTTTGAGTCGTTTGACTCCTATGACCTTTGATGATGCTGACGAAAAAATGACCCGTGATGAAATTGAGTACATGTTGACAAATAGTGAAGAAACACTTGATGCTGACGAAATTGAGATGTTACAGGGGATTTTTTCACTGGACGAATTGATGGCCAGAGAAGTCATGGTTCCTCGGACGGATGCCTTTATGGTCGATATTCAGGATGACAATCAGGCTATTATCGAAAGTATTTTAAAGCAAAATTATTCTTGTATCCCTGTCTATGATGGAGACAAGGATAATGTAATCGGTTTGATTCATACCAAGCGCCTGCTAAATGCAGCCTTTGTTGATGGCTTTGACAATATTGTTTGGAGACGTATTTTACAAACACCGCTTTTTGTACCAGAGACGATTTTTGTCGATGATCTCTTGAAAGCTCTTCGCAATACGCAAAATCAAATGGCAATTTTGCTGGATGAGTACGGTGGGATGGCTGGTTTGGTAACCCTAGAAGACCTCTTAGAGGAAATTGTTGGGGAAATCGATGACGAAACAGATAAGGCTGAAATCGAAGTTCATCAAATTGGTGAAGATACCTATATTGTTCAAGGTACCATGAATCTCAATGATTTCAATGACTACTTTGATGTTGAACTGGAAAGTGATGACGTTGATACCATCGCGGGTTATTATTTGACAGGAGTTGGGACCATTCCAACGACTGAGAAACTCAGCTATGAATTGGTCAGCCAAAACAAACAGCTTATCTTAACCAATGATAAAGTGAAAAATGGACGTGTTACCAAGGTAAAAGTCCAAATCACAGAAGTAGAAATTGAAGAAGAAACAGAGTAAATTAGAGGCTTTTGTCATCATGAGTGACAAAGCTTTTTTCAGTTGATTTTAAAAGGGAATAGTATCCTAGAAAAACTCAGTCCCCAAATCCGCCCCAAAACTTTTCTAAATCTATCCTTATTTATCCAAAGAAAAATAAAAAAGCCCTTCAAATTGGGCTTTCTGTTTATTTGAAACCTGATAAATCAAGTTATAGAAGGCGGTAGACGGATTTGAACCGACGATCAAGCTTTTGCAGAGCCGTGCCTTACCACTTGGCTATACCGCCTTAACGTTTATTATTATACCTTGAAAATGATTTTCAGTCAATAGCTTTTTCAGATTTTTTGTGTCAATAAGCCTAAATATTCTGAAAATTCGTTTACTTTTCTTGAAATCTATGGTATAATTGATGATAACCTATACTTTATAAGAGGAGTAAAGAAATGAAAAAAAGTCAAGTGCTTGCTGTAGCAGGAGCTACCTTATTAGCGTCAGGAGTTCTAGCTGCGTGTTCAAACACTAGTTCAAATAATGCTAAACTAGCAAAAGATTACCAATATGTTTATCAAACAGATCCAGAAACCTTGGATTATATCGTTAGCAATATTGATTCAACATCTTTCATTACAACAAATGCTGTAGATGGTTTGTTGGCTAATGATAAATATGGTAATTTAGTTCCTTCTATTGCTGAATCATGGACAGTTTCAAAAGATGGTTTGACTTATACCTATAAAATCCGTAAGGATGCTAAATGGGTAACTGCAGAGGGAGAAGAGTACGCTCCTGTCACTGCTAAAGACTTCGTTACTGGTTTGAAACATGCGGTAGATGGAAAATCAAAAGGACTTTCAATCGTTAGCTCTTCTATTAAGGGATTAGAAGCCTATATCAAGGGTGAAACAAGCGACTTTTCAACTGTTGGAGTAAAAGCACTTGATGATCAAACACTAGAATATACTTTGAACCAGCCAGAAACTTTCTGGAATGACAAGACAACTAGTGGTGTTTTGATGCCGGTTAATGAAGAATTCTTAACTTCAAAAGGGGAAGGTTTTGGTGCCCCAACCGATGCTAACTCTATTCTTTATAACGGTCCATTTGTCTTAAAATCTGTAACTCCAAAATCATCTATCGAGATGGCTAAAAATGATGCTTACTGGGACAAAGAAAATGTAAAAATTGAGAACGTTAAGTTCACTTTCTGGGATGGTAAGGACCAAGATGTGATTGCTAAAGGTTTTGCTGATGGTCAATATAGCAAGGCTCGTATCTTCCCTACAAGTTCTACATATGAAAAATATGCAGCTGACTTTAAAGATAACATTTACTTTAACGAACCAGGAGCTGGTGTTGCAACTGTCAGCTTGAACTATGGTCGTACAACTTATAACCACACTGCCAAAACAAGTGATGCCCAAAAGACATCTACTAAGAAAGCCTTGTTGAACAAGGAATTCCGTCAAGCCTTGAACTTTGCGGTAGATCGCAGTTCTTATTCAGCTCAAACAAATGGTACTGATGGAGCTGCAGTAGCCATCCGTAATACATTCGCACCATATAATCTTCAAGTTGGTAAGAAAACATTTGGTGAATTGGTACAAGATAGCTTGGCTAAGACAAATGCTTCTACTTGGTCAAACGTATCTCTAGCAGATTCTCAAAATGGCCTTTACAGTGAAGAAAAAGCGAAAGAAGTCTTTGCTAAAGCTAAATCAAGCTTGCAAGCTGAAGGAGTTGAATTCCCAATTCACTTGGATGCTTTGGTTATCCAAGAATCAACAGCGGTTGTAAACCGTGTTCAATCATTGAAGCAATCAATTGAAAAAGTATTGGGTTCAGATAATGTTGTTGTAGATTTGCAACAAATGACTCAAGCAGAAGCTTTACCAATTTCATTTAGTGCTCCAACAGCTAAAGAGCAAGACTGGGATATCCATACCTTGCTAGGATGGAACCCTGACTATCAAGATCCTTCTACTTTCTTGGATCAGTTCGTCCTTAAGGGAGGAAGTACTCGTCTTTACCTTGGTATTGACCAAAACACTGATGCATCAGTATTAAGCAAACTTGGTTTAGCTGACTATGGAAAATTACTTGATGACGCAAACAGCGAAAACCAAGACGTTCAAAAACGTTATGAAAAATATGCAGTAGCACAAGCTTGGTTGACTGACAATGCTTTGACAATTCCAGTAATGGCTTCTCCAAAAGAAACAGCCGTTTCATATGTTTCAAAAGTTCTACCATTTAGCTCTTCATATTCTGTAGCTGGTCTTAAAGGTGAAAATGCAGGATACTTGAAGTATACTGAAGTTGGTGAAAAAGCAATCACCAAAGAAGAGTATGAAAAAGCTCGTGAAAAATGGTTGAAAGAAAAGACTGAGTCAAATGAAAAAGCTCAAAAAGAATTGGCAAGTCATGTGAAGTAAATAATTTTCAATAGAACTTTCTCTCCATGAGGAGAAGGTTCTTTTGGGATTTTTAAAGGAAATGATATGAAAAAATATATTTTTATGCGTGTTTTGCGGTCATTGGTTTCTATCTTTTTAGTAACAACCTTGACTTACACGATTATCTATACAATGGTTCCTCGAAAATTGATTTTCAAACAGGATACCAACTATAACAAGATTGCGACAACGGCTGATAAACGTGATAACTATGAGAATACTGTTTATGAGCGTATGGGCTATATCGAGTACTACGATACCAAAGAGTTGCAAGAAAAAGCTAGCCAGATGGATGCTTCTGTAACCGTTGAAGCTAATGACACCAACAAGGCTATCTATGAAAAATACATCAAACAAATCGGTCATGGTTGGACCTTGGGAGAATTTACTGAAAGTGGCCAATTCTACGCTACTCGTGAAATCCCGATTTTTGAACGTGTTTTTCACTTCTATGCTAACTTGATTGACATTGACCATACTAATAAAATTCAAGACCCTGAAAACCCAGACTTGAAACGTTACCTTCGTTTCGAAAATGATCCAGCGATCGGATGGTCATTGGTTGGTTCAGGAACTAAGCACAAATATCTCTTGTACTTCAACAGTCAGTTCCCATTTGTGCATCAAAACTTTGTGAACATCAATTTAGGTGACTCTTATCCAACCTATGCTAATAGTCCTGTTTTACAGGTTATTACTCAGGGACAAGGGCAAACAAAAACAGCTCAAGTTCAGTTCCCAACAGGTAAGAAAACTTCTTCTGTAAATATTTACTCAAGAACCTACAAATCACCTAGTCAGGCTGATTCTCGTGAAGTAGCCAACTACGGAAAAGATGATCCTTATACAGCTACTGAAAGTAACTACCAATATCCGTCTATGATTGCCAGCTCTGCTGTCGTTGGATTGATTGGTTTGGTGATTTCTTATGCGATTGCCGTGCCACTTGGTTCAGCTATGGCTCGCTTCAAGAATACTTGGATTGATAGCTTCTCAACAGGGGCTTTGACCTTCTTGATGGCTCTTCCAACAATTGCCTTGGTTTATATCGTTCGTTTGGCTGGTTCTTCAATTGGCTTGCCAGATTCATTCCCTATCTTGGGTGCTGGTGATTGGCGTTCATATGTTTTACCAGCGGTTATCCTTGGTTTGTTGGGTGCTCCTGGTACCGCTATTTGGATTCGTCGTTACATGATTGACTTGCAATCACAGGACTTTGTTCGTTTTGCTCGTGCAAAAGGTTTGTCTGAAAAAGAAATTTCAAACAAACACATCTTTAAAAATGCCATGGTTCCGTTGGTTTCAGGAATTCCTGGTGCTGTTATCGGGGTTATCGGTGGTGCAACCCTTACTGAAACAGTCTTCGCCTTCCCAGGTATGGGTAAAATGTTGATTGACTCTGTAAAAGCATCTAATAACTCTATGGTCGTTGGTCTTGTCTTCATCTTTACATGTATTTCTATCTTCTCACTTCTTTTGGGAGATATTTGGATGACGATTATCGACCCACGTATTAAATTGACTGAGAAAGGAGGCAAATAATGTCTACAATCGATAAAGAAAAATTTCAGTTCGTAAAACGTGACGATTTTGCCTCTGAAGCAATTGATGCGCCAGCCTATTCTTACTGGGGCTCAGTGTTTAGACAATTTATGAAGAAAAAATCAACTGTAGTCATGTTGGGAATCTTGGTAGCTATCATTTTGATGAGTTTCATCTACCCAATGTTTTCTAAGTTTGATTTCAATGATGTCAGCAAGGTAAACGATTTTAGTGCTCGTTATATCAAGCCAAATGCTGAGCATTGGTTCGGTACAGACAGTAACGGTAAATCTCTTTTTGACGGCGTCTGGTTCGGAGCTCGTAACTCTATCCTCATTTCTGTGATTGCGACAGTGATTAACTTGGTTATTGGTGTTTTTGTCGGTGGTATTTGGGGAATTTCAAAATCAGTTGACCGTGTGATGATGGAAGTTTATAACGTCATCTCAAACATCCCATCTCTTTTGATTGTCATTGTCTTGACTTACTCAATCGGAGCTGGATTCTGGAATCTGATTTTTGCCATGAGTGTAACAACATGGATTGGGATTGCCTTCATGATACGTGTGCAAATTTTACGTTATCGTGATTTGGAATACAACTTGGCGTCACGTACTTTGGGTACACCAACCTTGAAGATTGTTGCCAAAAACATTATGCCACAATTGGTATCTGTTATTGTGACAACCATGACTCAAATGCTTCCAAGCTTTATCTCATACGAAGCCTTCTTGTCTTTCTTCGGTCTTGGATTACCAATTACAGTGCCAAGTTTGGGTCGTTTGATTTCAGATTATTCACAAAACGTAACAACTAATGCTTACTTGTTCTGGATTCCATTGACAACCCTTGTCTTGGTATCCTTGTCCCTTTTCGTAGTTGGTCAAAACTTAGCGGATGCTAGTGATCCACGTACACATAGATAGGAGTAGAAATGACAAAAGAAAAAAATGTAATTTTGACTGCTCGCGATATTGTCGTGGAATTTGACGTTCGTGACAAAGTATTGACAGCCATTCGCGGCGTTTCCCTTGAACTAGTTGAAGGTGAAGTATTGGCCTTGGTAGGTGAGTCAGGATCAGGTAAATCTGTTTTGACAAAGACCTTCACAGGTATGCTCGAAGAAAATGGTCGTATTGCTCAAGGTAGCATTGACTACCGTGGTCAGGATTTGACAGCCTTGTCTTCTCACAAGGATTGGGAACAAATTCGTGGTGCTAAGATTGCAACCATCTTCCAGGACCCAATGACTAGTTTGGACCCAATTAAAACAATTGGTAGTCAGATTACAGAAGTTATTGTAAAACACCAAGGGAAAACAGCTAAGGAAGCAAAAGAATTGGCCATTGACTACATGAATAAGGTTGGGATTCCAGACGCAGATAGACGTTTTGATGAATACCCATTCCAATATTCTGGAGGAATGCGTCAACGTATCGTTATTGCTATTGCCCTTGCCTGCCGACCTGATGTCTTGATTTGTGATGAGCCAACAACTGCCTTGGATGTGACCATTCAAGCACAGATTATTGATTTGCTCAAATCATTACAAAACGAGTACCATTTCACAACAATCTTTATCACTCACGACCTTGGTGTGGTAGCAAGTATTGCGGATAAGGTAGCGGTTATGTATGCAGGAGAAATCGTTGAATATGGAACTGTTGAGGAAGTCTTCTATGACCCTCGCCATCCATATACATGGAGTCTCTTGTCTAGCTTGCCTCAGCTTGCTGATGATAAAGGGGATCTTTACTCAATCCCAGGAACACCTCCGTCACTTTATACTGACCTGAAAGGGGATGCCTTTGCCTTGCGTTCAGACTATGCAATGCAAATTGACTTCGAACAAAAAGCCCCTCAATTCTCAGTATCAGAGACACATTGGGCTAAAACTTGGCTTCTTCATGAGGATGCTCCAAAAGTAGAAAAACCAGCTGTGATTGCAAATCTCCATGATAAGATTCGTGAAAAAATGGGATTTGCCCATCTGGCAGACTAGGAGGAAGGAAATGTCTGAAAAATTAGTAGAAATCAAAGATTTAGAAATTTCCTTCGGTGAAGGAAGTAAGAAGTTTGTCGCGGTTAAAAATGCTAACTTCTTTATCAACAAGGGAGAAACTTTCTCGCTTGTAGGTGAGTCAGGTAGTGGGAAAACAACTATTGGTCGTGCCATCATTGGTCTAAATGACACAAGTAATGGTGATATCATTTTTGATGGTCAAAAGATTAATGGTAAGAAATCGCGTGAACAAGCTGCCGAACTGATTCGTCGTATCCAGATGATTTTCCAAGACCCTGCAGCAAGTTTGAATGAACGTGCTACTGTTGATTATATTATTTCTGAAGGTCTTTACAATCACCGTCTGTTTAAGGATGAAGAAGAACGTAAAGAGAAAGTTAAAAATATTATCCGTGAAGTGGGTCTTCTTGCTGAGCACTTGACTCGTTATCCTCATGAGTTTTCGGGTGGTCAACGTCAACGTATCGGTATTGCTCGTGCCTTGGTCATGCAACCAGACTTTGTTATTGCGGATGAGCCCATTTCAGCCTTGGACGTTTCTGTACGTGCCCAAGTCTTGAACTTGCTCAAAAAATTCCAAAAAGAACTTGGTTTGACCTATCTCTTCATCGCCCATGATTTGTCGGTCGTTCGCTTTATTTCAGATCGAATCGCCGTTATTTACAAGGGTGTTATTGTAGAGGTTGCTGAAACAGAAGAATTGTTTAACAATCCAATTCACCCATATACTCAAGCCTTGCTTTCGGCGGTACCAATTCCAGATCCAATCTTGGAACGTAAGAAGGTCTTGAAGGTTTACGACCCAAGTCAACACGATTATGAGACTGATAAGCCATCCATGGTAGAAATCCGTCCAGGTCACTATGTTTGGGCTAACCAAGCTGAATTGGCACGTTATCAAAAAGGACTAAACTAATAATGGTTTTATAATTTCCATGTCAACTTTTATGGAAATTATAAACCTTTTTTTGTTGGACTGATTTGAAAAAACTTTGAAAGAATTTTCGAAAAATTTTAAAAAATTCTGAAATATTCTTGACAGCTGATGAAAAAGGTGGTAAGATAGGAAACATCAAAAAAGAAAGCAGAAAAGAAATGAATAAGAGACAAGCTGTAACGATGAATCAAAACTTTTACTTTAGCTACTTTAGATAGTGTTTGTAGACATGTCACCATGGATGCAAACAGTTCAAGCAATTTGTTTGTATCTATGTGGCTAAGATTTTTGATTGTGGTCCATATAGATGAATATCTAAATGGACTAGCTAAGTTGTAACTTGTTAGATTATTTCAAGCATCCGTTTAGGTATTATCTAGGCGGTTTTTTGTTTTATACTCTTCGAAAATCAAATTCAAACCACGTCAACGTCGCCTTGCCGTACTCAAGTACAGCCTGCGGCTAGTTTCCTAGTTTGCTCTTTGATTTTCATTGAGTATTATCTTTTCTGAGAAGGAGTTTCATTATGAAAGTTGTTCGAAAATTACTAGCTCCCCTCTTGGTAGTGGGGATCCTCTTGACCTCTCTGATCAGTTTGCATCAGTTGAAGGCAGATAAGAAAAAAGATGTTTTTCGTATCGGTATTTCGCAGTTTATTACCCACCAGTCCCTAGACGCTACTAGAGAAGGTTTTGTGGATGAGCTGGCCAAGCAAGGCTATGTTGAAGGGGAAAATATTGAGATTGATTTGCAAAATGCACAGGGAGAACAAAGAAATCTAAAAACGATTTCCCAGCAACTAGCAGAATCTAGTGATGTCGTTCTAGCCATCGCAACGCCTTCTGCTCAGAGCTTGGCTAATACGACTCAAACGACACCGGTTATCTTTTCAGCTGTAACAGATCCTGTCAGTGCCAAGCTGGTTGAGTCAAGAGAATATCCTGGGGGCAATGTGACTGGGACAAGCGACCAGTCATCAGATGCCATTTCAACTCAAATCAATTTGATAAAGAAAGTGTTGCCAAAGGCTAAAACGATTGGAATTCTCTATACTCAGAGCGAGCCAAACTCAGTTGTCCAAAAGGATGAAGCTAAGCGACTTCTGGAAGAAAAAGGATTTACCGTTGTTGAAAAAACAATCTTGGACAGTAACAACGTCAAGGCGGCAGCAGAGAGCTTGATGGCAGAAGTGGATATGGTTTTTGTACCAACGGATAATATCATTTCGTCAACCATGGAAACAGTCAAGCAGGTTTCTATTAAACACAAGGTTCCAGTATTTGGTGGCTCAACAGAAATGATTGCTGTTGGTGGCTTGTATAACTACGGAACCAATTATGAAGAATTGGGACGGCAGACAGCCCGCATGTTGATTCGTGTCTTAAAAGGTGAGAAGCCAGAAAATATAGCAGTTGAGTTGCCTGAAAAACTGGAATTGCATACCAATAAAGAAATGGCAGATGCACTAGGAATTGATATTAGTAAGTTAGAAAGCAAGGAATAGGAGGTTTAAGATGAGTTTTGTATTATCTAGTTTATCAGAAGGTTTGTTGTGGTCGATTATGGCCATTGGAGTTTACTTGACTTTCCGTATTTTGGATATTGCGGATATGACTGCTGAAGGAGCCTTTCCTTTGGGGGCAGCTGTCGTTGTATCGCAGATACAGGCAGGAACAAATCCTTGGATTGCGACCTTACTTGCCTTGCTGGCAGGTATGATTGCTGGTCTTGTGTCAGGTATGCTTCACACCAAGATGAAAATCCCAGCTCTCTTGACAGGGATTGTGACCTTGACAGGGCTTTATTCCATCAATATTAAAATCATGGGAAGTGTGCCCAATCTTTCCTTGGGAGATTCTTCAACTGTCTTTAAACAGTTGGCTAGCTTGGGACTGACAAATGAAGAAGCTGTTTTCTTATTTAGTTCAGCCTGTCTCTTACTTGTTTGTTTGGTCTTGACTCTTTTGATGAAAACAGAGATTGGCTTGGTCTTGCGTTCGACTGGGGACAATATTCCTATGAGTGAGGCCAACGGGGTCAATGTAGACACCATGAAGATTGTTGGTTACATGATTTCAAACGGCTTGATTGCCTTATGTGGTTCCTTGTTTGCCCAAAATGATGGATTTTCAGATGTGACTTCTGGGACAGGAACCATCGTTGTTGGTTTGAGTGCAGTGATTATTGCGGAAGTCTTGATACACGACTTGACCATTGGAGGCCGCTTATTATCCATCGGAATCGGTGCTATTGTATACCGTTTGATTATTTTAAATATCTATGAAATTCCAAATCTAGATCAAAACTTGGTACGTCTCTTTAATGCAATCTTGCTAGCCTTAGTTTTATTTGCACCAGAATTGCAAAAGAGATTAAAGATTCGTGGTCTGAAATTGAGAAATGAATAGGAGGAGAAAGTTATGGCAAGTTTGTTAACACTTGAAAATATTCACAAAACATTTGAAGCAGGGACGGTCAATGAAAACCATGTCCTCAAAGGATTAGATTTAGAGGTTGAAGAGGGAGATTTTATCTCCGTAATCGGTGGAAATGGAGCAGGGAAATCCACTTTGATGAATATCTTGGCTGGCAATCTATCTGTGGATGAAGGGGACCTTCTACTGGCAGGCAAATCCATTAAAAATCTGAGTGTCAGAAAGAGAGCCAAGGATATTGCCCGTGTTTTTCAAGATCCTAAGATGGGAACGGCTTCTCGTTTGACGATTGAGGAGAATATGGCTATTGCCTTGAGACGCGGGCAGAAGAGAGGACTTGGTTGGGGCGTGAAGGAGAAGGATAGAATCCAGTTCCAAGAGGCCTTGAAAGAGTTGAATATCGGCCTTGAAAACCGCTTAAAAGTAGATACTCAATATCTCTCAGGAGGACAAAGACAGGCCTTGACCCTAGTCATGGCAGCTCTGGTGAAACCCAAACTTTTGCTTTTGGATGAACATACTGCGGCCCTTGATCCGAAAACTAGTCAAATGGTGATGGACTTGACGCAAAAGATTGTGGAACACCATCAGTTGACGACTTTGATGATTACCCACGATATGAACCATGCGATTGAGTACGGTAATCGTCTCATTATGCTCTATCAAGGCAAGATAGTGGTGGATGTCAAGGGAGAGGAGAAAAAGCATCTGACAGTTGAAGATCTCATGCATCTCTTCCAGAAAAATAGTGGCCAGAGTCTAGTCAGTGATGAATTGGTTTTGGGATAAATAAAAAGGCTGAGATCCAGTGTCTCAGTCTTTTATTAGTACAAATGGATAGGCAGAAATATGAAATTAATACTCTTCGAAAATCTCTTCAAACCGTGTCAGCTTTATCTGCAACCTCAAAACAGTGTTTTGAGCAGCCTTCGGCTAGCTTTCTAGTTTGCTCTTTGATTTTCAGTGAGTATAAACTCAATAAGGAGCCCTCTTTCGCAGAAAAGCAGGGTTCTTTTTGTTGTCTATTCCATTCCTGAAAGCGTAAAACAAACTAGTCAGGGTGGCTAGTTTGTGGTATAATGAAAGAGACTCAAAAAGAAACAGGAGAAATATGATGGATTTACTATTAGCAATTGTATTGATTGTGCTAGCTTTTCTAGGAGGAGCTCTTGGAGGAATGTACTTGGTTCGTAAGCAAATTGAAAAAGAATTCGCTGACAACCCACGTTTGAATGCTGAAGCAGTTCGTACTCTTTTGAGTGCAAATGGTCAAAAACCAAGCGAAGCTAAGGTACAACAAGTTTACCACCAAATCATCCGCCAACAAAAAGCAGCCCTTGCTAACAATAAAAAGAAAAAATAAATAAGGAAAAGTCTGGGATGAAAGTTCCAGACTTCTCACTATGTTGGCTATGGGTTTAGGGATGAGACTTTTTCCTTGCATTCTATTGATATTTGATTATGATTAAGAGAGATAGTTGTTGATTAGGCTGTCATTATTCAGTTCATAAGGAACGGTAATCATAATGAACTATCAATCAGAAAAAAGACTAGAAAGAAGACTGTATGGATAATCGACCGATTGGTTTTTTGGATTCGGGTGTCGGGGGCTTGACCGTTGTGCGCGAGCTCATGCGCCAGCTTCCCCATGAAGAAATCGTCTATATTGGAGATTCGGCACGGGCGCCCTATGGTCCCCGTCCTGCTGAGCAAATTCGTGAATATACTTGGCAGTTGGTCAACTTTCTTTTGACCAAGGATGTCAAAATGATTGTCATTGCTTGTAATACTGCGACTGCGGTCGTCTGGGAAGAAATCAAGGCTCAACTAGACATTCCTGTCTTGGGTGTGATTTTGCCAGGAGCTTCGGCAGCCATCAAGTCCAGCCAAGGTGGGAAAATCGGAGTGATTGGAACACCCATGACGGTACAATCAGACATCTACCGTCAGAAAATCCATGATTTGGATCCGGACTTACAGGTGGAGAGTTTGGCCTGTCCCAAGTTTGCTCCCTTGGTGGAGTCTGGTGCCCTGTCAACCAGTGTCACCAAGAAAGTGGTCTATGAAACCCTGCGTCCCTTGGTCGGCAAGGTGGATAGCCTGATTTTGGGCTGTACCCATTATCCGCTCCTCAGACCTATTATTCAAAATGTAATGGGACCCAAGGTTCAACTTATCGATAGTGGGGCAGAGTGCGTACGGGATATCTCAGTCTTACTTAATTATTTTGAAATCAATCGTGGTCGCGATGCTGGATCACTCTATCACCGTTTTTACACAACAGCCAGCAGCCAAAGTTTTGCACAAATTGGTGAAGAATGGCTGGAAAAAGAGATTTATGTGGAGCATGTAGAATTATGACAAATAAAATTTATGAATACAAGGATGAACAGGACTGGTATGTCGGGTCCTATGGTATTTTTGGTGGCGTCCGGACGTTGACGGATGATGACTTGGATTTTCCTCTATTGGAGTTTGCCCAAAGATTTAGAGATGAGGATCGAGGTTTTCCTGTTTCTGTTACTGTTTTACGCTATGGTTCTCTCTACCGTTTATTGTCTTTTGTGGTGGATATCCTCAACCAAGAAGCAGGACGTAGCTTGGAAGTTATCCAACGTCAGGGGACTTTGCTCCTGGTTGAAAATGGGCAACTCTTGTATGTGGAATTGCCCAAAGAAGGGGTCAATGTTCATGATTTCTTTGAGACAAATAAGGTCAGAGAAACCTTGTTGATTGCGACTCGTAACGAGGGCAAGACCAAGGAATTTCGAGCTATCTTTGACAAGCTAGGCTACGATGTGGAAAATCTCAATGACTACCCTGACCTGCCTGAAGTAGCAGAAACAGGCATGACTTTCGAAGAAAATGCCCGCCTCAAGGCAGAAACTATTTCTCAATTAACGGGCAAGATGGTTCTTGCGGATGACTCTGGACTTAAAGTAGATGTTTTGGGCGGTTTGCCAGGTGTCTGGTCAGCTCGTTTCGCAGGTGTGGGAGCAACTGACCGTGAAAACAATGCTAAACTCTTGCACGAATTGGCCATGGTCTTTGAACTCAAGGACCGCTCGGCTCAATTCCATACAACCCTAGTCGTAGCCAGCCCCAACAAGGAAAGCTTGGTTGTCGAAGCAGACTGGCCTGGCTACATTAACTTTGAACCTAAGGGTGAAAATGGCTTTGGCTATGATCCTCTCTTCCTTGTGGGAGAGACAGGCAAATCATCAGCTGAATTAACCCTTGAAGAAAAAAATAGTCAATCTCACCGTGCCTTAGCCGTTAAGAAACTTTTGGAGGTATTTCCATCATGGCAAAGCAAACCATCATTGTAATGAGCGATTCTCATGGCGATAGCTTGATTGTGGAAGAAATACGTGATCGCTATGTGGGCAAAGTTGACGCCGTTTTTCATAATGGCGATTCTGAATTGCGTCCCGATTCTCCACTTTGGGAGGGAATCCGTGTTGTTAAAGGGAATATGGACTTCTATGCAGGCTACCCAGAACGTTTGGTGACTGAGCTTGGTTCGATCAAGATTATCCAAACTCATGGACACCTATTTGATATCAATTTCAACTTTCAAAAGTTGGACTACTGGGCTCAGGAAGAAGAGGCCGATATCTGCCTTTATGGCCACTTGCATGTGCCAAGCGCTTGGATGGAAGGCAAGACCCTCTTTCTAAATCCAGGCTCTATTAGTCAACCACGTGGTACCATCAGAGAATGTCTCTATGCTCGTGTGGAGATTGATGATAGCTATTTCAAAGTGGACTTTTTGACAAGAGACCACGAGGTGTATCCAGGCTTGTCCAAGGAGTTTAGCAGATGATTGCCAAGGAGTTTGAGACTTTCTTGCTAGGGCAAGAGGAAACTTTTTTGACCCCTGCTGAAAATCTAGCTGTGTTGATTGATACCCACAATGCGGATCATGCGACCCTCTTGCTCAGTCAGATGACCTATACCCGTGTTCCTGTTGTAACCGATGAAAAACAATTTGTTGGGACTATTGGGCTCAGAGATATTATGGCTTATCAGATGGAGCATGACTTGAGCTCAGAAATCATGGCGGATACGGACATTGTCCACATGACGAAAAAGGACGTAGCGGTCGTCTCACCTGATTTTACTATTACAGAGGTCCTGCACAAGCTGGTAGATGAGTCTTTCTTACCGGTTGTGGATGCAGAGGGTATTTTCCAAGGGATTATTACGCGCAAATCTATCCTCAAGGCTGTCAATGCTCTCTTGCATGACTTTAGTAAGGACTATGAGATTCGATGCAAATGAGAGATAGGATTTCAGCCTTTTTAGAGGAAAAGCAGGGCTTGTCTGTCAATTCAAAGCAGTCCTATAAGTATGATTTGGAGCAATTTTTAGACATTATAGGAGAGCGGATTTCTGAGACCAGTCTCAAGATTTACCAAGCCCAGCTAGCCAATCTAAAAATCAGCGCCCAGAAGCGAAAGATTTCGGCCTGTAACCAATTTCTCTACTTTCTCTATCAAAAAGGAGAAGTGGATAGTTTTTACCGCTTGGAATTAGCTAAACAAGCTGAAAAGAAGACCGAAAAGCCAGAACTGTTAGACCTAGACTCTTTTTGGCAAGAAAGTGACTATCCAGAAGGACGCTTACTGGCACTCTTAATCCTAGAAATGGGACTCTTGCCAAGTGAGATTTTAGCCCTCAAAGTTGCGGATATCAATCTGGACTTTCAGGTGTTGCGAATCAAGAAGGTTTCCCAACAGAGGATTGTCACCATTCCCACGTCCTTGCTTGCAGAATTGGAACCCTTGATGGGGCAGACCTATCTTTTTGAAAGGGCAGGGAAATCCTATTCTCGTCAGTGGGCCTTTCGTCAGTTAGAATCTTTTGTTAAGGAGAAAGGTTTTCCAACCTTATCAGCTCAAGCCTTGCGGGAACAGTTTATTCTAAGACAAATAGAAAACAAGGTCGATTTGTACGAAATTGCAAAAAAATTAGGATTAAAAACAGTCCTGACCTTAGAAAAATATAGATAATGGATATTAAATTAAAAGATTTTGAAGGGCCCCTGGACTTGCTCTTGCACCTTGTTTCTAAGTACCAGATGGATATCTACGATGTGCCTATTACGGAAGTCATCGAACAGTATCTAGCCTATGTCTCAACCCTGCAGGCCATGCGTCTGGAAGTGACGGGCGAGTACATGGTCATGGCCAGTCAGCTCATGCTGATCAAGAGCCGCAAGCTTCTTCCAAAGGTAGCGGAAGTGACAGACTTGGAGGATGACCTGGAGCAGGATCTTCTGTCTCAAATCGAAGAATACCGCAAATTCAAGCTCTTGGGGGAGCACTTGGAAGCCAAGCACCAAGAACGGGCTCAGTATTATTCCAAAGCGCCGACAGAGTTGATTTACGAAGATGCGGAGCTTGTGCATGACAAGACGACCATTGACCTCTTTTTGGCTTTTTCAAATATCCTAGCCAAGAAAAAAGAGGAGTTTACACAAAATCACACGACTATCTTGCGGGATGAGTATAAGATTGAGGACATGATGGTTATCGTGAAAGAGTCCTTGACTGGACGAGATCAATTGCGCTTGCAGGATTTGTTTAAGGAAGCTCAGAATGTCCAAGAGGTCATCACCCTCTTTTTGGCAACCCTAGAGTTAATCAAAACCCAGGAGCTGATCCTCATGCAAGAGGAAAGTTTCGGAGATATTTATCTCATGGAAAAGAAGGAAGAAAGTCAAGTGGCTCAAAGCTAGACTTGATAGAGAGGAAAGATGAGTACTTTAGCAAAAATAGAAGCGCTCTTGTTTGTAGCGGGTGAAGATGGGATTAGGGTCCGCCAGTTAGCTGAACTCCTCTCTCTGCCACCGACAGGCATCCAACAGAGTTTAGAAAAATTAGCCCAGAAGTATGAAAAGGACCCAGATTCCAGTTTGGCTCTGATTGAGACAGGTGGGGCTTATAGATTGGTGACCAAGCCTCAGTTTTCAGAGGTTTTGAAGGAATATTCCAAGGCGCCTATTAACCAGAGCTTGTCTCGGGCTGCCCTTGAGACCTTGTCCATCATTGCCTATAAGCAGCCCATCACACGGATAGAGATTGATGCCATCCGTGGGGTCAACTCGAGTGGGGCCTTGGCAAAGTTGCAGGCTTTTGACCTGATAAAGGAAGACGGGAAAAAAGAAGTCTTGGGTCGCCCCAACCTCTATGTGACTACAGATTATTTCCTAGATTACATGGGGATAAATCATTTGGAAGAATTACCAGTGATTGATGAGCTTGAGATTCAAGCCCAAGAAAGCCAATTATTTGGTGAAAGGATAGAAGAAGATGAGAATCAATAAGTATATTGCCCACGCAGGTGTGGCCAGTAGGAGAAAAGCAGAAGAGCTGATCAAGCAAGGCTTGGTGACGGTTAACGGCCAAGTGGTACGTGAACTAGCAACCACTATCAAGTCAGGCGACAAGGTCGAAGTTGAAGGCCAACCTATCTACAACGAAGAAAAGGTCTATTATCTGCTTAACAAACCACGCGGTGTCATTTCTAGTGTGACAGATGACAAGGGTCGCAAGACGGTTGTCGACCTCTTGCCCAACGTGAAGGAGCGCATCTACCCTGTAGGTCGTTTGGACTGGGATACATCAGGAGTCTTGATTTTGACCAATGATGGTGACTTTACAGACGAGATGATTCACCCACGTAATGAGATTGACAAGGTTTATGTCGCGCGTGTTAAAGGTGTGGCCAATAAGGATAATCTCCGCCCCTTGACCCGTGGACTTGAGATTGATGGCAAGAAAACCAAACCAGCTGTCTATGAGATTCTCAAAGTGGACCCAGTTAAAAACCGCTCTGTGGTGCAGTTGACCATCCATGAAGGGCGTAACCACCAGGTTAAAAAGATGTTTGAAGCTGTCGGTCTCCAAGTGGACAAGTTGTCTCGGACACGTTTTGGACATCTAGACTTGACAGGCCTTCGTCCAGGAGAATCTCGTCGTCTGAATAAAAAAGAAATCAGCCAACTACACACCATGGCTGTAACCAAGAAATAATGAAACGAATTTTAATAGCGCCTGTGCGCTTTTACCAACGTTTTATCTCGCCAGCCTTTCCACCTTCTTGTCGCTTTGAGCCGACTTGTTCCAACTATATGATTCAGGCTATTGAAAAACATGGCTTTAAGGGTGTCTTGATGGGCTTGTCTCGGATTTTACGTTGCCATCCCTGGTCGAAAACAGGCAAGGACCCCGTCCCAGACCACTTTTCCCTTAAACGGAATCAAGAAGGAAAATGAGGTTGGGCAAAAGGTTTCAAAATGATAAAAACGCATCCTATCAGGTTTGAGTGTACTTGATAGGATGCGTTTTAGAATGTCAAAATTTTACTTAAATTGAGTTTGAAGTAGCTTATTTCAAGGCTTTTTGTGCGTCTTCAATCATGAGTTTTGTTGATTCGAGTCCGCCTCCACTTAGATACCAGAGGTCTGGTGTGAGTTGGATAATTTTACCATTTTTAGCGGCAGGAGTTTCAGCAATAAGGGCATTTTCTAGGACACCATCGTTGCTAGAGTTGTCCCCACCGATGGCAAGGGTACGGTTGATGACAAAGAGGATGTCAGGGTTGATTTCTTTGACACTTTCAAAGCTGACTTCTTGTCCGTGGCGAGAGTCCTCAAATTTTGTATCAGTTGGCTTGAATTTCAAAGTTTGGTACAAGAAAGAGAAACGAGATTGGGCACCAAAGGCTGCCATTTTTCCTTCGTTGAGGAGGATAGCAAGGGCTTTTTTGTCAGAACTTTCGTTTTTAGTTGCGACTTCTTGGATGCTCTTGTCTAGCTTGGTCAATTCTTCCTTGGCTTTCTGTGTACCAGTTTCGCCGAAGGCACTTGCTAAGGACTCAATGTTGGCCTTAGTTGAAGTCCAGTAGTCGTCTTTGCTTGCTTGGAAAAGAACAGTCGGAGCGATTTCTTTGAATTTATCAACAAATTTTTGGGTACGTGGTGAAGCGATAATCAAATCTGGTTCAAGGGCAGCAATGGCTTCTAGGTCTGGCTCAACCATAGAACCAACATTCTTAACTTTTCCAGTTAGGTCTTTTAGGTAAGTTGGAACGGTTTTTGTAGGCATTCCGACGATATTCTTTTCAAAACCTAAAGCGCGAATAGTATCCGCAGCGCCAAGGTCAAAGGTCACAATCTTTTCAGGAACCTTTGAAAGTTTGACCTCATCTAGTGAACTTTTAATGGTCACCTCTGTTGGAGCAGAGCTACTTGTCTCCGACTGGCTGGTACTTGAGTTTGTACTACATGCACCAAGTAGGAGCAAGAAACTAGCCATTAGGGCAGTGAGGTAAAGTTTAAGGGATGTTTTCATAATTTCTCCTTTTTAAAATGTGATAACGATTTAGGGAGTCTCTAGGTATTATTGACTAAGAGACTGAAGGTTCTCTAACTTGAGCTTCTATGTTACTAGCTATAGATGCAGATCTTTTTGCCATTGATATCAGCTAGCGTGATGGGAATCTCATAGAGTTGACTGAGCAGATCAGACTGCATGATTTGATTGGTTGTTCCCTTGCTAAAGACTTGGCCGTCCTTGAAGGCGACAATTTCATCTGCATACTGGCTGGCCATGTTGATATCGTGGAGGACGATGATAATGGTCTTGCCGAGTTCCTCCACCAGTCGCTTGAGAATCTGCATCATACTGACACTTTGCTTGATATCGAGATTGTTGAGTGGTTCGTCTAGCAAGATAAAGTCTGTATCCTGGGCCAGTACCATAGCTATAAAGACCCGTTGGAGCTGGCCTCCAGACAGGCTATCGATGTAGCGGTCTTTTAAGTTGGTCAGTTCCAGATAGTCCAGAGTTTCTCGGATTTTTTCCCAATCTTCTGGTCTCAGTCGACCTCGGCTGTAGGGAAAACGTCCAAAACTGACCAGTTCTTCCACCGTCAATTTGGCTTGGTAATTGATTTTCTGCTTTAGGATAGTCAGTTCTTGGGCTAGTTCTTGCGAATTCCAACTCTCGATTTCACGGCCTTTGATACTGAGAATTCCCTGATCTTTCTTGGTCAGTCTGCTCATGATGGAGAGGAGAGTCGATTTTCCAGCACCATTTGGACCAATGAAGGCTGTCAGTTTCTGAGGACTGACTTCAAGCGAAATGCCTTGCAAAATATCCTGTTTTTGAATGGATTTGTCAATGTTTTTCAGTTTCACCGACGCGCCCTCCTATAAAGTAAGATAAAGAATAAGAAGCCACCCACGCTCTCGATGATCATGCTGATGCGAATTTCTAGTGCAAAGACTCGTTCAATCAAGGCTTGCCCCAAGGTCAAACTGATAAATCCAATCAGAATGGCTACGATAAAGAGCAACTTGTGCCGATAATCTTTGACGATTAGGTAGGTAAGATTGGCCAGCATAAAGCCGAAGAAGGCCATAGGCCCTACCAAGGCAGTGGCCGTTGAGGTCAAAAGTACGATGCCCCAGAGGAGCTCTCTTTGTTCTTTTTCAACGTCGAGTCCCAATATCTGAGCTGTTTCTCTTTGCAGGTGCAAGACGTCCAGAATGACTGCTTTTCGAAAGAAAAAGATTGTCAAAGCGAGGATGATCAGAGAACCGATGGTTAGGATGGGAGTGTTGAGATGCTGAAAGGAGGCAAATAGACTGTTCTGCAGTTTATCGTATTCGTTTGGATCCATCAGAACCTGAAGGAAGGTACTGATATTCCGAAAGAGACTTCCGAGGGCTAGACAGATTAGCAGGATGAAGACTAAGTCTTGTTTCATCAGTGTCTTCAAGTAACCTTGTAAGGCGAGAAAGAAGAGGGATTGGAGCAGAAGTAAGACCAGAAATTCTAAGATAGGAGACTTCCCAAGTTGAAGAAACTTACTTTCAAAAACCAGTAGCAGGGTTTGTAGTAGGACATAGAAGGACTCGATTCCCAAAATACTAGGTGTCAGGAAGCGATTTTCCGTCAGAGTTTGAAAACTAATGGTCGAAATCCCAGTCGCGCTTGCTACCAAGAGGTAAACGATGATTTTTTGGGAACGCAACTTCCAAGCAAAGGCAGACAGGTGGGTGATGGGCCAAAAGTAGAGCAGACAAGCTCCGATGGCCAGAATAATGAGAAGGTAGAAGAGCTTGGTATGTTTGCTTTTAGACTGCATCTTTTCGTCCCCCTCTCCAGAGAAGTAGGATAAAGATAAGGCTACCGATGATTCCTAGTAGGAGACTGACAGATAGCTCATAGGGACGAATTAGAACTCGAGAGAGAATGTCGCAGGCCAGAACTAGATTGGCACCTACCAGTACGACCATGAGCTTGGTTTGGCTCAAATTATCTCCGTAGCGCTTGCGAACCAGATTGGGAACGATGACCCCAAGAAAAGGCAAGCCACCCACGGTGATCATGGTGACACTTGTCGTTAGCGCAACCAGAAAAAGGGCCAGTTTTTCAAGTAGGGAGTAAGAAATCCCCAAACTCTCACTGGTTTCCTTGCCCAGATTCATGATGGTAAAGGTTTGGGACAATTTCCAAACGGCTATCAGGATAATGAGGCCTAAGAAGAGCCACTCATACTGATGGGTCTGAATCATGGAGAAGGAGCCCTGGGTCCAGGCAGTCATACTCTGAACCAGATTGAAACGATAGGCGATAACTTCTGTCACAGAACCGATAATTCCGCTATAGATGATCCCAATCAGAGGCAACATCCACCTTTCCTTTATAGAAAAAATAGTCATAAAGGCTAGGAAGAAGAGAGTGAATACGATGGATGAAACAAAAGTAAAGAGCATCTTTTGGGTCAGACTAGCCGACGGAAAGACAAAGAGGCTCAATACCATTCCTAGTTTGGCGGCTTCAGTCGTCCCAACTGTACTCGGTGCAGCAAACTGATTTTGAGTGATAGTCTGCATGAGAAGTCCTGCCATACTCATACTAGAGGCCGTCAGGAGAATACTGATGGTTCTTGGGAGACGGGACTCTTGAAAGAGAAGCCAAGTTTCATGATCCAGAGAAAAGAGTTTTCCCCATGAAAAATCACTGGTCCCAATGCTAATAGAGAGAAAGACTAGGACTAGAAGTAAGCCAATTAAATAATGAGAAAGTTTCATACCCCGTCCTTTCAAATAGATTTGGTATCGAAAGATACCCGCGGATATTACTGTAACACGATTTCTTTAATCTGTCAATAAATTTTCTGACAATTTAATAAATAAAACAAGGAGAGAGCCCTAGGACTTTCTCCTATGTTTTCCTATTCTAAAATATTTTTACCTTCTTTAACTCGCCAACGATAATCTGATAAAATAATATCTTCGAGGGAGTAGCTAGCCTGCCAGTTAAGAAATTGTTTAGCTTTTGATGCGTCTGCTAGGACGCTGGCTGGATCACCAGCACGACGAGCAACAATCTCGTGTGGGATTTTTTGATTCAGTAGTTCTTCAGCAGTTTTAAAGATTTCTTTGACAGTATAGCCTTTTTCAGTTCCTAAGTTAAAGATTTGAGAAGAACTGTTTTCTTGAAAGAGGTAATTCATCCCTTTAACGTGGGCCTGTGCAAGATCCAAGACATGGATGTAATCTCGAATACATGAACCATCACGTGTATCGTAGTCATCTCCAAATATTTTCAGACTATCATTTTGTCCCAATGCGGTCTTGTTGATATTTGGAATGATGTGAGTTGGATTTTTCACACGCAGACCGTTTGAAGCATCCATTTCAGCCCCAGCTACATTAAAGTAACGGAAAATGACATATTTCCAGTCGTAACGATTGGCCATCCAGTAAATCATTCGTTCACCCATCAGTTTTGTCTCTGCATAAGGGTTGACAGGGTCGAGTAGGGTATCTTCAGTTGCAGGCTTGTCAATACAGTTATTACCATAGAGAGATGCAGTTGAAGAGAACATGATTTTTTGGATGCCAACTTCAGATAAGACTTTGAGAACTTGGTTCATACCAGAGACATTGGCAGTGAAGTATTTGCTTGGGTTTTCAATACTTTCGCTCACAACAATTTCACCTGCGCAATGTAGAACAGCATCAATTTGATTTTCTTCTAAATAAGCTTTTAGGGCACTAGCATCATAAACATCCAGTTGTTTAAAGCTAGCACGACTATCCACAGCCGAACGATTTCCTGTAGAGAGATTATCGAGGACATGAACCTGATAGCCAGCATTTAAAAGAGCTTTAACGGTATGGGAGCCAATATAGCCAGCTCCACCTGTAACAAGAATTGTTTTGGTCATGATTTTTTCCTTTTCCTAGTTTTGTACTATTTTAAAGAAAGAGCAAGTAAAAGTCAACTATTTTCTGTAAATTTCATGAAAAACTGAACAAATATAGTGTCGAATTGTTTTTTATTTGGGAATTAAGAATTTGGTTAATCTTGGAATATTTCTTAGATTTTACCACACAAGCGAGAGAATACAATCTTTTTCTAAGATACAGTAAGACTAAGATACTAATTTAGAAATCCACCTTCCCGCTATCCTTCTCCTATAAAAAGTGGTAAAATGGATGAAAGAAAGAAGGAACTGAAATGACAACATTATTTTCAAAAATCAAAGAAGTAACAGAACTTGCTGCGATCTCAGGTCATGAAGCGCCTGTCCGTGCTTATCTTCGTGAAAAATTGACACCGCATGTGGATGAAGTCGTAACAGATGGCTTGGGTGGTATTTTTGGTATCAAGCATTCAGAAGTTGCCGATGCACCGCGCATCTTGGTCGCTTCTCACATGGATGAAGTTGGTTTTATGGTTAGCGAAATCAAGCCAGACGGTACCTTCCGTGTCGTAGAAATCGGTGGTTGGAATCCTATGGTGGTCAGCAGCCAACGTTTCAAACTCTTGACTCGTGATGGTCGTGAAATTCCAGTGATTTCAGGCTCTGTTCCTCCACATTTGACTCGTGGAAAGGGTGGACCAACCATGCCAGCCATTGCCGATATCGTTTTTGATGGTGGGTTTGCGGACAAGGCTGAGGCAGAAAGCTTTGGCATCCGTCCTGGTGACACCATCGTACCAGATAGTTCTGCAATCTTGACAGCCAATGAAAAAAATATCATCTCAAAAGCTTGGGATAACCGCTATGGTGTTCTTATGGTAAGCGAGCTGGCAGAAGCTTTGTCAGGTCAAAAACTGGGAAATGAACTTTACCTTGGCTCGAACGTCCAAGAAGAGGTTGGTCTCCGTGGTGCTCATACTTCCACAACCAAGTTTGACCCAGAAGTCTTCCTAGCAGTTGATTGCTCACCAGCAGGTGATGTCTACGGCGGTCAAGGTAAGATTGGAGATGGAACCTTGATTCGTTTCTACGATCCAGGTCACTTGCTTCTCCCAGGAATGAAGGATTTCCTTTTGACAACAGCTGAAGAAGCTGGTATCAAGTACCAATACTACTGTGGTAAAGGCGGAACAGACGCTGGTGCAGCTCATTTGAAAAATGGTGGTGTCCCATCTACAACAATCGGTGTTTGCGCTCGTTATATCCATTCTCACCAAACCCTCTACGCTATGGATGACTTCCTAGAAGCGCAAGCTTTCTTGCAAGCCTTGGTGAAAAAATTGGATCGTTCAACGGTTGATTTGATTAAACATTATTAAACATAAGGGAGGTGGTAGGGATGGTAGAACCAAACCTAGAAAGCCTTATAAAAGATCTTTACAATCATGCTCGCCATGATTTGAGTGAAGATTTAGTTGCTGCTCTCCTAGAGACTGCTAAAAAACTACCTGCTACAAATGAGCAATTGCTGGCAGTCCGTCTCTCAGGCCTGGTTAATCGAGAATTGCTCCTAAATCCCAAACATCCTGCACCTGAGCTGGTCAACTTGGCTCGCTTTATCAAAAGAGAAGAAGCCAAGTACAGAGGAACTGCAGCTTCTGCGCTTATGTATGGGGAGCTCTTTAAAATGCTTTGATTCCATTGTGAATCAAAGCATTTTTTCTATATGGAAAAACCCTATTCTTGATGAGGAGAAGAAAAAGCCATCCCATTTATACTCTTCGAAAATCTCTTCAAACCACGTCAACGTCGCCTTGCCGTACTCAAGTACAGCCTGTGGCTAGTTTCCTAGTTTGCTCTTTGATT
This sequence comes from bacterium, assembly GCA_905221375.1. Classification (GTDB taxonomy): domain Bacteria; phylum Bacillota; class Bacilli; order Lactobacillales; family Streptococcaceae; genus Streptococcus. The sequence continues at coordinate 89,716 of CAJNCY010000007.1, forward strand.
TTCATTGAGTATTAGGATAGCTTCTTGGTTCTTAGATTTGTTCAGCAATGACCTTTTCAGCTAAATTCATAGCGTGGTCAGACACACGAGTGTAGTGGGAAACAATGTCGATAAAGTTGACCCCAGCTTGCGTTGAACACTCGCCCTTGTTGAGGCGTTTGATGTGAGTCTTTCTGAGAACACGTTCCATATTGTTGATTTCTTTATGGCGTTCAATCAGACTTTGAGCTTTTTCGATGTCGTTGTTTTCCACGCTATCAAGGGCGTCCTTGATAAAGCCAGTGGTTTTTTGGTAGATATCAGCTAATTCCTGCAAAGCAGCTTCAGAGAACTCAACATTTTTACGTTGAAGGTAATCAGTCAGATTGATTAGCGCTTCTGCGTGGTCCCCAATCCGTTCCAAATCACGGGATGAATCAAGGATATTGGTGAGCACTTCACTTTCTTTCTGGCTAAGGGCTTCACTTGAAAGAGTAATGAGGTAACGAGTCAATTTTTCATCTATAGTATTGATGGCTTCTTCCGTCTTGTGGCCTTTTTCAGCAACTTTTTCATTGAGGTCAATGATGTAGTTGTATGAAAGGTCAAAGGCTTTAGAAGCATAATTTCCTAAGTGAAGAAGTTCTTTTTTCGCATTTCCGAGAGCGATTGATGGAGCTTGTTTGATCAAATGCTCATCAAGGTAAAGCGGCTCGTACTTGACAACTTCGTCTTCACCAGGGATGAGCTTGGTTACAAAGAAAGCCAAGGCTCCGATGAATGGAAATTGTACAATGGTGTTACTTACGTTGAAGGCACCGTGCGAGAAGGCGATGGTCATCTCAGGTGAGAGGTGAAGGAGTGCTTGGAAGTACTCAATCATTGCAGTGAAGGGGCCTAATAAGATTAAGCAAAGAATAGTTCCTAAAACGTTAAAGGTAACGTGGGTTGCAGCAACTCGTTTCGCAGAGACATTGGCTCCAGCTGCCGCGATGATAACTGTTAGGGTTGTCCCGATATTATCCCCGAAGAGAACTGGCAGAGAACCTTTAAGGTCAAGGAAGCCACCTGCATAGAGCCCTTGCAAAATCCCGATTGTCGCAGAAGAGGCCTGGATGAGAACGGTAATCACTGCACCAGCAAAAACTCCCAACACAGGATTTTGCCCCAAGGTTACCATATATTCCTTGAATTGTGGTAAATCTTTTAGCGGGCTCATACCGGCACTAATGAGGTTGAGGGCGTAGAAGATTCCCCCCACACCAAACAGGATGCGCCCGATATTGTTTGCTGTTCTGTTTTTTGTAAAGAAAAGGAACATGGTTCCAAGGAAAATCAGGGGTAAAGCATACTCACCAAGCTTGAAACCGATGATAAAGGAAGTAACGGTGGTTCCGATGTTGGCTCCCATGATAATTCCGATAGCCTGTCTAAGAGTTAGAAGACTAGCGCTGACCAGTCCAACCGTGATAACTGTCACCCCTGTACTTGACTGAATCAGGGCAGTCACGACAATCCCAACTAGAACACCTAAAAAGGGATTGCTAGTGTACTTGTCAATGTAAAAACGAAGGCGATCTCCAGCAGCTTGTTGCAAACCGTCTCCCATGGTCTTGATACTATATAAGAATAGTCCCAGACCACCTAAAAAGTGAAATAAAATTTCCTGCCAATTAATGGACATTTCTTTTTCCTCCGAAAAATAATAACGGAATTTCTCCTATTCTATTTTAAAGGATAAAAGTAAATCTAACAAGTGTTTAGATGAAATTTTAGAAAGAAAATTCGTGAGAAAAAGTAAAAATAATAAACCCTAACATGACATGAAGATTAAATATCGAAAAATCTTGTGAAATCTTTCCTTATATTTCCAAAGTGTGATATAATAGTTTCGAATAAAATAAATAAAGGGGTTTTTGTAACATGGCAAAACTTACTGTTAAAGACGTTGACTTGAAAGGTAAAAAAGTCCTCGTTCGTGTTGACTTCAACGTACCATTGAAAGATGGCGTAATCACTAACGACAACCGTATCACAGCAGCTCTTCCAACTATTAAGTACATCATCGAACAAGGTGGACGTGCAATTCTTTTCTCTCACCTTGGACGTGTGAAAGAAGAAGCTGATAAAGCTGGTAAATCACTTGCTCCTGTAGCGGCAGACTTGGCAGCAAAACTTGGTCAAGATGTTGTTTTCCCAGGTGTAACTCGTGGTGCTGAATTGGAAGCAGCTATCAACGCTCTTGAAGATGGACAAGTTCTTTTGGTTGAAAACACTCGTTACGAAGATGTTGATGGCAAAAAAGAATCTAAAAACGATCCTGAGCTTGGTAAATACTGGGCATCACTTGGAGATGGTATCTTCGTAAATGATGCATTCGGTACAGCTCACCGTGCACACGCATCTAACGTTGGTATCTCAGCAAACGTTGAAAAAGCAGTTGCTGGTTTCCTTCTTGAAAACGAAATTGCCTACATCCAAGAAGCAGTTGAAACTCCAGAACGTCCATTCGTAGCGATCCTTGGTGGTTCAAAAGTTTCAGATAAGATCGGTGTTATCGAAAACTTGCTTGAAAAAGCTGATAAAGTTCTTATCGGTGGTGGTATGACTTACACATTCTACAAAGCACAAGGTATCGAAATCGGTAACTCACTTGTAGAAGAAGACAAATTGGATGTTGCGAAAGCTCTTCTTGAAAAAGCAAACGGTAAATTGATCTTGCCAGTTGACTCAAAAGAAGCTAACGCATTTGCTGGTTACACTGAAGTGCGTGACACTGAAGGTGAAGCAGTTTCTGAAGGCTTCCTTGGTCTTGACATCGGTCCAAAATCTATTGCTAAATTTGACGAAGCTTTGACTGGTGCGAAAACAGTTGTATGGAACGGACCTATGGGTGTATTTGAAAACCCAGACTTCCAAGCTGGTACAATTGGTGTGATGGACGCTATCGTGAAACAACCAGGCGTGAAATCAATCATCGGTGGTGGTGACTCAGCTGCCGCAGCAATCAACCTTGGACGTGCAGACAAGTTCTCATGGATCTCTACTGGTGGTGGAGCATCAATGGAACTTCTTGAAGGTAAAGTTCTTCCAGGACTTGCAGCCTTGACAGAAAAATAAGATTTTATAACTAAATCAAAGAAGAGAGGGATGAAAGTTCCTCTTTTCTTTTGCTCGAAATAAAAACGCTTCCTCTCAACTATTCCTCATAAAAATCACCGATTTATGATAAAATGGAAATAGAAAGTTGAGATTATGAGTTATTTTAAAAAATATAAATTCGATAAATCCCAGTTTAAACTTGGTATGCGAACCTTTAAAACAGGTATTGCTGTTTTTCTAGTTCTCTTGATTTTTGGCTTTTTTGGCTGGAAAGGTCTTCAAATCGGTGCTTTGACAGCCGTGTTTAGCCTGAGGGAGAGTTTTGATAAGAGTGTCCATTTTGGGACTTCGCGTATTCTAGGAAATAGTATTGGTGGCCTCTATGCCCTCCTCTTCTTCCTATTAAATACCTTTTTCCACGAAGCTTTTTGGGTGACCTTAGTTGTTGTCCCTATCTGCACCATGTTAACCATTATGACAAATGTAGCCATGAATAACAAAGCAGGGGTTATAGGTGGTGTAGCAGCTATGTTAATCATTACCCTATCAATCCCGAGTGGAGAGACGATTTTGTACGTGTTTGCGCGTGTATCCGAAACGTTCATGGGAGTTTTTGTCGCAATTCTCGTAAATTACGATATTGACCGTATTCGTCTCTTTTTAGAGAAAAAAGAAAAATAATGTTACATTTTATAACATTATCAATTGACGTTTGTCTTTTTTTAGACTATAATAGACAGAAAGAAGGAAGTTGTAAATGAAGGAAAAAGAATTTCGCCGAAATATGGCTGTTTTTCCTATCGGCAGTGTTATGAAGTTGACCGATCTATCGGCGCGTCAGATTCGTTATTATGAAGATCAAGAGTTGATTAAACCTGATCGAAACGAAGGGAACCGTCGCATGTATTCCTTGAATGACATGGATCGTCTGCTTGAAATCAAAGATTATATCTCTGAAGGTTATAATATCGCTGCCATTAAGAAAAAATATGCTGAACGTGAAGCGAAATCCAAGAAAGCGGTGAGTCAGACTGAGGTGCGTCGTGCACTTCACAATGAACTCCTCCAACAGGGTCGCTTTGCTTCAGTACGGTCACCTTTTGGTCGCGGTTAAGCAACCGCAAGTAGTCATACATTAAGGAGAAAACTCATGCCAATCACAGCTGCAGATATTCGTCGTGAAGTCAAGGAAAAAAATGTTACCTTTATCCGTCTCATGTTCTCAGATATTTTGGGAACCATGAAAAACGTCGAAATTCCTGCTACAGATGAACAGTTAGATAAAGTCTTGTCAAATAAGGCTATGTTTGATGGATCTTCTATTGAAGGTTTTGTACGTATCAATGAGTCAGATATGTACTTGCATCCTGACTTGGATACATGGACAGTCTTCCCTTGGGGAGATGAAAATGGAAGTGTTGCAGGTTTGATCTGTGATGTCTATACAACAGAAGGTGAACCATTTGCAGGTGACCCTCGTGGCAATTTGAAACGTGCTCTTCGTCACATGGAAGAAGTGGGATTCAAATCTTTCAACCTTGGTCCAGAGCCAGAATTCTTCCTATTTAAGTTGGATGAAAATGGGGACCCAACACTTGAAGTAAATGACAAAGGTGGCTACTTTGATTTGGCGCCTACTGACCTTGCGGACAATACACGTCGTGAGATTGTCAATGTCTTGACCAAAATGGGATTTGAAGTAGAAGCGAGTCACCACGAGGTTGCGGTTGGACAACACGAAATTGACTTCAAGTACGATGAAGTTCTCCGTGCTTGTGATAAGATTCAAATCTTTAAGCTAGTTGTTAAAACCATTGCTCGCAAACATGGCCTTTACGCAACTTTTATGGCTAAACCAAAATTTGGTATTGCTGGATCAGGTATGCACTGTAATATGTCCTTGTTTGATGCAGAAGGAAATAACGCCTTCTTTGATCCAAATGATCCAAAAGGAATGCAGTTGTCAGAAACAGCCTACCATTTCCTTGGCGGTTTGATTAAGCATGCTTACAACTATACTGTTATCATGAACCCAACGGTTAACTCGTACAAACGTTTGGTTCCAGGTTATGAAGCGCCTGTTTACATTGCTTGGGCTGGTCGTAATCGTTCGCCACTTGTGCGCGTGCCTGCTTCACGTGGTATGGGAACTCGTCTTGAGTTGCGTTCGGTGGACCCAATGGCTAACCCATACATCGCTATGGCAGTTCTGTTAGAAGTTGGTTTGCATGGTATTGAAAACAAAATCGAAGCACCAGCTCCTATCGAAGAAAATATCTACATCATGACAGCTGAAGAGCGTAAGGAAGCTGGTATTACAGACCTTCCATCAACTCTTCACAACGCTTTGAAAGCTTTGACTGAAGATGAAGTTGTCAGAGCGGCTCTTGGAGAACATATTTATACTAGTTTCCTTGAAGCCAAACGAATCGAATGGGCAAGTTATGCAACCTTCGTTTCACAATGGGAAATTGATAACTATTTAGATCTTTATTAATATAGAAGAAAGATTGCCTGAGGGCGGTCTTTTTTCTTGCTTTTTATATCGAGGTGTGATATATTTTTTATAACGAGGTGCGATATATCGAGCTGAATAGGAGGTGGCTATACATGGAATTGACGGATAAGATTCGTCGAGTTTATCTTCCAATGACGGAAACAGGTTTTTATATCTTGTTCTGTCTGCAGAAGGAGAATCATGGATATGGTATTACACAAAAGGTCTGGGAAATGACAGATTCGCAAGTCTTGATTAGTCCTGGGACTATGTATGGTACCTTGTCAAAAATGGAAAAGGATGGCTTGATTGCCTTTGTCCGAGAAGAGGAGAAACGGAAAATCTATCATATCACAGACTTGGGACGAAAAGTCTTAGATATTGAATTGAAGCGTATTGAACGACTCTATAGAAACAGTCGGGAGGAAGTATGATGGAAAAGAAAATTGTTTACCGAATTTTTACAATTGCGGATTATGAGAGGGAGGCTCTATACTTTAGAGAAATGCATGCTAAGGGCTGGAAACTTAGGAAAGTAAGCTATTCTATCTTATTGTTTGTAGTTAAGTATACCTTTGAAAAGTGTTACCCTGAGCAAGTATCTTATCAGTTGGATTTTTACCCAATGGAAAAATCAGAGAGAACCTCCTATTTACAACTATTTAAAGACTGTGACTGGGAACATATTACAGACTTTAATAGTTTTTCCTATTTTAGAAAAGCACATTCTGAAATTGAATCGAATGCAGAATTTGAAATCTATAATGACGCTGCTGGGAAGTTAGCTATGGTTAATCGCATTTTAAGACTGCGATTAGTACCTGTTTTACTTTTGCTAGCCATACATATACCATTATTACTTAAATTGCTCAATAGAAGTAATGCGTATGGTCTATGGAGTTTACTTGCGGTCGGGCTAGATGTTTTCTTGTCTTTAATCCTTTTGTTAATAGTTGCCTATATTAGCTGGAAGTTATGGCATAAAAAGAAGGAATTATCAGATTTATGATAGGATAGGTATGCTCAAAATTGGAGGGGAAGTCATGATAAATAAAAAGCAATTTCGAATTTTCACTATTCTTGATTTGGACAAGGAAGAAGAGTATTTGCATGAGATGCACTTAAAAGGCTGGAAGTATAGAACTAGTCGTTTTGGTTTTTTCTATTTTGACCAATGTCAACCAGACGATGTCATCTACCGTATCTATGATTCTAGATTTCTTAAAAAGCATAAGCGTGAACTGCAAGATTTTAGAAATAGAGATTGGGAATTGATAGAAACAGGTTTTTGTTCAATTCTTCGTAAACCAGCTTCTGATATACTTTCAGAGGATCAAGTCTATATGAGTAATAATCTCAGGTGGGAAGTTATGCGATCTAGACTTCGTTCCTGTACAGCTACTTTCGCGGGTGGCCTTGTTGTTTGTATGAGTCTATTTAAAGAAGAGCTTTCTATGTCTTTCTTCATTATTTTTCTTTTATATGCTTTAATGATTTCTTATTTAATCCATGGTTTTTTCAGACTTAAAAGGAAATACCGAATAGATGAACAGTGAGTTTCTAGGTCTTCAGACTGATTTTTAGCACTCTTGATGAAAGAGTGCTAATTTTTTGAGTTTTTGTCTTGACATTCTCTTTTAAGGGTGTATAATAGAATCATGAGTTAGCACTTGAGTGTGTTGAGTGCTAATTGATCAGACAGAGAGGAGTGATGAGATGGTTACAGAACGTCAGCAGGATATTTTAAATCTGATTATTGACATCTTTACCAAAACGCACGAACCTGTCGGATCCAAAGCCTTGCAAGAGTCTATTAACTCTAGCAGTGCAACTATTCGTAATGATATGGCGGCTCTAGAAAAGCAAGGTTTGCTTGAAAAGGCTCATACTTCAAGCGGTCGCATGCCAAGTGTTGCTGGTTTTCAGTACTATGTGAAACACTCACTGGATTTTGACCGACTGGCTGAAAATGAGGTATATGAGATTGTCAAAGCCTTTGATCAGGAATTCTTCAAACTAGAGGATATTCTGCAAGAGGCTGCTAATCTACTGACAGACCTGAGTGGCTGTACGGTAGTAGCACTGGATGTTGAACCGAGCAGGCAACGTTTGACAGCCTTTGATATCGTTGTTTTGGGGCAACATACGGCCTTAGCGGTATTTACCCTAGACGAGTCTCGAACGGTTACTAGTCAGTTTCTGATTCCAAGGAACTTCTTGCAGGAAGACTTGCTGAAACTGAAAGCAATCATTCAAGAACGTTTCCTCGGCCACACAGTTCTGGATATTCACTACAAGATTCGGACGGAGATTCCGCAGATTATCCAGCGTTACTTTACAACGACGGACAATGTCATGGATCTCTTTGAACATATCTTTAGGGAAATGTTCAACGAAAATATCGTGGTGGCGGGCAAAGTCAATCTCTTGAATTTTGCTAATCTGGCAGCCTATCAGTTTTTTGATCAACTGCAAAAGGTTGCCTTGGAGATTCGTGAAGGGCTGCATGAAGATCAGATGCAAAATGTCCGTGTTGCGGACAGTCAGGAATCCTGTCTAGCTGATTTAGCGGTGATTAGTAGCAAATTCCTCATTCCTTATCGGGGAGTTGGAATTCTAGCCATTATCGGTCCAGTCAATCTGGATTACCAGCAGCTAATCAACCAAGTCAATGTAGTCAATCGTGTTTTGACCATGAAGTTGACAGATTTTTACCGCTACCTCAGCAGTAATCATTACGAAGTACATTAAGATTGAAATCATTAAAGGAGGCGAAAATGGCCCAAGATATAAAAAATGAAGAAGTAGAAGAAGTAGAAGAAGTCCAAGAAGAGGAAGTTGTGGAAACAGCTGAAGAAACAACTCCTGAGAAGTCTGAGTTGGACTTGGCAAATGAACGTGCGGATGAGTTCGAAAATAAATACCTTCGCGCTCATGCAGAGATGCAAAATATCCAACGACGAGCTAATGAAGAACGTCAAAATTTGCAACGTTACCGTAGCCAGGACTTGGCAAAAGCGATTCTCCCTTCTTTGGATAACCTAGAGCGTGCACTCGCAGTTGAGGGTTTGACAGATGATGTGAAGAAGGGCTTGGAGATGGTTCAAGAAAGCTTGATTCACGCTTTGAAAGAAGAAGGAATCGAAGAAATCTCAGCTGACGGCGAATTTGACCATAACTATCATATGGCCATCCAAACTCTCCCAGCAGACGATGAACACCCAGCAGACACTATCGCTCAAGTCTTCCAAAAAGGCTATAAACTCCATGACCGCATCCTACGCCCAGCAATGGTGGTTGTCTACAACTAGGCGATTCTGACGGTTGCAGCATACATAATAGAAAACTTGTCCGAAACGACAATAAACTATGAAGAAAGATAAAAAGCAAGCCGAAGGCTTGCAAGGAAGATATTGCCCGCCGTGGTGAAAGTTTCAGTAGCTTTGGCTACTGAAACAGGGGATTTTTGAGACAATAGGCTCAAAAATAAGTGATGAAATCCCGTAGGGAGTTGCTCACGTCCCCACCACTTAAGGGAAATATCAAAAAAATCAAAATTCGAATTAAAATTTAAGGAGAAAAACACATGTCTAAAATTATCGGTATTGACTTAGGTACAACAAACTCAGCAGTTGCAGTTCTTGAAGGAACTGAAAGCAAAATTATCGCAAACCCGGAAGGAAACCGCACAACTCCATCTGTAGTATCATTCAAAAACGGCGAAATCATCGTTGGTGATGCTGCAAAACGTCAAGCAGTTACAAATCCAGATACAGTTATCTCTATCAAATCTAAGATGGGTACTTCTGAAAAAGTTTCTGCAAATGGTAAAGAATACACTCCACAAGAAATCTCAGCTATGATTCTTCAATACTTGAAAGGCTATGCTGAAGACTACCTTGGTGAAAAAGTAACTAAAGCAGTTATTACAGTTCCAGCTTACTTTAATGACGCTCAACGTCAAGCAACAAAAGATGCTGGTAAAATCGCTGGTCTTGAAGTAGAACGTATCGTCAACGAACCAACTGCGGCAGCCCTTGCTTACGGTTTGGACAAGACTGACAAAGAAGAAAAAATCTTGGTATTCGACCTTGGTGGTGGTACATTCGACGTATCTATTCTTGAATTGGGTGACGGTGTCTTTGACGTATTGTCAACTGCAGGGGACAACAAACTCGGTGGTGACGACTTTGACCAAAAAATCATCGACCACTTGGTAGCAGAATTCAAGAAAGAAAACGGTATTGACTTGTCTACTGACAAGATGGCAATGCAACGTTTGAAAGATGCGGCTGAAAAAGCTAAGAAAGACCTTTCTGGTGTAACTTCAACTCAAATCAGCTTGCCATTTATCACTGCTGGTGAAGCTGGACCTCTTCACTTGGAAATGACTTTGACTCGTGCGAAATTTGACGATTTGACTCGTGACCTTGTAGAACGTACAAAAGTTCCAGTTCGTCAAGCCCTTTCAGATGCAGGTTTGAGCTTGTCAGAAATCGACGAAGTTATCCTTGTTGGTGGTTCAACTCGTATCCCAGCTGTTGTAGAAGCAGTTAAGGCTGAAACTGGTAAAGAACCAAACAAATCAGTAAACCCTGACGAAGTAGTTGCTATGGGTGCTGCAATCCAAGGTGGTGTCATTACTGGTGATGTCAAAGACGTTGTCCTTCTTGACGTAACACCATTGTCACTTGGTATTGAAACAATGGGTGGTGTCTTCACAAAACTCATCGACCGCAACACAACAATTCCAACATCTAAATCACAAGTCTTCTCAACAGCAGCAGACAACCAACCAGCCGTTGATATCCACGTTCTTCAAGGTGAACGCCCAATGGCAGCAGATAACAAGACTCTTGGACGTTTCCAATTGACAGATATCCCAGCTGCACCTCGTGGAATTCCTCAAATCGAAGTAACATTTGATATCGACAAGAACGGTATCGTGTCTGTTAAGGCTAAAGACCTTGGAACTCAAAAAGAACAAACTATTGTCATCCAATCAAACTCAGGTTTGACTGACGAAGAAATCGACCGCATGATGAAAGATGCAGAAGCTAACGCTGAAGCAGATAAAAAACGTAAGGAAGAAGTAGATCTTCGTAACGAAGTTGACCAAGCAATCTTTGCGACCGAAAAGACAATCAAGGAAACTGAAGGCAAAGGCTTCGATGCAGAACGTGATGCTGCCCAAGCTGCTCTTGATGACCTTAAGAAAGCTCAAGAAGACAACAACTTGGACGAAATGAAAGCAAAACTTGAAGCGTTGAACGAAAAAGCTCAAGGACTTGCTGTTAAACTCTACGAACAAGCCGCAGCAGCACAACAAGCTCAAGCAGGAGCAGAAGGCGCACAAGCAACAGGAAACGCAGGCGATGACGTCGTAGACGGAGAGTTTACGGAAAAATAAGATGCAAAGCCCGTTAAAACCTCACAGTGAAAATAGGAAATCTGACGCAGAAACTTTAGTTTCTAGAAAGATTTGTCTTTTTCACCAAGAGGTTAGGGCGTGCTCAATTCAGCATTACTAGTTGGATTTTTAAAACTCGAACTAGTAAGTATAAGAAGAAATCCAGAGGTTGCAACCCAGCCTCTGTTTTTCGATAAAATAGAGGATGTTGCGTATGAAAAAAGTACTTTGTATCATTTATCCTAATTTCTCTCTTTATGAGATAACCACTTTAACGAGTACTTTAGCTCTGTCTTTTGATATCACGATTGATTATGTAGCTTCTGAGAATTCGATAGTGGTCTCTGAGGATGGTTTGTCCTGTCAACCGACGAAAACATTGGATCAGATCCGTATAGAAGATTATTCTTGTGTGATTTTGCCAGGAATGGTAAATATAGGTCCTGCTCTACAAGATGAGAAATTGATCTCGTTTTTGAGAAGTCTTAATGAGCAAGATATCCTAATTGCAGCCATTTCTTCAGCGCCCCTTTTATTGGCGAAAGCAGGCTTGTTGAACGACACGAAATTTACAGGTGGAATTTGGCAAAACTTCTTTGACTATTTTGAATTTCTTCCACGTGAGAATTTCCAACCGAAAGTTCTTGTCCAAGATAAACAAATCATTACGGCTATCGGTTTTGCACATCTAGAGTTTGCAAGAAAAGTGATTCTTGGTCTAGGTTTGGCAGAAAATACTGACAACTACTTTAAAGAACAGAACGAATATTCAGAAGAGGATTTGATTTTTACCTTATCGGACAAAGAGTTTGATGAAGTGAAGCAGATTATAGAAAATACCCTCTAATGATTTACTTATAAATTATAGAAAGGAATAAGGGTGTTCGTAACTGAACACGGGTTCCAGAAATTCTGATTCAATATAAAAGAAAGGAATTGAACCCGACCTAAATGGTGGTTCCGTTCCGCAACAATAACAGAAAGGAATAAGGGTGTTCAGGGAATTGAACACGGGCTACGGACTGTGCCAAAAAGATAGTTTTTTCTAGGACGCAAGCGTCCGTCGTCAAAACCCCTATTTTGGCTGTGTCCGTTTGACGCCCTTTGTATCTTGAATTATGAACAATACTGAATTTTATGATCGTCTGGGGGTGTCAAAAAACGCTTCGGCAGACGAGATCAAAAAGGCTTATCGTAAGCTTTCCAAAAAATACCACCCAGATATCAACAAGGAGCCTGGTGCTGAGGAAAAGTACAAGGAAGTTCAAGAAGCCTATGAGACTTTGAGTGACGACCAAAAACGGGCTGCCTATGATCAATATGGTGCGGCTGGTGCCAATGGTGGCTTTGGAGGCTTCGGTGGTGGAGCTGGCGGTTTCAATGGGGCAGGTGGCTTCGGTGGTTTTGAGGACATCTTCTCAAGTTTCTTCGGCGGAGGCGGTGCTTCGCGCAATCCAAACGCTCCTCGTCAAGGGGATGACCTCCAATACCGTGTGAATTTGACCTTTGAAGAAGCTATTTTCGGAGCTGAAAAAGAAGTCAAGTACAACCGTGAAGCAAGCTGTCGTACATGTAATGGCTCAGGTGCTAAGCCAGGAACAAGTCCAGTCACTTGTGGACGCTGTCATGGCGCTGGTGTTATTAACGTCGATACGCAGACTCCGCTTGGTATGATGCGTCGCCAAGTAACCTGTGATGTCTGTCATGGTCGCGGAAAAGAAATCAAAGATCCATGTACAACCTGTCACGGAACTGGTCATGAGAAACAAGCTCATAGCGTACATGTGAAAATCCCTGCTGGCGTGGAAACAGGTCAACAAATTCGCTTAGCAGGTCAAGGTGAAGCTGGCTTTAATGGTGGACCTTATGGTGACTTGTATGTAGTAGTTTCTGTGGAAGCCAGCGACAAGTTTGAACGTGAAGGAACGACTATCTTCTACAATCTCAACCTCAACTTCGTCCAAGCGGCTCTGGGTGATACAGTAGATATTCCAACTGTTCACGGTGATGTTGAATTGGTTATCCCAGAGGGAACTCAGACTGGTAAGAAATTCCGTCTACGTGGCAAAGGAGCTCCGAGTCTTCGTGGTGGTGCAGTTGGTGACCAATATGTTACCGTTAATGTCGTAACACCGACGGGCTTAAACGACCGTCAAAAAGCAGCCTTGAAAGAATTCGCAGCTGCTGGTGACTTGAAAGTAAATCCAAAGAAAAAAGGCTTCTTTGACCATATTAAAGATGCCTTTGAAGGAGAATAAAGTAAAAAAAGAGCCGTCGGGCTCTTTTTTAAGTGTAAACAAGCCATATCCCGTCAATTATACACCACAATTTAGACAACGCATTCACCATTTCATAACTAATACTCTTCGAAAATCTCTTCAAACCGCGTCAACGTTATATGTGACTGACTTCGTCAGTCTTATCTACAACCTCAAAACAGTGTTTTGAGCAACCTGCGACTAGTTTCCTAGTTTGATTTTTGATTTTCATTGAGTATAAATCAAATACTTTCCCAGACTTTCCGCCGTAATGAAAACACCTGTAACAGTTTGATTTCAGGTGTTCGGAAACTTTGAGACCTAGGCTCAAAGTTTAGGTATGGAACTTCGAAGAAGGTCGCTACCGTCCGTCATTACTTAAGGAAAGTCTTAAAAAATCTATAAACTAAAAAGAGCCGTTGGGCTCTTTTTACTTATCTTCAATTTCCTGTGTTTCTTTGATGACAGCTAGTCTAGTCTGGATATCTTTTTCCAAGACCTTAAACTTGTAAGTCAGGTCTTCTTGGTATTCCTTGATGAGTTCTTTTTGCTGGTCGATGATTTGCAGGCTGTTTTGGATAATATCCACATCGTCCTTGATAGCTTGAACGCGGTCAGTGGTATTCAAGACTTCATCTGTGATAGTTTGGCGATTTTTTGTGACCAGATAACTTCCTGCTGCAGCTCCTGCAAATAGCAGTAGATTAGATAATTTCATGGCAACTCCTTAGGCGTTTTTGATAGTTTCAGCGACTTGAGCGAGTTTGTCAAAGTCTGGTTCGTGGGCGATAAAATCAATCTTGAAGTCATCGTCTGCGCTGTAGCGAGGTACGAGGTGAACATGGGTATGAAAAACTGTTTGTCCTGCGATTTCTTCACAGTTGGCAATGATATTCATACCAGTAGCCTTGGTAGCTTTCATGACTTTTTGAGCTACTTTTGGTACTTGGGCAAAGAGTTGGCTGGCGCTAGTAGCGTCCATTTCCAAAAGATTGCGATAGTGCTCTTTTGGTACGACCAAGGTGTGTCCAGGTGTTACTTGAGAGATATCAAGAAAGGCAAGGACCTGCTCATCTTCATATACTTTTGAAGCAGGAATTTCCCCTGCAATGATTTTACAAAAAATGCAATCTGACATAAAATCTACCTCTACTGTATTGAATTTTGATATAATATAGCTACATTATACCAGATTTGGAGAAAATATGTTAGAAATTAAAAACCTGACAGGTGGCTATGTTCATATCCCTGTCTTGAAAGATGTGTCCTTTACTGTTGAAAGTGGGCAGTTGGTCGGTTTGATTGGTCTCAATGGTGCTGGAAAATCGACGACTATTAATGAAATTATCGGTCTGTTGACACCTTATAGTGGCTCCATCAATATCAACGGTTTGAGCTTGCAAGAAGATGCGACTAACTACCGCAAGCAAATTGGCTACATTCCTGAGACACCTAGTTTGTATGAGGAATTGACCCTCAGAGAGCATATCGAAACGGTTGCTATGGCTTATGGTATTGAGCAAAAAGTGGCTTTTGAGCGAGTAGAACCCTTGTTAAAAATGTTCCGTCTGGACCAGAAATTGGACTGGTTCCCTGTTCATTTTTCAAAAGGGATGAAGCAGAAGGTCATGATTATCTGTGCTTTTGTGGTGGATCCGAGTCTCTTCATCGTGGATGAGCCTTTCCTTGGTCTCGATCCTCTGGCTATTTCTGACTTGATTCAGCTTTTGGAAGTGGAAAAGCAAAAGGGCAAGTCCATTCTCATGAGTACCCACGTGCTGGATTCGGCGGAGAAGATGTGTGATGCCTTCGTTATTCTCCACAAGGGGGAGGTGCGTGCTAAGGGAAATCTCCTGCAACTGCGCGAAGCCTTTGATATGCCTGAGGCTAGTTTGAATGATATTTACTTGGCTCTGACCAAAGAGGAGGAGCTATGAAAGACTTGTTTTTAAAGAGAAAGCAGGTTTTTCGTAAGGAGTGTGTCGGTTATCTGCGCTATGTTCTCAATGACCACTTTGTCTTGTTCCTGCTTGTTCTGCTGGGATTTCTAGCCTACCAGTACAGTCAACTCTTGCAACATTTTCCTGAAAATCATTGGCCTATCCTTTTGTTTGTAGGGATTACCTCTGTTTTGCTTTTGCTTTGGGGTGGGATTGCCACCTATATGGAGGCACCAGACAAGCTCTTTCTCTTGGTTGGTGAAGAGGAAATCAAGCTCCATCTAAAGCGTCAAACTGGCATTTCCCTAGTCTTTTGGCTCTTTGTCCAGACTCTTTTCTTGCTGTTATTTGCGCCTTTATTTTTTGCAATGGGTTATGGCTTGCCAGTTTTTCTGGTCTATGTGCTCCTATTGGGGGTAGGGAAATATCTGCTTTTTCGTCAAAAAGCCAGCAAATTTTTCACTGAAAATAGATTGGACTGGGACTATGTCATTTCCCAAGAAAGCAAGCGTAAGCAAGTCTTGCTTCGTTTCTTTGCCCTCTTTACTCAGGTCAAGGGGATTTCAAACAGCGTCAAGCGTCGTGCCTATCTGGACTTTATCCTAAAGGCTGTTCAGAAGGTGCCTGGGAAGATTTGGCAAAATCTCTATCTGCGTTCTTATCTGCGAAATGGAGATCTCTTTGCCCTCAGTCTCCGTCTTCTCTTGCTTTCTTTGTTGGCGCAGGTCTTTATCGAGCAAGCTTGGATTGCGACAGCAGTGGTAGTTCTCTTTAACTACCTCTTGCTCTTCCAGTTGCTGGCACTCTATCACGCCTTTGACTACCAGTATTTGACCCAACTCTTTCCACTGGACAAGGGGCAAAAGGAAAAAGGTTTGCAGGCGGTAGTCCGAGGATTGACCAGTTTTGTTTTACTTGTGGAATTAGTTGTCGGGTTGATTACCTTCCAAGAAAAACTAGCCCTTCTAGCCTTACTGGGTGCAGGTTTGGTTTTACTAGCCTTGTACTTACCTTATCAGGTAAAACGTCAGATGCAGGATTAATCTTGCCTATATGACACTAAAAAAGAAGTTGAGTTCAGTTTGTCTCAACTTCTTTTATTTTTTACAAGATAATGGTTGGCCCGTAGAGGCTCAACTTGGTCTTGACTTGGTCAAAGTGGAAACGGTCATAGGCCCGCCAAGCGGCGCGAGTAGGAGCATCTGGATTGAGGGCGCTGAGTCCCATGAGAAGACTGGAAGTCTGGTAAAATTTTTCCAGTTCAATCAAGACTCGATTATCCACTGTTTCAGCCTTGGCTAGAAAGCCAAGAATAGAGTTTAATTGCTCCTGAAAGCGGACGTCGTCAGCGCTTGCCTGTTTGCATGCTTGGTAGGCTTTGTTTAAGTCAGTAATCAAAGTCTGAGCTCTTTTGATAGGGTCTGTATCTGTCATGAGAATTCCTCCTTTAATCTGGGTGCTAGTTTTGATTATAGCAATTGTATTTTGATACTGTCAGTCTATCACTTTTATCTCCTTTTTCGCCTTCAAATCTTTAATTGTTCTTGAAATGTCTTGAATGGCAATGAGTAGATTTTATGATAAAATAGTTGTAACCTCATCATGATGTTGTAGAAAAATAATCCTTTTAGGAGCTTTCAAAGACTGTTTAGGATTGGGTGTGCTTGTGCTAGACCTTTTCTGTTATTCTTTTCTTAGGAGGAGAATCCAATGAAACATATGATTATTCAGACACAGAAAACAGTCTATAAAGTAAACGTCGACGATATCTACTATATCCAAATGCATCCAACTAAAGCACATACCGTACAGATTGTTACAGAAGAAGCTAGTTTTAATATGGTTCAAAATTTAAGTAATCTTGAGAACCAATATGGGGAAACCTTGATGAGATGTCATCGAAATTGTTTGGTCAATCTTGATAAAGTAAAATCGATTGATTTTCAAGAAAGAATCCTTTTTCTTGGAGAAGAGGGTCAATACGCTGTCAAGTATTCCAGACGTCGCTATAGAGAAATTCGTCAAAAATGGTTGAAAGAGGGAGAGTAAAAAGATGAGAATATTTGTTTTAGAGGATGATTTTTCCCAACAAGCTAGAATTGAAACGACGATTGAGAAACTTTTGAAAGCACATCATATCACTCCCAGCTCTTTTGCGGTCTTTGGCAAGCCAGACCAACTGCTGGCAGAGGTGCATGAGAAGGGAGCCCATCAACTATTCTTTTTGGACATTGAGATTCGAAATGAGGAGATGAAGGGGCTGGAGGTGGCTAGAAAGATTCGGGATCGGGATCCTTATGCCCTGATTGTCTTTGTGACGACTCACTCGGAGTTTATGCCCCTGTCCTTTCGCTACCAAGTGTCTGCTCTGGACTACATTGATAAGGCTCTTTCGGCAGAGGAGTTTGAATCTCGGATCGAGACAGCCCTCCTCTATGCCAATAGTCAAGACAGTAAAAGTCTGGCGGAAGATTGCTTTTACTTTAAATCAAAATTTGCTCAATTTCAGTATCCTTTTAAAGAGGTTTATTATCTTGAAACATCGCCCAGAGCCCATCGTGTTATTCTCTATACCAAGACGGACAGGCTGGAATTTACAGCGAGTTTAGAGGAGGTTTTCAAGCAGGAGCCCCGTCTCTTGCAGTGCCATCGCTCTTTTCTCATCAATCCTGCAAATGTGGTTCGTTTGGATAAGAAAGAAAAACTCCTTTTCTTTCCCAATGGTGGAAGTTGTCTAATCGCGCGTTATAAGGTCAGGGAAGTGTCTGAGACTATCAATAACTTACATTGATCTAGGAGAGTTTATGTATATTTTTGGGATGATATTGTATTCACTAGCTATTATTGGGCTAGAAATTATCATGTTCTTTAAGGTAGATGGAATTAGTTTCACTATAGATAAAATTTTTAAGGGCTTTCTTCTAAAATTTCTTCTAGCAGCAATTGTTACAACTTTTAATTATTTAGTCTTGACTGACTATCTGTCATACTTTATAGAACCCTTGTTCGGCCTCAGCTTGTCTTTCTTATTGTTAAGAGGGCTTTCTAAAAGACTCCTTTTCTTTTATGGTCTCTTTCCAATTGTATTGATGGATATCTTTTACAGAAGTCTCTCCTATTTTGTGTTTCCGTTTTTGGGGCAAGGGATTGTAGATGGAGATGGAAATCCTCTCTTTTTGTTGATTATGCTATTCGTTTGCTTCATAGTATTAGTCTTTTTGAAATGGTTGGACTATGATTTTACTAGATTGAGAAAGGAGTTTCTCGATAAAGGCTTTCAACAGTCCCTGACTAAGATTAACTGGATAATGGGGGCTTACTTTCTAGTCATGGAAAATCTGTCTTACTTTGAATATGCATACGATATCCAATCAAAGACTGTTCGCCATCTTATCCTAGTGTTTTACCTACTCTTTTTTATGGGGATTATCAAGAAATTGGATACCTATTTGAAGGAAAAACTTCAGGAGAAACTGAACCAAGAACAGGCCTTGCGCTATAGAGATATGGAGCGCTATAGTCGGCATATAGAGGAACTTTACAAGGAAGTACGGAGTTTTCGCCATGACTACACCAACCTCTTGACCAGTTTACGTCTGGGTATTGAAGAGGAGGATATGGAGCAGATAAAAGAGGTCTACGACTCGGTCTTAAAGGATTCTAGTGAAAAATTGCGGGACAACAAATATGACCTGGGCAGATTGGTGAATATTCGAGACCGTGCCCTCAAAAGTCTTCTAGCAGGGAAATTTCTAAAAGCCAGAGATAAGAAGATTATCTTTAATGTCGAAGTTCCTGAGGAGATTCAGGTCGAGGGGATGAGCCTGCTTGATTTTCTAACCATTGTGTCTATCCTTTGTGACAATGCTATTGAAGCCAGTGCAGAGGCCAGTCAACCTCATGTTTCAATCGCCTTTTTAAAAAATGGAGCACAGGAGACCTTTATCATCGAAAATTCCATCAAAGAAGAGGGTATCGATATTTCTGAAATCTTCTCCTTTGGAGCAAGTTCTAAAGGGGAGGAGAGAGGAGTTGGTCTCTATACCGTCATGAAGATTGTCGAAAGCCATCCCAATACCAGTCTCAATACCACCTGCCAAAATCAAGTCTTTCGTCAGGTTTTAACAATTCACTCGATGTCAGTTGATGATTAGAAGATTTGTGGAAAGAAATACCGCCTGTAGTCATCAATTAAAATGCCATAGTATATGAGGTATCCTATATGAATAAGAAATCCTTTTTTATCATCTGTTCTACGTTGATTATAGCATCGAATCTTCTCATGCTTTCCGTTGTGAACAAGGGAGAAGAAACGGGGGGCAATCTGTTTGTGATTGCTATAGCCTGTGTTATGCTACCAGTCTTTTTATATGCAGTTGAAAACAGACTTACTTCAATGGTAAGAGTAGAATCAATACTCCTGATTCAGTTGACAGTTATATCCCTACTCCGTCTTATCAACAGAATAGGGAGTACGCCTGAAATCCTCAACATTATCATTACCCTTATCGCTTTGGCAAGTGGGACAGCTGCTATCCTTGTTGCGATTATGAGAATATATGAGAACATACGGAAGTGAGGGTGAGTAGTTTTCTATTTTGTATTTTCACATTGTCAAGTTCCCCCAGGGCAAGTATGTTTTTCATGCTTGCTTTTTAAATTTTTTACAATTCAAGATGTTTTGATGACCATTTATGATTTGAGTGATCCAAGGTCAAAATGAGTGCTATACTAGCAGTGTAAAGGTTCTAGCTCAACTAAGATAAAGCACACGTTTAGGAGGAAATCTTATGAAGAAAAATATACTTGTCATTTTCATCTTGTATCTAATCATGTCCATCTTTCTTTATCCGTTCAGGGAGAGTACTTGGTATCAGCTATTTTATACCATAGCCTATGTGATTGCAGTGATGATTTATTTTGCTATCATGAAAAAGAAAGGAGAAAAGAAATGAAAACTTTTCTTGCTAAAAAACGGAACATCTTCCTTGCGAGATTGTTCCTAGGTCAGTTGCCTTTACTTGTCTCTACCTATCTATTTCTATCTCGTCAGTTTTTAAATTTTTCCTTGGTTTTCCAATTTCTTTTAGTGGTTATTAACTTGGCTTCTATTTTGGTCACTGTTTACCTCACTAGGGAAATGAGAATAAGAGAGTTTGAAGATGATGATTTGGTTAGTCCTAGAACCAATCAACTCATGTATATCGGCTTGACAGGCTTTATGTCTATTATTTGTTTGTATAGAGGTATCACTGCAGGAGAATCCTATCAACAACTAATTGCCTATATTGGCGCCATTCTCTGCCTGCTTATCATGCTTCTGCTCATTTGGGGCTTGAAGTATTATAAAAAGTAGAGGAAGAACTTTCTTCTTAATATGGAACTAGTCTATAGTCTGACAAGGGGAGGTCATCATGTATAAACACTTATTTTTCCTAGATTCCAAAACCTTAGACTGGTTGACACCTTATATTTTGGTCTTGGCTTCTGACACCATTGCTTTTAACGTTTTTGTGCTAACCTTTGTATCTGTGGTGGTCTTTTATTTCCTAAATCCCATGTTATCTTTAATGGCTATATTCTTAGGGGCTGGCTATGTGGTCGGGTTTTGGTTACTCAAATGGTTTGTTTTGGAAAGACTAGCACTAAAGGATGACGTGTAGAGAAGTTTGTTTCTTGAGGAGAATAATTTTATGGAGTTTTTTGATAAATTTCATGCCTTGTGCTTTGGATTTTTAGTACTACTAATCGTCATTACAGTTCCTTATACGATTAATCATGGGGATTTTTTTCAAAATGAATCTGCATTGATTATTGTAAGTCTTCTAGTAACCTCGATGAGTGTTGCTTATGCTAGAAAGTTTGAAATGATTTCTTTTGGGATGTTAAGCAAGAAAGAACTTTTGCTTTTCATTGCAATCTTTCTTCTAAGTGTGCTTGAGACGCTGGTTTATATTCATTTCTTCGCTATTTCTTCTGGCGCAGGAGTTCAACACTTGGCGGAAGTCAGCAGAGGAATTTCCCTGTCTTTGATTTTGACTTCCTCAGTTTTTGGACCTGTCCAGGAGGAACTCATTTTCAGAGGACTTCTTCAAGGTGCCGTTTTTGACAATTCTTGGTTAGGGCTTGTGCTAACTTCCTCTCTTTTTTCTTTCATGCATGGACCTTCTAATGTCCCTTCGTTTATTTTTTATCTACTTGGGGGCTTGTTACTGGGTTTTGCTTATAAAAAGAGCCAAAACTTATGGGTTTCTACTTTAGTCCATATGTTTTACAATGCTTGGCCACTCTTATATTATTTATAAAAATCATGAAAGGTAAGCCGAAGACGGTGCTTGCCTTTTCTTTCTATAATGATACCTAAGCTAATCCAGAGGCTTTTCTTTGAGAATCAGGTGTGGAGCGGTTGACGAATAGGGCAAAAACTAGTAGAATAGTAAGGAAACTTTATACGGAGGAAAGAAATGGATTTGGGTGATAATGAGCTAACACTGACTCCTATACCTGGGAAAAGTGGCAAGGCTTATATGGGTAGCTATCCTGATGGGAAGCGCATCTTTGTAAAAATGAACACCTCTCCAATCCTACCTGGTCTAGCTAGAGAACAAATTGCTCCACAATTATTATGGAGTCGCCGTTTGGCAGATGGGCGTGATATGTGTGCTCAAGAATGGTTGACAGGCAAGATATTGACCCCCTATGATATGAATCGTAAGCAAATCGTCAATATTTTAACCCGCCTACATCGCTCACGTCCTTTGATGACACAGTTGAGTCGTTTGGGCTATGCCATGGAAACACCTGTAGACTTACTACAGTCTTGGCAAGAAACGGCTCCAGATGCTTTGCGTAAAAATCATTTTATCAGTGAAGTGATGGCTGATTTACGTCAGACTATTCCAGGATTTAGAGAGGACTATGCGACCATTGTCCATGGAGATGTACGACATAGTAATTGGATTGAGACAGATAGTGGCTTGATTTATTTGGTAGATTGGGATTCGGTTCGCTTGACTGACCGCATGTTTGACGTGGCTCACATGCTCTGCCATTATATTCCAGAGCATCAGTGGAAGGAATGGTTGACCTACTACGGTTACAAGTACAATCAAACGGTATTAAATAAATTGTATTGGTATGGTCAATTGTCTTATTTGAGCCAGATTTCCAAGTATTATATGAACCAAGATTTAGAAAATGTCAATCGGGAGATTCATGGCTTGCGTCACTTCCGAGACAAGTATGGGAAGAGAAGATGAGAGTTAGAAATCGTAAAGGGGCAACAGAATTACTAGAGGCAAATCCCCAGTATGTGGTCCTCAATCCCTTGGAAGCCAAGGGGAAATGGCGGGACTTGTTTGGAAATGATAATCCCATTCATGTGGAAGTAGGAAGTGGAAAGGGTGCCTTCGTTTCAGGTATGGCCAAACAAAACCCTGACATCAACTATATCGGGATTGATATTCAAAAGTCTGTTTTGAGTTACGCTTTGGACAAGGTGCTTGAAGTTGGAGTGCCTAATATCAAGCTCTTGTGGGTGGATGGTTCTGACTTGACCGACTATTTTGAAGATGGTGAGATTGATCGCTTGTATCTGAACTTTTCAGATCCATGGCCTAAAAAGCGCCATGAAAAGCGTCGGTTGACTTACAAGACCTTCTTGGATACCTTCAAGCGTATCTTGCCCGAAAATGGAGAAATTCATTTCAAGACGGATAACCGTGGCTTGTTTGAGTACAGCCTAGTGAGCTTTTCTCAGTATGGCATGAAACTCAATGGTGTCTGGCTTGATTTACATGCCAGTGATTTTGAAGGCAATGTCATGACAGAATATGAACAAAAATTCTCAAACAAGGGTCAAGTTATCTACCGAGTTGAGGCAGAATTTTAAGAAATAGCCTGAAATCAGGCTGTATAAGTGCTTTTGCTTTACATAAGTTGGCAAACGTGCTATACTAAGAGTAAGAATATGAGAAAGTGAGGCGGGGAAATATCTTCGCCTCTTGCTTATGAGGAGGTGGACGCAATCGCAACAATTGTAGAATTAGTCAGAGAAGTTGTAGAACCTGTCATCCAAGCGCCTTTCGAACTCGTGGATATCGAGTATGGAAAGATTGGCAGTGACATGATTCTCAGTATTTTTGTAGATAAACCTGAAGGAATTACCTTGAACGACACGGCAGACTTGACAGAAATTATCAGTCCTGTCCTAGACACCATCAAGCCAGATCCCTTCCCAGAACAATATTTCCTAGAAATCACCAGTCCAGGCTTGGAACGTCCTTTGAAAACCAAGGATGCCGTAGCTGGAGCTGTTGGGCAATACATCCATGTCGGGCTCTACCAAGCCATCGATAAGCAAAAGGTCTTTGAAGGAACCTTGGTAGCCTTTGAAGAGGACGAGTTGACTATGGAGTATATGGACAAGACACGTAAGAAAACTGTCCAAATTCCATACAGTTTAGTATCAAAAGCACGTTTAGCAGTTAAATTATAGAAAAAGAAAGGATAGCTTTTGAGGATTCAAAAGTGAAGAAAACATGAGTAAAGAAATGCTAGAGGCCTTCCGCATTTTGGAAGAAGACAAGGGAATCAAAAAAGAAGATATTATCGACGCAGTAGTAGAGTCGCTTCGTTCCGCTTATCGCAGACGCTATGGTCAATCAGACAGCGTAGCTATTGACTTCAACGAGAAAACAGGTGACTTTACAGTTTATACTGTCCGTGAAGTTGTTGATGAAGTATTTGATAGCCGTTTGGAAATCAGCTTGAAAGATGCTCTTGCCATCAATTCAGCCTATGAACTTGGAGATAAGATCAAGTTTGAAGAAGCACCTGCTGAGTTTGGTCGTGTAGCAGCCCAATCTGCCAAACAAACCATCATGGAAAAAATGCGCAAGCAAACACGTGCCATTACTTACAATACTTACAAAGAACATGAACAAGAAATCATGTCTGGTACAGTAGAACGCTTTGACAACCGCTTTATCTATGTCAACCTTGGCAGTATCGAAGCCCAATTGTCAAAACAAGACCAAATTCCTGGAGAAGTGTTTGCTTCTCACGATCGTATTGAGGTTTACGTTTATAAAGTTGAAGATAACCCTCGTGGTGTGAATGTCTTTGTTAGCCGTAGCCATCCAGAAATGATCAAACGTTTGATGGAGCAAGAAATTCCAGAAGTTTATGACGGAACTGTTGAAATCATGAGCGTGGCTCGTGAAGCTGGTGACCGTACTAAGGTTGCCGTGCGCAGTCATAATCCAAACGTGGACGCTATCGGTACAATCGTTGGACGTGGTGGAGCGAATATCAAGAAGATTACTAGCAAATTCCACCCAGCTCGCTACGATGCTAAGAATGATCGCATGGTACCAATCGAAGAAAATATCGACGTTATCGAGTGGGTAGCAGATCCAGCTGAATTTATCTACAATGCCATCGCTCCTGCTGAAGTTGACCAAGTTATCTTTGATGAAAACGACAGCAAACGTGCCTTGGTGGTTGTTCCTGATAACAAGCTTTCTCTTGCAATCGGTCGTCGTGGGCAAAACGTTCGCTTGGCAGCTCACTTGACTGGTTACCGTATCGATATCAAGTCTGCTAGTGAATTTGAAGCCATGGAAGATGCTGCTTCAGTAGAGTTGGAAGCAGAAAACGATACTGTAGAAGAATAAAAGCTGCTAGAGGAGGGAAAGATGAAAACGAGAAAAATCCCTTTGCGCAAGTCTGTTGTATCCAATGAAGTGATTGATAAGCGTGATTTGCTCCGCATTGTCAAGAACAAGGAAGGACAAGTCTTTATCGATCCGACAGGCAAGGCCAATGGCCGCGGCGCTTATATCAAGCTAGACAATGCAGAGGCCCTAGAGGCGAAAAAGAAGAAGGTCTTTAACCGTAGCTTTAGCATGGAAGTGGAAGAAAGCTTTTATGACGAGTTGATCGCCTATGTGGATCACAAAGTGAAAAGAAGAGAGTTAGGACTTGAATAAGCAAAAGATAAGCAATCTCTTGGGACTCGCTCAGCGAGCAGGCCGAATCATATCGGGTGAAGAATTGGTAGTCAAAGCCATTCAAGACGGCAAGGCCAAGTTGGTCTTTCTAGCCCATGATGCTGGACCTAATCTGACCAAGAAGATTCAAGATAAAAGTCATTATTATCAAGTAGAAATTGTAACCGTGTTTTCAACACTGGAATTAAGCATAGCAGTCGGGAAATCGAGAAAGGTTTTGGCTGTGACAGATGCTGGATTTACAAAGAAAATGAGGTCTCTTATGGAATAGAAGAGGAGGACATGATTTGTCTAAGAAAAGATTGTACGAAATCGCAAAAGAACTTGGAAAAGAAAGTAAAGAAGTTGTAGCGCGTGCAAAAGAGTTGGGCTTGGATGTGAAAAGCCACTCATCAAGTGTGGAAGAAGCTGTCGCTGCAAAAATCGCTGCTAGCTTTAAGCCTGCTGCTCCGAAAACAGAAGCAAAACCTGCAGCACCAAAAGCAAGTGCAGAAAAGAAAACCGAAAAATCTGAGCCAGCTAAACCAGCTGTAGCCAAGGAAGAGGCAAAAGCGGCTGAGCCAGTTGCTCCTAAAACAGAAAAAGTAGCAGCTAAACCACAAAGCCGTAATTTCAAGGCTGAACGTGAAGCTCGTGCCAAAGAGCAGGCAGAACGACGCAAGCAAAATAAGGGCAATAACCGTGATCAACAACAAAACGGCAACCGTCAGAAAAACGATGGCCGTAATGGTGGAAAACAAGGTCAAGGCAACCGCGACAATCGTCGCTTTAATGATCAAGCTAAGAAACAGCAAGGTCAGCAAAATCGTGGAAACGATCGCCGTCAACAAGAGGATAAACGTCCAAATCAAGCGGCTCCACGCATTGACTTTAAAGCCCGTGCAGCAGCATTGAAAGCAGAGCAAAATGCAGAGTACGCACGCTCCAGCGAGGAACGCTTCAAGCAGTATCAAGCGGCTAAAGAAGCCTTGGCTCAAGCTAACAAACGCAAGGAACCAGAGGAAATCTTTGAAGAAGCGGCTAAGTTAGCTGAACAAGCGCAACAAGCACAGCAAGTTCAAGCAGTGGTTGAAGTCGTCCCTGAGAAAAAAGAACCTGCAGTGGATACACGTCGTAAAAAACAAGCTCGACCAGACAAAAATCGTGACGATTATGATCACGAAGAAGATGGTCCTAGAAAACAACAAAAGAATCGAAGTAGTCAAAATCAAGTGAGAAATCAAAAGAATAGTAACTGGAATAATAACAAGAAGAACAAAAAAGGCAATAACAAAAACAACCGTAATCAGGCTCCAAAACCTGTTACAGAGCGTAAATTCCATGAATTGCCAACAGAATTTGAGTATACAGATGGTATGACTGTTGCGGAAATCGCAAAACGTATCAAACGTGAACCAGCTGAAATCGTTAAGAAACTCTTTATGATGGGTGTCATGGCCACACAAAACCAATCCTTGGATGGGGAAACGATTGAACTCCTCATGGTGGATTATGGTATCGAAGCCAAACAAAAGGTTGAAGTGGATAATGCAGACATCGAACGTTTCTTTGTCGAAGATGGTTATCTCAATGAAGATGAATTGGTAGAGCGTCCACCAGTTGTAACCATCATGGGACACGTTGACCATGGTAAAACAACCCTCCTAGATACCCTTCGTAACTCTCGCGTTGCGACAGGTGAAGCAGGTGGTATCACTCAGCATATCGGTGCCTACCAAATCGTGGAAAACGGCAAGAAGATTACCTTCCTTGATACACCAGGGCACGCGGCCTTTACATCGATGCGTGCGCGTGGTGCGTCTGTTACTGATATTACCATCTTGGTTGTAGCGGCAGATGACGGGGTTATGCCTCAAACTATCGAAGCCATCAACCACTCAAAAGCAGCGAACGTTCCAATCATCGTAGCCATCAACAAGATTGATAAACCAGGTGCCAACCCAGAACGCGTTATCGGTGAATTGGCAGAGCATGGTGTTATGTCAACAGCTTGGGGTGGAGATTCTGAATTTGTTGAAATCTCGGCTAAATTCAACCAAAACATCGAAGAATTGTTGGAAACAGTCCTTCTTGTAGCTGAAATCCAAGAACTCAAGGCAGACCCAACAGTTCGTGCGATTGGTACAGTTATCGAAGCTCGCTTGGATAAAGGAAAGGGAGCGGTCGCAACCCTTCTTGTGCAACAAGGTACCTTGAATGTCCAAGACCCAATCGTTGTCGGAAATACCTTCGGTCGTGTCCGTGCTATGACCAACGACCTTGGTCGTCGTGTTAAAGTTGCTGGACCATCAACACCAGTTTCTATCACAGGTTTGAATGAAGCGCCGATGGCGGGTGACCACTTTGCCGTTTACGAAGATGAAAAATCTGCGCGTGCAGCAGGTGAAGAACGTGCCAAACGTGCCCTCATGAAACAACGTCAAGCTACCCAACGTGTCAGCCTTGAAAACCTCTTTGATACGCTTAAAGCTGGTGAGCTTAAGTCAGTTAACGTTATCATAAAGGCCGACGTACAAGGTTCTGTTGAAGCCCTTTCTGCCTCACTTCAAAAGATCGACGTAGAAGGTGTCAAAGTTACCATCGTTCACTCAGCAGTCGGTGCCATCAATGAATCTGATGTGACTCTTGCCGAAGCTTCAAATGCTTTCATCGTTGGTTTCAACGTACGTCCTACACCACAAGCTCGCCAACAAGCCGAAGCTGACGATGTTGAAATCCGTCTCCACAGCATTATCTATAAGGTTATCGAAGAGATGGAAGAAGCTATGAAAGGTATGCTTGACCCAGAATTCGAAGAAAAAGTTATCGGTGAAGCAGTTATCCGTGAAACCTTCAAGGTATCTAAAGTCGGAACTATCGGTGGATTCATGGTTATCAACGGCAAGGTTACCCGTGACTCTAAAGTCCGTGTTATCCGTGACGGTGTCGTTATCTATGACGGTGAACTCGCAAGCTTGAAACACTACAAAGACGATGTGAAAGAAGTTACAAACGGTCGTGAAGGTGGATTGATGATCGACGGCTACAATGATATCAAGATGGATGATGTGATTGAGGCCTACGTCATGGAAGAAATCAAGAGATAAGATTTTTGCTCCTTTCTTAGGTGGTGAGGGACGCAAGCAAACCGATGGTTTCATTGCTTATTTTTGAGCCTAGGGTCTCAAAAATCCCCTGTGATGGGACTGATAAATCAGTTCCATCACTTTCACCACGGCGAAAGAAGCAGATGATTTCAAATTGAACTTCGTTCCAATTTGAAATGAAAATCAATAAGTTTAAAAATAGCTAGGTCTGCTGGCCTAGCTTTTGGTTCAAAGTAGAGAAAGGAATATCATGGCAAATCATTTCCGTACGGACCGTGTGGGCATGGAAATCAAGCGTGAAGTCAATGAGATTTTGCAAAAGAAAGTCCGTGATCCGCGTGTCCAAGGCGTGACCATCACAGATGTTCAGATGCTAGGTGACTTGTCTGTTGCTAAGGTTTACTACACCATTTTGAGTAACCTTGCTTCAGATAACCAGAAAGCTCAAATCGGGCTTGAAAAAGCAACTGGCACCATCAAACGTGAACTTGGTCGCAATTTGAAATTGTACAAAATCCCAGATTTGACTTTCGTCAAAGACGAATCCATTGAATATGGAAACAAGATTGACGAGATGCTGCGCAATCTGGATAAGAACTAAGAAGGAGGGGAAACCCTCTTTTTTGGTGGAGGAAAATAGGTGGAATTTGAAATGGGAA
Source organism: bacterium (assembly GCA_905221375.1). Classification (GTDB taxonomy): domain Bacteria; phylum Bacillota; class Bacilli; order Lactobacillales; family Streptococcaceae; genus Streptococcus. The sequence continues at coordinate 118,660 of CAJNCY010000007.1, forward strand.
AATATTCTTTTAAAAAAGGAATTCTGTATTTTTAAATGTTAGCTAATCAGAAAATGCTTTTTTTTTTTTTAACAAATATGATATGATGATTTCATAAATAAAAGGAGATTCTATTAATGAATAATGTAAAAAAAGTTTGTCGTTTAGCTTTGCTATGTCTTTCCGTCTCTACCCTAGTTGCTTGTAGTTCTCTATCTGAAAAAACAAGTAGCTCTTCTAGTGAGAATCAAACAGAAACTTCATCTAGTAGTTCTGAAAAGAAAGGGTTGCTTGCCAAAGCAAAAGAAAAACTCAGTTCAGGCGATTTCAACCCACAAGATGTTAGTGATGCGACAATTGAGTCTATAAAAACTTATGAAGATTACTTGATTATGAATGAGAAAATAATCGATAATTACTATACAGAAGCAGACGAAGCCTTTAAAGGGACTGTTTTAGAAGATAGCGCTGCCATCCAAGAACTAAAAGATAGCACTAAAAAAGAGATGGAAGATCTGAAAAAACAATATGGCCCACTCAAGAAAGCACCGATTCAAGGGAAAGAAGAAGTTATTAAGACTCTAAAAGATTATCGTGATAATCTACATGAGCAAGTGGAGCAGTGGAAAGCTAGTCTTTAATAGGAAGAGTGGGGTTCAAGATGGATTATCAATTATTGCCACATGAATACATGGTTATGAATAGTGACCATGTGAGTTTTGGGAAAAATGGTTTGTCTACAGATGAATTAATTTTAACGAATCTACACTTAATACATATCAAAAAAGGTTTTTGGGGAGGAAAAAAAGACCAAGTTACCATACCCATTAACCAGATTAAAATTTTTGAAGGGAAACCTCAAGTTTCAGTAACCAAAACCAATGGTGTGAAACGGTTGGAAATTTATTATAATGGCGGGCAAGCTATCTTTTCATTTAATAATACTAAAGATACTGACAAGTGGGCTAGGAACATTATTAAATTGATATCAGGTGATACGAGTAATTTTGAAACCTTGGGAGATAGCAGCTTATTTGGAGCAGATGTTTTGGCAGAAACATTTAAGGATACATTTGACACTTTTAAAGCAGGGCTCGGGATTAAGGATGCAGAGCCAGAAAAGATTTCAACCAAGTGTAGCTTTTGTGGAGCACCTTTGTCAGGTCAAGTGAAGCAAACAGTAAGATGTGCCTATTGTGATATGGAGCAGAGTTTATAAGGGGGCAATTAAATGGGGTTGATAAAAGCCATCACAGATTCTATTGGTGGGACATTTGCAGATCAGTGGAAAGAAATTATCACAGTTCATGCTTTTGATGAACATACAGCTGTAAGTCCAGGTATTGTTCAAGAAAGTAATAATGGTAGAGGTGTCAATACGAAGGGATCTGTAGGTGTTATTTCCAACGGATCCAAGATTTTTATTCCAGAAAATACCGCTGCCTTTATCTTTAGTCAGTCTGGTATCGAGGAAATTATTACAGAACCAGGTGGCTATGAATACCAAAATGGTGAGAGCAGTGTTTTTAACGGTGATGGATTGAAAAAGTCACTGTTTGATAATGTTGTTAATCGTGTTGGATTCGGTGGTCAAAGTGATCAGCAAAAACAGATTTGTTTTGTTAATTTGAGAGAAATTCGTGATATTAAATTTGGGACTCGTGGTCCAGTCATGTATAATGATTTGTTTTATGGGACAGATTTAGAAGTACGTGCTTTTGGAACATTTTCTATCCAAATTACAGATGCTAAGCAATTTATCAGAAATTTTCTTCCTGCCAATGTGACTTATTATACCTTTGATAGCGCTCAAGCTAGATCACAAATAGTAACAGAGTTTCTCCAATCTTTTATTGTTGCACTCAATTCTTTGTCAACAACTTATCGTATTTCACAATTACCCTCACAAGCTGCAGTTCTTGCGGAACAAGTATCAAATGATGGACAGTATGCAGGGACTTGGAAAGAACGTTTTGGATTTGAGATTGTAAAAGTTGCCATTGCTAATATTGAGTTTTCACCAGAATCTAAGGAATTGGTTAAACAATTTTCATCAAATAAGATGAATTTAAAAGCTTATGATGATGTATCACAGAAAGCTTCTAATATTGCGGCACAACAAAAAATTGCATCAGGAGTGGAGCAACATGGTCTAGGTGATGGTGCAGGGATGATTTTTGGTATGAATATGGCACAAGGTTTAGATGAAAAAGCAATGAAACCAAGTTTATCATTAGATGAACAAATCGAAGCCCTTACAAAACTAAAATCTCTTTTAGATGCTGGGATATTATCTCAGGAAGAATTTGATCGAAAGAAAAAAGAAATTATGGATTTATAAGATGAAGCTCGAAAGCTCATAGTTAGTGTGTATTCAAGGAACATTTTAGGTAAGACAACAATAGACTATCAAGTTGTAAAGGTAGGAGTTGAATATTCGAGTTATCTCTACAAAGACTATAAAAGTTCTTTAACAAATAAGTTGCTAAGGATTTTTTGAAAATTTTTGAGGGGGATTTGAAACATACTTTAAAAGAGTATGCTATCATAGAATATAATTTACAGAAGTAAAAGGAGTTTGTATATGGCTGAACAAGAGTTAGCTATGCAAGTATTGCAACAAGTGGTAAAACTACCTGTTGTTAAGGTTGATCGTTCGAAATTTTTAGTGGATAAGTTTTCCAAAGAATTGGATCCACAGGACATTCCTACCTTATTAGAACAAGGCCCAACGTCTCTCTTATCTCAAGAAACTTTAGATCGAGTGGCTAATGCCTGCATTAGGGATAATGTTTTATTGGCGAGTGGAACTTCTGTTTTGGCAGGATTACCTGGAGGGATTGCTATGGCGATTACCATTCCAGCTGATGTGGCTCAATTTTATGGTTTCTCTCTGAAATTGGCTCAAGAATTAGGTTATATTTATGGTTATGAGGATCTTTGGGCTTCACGCGAGGAGTTGAGTGAAGATGCTCAAAATACCCTCTTGCTATATCTAGGCGTCATGTTGGGGGTGAATGGAACCGCTGCTTTGCTACGTGCAGGCGGTATAACAATTGCCAAACAGGTAATGAAAACAGTACCTAATAAAGCTTTAACAAAGACGCTTTGGTACCCTATTTTGAAAAAAGTCTTAAGAATATTTGGTGTGAATCTGACCAAGGGAGGGCTGGCCAAAGGAATGGGAAAATTCATTCCTATCTTGGGTGGTATTATTTCAGGTGGTTTAACCTTTGCGACTATGAAACCAATGGGGGAAAGTTTGCAGAAAGAATTGTCCAAGCTAGTCAACTATAGTGAAGTTCAATATCAAGAAGATGTTGAAACAATCCGAAAAGAGGCTGAAATAATCGAGGGTGAGTGAGATGAATCCTATCAAAGCTTTTGCTAAAATTTATGGGAATTACTTTTTGACCATGCAAGGTGTAAAAGTAATGAAAACGATAAAGAAAGATGATAATGTTGTTGTCGGTCTGGGGAAACTTTTTATTGCAGACAAGCTAATGGATACGGCTCGGTGGCTCATCAAGCCTGAGGATAGAAAATGAAATTTTTTTTGGGTCTTCTTGCTATTATTTTTATCAAACCGATTATTGGCATTGTGAAATTCTTGTGGATGATCATCTCTTTTGCAGTCCAATTGTTGTTTTACAAGCTATTATTTAAGCTATTGGATTGGCTCTTTAAACTTTTTTAGGTGGTAATTCAAGTCTAGGAGAACTAGCAGGTTTTGTACTGCTAGTTTTTTAATCTCTTTCCTTATGATATAATATAAGCAGTAAAATCATTTTAGAAGATTCAGTGGAGGTCGTCATGGACAATATCATCGATGTGTCAATTCCTGTTGCAGAAGTGGTGGATAAGCATCCAGAAGTCTTGGAAATCCTTGTGGAGTTGGGTTTTAAACCCCTTGCTAATCCCTTGATGCGCAACACAGTCGGTCGCAAAGTATCGCTCAAACAGGGTTCTAAGCTAGAAGGAACTCCTATGGACAAGATTGTCCGCACGCTGGAAGCAAATGGCTACGAAGTGATTGGATTAGACTAATGGCAGACGAACGGATTCATGTCCTACGGGATATTTTATTAGAATTGCACAAAGGTGCCTCTCCTGAGTCGGTTCAAGAGCGCTTTGATGCGACCTTTACGGGTGTGTCAGCCATTGAGATTTCCCTCATGGAGCACGAGCTGATGAACTCAGACTCAGGTGTCACCTTTGAAGATGTCATGGAGCTCTGTGATGTCCATGCCAATCTGTTTAAAAATGCAGTTAAGGGTGTCGAAGTAGAGGACACCGAGCATCCAGGTCACCCAGTACGGGTCTTTAAGGAAGAAAATCTGGCCCTCCGCGCAGCTTTGATTCGTATTCGTAGATTGTTAGATACCTATGAGTCTATGGAAGATGAAGAAATGCTTGCGGAGATGCGCAAGGGTTTGGTCCGTCAGATGGGACTTGTGGGGCAATTTGACATCCATTACCAACGTAAAGAAGAACTCTTCTTTCCTATCATGGAGCGCTATGGACACGATTCCCCTCCTAAGGTTATGTGGGGAGTGGATGACCAGATTAGGGAACTCTTTCAAACAGCTTTTGCGACTGCCAAGTCACTACCTGAAGTGCCGATTTCCACTGTAAAAGAAGATTTTGAAGCCTTTGCGACAGAGTTTGAAAGTATGATTTTCAAGGAAGAGTCCATTCTCCTTATGATTCTCCTTGAGTCCTTTACTCAGGATGACTGGCTTCAGATTTCGGAGGAGAGCGATGCCTATGGTTATGCCATCATCCGTCCGTCTGAGAAATGGGTGCCAGAACGCCAGAGTTTTGTTGAGGAAAAGATTGCAGAGGAGCCCGTACAGCTAGAAACGACAGAAGGCCAAGTTCAACAAGTTATCGATACGCCAGAAGGACAGTTTACCATTACCTTTACCCCTAAGGAAAAGGAAACAGTGCTGGACCGCCATAGTCAACAGGCTTTTGGCAATGGCTATCTTTCAGTCGAGCAGGCCAACCTCATCCTCAATCACCTGCCCATGGAAATTACCTTTGTCAATAAAGATGATATTTTTCAGTATTACAATGACAATACGCCGGCTGATGATATGATTTTCAAACGGACGCCATCCCAAGTCGGGCGCAATGTTGAACTTTGTCATCCGCCTAAGTACTTGGAAAAGGTAAAGACCATCATGAAGGGGCTTCGCGAGGGAAGCAAAGACAAGTATGAAATGTGGTTCAAGTCTGAGTCGCGAGGCAAGTTTGTCCACATTACCTACGCAGCGGTGCACGATGAAAACGGAGAATTCCAAGGAGTGCTGGAGTATGTTCAGGATATTCAACCCTACCGTGAGATTGATACGGACTATTTCCGTGGATTAGAATAAGGAGAAAAAATGAGTTACGAACAAGAATTTATGAAGGAATTTGAAGCTTGGGTCAATACCCAAATCATGATCAACGACATGGCGCATAAGGAAAGCCAAAAAGTCTACGAAGAAGACCAAGACGAGCGTGCCAAAGATGCTATGATTCGTTACGAAAGTCGCTTGGATGCTTATCAGTTCTTGCTTGGTAAGTTTGAAAACTTCAAAGCAGGCAAGGGATTCCATGACTTGCCAGAAGGCTTGATTGGTGAGCGAAATTATTAAACGAGATAGATTCTTGATTTTTTACTAAAATCTTGATAGAATATTTATATTAAATCCTTGTCAGAGCAGGGGTTTTTTATTGAAAGGATTTTATCATGTCAAAGAAACTCAATCGTAAAAAACAATTACGAAATAGCCTCCGTCGTGCAGGTGCTTTCTCAAGTACTGTGACGAAGGTTGTAGAAGAGACAAAAAAAGTCGTAAAACGTGCAGAACAGTCAGCAAGCCAAGCTGGTAAGGCTGTTTCTAAAAAAGTTGAACAAGCAGTAGAAGCTACCAAAGAGCAAGCTCAAAAAGTAGCCAATTCTGTAGAAGATTTTGCAGCAAACTTGGGTGGACTCCCACTTGACCGTGCCAAAACTTTCTATGATGAAGGAATTAAGTCTGCATCAGATTTCAAAAACTGGACTGAAAAAGAACTCCTTGCCTTGAAAGGAATCGGCCCAGCTACCATCAAGAAATTGAAGGAAAATGGCATCAAGTTCAAGTAATTTTTCTTGTTCCTTGCATTTCCGTCAAAATCTTGCTACAATAGAGCCATTAGAGGTGTTTTGAATCCCACATTTTACAGAAAGTGGCGGTGCTGAGAAGTCCACAAATGTGTCAAAACTAGTTGCTAATGGATGAAAAATTGAAATAAAAGTGTCTTTTTGTTTTAAAGACGAGAGTTGCGGGCGCTGCCCGAAATTGGGTGGTACCGCGGATAACACATTCGTCCCTGTCATGTAGATGGCAGGGCTTTTCTTTTGCGTCTTAGTCAAAGGGGGTTGTTATGAAGCAATCTTTTAAAACAAGTAAACTCTACTATGGTTTTCCTATTTTCATTTTGGGGTATCAGGACCAGAACTTTGAGCAGAATATCACGACCTGCAGTTCCTCTTATAGCTTGGGAGATTGGCTAGTCATCGGTGTCGGAGCTAAGGAAAATGCGGCTGAGCAAATCAAGCATTACCAGAAGTTTACTGTGAATATTCCTGATGAAAATCTCATGCTCGAGATGGAGCAGGCTGGTTTTATCAGTCATCGAGAGAAATTGAAACACATGGGACTAGACTACGAGATTTCTGAACAGACTCAGGCACCGATTTTAGAGGCCTGTCCAGTCGTATTGGACTGTCAGGTAGATCGGATTATCGAGGAAGATGGAATCTGTCACATCTTTGCCAAGATTATCGAGCGACTTGCTGATCCAGATCTCTTGAATGAGAAAGGGCATTTTAAAAATGACCGTTTTTCACCGACTTACTTTATGGGGGACGGTCACCAGCGCGTTTATCGCTATTTAGATAACCGTGTTGACCCTATGGGGAGCTTCATAAAGAAAGCGAGGAAGAAGGATGTCAAGAGCTGAATTACCAGAACGATTAGAAACCGAACGACTCGTCCTACGAGTTCGTACAGTGGCAGATGCTGAGGATATCCATACCTACGCTAGTCTCTCAGAGGTCGCCTATCCAGCAGGCTTTCCTCCAGTCAAGACCTTGGAAGATGAGGTTTACTATCTAGAGCATATCCTTCCCGAACGCAATCAAAAGGAAAATCTCCCAGCTGGCTACGGAATTGTCGTCAAAGGAACCGATAAAGTCATCGGCTCTGTTGATTTCAACCATCGGCACGAAGACGATGTACTGGAGATTGGCTACACCTTACACCCAGACTATTGGGGACGAGGTTATGTGCCAGAAGCAGCACGTGCCTTGATTGACATAGCTTTTAGAGAACTAGGTCTTCACAAGATTGAATTGACTTGTTTTGGTTATAATATCCAAAGTAAACGAGTTGCAGAAAAACTTGGATTTACCCTCGAAGCTCGTATCCGAGACCGTAAAGATGTTCAAGGGAACCGCTGTGACAGTCTGATATATGGTTTGCTGAGAAGTGAATGGGAGGTGATTTGATGCATGTTTTCATCATTGGGGCTCCAGCTTCTGGGAAAATGACGATTGGTCAAGAGTTATCTCGACTGACAGATGCTACCCTCTTTTATAACCATCAAGCCATCGATTTTGCATTAGAAATCTATCAGGACTTTACAGAGGAAATGTGGGAATTTGTTCGTGGAATCACTTTTTCTTTCCTTGGAGCAAGTGCAAGAAATCAGCGATCAGTAATTTTAACTGACGTAATTGATTTTTCAAATCAGTACCAACTGATGTATTTAAAGCAAATTCAGGATTTATTGGATAACTTTCATCAAGAGATTCTTTTTGTGGAGTTGGAAACAAGTCTTGAAGAGCGCATGCGTCGAAATCGAACGGAGAACCGGTTGAAGCACAAGCCCTTGAAACGGCATATTGAGATATCTGAAAGAGAAATTTTAGAGACCACTGAAACCCTTCAATTAAATTCCCAACATCAACCGAATGAGTTGCACCACTACTTTAAAATAAATAATACGAATTTGTCTGCAGAAGAAGCTGCTAAGCAAATTCAAAATAAAATGAATACAATAGAGAAAGGACAAACACATGTCTAAAGAACTTTCACCTAAATACAATCCAGCCGAGGTTGAGGCTGGTCGTTACCAAAAATGGCTTGATGCGGATGTTTTCAAGCCTTCAGGAGACCAAAAGGCTAAGCCTTATTCTATCGTTATTCCACCACCAAACGTAACTGGTAAACTTCACCTTGGTCACGCTTGGGATACGACTTTGCAGGATATTATCATCCGTCAAAAACGTATGCAAGGTTTTGATACCCTTTGGCTTCCAGGGATGGACCACGCGGGGATTGCCACTCAGGCTAAGGTTGAGGAGCGCTTGCGTGGAGAGGGCATTACACGTTATGACCTAGGTCGTGAGAAATTCCTCGATAAGGTCTGGGAATGGAAAGACGAATATGCCACTACTATCAAGGAACAATGGGGCAAGATGGGGCTCTCTGTAGACTACTCTCGTGAGCGTTTCACGCTTGATGAAGGTTTGTCAAAAGCTGTCCGCAAAGTCTTTGTGGACCTTTACAAGAAAGGCTGGATCTACCGTGGTGAGTTTATCATCAACTGGGACCCAGCTGCTCGCACTGCCCTTTCTGATATCGAAGTTATCCACAAGGATGTCGAAGGTGCCTTCTACCACATGAATTATATGCTGGAAGATGGCTCACGCGCCCTTGAAGTTGCGACAACTCGTCCTGAGACCATGTTTGGGGACGTTGCGGTTGCGGTCAACCCAGAAGACCCACGCTACAAGGACTTGATCGGAAAAAACGTCATCCTTCCAATCGCTAACAAACTCATCCCAATCGTTGGAGATGAGCACGCCGATCCTGAGTTTGGTACTGGTGTTGTTAAAATCACTCCTGCGCACGATCCAAACGACTTCTTAGTTGGTCAACGCCACAACTTGCCACAAGTCAACGTCATGAACGACGACGGAACTATGAATGAGCTTGCCTTCGAATTTGCAGGCATGGACCGTTTTGAAGCTCGTAAGGCAGTCGTTGCTAAGCTGGAAGAAATCGGTGCCCTTGTTAAAATCGAAAAACGTGTCCACAGTGTTGGTCACTCAGAGCGTACAGGTGTTGTGGTTGAACCACGCTTGTCTACTCAATGGTTCGTTAAGATGGACCAATTGGCCAAGAATGCTATTGCCAACCAAGACACAGAGGACAAGGTAGAATTCTACCCACCTCGTTTCAACGATACCTTCCTCCAATGGATGGAAAATGTCCACGACTGGGTAATCTCTCGTCAGCTCTGGTGGGGTCACCAAATCCCTGCTTGGTACAATGCTGAGGGTGAAATGTACGTCGGCGAAGAAGCTCCAGAAGGTGACGGATGGACACAAGATGAAGACGTCTTGGATACTTGGTTCAGTTCTGCTCTTTGGCCATTCTCGACAATGGGCTGGCCTGATGTGGACTCAGAAGACTTCAAACGCTACTTCCCAACTTCAACCTTGGTAACAGGTTACGATATTATCTTCTTCTGGGTGTCTCGTATGATCTTCCAATCTTTGGAATTCACTGGCCGTCAGCCATTCCAAAATGTCCTTATCCACGGTCTCATTCGTGACGAGCAAGGACGCAAGATGTCTAAATCTCTCGGTAACGGGATTGACCCAATGGATGTTATTGAAAAATATGGTGCCGATGCCCTTCGTTGGTTCCTTTCAAACGGTTCAGCACCAGGTCAAGACGTGCGCTTCTCTTACGAGAAAATGGATGCTTCATGGAACTTCATTAACAAGATTTGGAATATCTCTCGCTATATCCTCATGAACAATGAAGGCTTGACCCTTGAGCAAGCAACTGCCAATGTGGAAAAAGTAGTCAACAAGGAAGCTGGAAATGTCACAGACCGCTGGATTCTCCACAACCTCAATGAAACCATTGGAAAAGCAACTGCCAACTTTGATAAGTTTGAGTTTGGTGTCGCTGGACACATCCTTTACAACTTCATCTGGGATGAGTTTGCGGACTGGTACGTTGAGTTGACCAAGGAAGTCCTATACAGCGACAACGAAGAAGAGAAAGTCATCACACGTTCTGTTCTCCTTTATACTTTGGACAAGATCCTTCGTCTCCTCCACCCAATCATGCCATTCGTGACAGAAGAAATCTTTGGACAAATTTCAGAAGGCTCTATCGTTACAGCTGCCTACCCAACTGTCAATCCAGCCTTTGAAGACCTTGCTGCCCACACTGGTGTGGAAAGCCTTAAAGACTTGATCCGTGCTGTTCGTAATGCGCGTGCGGAAGTAAACGTAGCACCAAGCAAGCCTATCACCATCCTTGTTAAGACAAGCGATAGCGACTTGGAAACCTTCTTTAACAGCAATGTCAACTACATCAAACGCTTCACAAATCCAGAGCACTTGGAAATCGCATCAACTATTCCTGCGCCTGAACTGGCTATGTCAAGCGTTATCACAGGAGCAGAAATCTACTTGCCACTCGCTGACCTCCTCAATGTCGAAGAAGAACTCGCTCGCCTCGACAAGGAACTGGCTAAATGGCAAAAAGAACTGGACATGGTCGGCAAGAAGCTCTCTAACGAACGCTTCGTAGCCAATGCCAAACCAGAAGTCGTCCAAAAAGAACGCGACAAACAAGCCGACTACCAAGCCAAATACGACGCGACAGTTGCACGTATTGATGAGATGAAGAAGTTGGTGAAATAAACACAGAAACACGGTGGTAAGCCGTGTTTTTTTGGTATAATGGAAAATAAATTAGTGAGGTTATTTTATGTTTAATATCGGAAAATTTTTAATATGGTCTGTTTGTTTCCTATTATGGTTATTTGGAAAATTAGACAGATATGATTTTAGCATCAAATTTCGTGATCTGTTCCCATTTCTATATTTTATTTATATATTCATTTATACAATAATATTAGAGAATAAAATAGTTTTTAACTTTTTAGGCTATATTCTATGTTTTTTATTTATCATTTCAGTTTATACAAACTTTATTAGTGGAGTGAGATATTCCATAAGACAAGTTAAAGCTAAGATTAAACTTGTCGAAAAAATCGATAATGCTTACCATGCTGTAAAGAAATACCTATTTGAACAGAATTTTGAGGAAGTTGCAGAAATCATTCTTGCTTCTATCTTAATTGGACTTATATATATTCAAATTAATTTTAATACACCTACTATAGATATAGTTAATAAAAGTAATATCGAAATATTGGGTTTCGTTATAGCTATCCTCACCATGTACGGAATATATATTGGTTTTTTACAATATTTGGCAAGTGATAGTAAAGCAGATATGTATTTAGGAAAAAGTAAAGTTAATTACCTTATAGAAAAATCTATTTGGTACTATATTACACAGTCTAGGCTATTCTTTTTTATGTTGTTAGCGACAATGATAGTTCCCATAGCTGTGAAATTGAATATACCTTATATTCGTGAATTCACAATTTTATGGCAAACGTCATATGTTTTATCACTGATTATTTATATTTTTTTATTAAGTATGAGTTTATATGTCATCAGAGTTGCACTTTTAATGAAATCAAAAGCTGATGATAATCTGAAGTATAATATATCGAAACAAATTCAGAAAAATTATACGGAAGATTTTTGGTTTTTTTATAGTAATCGACATAAATATTCAAATAATTTTATAAAAAATAAGCTAAGTAGAGATTTTTCCAAGTTAGATACAATCGAGTACGAAGAATTCATTTACAATATCTTCAGGACAGATATTGATATTAGAAATTTAAACTACTCAATCTCAGAAAAAATATCCTCAGGCTTTCAGTTGACAAGAACTCAAAAGTTTTTGAATAAGCTTTACACAAAACTTGAAATATCTAACAAAAATCAATGGCTAAAATCATACAAAGAAAAAAATAACTCTGATTTAGGAAATGAATGGAAAGATTTTTACAGATATTTCAAGACATTTATTTATGGAAAATGGAGATTCTTAAAACTTTATAAAGATTATTTTTCTCCTGACATTTGGCAAAATTTAATTCATGAAGATTTAAAAATTATTGACAAGCTTGTAAAATCTGATCCAACATTAACAATTTTAAAAATAGAGTCTCCACATGAAACTAGATTTTCAGTTTCTCATCGTAATGAGAATATTAGAGAATTTCTATTTAAATTATTAGTTGATAAACAAGATATCAATTTAAATCAAATTTTACATAATATTAATGATGAAGAACGAAATCTCAGATTAAGTGATGATAAACAATTCTTTGATTATGATTATGAATTTTTACGATTTCAATTACTGATTCTATTAGATATATACAAAAATGGAGGTATAGATATCAATATACTTGAATTTAGACGAGCATCCAATTTCTATTCTCAAATTTGTTTCGATTATCTAGGTACAGGAAGAACTGAAACTTTCGTACAAAACAAAATTACAGAAGCTGAGAGTGAAGAAGAAATAAAACAAAAAAGAAGAGCTGAAAAAATTCAAAACTTAATATTAAGTATGAATGAAGAATATCGATTAGCTTTTATGTTATATCAATTAATCTACACCGACTATACACAATGGGATGATAACATTGAATTTTATGATACTGAGATTAAAAAATTAATGAGTTGCGATGAAGAGCAACAAAACTACCTTTTCGAGCAAGCTAAAGAAAAAGTTTTAAGCACAACTATCAGCCATCGTATTACAGATAAGCTTTTAAATAATCTATGGACAAAACGAAAAGAAAAAATCACAGATTTTAATTGGTTTAATCAGTTTGGTAGAAGGCATCAAATGTCAGAACTTAAAATTATATATGTTCAATCGTTATTGTCAGGTAAAAGATTTTCATTCTCAAGCAGATTTAACTTTGTATACGATTCATTAAGCTTTGGTAATGTAGTAAAAAGTACGAAGAACAGTGAAAAATGTATAAAAGTCTCTACTAATAAATTACATTGGAGACGTGTTAGAAACAAAGAGAAAATGGATAACTTCTGCAGAGAATATTTGCTTCTTACTGATAAATTAGATTCAATTTTCACAAATGATTTTTATTCGTACAAGCAAAATGATATACAATTATCAGTTGAATATCTTTTGAATACGAATAAAGTTGACCTATCAAATGTAATAACAAACCTATCAGTATCAAGTTTATTACGTCTTGAGCAGATATTAATATTTAGGGGTCAACGTAACAATCGATATTTTAACTACACTAGTAGAACAATTTTTGATTCCATGACTTCTAATAGTCCATTTTATTGGTCTGGTGGTGAAGGAGTATTAGAGTTTTATATTCTCAAAATTATTGACAGTTCTTATGATGATTTATACAAGGATACTCAATTTTTAGATGGTCTTAAACGTAGCTTGATATCTACATTGAATTTCCATAATTTCACAATCAATAAGTATGTTGAATTAATCTCTGCAAAAGTTTCAACTATATATAGTATCTCTATATTGCAAAAAGAAGAAATAATTTGTAAATTAAATGATCTTTTATACAATACTGAAACAAAAAATGTTAAGAATAAGCTAGAGTATAAGAAAGCATACAGATATAGGTAGATATACTCAGCATCTTGTTTTAATATATGTAACATACAGATAAACGTTTCTCTCTGGAAAGAATATAATCTGAACAACAACAATTAATTAAAAAATATTTCAATATTTGATTTTGTTGTATCTTTTTGAATGAAAAATATAAGTAAATGAACTTTTAATGATATACTAGAAAAGTCAATATTTTTAGAAAGCAGGTTACTACATGACAAATTCTGTAAGTTCGAACCGGCCTGAGAAGTACAACATTGCAGCTTTCTTCTCAGGTGTTGGGGGAATTGAGTTGGGATTTGAACAGACCAACGAGTTCAGAGTGGTGTATGCCAATGAGTTTGATAAGTATGCACGCTAGAATGATTCATTTAATCAAACCATTCGTCCAACGGACATTTCAGATGAGTGCATGGGATCTTGAATATAATTCTTTCATTATTTCTCTTCATAGAACTTATTGTGAAAGATTTTTATAATTTACGCCAATTCCATACCCATTTCACCATTTACCGATGACACATAAAAAAGAATTGAAAGGAACTTTTTATGCAACCAACTTACAACATTGACAACCCAAACTTGTCTTATGAAGCTAAACGTGACTTATGGCGCATAGGTTTTGGTCTGCAGAAAGTTGACAATCTAGTGCCATCAGCTTATATGGAATCTTTGGCTGAGAAACAGGCTCGGGGAGAACTGACTTATGAGCAGGTTTATGAGGATGCAACGGCTTATCATCATACTATTGATGCAAGTACGGAAGAGGCAGACTTGGTTTCTCTACGTATTGTAGAACTATTGTCTCGAAGAGGCTTTAGCTTCAGTCCTGCAACCTTACTTGCTATTCATAAGGAGTTGTTTCAAGATATATTTGAAACCTCTATTCCGGTGGGGCAATTTCGTCAGACCAATATCACAAAGAATGAACCTGTTTTGAATGGTGAAAGTGTTGTGTACTCTGATTACTCCATGATTCAAATGACATTGGATTATGATTTTAATCAGGAAAAACAAGTTGCATATGCGACACTAACTCAGGTGGATGTGGTTAAAAAAATCCAGCATTTTATTTCAGGAATCTGGCAGATTCATCCATTTCGCGAAGGAAACACTCGGACGGTAACGGTCTTTTTGATTCAGTATCTTCGTGAGTTTGGTTTTGATATTGATAATACACCATTTCAGCAACATTCCAAGTATTTTCGTGATGCCTTAGTATTAGATAATGCAAAGATTTTACAGCGACGTCCTGAGTTTTTAACAGCTTTTTTTGAAAATCTCTTGCTCGGTGGTCAAAATGATTTGTCTTCAGAAAAAATGTATCTAGATTTAGACCTCGATTTTTCATAATCCTAATACTGAGTAAACATTGAATTTTAGGCAAAAATGAAGTAAATATTCCTACAAGAAAACGCATATCATCAAAGATTTAGGTCGCTTGATAATATGTGTTTTTTTAATTTTATAGATTGCTCGTTTAAACTCTATTTATCTCGTACTTTCAGTGCCATTCGGATTTTATTTTCGTGTACAATTTCAGCCATTCTTGTTATAATCAGCCTATAGGAATCAAGGAGGGGAATCTTATGGCTGTTTTTGTGTCTTTGGATGGAATTGTGGTAGAAGTACTTGATGTCTTTTCTTCTTTTAATGGGGATAGTGAGTTTTTCTTGTGTAAACGTCTTAAAGATAAGAGTCAGTTTGTTATGGAACGCTCTCGGTTCGAGGGGATGTTCCAACTTCAAAGTAGTCACTTGACGACGCAAGAAAAATTACAATTGTTTACCTCCGTGTTTGCTGGCCGTTATGATGTTTATGCTAAGAGTTTTATCAATGATCAAGGGAAAATTCAGTATTTTCCATCCTATGATTATGGTTGGAAGCAGTTGCCGCCTGAAAAACGGAGTTTCCAGACATTGACGGATTCCGTTTTGAAATCTCATTTTCGTGGGGAGACAGCTATCGGTATCTTTCCTATGCACTTAGATGATAGCTGTTATTTTTTGGTACTGGATTTGGACGAAGGAGATTGGAAAGAAGCCGGTTTAGCCATTCGAAGAATAGCCAGGGAACGCCAGATGGAAGTCCATCTAGAGATTTCTCGTTCGGGTCACGGACTCCATATTTGGTTCTTCTTTGAGGAAGCGATTCCGTGTCGAGAGGCTCGCTTGTTTGGAAAGAAACTATTAGAATTGGCTATGCAGGAAAGTATGCAACTGTCCTTTGATTCTTTTGATCGCATGTTTCCAAATCAGGATGTTCTTCCTAAAGGTGGATTTGGTAATTTGATTGCCTTGCCTTTTCAAGGAGAAGCTTATCATCAAGGGCGAACGGTCTTTGTGGATGAACATTTTCAACCTTATGAAGACCAATGGAGGTATCTACAAGAAATCCAGAGGATTTCAACTGCTAAAGTTGCACTGTTAATTCAAGAGGAGTTAGGCAAGCAAGAATTGGATAAGGAGTTGAAGGTCGTCTTATCCAATATGATCCAACTTGAAAAATCGTCTGTGACACCAAAGACACTGTTTTTCTTGAAAAATATGGCTTCGTTTTCTAATCCCGAATTTTATTTAAAACAGGCGATGCGACAGCCAACCTATCAAATTCCTGAGCGAATGTATTTATTTGGAGAATCCGATTATTATTTATGGCTGCCAAGAGGCTTGCTATATCCATTGCAAGATAAATTTAAGCAGGTATCTGTGGAAGATAGGAGAAAGGTACAAAGGTCCATTAGAGTGGAATTTAAGGGAGAACTCACTTTTGAGCAAGAGTTAGCCCTGTCAGATATGATTTCCAAAGAAAATGGTTTACTCCATGCGGAGACTGGTTTTGGGAAGACCGTTTTAGGTGCTGCTCTCATCTCTGAACGGAAGGCCAAAACAATTATCCTAGTTCATAATAAGCAACTCTTAGACCAATGGCTGGATCGTTTAAACCATTTTTTGACTTTCGAAGAGGCAGAAGCTACCCGTTATACGGCATCAGGTCGTGAAAAGATAATAGGCTATGTTGGCCAGTACGGTGGGACTAAGAAATGGCTGAGTAAACTGGTTGATGTTGTTATGATTCAATCTCTATTTAAGTTGGAAAATGGTCAAAGTCTTTTGGATAAGTATGAGATGATGATTGTGGATGAGTGTCATCACGTGTCTGCTTTTATGTTTGAAAAAGTTGTTGCTCAGTTTAGAGGAAAGTATCTTTACGGTTTGACGGCTACGCCTGAGCGTAAGAATGGTCATGAGCCTATTGTTTTTCAGAGAATTGGTGAGATACTTCATACTGCTGATAAGAGGGAAACGGATTTTAAACGGCAATTGCAATTAAGATTCACTTCTTTTGGTCATTTGGAGATTGAAAAGACCAAAGCAAGTAATTTTATCCAGCTTAGTGATTGGATTGCTACTGACTCAGTGAGGAATCAGTTGATTCTCAAGGATATTCTAGACCAAGTGGCAGAAGGGCGGAATATCTTGGTTCTAGTCAATCGAATTCAACAGATAGATGTCTTTGAAAAATTATTGAAAGAGAAAGAGGTTGATGATTTTTATATTATTAGTGGCAAAACCAAAGTCCGAGAGAGAACAAGTTTACTGGAGACGCTAGAACAGCTAGATAACGGATTTGTTTTGTTGTCTACTGGAAAATACATTGGCGAAGGTTTTGACTTACCTCAGCTAGACACGCTTATCTTGGCAGCACCTTTTTCTTGGAAAAATAATTTAATTCAGTATGCAGGTCGGATTCATCGAGACTACAAGGATAAGTCTTTAGTGCGGATTTTCGATTATGTGGATATTCATGTTCCTTATTTAGAAAAGATGTTTCAGAAACGACAAGTAGCTTATCGAAAGATGGATTATCGTGCCATTGAGGGGGAGGAGAAACAATTCGTTTATGTTGATAGTAGATATGAGAATGTGTTGAGAGAGGACTTATCAGGGGAAAGACAGGAATGTATGCTTATTTTACCTTATGTGCACCAGACAAAACTGATGAATTTTCTAAAAGAATTTAGGATTAGTCAAATTGAGATATGTATACCAGAGACTGTTACAAACAAATCCTGGCTATCCCAGTTGAAGAGCAAGAAGATTAAAGTGTCTTTTACTCAATCAAAAATAGTCACACCTATTCTATTGGTGAACAAGACCATTGTTTGGTATGGTGCAATGCCATTATTAGGGAAGGTAGATGAAATGACCATACTACGTTTGGAATCAACTAGTATAGCTTCTGAAATAGTGGCAGGTTTACGATAGAGAAAACTTTTAAAAATTTCTATGTATGATTTTCATTTTGAATCAAACGTCTCATACTTAATTCCACCATAAAAATCCGTTTTAGACTAATTTCCACTTTGGTTGGGCAAGTGGAAGTTACTTTGAGAAGTTAGCCCAATAAAAGTCCTGTCACTTTCTCCCCCTTAACCTTTGACTATTCTGTAAAATTATCGTAAAATAAAGAGTAAATGATAAAATGAGGTCAGAGTCTGTTCGCTCTGGCGATAGTAGTATAAATGAGGAGAAACGCTTTGGAATTAGAAGTATTTGCTGGGCAAGAAAAAAGTGAACTATCTATGATTGAGGTAGCGCGTGCTATCTTGGAACTTCGTGGTCGCGATCATGAGATGCATTTTAGTGATCTTGTAAACGAAATTCAAAACTACCTTGGAACATCAAACAGCGATATCCGTGAAGCCTTGCCTTTGTTCTACACAGAGTTGAACTTTGACGGTAGCTTCATCTCACTTGGAGACAACAAATGGGGTCTTCGTTCATGGTATGGTGTGGACGAAATCGACGAAGAAATTATCGCTCTTGAAGAAAATGACGACGATGAAGTGGCACCAAAAGCTAAGAAAAAACGTGTCAATGCCTTCATGGATGGCGATTCAGATGCTATTGACTACAATGCGGATGATCCAGAAGACGAAGATGCATACGAAGCAGATCCAGCTCTTTCATACGATGATGAAAATCCAGATGATGAGAAAAATGAAGTGGAAGCTTACGATGCAGAAATCAACGAAATCGCTCCAGATGACTTGGGAGAAGACGTGGATCTCAACGAAGAAGATGATGAGTTTTCAGATGATGATACTGAAAATATCGAGGAATAAAAATTAGCTATTGACAATTATCCTATTTTTAGGTATCATATTGTTCGGGCACCTCTTTTAGAGGTCGGGGCTCCCTAGTTCTTAGGGAGCTATTTTTGTTTTTAAAGAAGTTATCTTCTTGTATTTTAGTTGTGAATCTGGTGCAGTCGTCCCAGATTATTCTTATTAGTAGGGTCTTGTTTCCTATGTCCCCTCGTAGTCAACAAGGCCTTGAGCATTTTAGAAAGAGGAATCTATGTCAACGAAATATATTTTTGTAACTGGTGGTGTGGTATCGTCTATTGGGAAAGGGATTGTCGCAGCAAGTCTAGGCCGTCTCTTGAAAAATCGTGGTCTCAAAGTAACGATTCAAAAGTTTGACCCTTATATCAATATCGATCCGGGAACTATGAGTCCTTACCAGCACGGGGAAGTCTTTGTGACAGATGATGGAGCTGAGACAGATTTGGACTTGGGTCACTATGAACGTTTCATCGATATCAATCTCAATAAATATTCCAACGTGACAACTGGGAAAATTTACAGTGAAGTTCTTCGTAAGGAACGCCGTGGAGAATACCTTGGGGCAACTGTTCAAGTCATTCCTCATATCACAGATGCTTTGAAAGAAAAAATCAAGCGTGCCGCTGTAACAACCGACTCTGATGTCATTATCACAGAGGTTGGTGGAACTGTTGGGGATATCGAGTCCTTGCCATTCCTAGAGGCCCTTCGTCAGATGAAAGCAGATGTTGGTGCGGATAATGTTATGTACATCCATACAACCTTGCTTCCATACCTCAAGGCTGCTGGTGAAATGAAGACCAAGCCAACTCAGCACTCTGTCAAAGAATTGCGTGGATTGGGAATTCAACCAAATATGTTGGTGATTCGTACAGAGCAACCAGCTGGTCAAGGAATTAAAAACAAATTAGCCCAGTTCTGTGATGTAGCACCAGAAGCTGTTATCGAATCGTTGGATGTTGAACACCTTTACCAAATTCCATTGAACTTGCAGGCTCAAGGTATGGACCAAATTGTCTGTGACCATTTGAAATTAGACGCACCAGTAGCGGATATGACAGAATGGTCAGCTATGGTGGACAAGGTCATGAACCTCAAGAAACAAGTTAAAATTTCCCTTGTTGGTAAGTATGTGGAGTTGCAAGATGCCTACATCTCTGTGGTTGAAGCCTTGAAACACTCTGGTTATGCCAACGATGCAGAAGTGAAAATTAATTGGATAAATGCCAATGATGTGACAGCAGAGAATGTGGCAGAACTCTTGTCTGATGCGGACGGAATTATCGTACCAGGTGGTTTTGGTCAACGCGGTACGGAAGGGAAAATCCAAGCCATCCGCTATGCGCGTGAGAATGATGTTCCAATGTTGGGTGTCTGCTTGGGAATGCAGTTGACATGTATCGAGTTTGCTCGTCACGTTTTGGGTCTTGAAGGTGCCAATTCTGCAGAGCTTGCACCAGAAACAAAATACCCTATCATTGATATCATGCGTGATCAGATTGATGTTGAGGATATGGGGGGAACCCTTCGTTTGGGACTTTACCCATCTAAGTTGAAACGTGGCTCTAAGGCAGCAGCTGCTTATCACAATCAAGAAGTAGTGCAACGCCGTCACCGTCACCGCTATGAGTTTAACAATGCCTTCCGTGAGCAGTTTGAGGTGGCAGGCTTTGTCTTCTCAGGTGTTTCTCCAGACAATCGTTTGGTAGAAATCGTGGAAATTCCTGAAAATAAATTCTTTGTAGCTTGTCAGTATCATCCTGAACTTTCAAGCCGTCCAAACCGCCCAGAAGAACTCTACACTGCTTTTGTCACTGCAGCAGTTGAGAACAGTAATTAGCAAAATCAGAACCTTTGAGAAGAATCTCAGAGGTTTTTTGCTTGCATATTTAGGATATGAGTTGCAAAATAAAAACATAGTGATATAATTAACATAAAAATCCTAAGGAGGATCTATAATGAAAAAAATCACATTATTTAGTTTGTCTCTAGCTGGTCTAGCTTTACTGGCTTTTCCACATTCAGGGCAGGCATTTGAGCTTAAAGAAGAATGGGTTGTTAAGTGTGGAGTACAGTATCAAGATGGCAAGATTCTTCGGTTTAACAATGGTCATGAAGTGGATATCAAAGTCTTGGATTTGCCAAAAACCGAGAAAATCGAGTGGACGGTTAGTCTTGATGGTCAAGATCAGACAGTCAATTTTCTAGGTCAAGAAAAGGACAAGTCTATGATTGGTATAGAAGGGCGTTACCTGAATTTCTATGTTCCATATGGCTATAGAGGAGATATCAAGGTCGAGGCTAAGAGCGACAACGAAGTGAAGACCTGGTCAACGAAAGTTGTGGATGATATTCATAATGATAGTGGAAAGAGAGGTTACTATCGTATTGAAGAATCAAATGATCAATACACTTACCTCGATGCTAAATGGGATTATCAAACCAAGACTTACACTGCTACTTTACCAGAGACTGTCAATGGTCAAAAAGTCTTTGCTTGGGCAGACTATGACAATGGCGAGTTGAAACTTGAAAAACTAAAATCTATCAGTCACAAATATGATGGAGGAGCTTTCAAAGAACTTTATCCGATTGTAAAAGCCGAAAGCTGGCTAAAATCAAACCAAAACTGGTATTATCAAAAACAAGGTCAATTAGTAGAGAAGGATTGGGTTAAAGACAAGGGAACTTGGTACTTTATGGATGATAAAGGAGTCATGTTCAATCAAACTTGGCTCTATCAAGGTGGTAACTGGTATGCCTTTAAATCTTCGGGAGCTATGATTGCTAGTGATTGGCTTTACGACCAAGGCAAGTGGTACTATTTATCAACTTCAGGAGCCATGAAAGCAAGCACTTGGGTTTATGATAAGGGAGAATGGTATTATGTAAGTTCTTCTGGTGCCATGCTAGCGAATGATTGGGTCAAAGATAATGGCAAGTGGTATTATCTAGCTTCATCAGGTAAGATGCTTCGTAATACCTACACACCTGATGGTTATTACGTTGGCAACTTAGGTGCCTGGCAATAAGAATAATACTCTTCGAAAATCTCTTCAAACCACGTCAGTTTCATCCACAACCTCAAAACAGTGTTTTGAGCTGACTTCTTCAATTCTATCTATAATCTCAAAGCGCTGCTTTGAGCAACCTGCGGCTAGCTTCCTAGTTTGCTCTAGTATAAGAAGTCCGTTTCCTTAAAGGAAGGGGCTTTTTACTTGCTTTTCTGCTGCTTCCTCATTTGTCCTAAAGCCTTTTTTGTGTTAAAATGAATGGTATGAAAGCTAAAAAAATGTGGATGGCAGGCTTGGCTCTGATAGGTATTGGAAGCCTTGCCCTTGCTACGAAAAAAGTTGCAGATGACCATAAGCTCATGAAGACTCAGGAAGAGTTGACAGCGATTGTGCGAGACCATTTTTCAGACATGGGAGAAATTGCGACCTTCTATGTTCAAGTTTATGAAAGTAGTTTGGAGAGCTTGGTTGGTGGCGTAATCTTTGAGGATGGCCGTCATTATACCTTTGTCTATGAAAATGAAGATCTAGTCTATGAGGAGGAAGTCTTATGATACAACCAGCAAGTTTAGAAGAATTGGCATCTTTAGTAGAAAAAGACGGTAAGAAGGTTTTCCTTTTTGTGGCGGACTGGTGTGGCGATTGCCGTTATATTTATCCTGCCTTGCCAGAAATTGAGGAGACCAATCCAGAGTTCACCTTTATTCGTGTGGACCGAGACCAGTATATGGATTTAGCCAAACTCTGGGATGTTTATGGAATCCCCAGCCTTGTTGTTCTAGAAAAGGACAAGGAAATCGGTCGTTTTGTCAATCGCGACCGTAAAAGCAAGCAACAAATTAATAACTTTTTAGTAGGATTGAAATAGGAGAAAATAGAAACAATGATTTTTACATATAACAAAGAACATGTCGGTGATGTCCTTATGGTCATCGTGAAAAACAGTGGAGATGCCAAACTGGATGTAGAACGCAAAGGCAAGGTAGCTCGTGTTTTCCTCAAAGGTAATGGGGAAACAGTGGCGTGGAATATTTTTGAAGTTTCAAGTTTCTTTGAAATTGAAGAGCGCGGTCAAGTCTTTTTATCAGATGAGCAAGTAGCTCGTTTGAACCAAGAATTGCAGGCGGAAGGTTTTAAAGAAGAAATTGTCAATGACAAGGAACCTAAGTTTGTTGTTGGTGAAATTGTCGAGATGGTAGCTCATCCAGATAGTGACCACCTCAACATCTGCCAAGTTGCAGTCGCAAGTGACAAGACAGTGCAAATCGTTGCAGGGGCTCCCAATGCGCGTGTTGGGTTGAAAACCATTGTGGCTCTTCCTGGAGCTATGATGCCCAAAGGCAATCTTATTTTCCCAGGCGAACTTCGTGGTGAAAAGAGTTTTGGAATGATGTGCAGTCCTCGTGAATTGCATTTGCCAAACGCTCCGCAAAAACGTGGTATTATTGAATTATCAGAAGACCAAGTTGTTGGAACTCCATTTGATCCAGCTAAGCACTGGACTGCCTAAGAAGTTGTTAGTATCTGATAGACCAGCTAGAAGGAAATAAGATGGCAAAAAATGTTGTGATTACAGGGGCGACATCAGGAATCGGTGAAGCAATTGCGCGTGCTTATCTGGAGCAAGGTGAGAATGTCGTTCTAACTGGACGACGGATAGACAGACTAGAAACCCTTAAGTCGGAGTTTGCAGAAACTTTTCCAAATCAAACAGTTTGGACTTTTCCACTGGATGTGACGGATATGGACATGGTAAAGACTGTCTGCTCTGATATTTTAGAAACGATAGGTCGGATAGACATCTTGGTCAATAATGCCGGACTGGCTCTAGATTTAGCACCTTATCAGGACTATGAAGAGTTGGATATGTTGACTATGCTGGATACCAATGTCAAAGGTTTGATGGCAGTCACTCGCTGTTTCTTGCCAGCAATGGTAAAAGCCAATCAAGGACATATCATCAATATGGGGTCAACTGCAGGAATTTATGCCTATGCGGGTGCAGCTGTTTACTCAGCCACCAAGGCGGCAGTTAAGACCTTTTCAGATGGACTGCGAATTGATACCATTGCGACGGATATCAAGGTGACCACCATTCAGCCTGGAATTGTCGAAACAGATTTTTCTACAGTTCGTTTTCATGGTGATAAAGAACGAGCTGCGTCCGTTTACCAAGGAATAGAAGCCTTGCAAGCTCAAGATATTGCAGACACAGTAGTCTATGTGACTAGTCAACCTCGTCGTGTTCAGATTACAGA
This sequence comes from bacterium, assembly GCA_905221375.1. GTDB lineage: Bacteria > Bacillota > Bacilli > Lactobacillales > Streptococcaceae > Streptococcus. The sequence goes on from CAJNCY010000007.1 coordinate 142,658, forward strand.
TATGACCATTATGGCAAATCAACAGGCGACAGGTTTCATGGTTCATAAAAAGTAAAAAATTTCCTCGAAAGTTACAAATTTCTGTAACTTTTTTGATTTTCTGCGAATAGATAAGTAGGAGGAAGAAAATATGTATAATAAAGTTATTCTTATTGGAAGAATCGTTGCAGCACCAGAATTGCACAAAACCAACAATGACAAGTCAGTAGCGCGAGCGACTATTGCAGTCAACCGTCGTTACAAAGACCAAAACGGGGAACGCGAAGCCGATTTTGTTAATATGGTCCTTTGGGGCAGACTAGCAGAAACATTGGCAAGCTACGCAACTAAAGGTAGTCTTATTTCAGTGGATGGAGAATTACGTACCCGTCGTTTTGAGAAAAATGGTCAAATGAACTACGTGACCGAAGTCCTCGTCACAGGATTCCAACTCTTGGAAAGTCGTGCTCAACGTGCTATGCGTGAAAATAATGCAGGCCAAGATTTGGCAGATTTGGTCTTGGAAGAGGAAGAATTGCCATTTTAAGCATTAAAAAGTCTGAGTTGCTCTCAGGCTTTTTATCTTGAGAAAGTCAGACTTTTTTCTTGACTATTTCTGACCAAGTGATACAATAGAACTATGATTTAGCACTCAGATATAAAGAGTGCTAATACTATCTATCTCATTATGGAGGAAATCAGATGTTGAAACCATTAGGGGACCGTGTGGTCTTAAAAATCGAAGAAAAAGAACAAACTGTTGGAGGTTTTGTCCTCGCAGGTTCAGCCCAAGAAAAAACCAAAACAGCTAAAGTTGTGGCTACTGGACAAGGTGTTCGTACCTTGAACGGTGACTTGGTGGCTCCAAGTGTTAAGGCTGGAGACCGTGTTTTAGTTGAAGCCCACGCAGGTCTTGATGTCAAAGACGCCGATGAAAAGTACATCATCGTTGGCGAAGCGAACATCTTGGCTATCATTGAAGAATAGAAGGAGAAAGTAAGTATGTCAAAAGAAATTAAATTTTCATCTGATGCTCGTTCAGCTATGGTCCGCGGTGTCGATATCCTTGCAGACACTGTTAAAGTAACCTTGGGACCAAAAGGTCGTAATGTCGTTCTTGAAAAATCATTCGGTTCACCTTTGATTACCAATGACGGTGTGACCATTGCCAAAGAAATCGAGTTGGAAGACCATTTCGAAAATATGGGTGCCAAATTGGTATCAGAAGTAGCTTCAAAAACAAATGATATCGCAGGTGACGGGACTACAACTGCAACTGTTTTGACTCAAGCGATCGTCCGCGAAGGAATCAAAAACGTTACTGCTGGAGCAAATCCAATCGGCATTCGTCGTGGGATTGAAACAGCAGTTGCCGCAGCTGTAGAAGCCTTGAAAAATAACGCTATTCCAGTTGCCAATAAAGAAGCCATCGCTCAGGTTGCTGCCGTATCTTCTCGTTCTGAAAAAGTTGGTGAGTACATCTCTGAAGCCATGGAAAAAGTTGGCAAAGATGGAGTCATCACTATCGAAGAGTCACGTGGTATGGAAACAGAACTTGAAGTTGTAGAAGGAATGCAGTTTGACCGCGGTTACCTTTCACAGTACATGGTGACAGATAGCGAAAAAATGGTAGCTGATCTTGAAAATCCATACATTTTGATTACAGACAAGAAAATTTCTAATATCCAAGAAATCTTGCCACTCCTAGAAAGTATTCTCCAAAGCAATCGTCCACTCTTGATTATTGCAGATGATGTAGATGGCGAAGCTCTTCCAACCCTTGTATTGAACAAGATTCGTGGAACCTTTAACGTGGTAGCAGTCAAGGCACCTGGTTTTGGTGACCGTCGCAAAGCGATGCTTGAAGATATCGCCATCTTGACAGGCGGAACAGTTATCACAGAAGATCTAGGTCTTGAGTTGAAAGATGCGACAATTGAGGCGCTTGGTCAAGCAGCTAGAGTAACCGTGGACAAAGATAGCACGGTTATCGTAGAAGGTGCTGGAAATCCTGAAGCGATTTCTCACCGTGTTGCGGTTATCAAGTCTCAAATCGAAACCACAACTTCTGAATTTGACCGTGAAAAATTGCAAGAACGCTTGGCCAAATTGTCAGGTGGTGTCGCAGTCATCAAGGTCGGAGCTGCAACTGAAACTGAGTTGAAGGAAATGAAACTCCGCATTGAAGATGCCCTCAACGCTACTCGTGCAGCCGTGGAAGAAGGAATCGTTGCTGGAGGTGGAACAGCTCTTGTCAATGTCATTCCAGCCGTGGCCAATTTGGAATTAACAGGAGATGAAGCGACAGGACGCAATATTGTTCTCCGTGCCTTGGAAGAACCTGTTCGTCAAATCGCCCACAATGCAGGATTTGAAGGCTCTATCGTTATCGATCGTTTGAAAAATGCTGAGCTTGGTACAGGTTTCAATGCAGCGACTGGCGAATGGGTCAACATGATTGATCAAGGGATTATCGACCCAGTTAAAGTGAGTCGTTCAGCTCTACAAAATGCAGCATCTGTAGCTAGTTTGATTTTGACAACAGAAGCAGTCGTAGCCAATAAACCAGAACCAGTGGCCCCAGCTCCAGCAATGGATCCAAGCATGATGGGCGGCATGATGTAAGCTTTCTATAGAAAACAACTTATTAAAAAACACAAAAGGAGGGAATGTCTATCCCTCTTTTTATGCTATTCACTTTTAAATAGATTTGAGCTCTCCTAACTTATATGATAAAATAAGACTAGAAAAAGGAGAAGAACATGATCGATGTAGAAGAAATTCTGAGCAAGATGAACCCCAATCAGAAGATTAATTATGACCGTGTCATGCAGAAGATGGTACAAGTATGGGAGAAAAATGAGCAACGGCCAACCATTCTCATGCATGTTTGCTGTGCCCCTTGCAGTACCTATACCCTAGAATATTTGACCAAGTATGCAGATGTGACTATCTATTTTGCCAATTCTAATATCCATCCCAAGGCAGAATACCATAAGCGAGCCTATGTTACCAAGAAATTTGTCAGTGATTTTAATGAGCGAACTGGCAATAACGTTCAATACCTAGAAGCTCCTTATGAACCTAACGAATATCGTAAACTGGTTCGAGGTTTGGAAGAAGAGCCTGAAGGTGGCGACCGTTGTAAGGTTTGCTTTGACTACCGCCTGGATAAAACAGCGCAAGTGGCTATGGACTTGGGCTTTGACTACTTTGGCTCAGCCTTGACCATCAGTCCTCATAAGAATTCTCAAACCATTAACAGCATCGGGATCGATGTGCAAAAAATTTACACAACACACTATCTTCCAAGTGATTTCAAGAAAAATCAAGGCTACAAACGTTCAGTAGAGATGTGTGAGGAGTATGATATCTATCGTCAATGTTATTGTGGATGTGTCTATGCAGCACAAGCCCAGAATATTGACCTGGTTCAGGTTAAGAAGGACGCCACTGCGTTCTTGCTGGATAAGGATGTTGAGAAAGACTATTCCCACATCAAATTTACTGTTACGAAATTAGATATATAGAAATCAACCCAGCTGAAAAGCTGGGCTTTTCAAATAAAAAAACCAGGGCTTTCACCCTAGTTTGACAACTTTACCGATTCTTTAGTTCTACATAGCGCTTGTACCAAATGTTTACATAGGCTTCTGAGAAAGGACCACGTCCATTGTTAATCCAATCAACAAGAATTTTGACATGTTCTTTTAAAATATAGTCCAAATCATCAGAATAATTCATTTTGCGTTTGTGGCGCTCATATTCCTCAACGTCCAAGAGACGTTTTTCCCCATCTGTAAAAATCTTAACATCCAAATCGTAATCAATATACTTCAGTGCTTCTTCATCCAGATAGTAGGGGCTAGCCATATTGCAATAGTAGGAAATCCCATTATCACGAATCATGGCAATGATATTAAACCAATATTTCTTGTGAAAGTAAACAATAGCCGGTTCTCGAGTGACCCAACGACGACCATCACTTTCGGTAACCAGTGTATGATCGTTGACACCAATAATGGCGTTTTCTGTTGTTTTTAGTACCATGGTGTCTCGCCAAGTTCGGTGGAGACTCCCATCATGCTTATAACTTTGAATTGTAATAAAGTCGCCTTCTTTTGGAAGCTTCATAACTAACCAACTTTCTACAATTTATAAGTTTATCGTTTACTATTGTACCATAAAATTACCTAAAATCCGTGAATTTTACATGAAAATATTAAAGATATTCTCTGAGAGCGCTTGCTATATCCGAAAAATCGTAGCCTTTTCGTGCTAAAACTTGAGTTAAACGCTGTTTAAGTTCGTATCCTTCATACTTTCGAGCATACTTAGTATATTGCTTATCAAGCTCCTTGAAGATGAGTTCCTGAGTCGTTTCTTGGTCGACTTGACTATCCAAGTCGTCAAAGGCACTTTTAGCATCAGAGTAAGAGAATCCCTTGTTGGTCAGATTTTGGATAATCTTATCCTGCAAAGCACGAGAAGGGAGCTTTCCAGAGTATTTTTTAAGCAGTTTCTCTGCAACACGTTGAGCAACTTCCGAAAAATCAAATTCTTTTAAAATCTCTTCTGTAGTAGATTTTGAAATTCCTTTTTGTGCTAATTTCTGAGTCAGTACATAAGGCCCCTTGTCTCCTGAAAGTTGATTGGCATTGATAATAGCATAAGCGTACTGGCTATCATTAATCCACTTATCTTCTTTAAGATTAGCAATGACTTGGGAAGCTATGTTTTCATCAATATCATATTTTTTTAGATATTCACTGACCTCTTTTTCAGTACGTGCTTTAAATGATAAGTGGTAGAGGGCTAGATTCTTACCATAAGAAAATTTAGAAAAGTCTTGAATCTCCTTCAATTCCTCTTCGCTTATCACCTTATCTCTCGATAACATAAAACGAACAATAGTATCTTCAGTAATGTAGCATTTGTCGCCATTATCAAGCTCCATCAGATAGAGTCTTTTTTTCTTTTCAAGTTTTGTGATTTTCATAGTTCTATTATAACTCAAAATGTGATAAGATAGGGGTATGAATCTGAAAGTGAAACAAAAAATACCATTAAAAATCAAGCGCATGGGAATTAATGGTGAGGGAATCGGCTTTTATCAAAAAACATTAGTCTTTGTGCCTGGTGCTCTCAAAGGAGAGGATATCTATTGTCAGATTACTTCTATTAAACGCAACTTTGTTGAAGCAAAATTACTAAAGGTCAACAAGAAGTCTAAATTCCGAGTTGTGCCAGCTTGTACTATTTATAATGAATGCGGAGGCTGCCAAATCATGCACCTGCATTATGATAAGCAGCTGGAGTTCAAGACTGACTTACTTCATCAAGCACTGAAAAAATTTGCCCCTGCAGGATATGAAAATTATGAAATCCGTCCAACTATTGGTATGCAGGAACCAAAGTACTACCGTGCTAAGTTACAATTTCAGACTCGAAAATTTAAGAATCAGGTCAAGGCGGGCTTATATGCACAGAACTCTCACTATTTAGTAGAGTTGAAAGACTGCCTGGTACAAGACAAGGAAACCCAAGTGATTGCTAATCGTCTAGCGGAATTACTTACTTTTCACCAAATTCCAATCACGGATGAGAGAAAAGTTCTAGGTGTTAGAACTATAATGGTTCGACGAGCAAGAAAGACTGGACAGGTTCAGATTATTATTGTTACAAATCGTCAGCTTAATTTAACCAAACTAGTGAAAGACTTAGTTAAAGATTTTCCAGAAGTTGTGACAGTAGCTGTGAATACAAATACAGCTAAAACCAGTGAGATTTATGGTGAAAAGACAGAGATTATCTGGGGACAAGAGAGTATTCAAGAAGGTGTTCTTGATTATGAATTTTCACTATCTCCTCGCGCTTTCTATCAATTAAATCCAGAACAGACAGAAGTTCTCTATAGCGAAGCGGTAAAAGCCCTGGATGTTACTAAAGAAGATCATTTAATTGATGCTTATTGTGGAGTTGGAACGATTGGATTTGCCTTCGCAAAGAAAGTTAAAACACTCAGAGGTATGGATATTATTCCAGAAGCCATTGAAGATGCCAAGCGAAATGCTAAAAGAATGGGATTTGATAATACTCATTACGAAGCTGGAACAGCAGAAGAGGTTATTCCTCGCTGGTATAAGGAAGGCTACCGGGCAGATGCTCTGATTGTAGACCCACCACGTACAGGTCTGGATGATAAGTTATTAGATACAATTCTTACCTATGTACCAGAAAAAATGGTTTATATTTCTTGTAATGTTTCGACCTTGGCTCGTGATTTAGTGCGCTTAGTAGAAGTCTATGATCTTCATTATATCCAGTCGGTCGATATGTTCCCACATACAGCTCGAACGGAAGCAGTTGTAAAATTAATTAAAAAAGTTTAAAAAAGTTATTGACAAAAAAGAAAAAGCCGGTATAATAGTAAGAGTTGAAAATAACAACTCTGGTCCGTTGGTCAAGGGGTTAAGACACCGCCTTTTCACGGCGGTAACACGGGTTCGAATCCCGTACGGACTATGGTA
>CAJNCY010000008.1 GCA_905221375.1 bacterium
ATCTAAGTAAGTAGAAATAAGTTTATAATCCATAAAAATCTCCTTTATCAATAATCATGCTATTATAAACCTATTTGGGTGCTTTGTATAGCGATAATAAATAGTTATCGGTAGGAGAGATATATTTTGGATAGAAAAAGTTTTATTACAAAAATAAGTGACTCTTTTAATGATGGAGAATTATCATTATTTTTAGGTGCAGGAAGTAGTTTAGATGCTCATTTTCCAACTTGGAAAGAACTTCTAACCCCATGTGCCGAAAAATTAGGACTCGATATTAGTAGTATCACAGACTATTTTCAACTTGCTCAATATTTTATTAATGAGTATAGTGAGCGAGAATTATATTCACTAATAAATTATAAAATTAACAAATTTGATTATGAAAGCGAACTAATGAAAATAATTGTCCAAATTGGTTTCAAATCAATTTGGACAACTAATTTTGATAAAGTAATAGAGAAGAATTTTGAGTATCAAAAAATAAATATTAATAGTATTCATGATGAACAAGACTTAGGTTCTGTTAGTTTGAAAAATAGAGTAAATATATTCAAGCTTAACGGAGATATAGGTAGTATTTCAAAAATTGTTATTTCAAAATCTGATATTGAAAACTATTACCTTAATCATGAGTTATTTTTAAGTTTTTTTCAAAGAGAGTTAGTCACTAATACTTTTTTATTTATTGGTTATAGTTTTACTGATGATATCGTTCTAAAATCTATTCAAAAGCTACACAGTTACATAGGTAAGAATAATAAAGCATTCTATACAATTATGATAGATAAGCCTGGGGATAAAAATTTTCAACTTTTTATAGATGATTTAGGAAAAAGGTACAACATAAAAGTTTTGTTGGTCCAAACTCCCGAAGACATTAAAGAAATTTTGAGGGAAATAAAAGAAAAAACAATTAGTAAAAATATTTATATCTCAGGTAGTTTAGATGATGCACTAGAGGAGACTAGAGCCTATAACCTTTCGAAATCTTTAGTTGAAAAACTAATTGACGGAGGATACAATATAGTTACTGGATTTGGAAAGAACATTGGCTATTACATTTCCGGTTCCAGCATACAAAAACTTTACTCAATTAATGAGGCTAATATTGAAAAACGTTTAATTATGCGACCATTCGCTCACGATATGAGTTTAGATGAGGATACGTCTTATAGACGAAATCTGATATCGGATACAAAGTTTACCATTGTTATGTATGGTCAGGCAATCAATAGTAAAGGTGACATTGTCACTTCTAGGGGTGTTTGGGAAGAAATTAAAATTTCGAAAGAACAAGGAAATTATATCATTCCAATTGCTAGCACTGGATTTGCTGCAGCAGAGTTAGGGGAGAAAATAAAATCAAGTATAACTGAATACCCTTATTTAGAAAATTATATTGAGAAATTATGTTCGGAAAATAGTCCAGACAAACTAGCGGAATTAGTATTACATATTATTGAAGAAATATCCTTCAATTTTATTGATTAATACCAGTATAATTGATTCCATACAAGCTATTTCTTTTAAAGTTGGCTGAATATTAAATTTAACTTTATTAAAAATGAAGCTACTACTATAATATGAAATATTATCATTAATATTGTATTTTTCTAAACAATATAAAATCAATGTATACAGCATTGTGATTCTAATGCTAAAACAATTTTTATCAATATAATTATATTTATCAATAATAGCATTGATAAATTTATCTGTTGTTATATTTTCTAAAGTCAGTAGATTTTTTATTTCTACTGACTTTAATTGTTCGTATAGTAAACGTTTTAGTATATCAATTGATAAATCATAGGTTCCGCTAGAAATATCAAGTTTCATTTCTCCATATATATACTTAGAAATCCAATTGTATTTCTTAGGAATTTGGCTACTGGTTATCTCGCAAAGAATGGGAATGATTACTATTTCTTGATATTTATCAATTTTGGTTTTAATTGCATCTAATTCTAACATTGCTCCTGTACTTTGAAATAATTGTGTTGAAATAAAAAGTAAAAATATCTTAGATTGTTCTACTCCCTCTTCAATATTGACATAGTCACCGTCATCTCCTAGATACAGTTTTTCATAATCGTACCACACTTCAATTCCTAAATTTTTTAAATGAAAATTTAGAGACTGAGCATAAACTAATCTATCTTTACCTGAAAAACAAAAAAATACCCTATCTTCCAAAATATATCTCTCCTACCGATAACTATTTATTATCACTAGTATACCATAAATTCATTTTTAGTTGTTTGATTTGTATAATGATTTTTTAGTTAAAATTAGATGATATTGGCCAACTATAAATTAAAACACTGTTTTGAAATTATATCGAATACTTTTGAGTCAATTACAAACTTACAACAACTAGAGAATTGTGTAGTTTGAAGGAAATAAGTACAAGTTTATTAGAAAAGTAGCATTTTATAGGATTATCACGAAAAATTCTAATTTTAGAATTATACTTTCTATTAATTTAGAACATGTTTTTTTATTTTTAAATGTTATAATAGTGTTATCAAGTAAAAGGAGCATACTATAATTGGTAACAATATAAAATTATACGAAAGACACATGGCCTGACAAAAACAGATTTGCTCGAATTGTATAAATTTTAGGCAATAGCCCTTAGCTGTTATAAAAACGGAACAAGTACCATTTCAACAGAATTCATAGACACTATTTGCCAGGAACAGTTATAAAAACTGAGTAAAGGAGTCGGAGAGTTGGTCAAGAAAGTGGAGAAAGAATTTCAAGTGGAAGTGAAAAGATTGAAGGAGTTTCATGGTAGTCACTAAGCATTTTGCGACACACGGAAAAAAATATCGTAGGCGTTTAATTAAGTATATCCTCAATCCTGATAAAGCGGACAATTTGAAATTAGTATCTGATTTTGGTATGAGCAATTACTTAGATTTTCCTAGCTATGAAGAGATGGTAGAAATGTACAATGTCAACTTTACCAATAACGACAAGTTGTACGAATACAGAAATGACCGACAAGAAAAACACCAATAAAATATTCCTGCCCACCATCTGATCCAATCATTTTCTCCTGATGATAATCTAACACCAGAAGAAATCAATCACATTGGATATGAGACTATGATGGAGTTGACAGGAGGACGTTTTCGTTTCATCGTAGCAACTTACACAGAAGTGTGAGTACTGAAATTGATACATTTTTTTATGATTTTGTTTTTGAAATTACGAATAGTAAGTTGGATAGTTTTGATTGTTTTTTCAAAAATTTCATGCTAGAATATTCTTAGTAATTTAAAACCTTCTGGTATCGGGGAATAGGGGTTCGACTCCCCTCCCCATCATTTGCTGCTAACCGATGTTTCAGACTCCACTACCTTTATTCTATTGTGTGTAGAAGTAGCAATAGAAATCCTCATAGACTTAGTGAGTGATTGGCTATTCAATGTATTGAATGATATGGAGGGCAAGTTTATGGCTATAATAATTTCGTCAGGTTTTAAATTTATGTGTCTCGTTGCAGCGGTGGGGAGCTTCGGTAGCGTTTATGCAGGGCTAGCGAGACACTACAGAAGGGCATTATAAAAGGAATGCCTTTCTGTAGTGTCCCCAAGATTGGAGTTGTTATGACAGATTCTATTATTTCTAACGCAATAAAAACAAGTATAGATCGCCCTAAATATGAGGGTTTTGATGCATGTGCTGACATTACTTTTGAATTGTTAAATGGAGAAAAAAATAAACTGATTGAAAAGATATCTTCAGGTAGTTACCTCACTTCTGAGGAGCAGTATTTTTTAGTAAAACTTGAATCTATTATAAACACTCTCAACGATGAATATAACGGATTTTGCTTTTGATTTTAAAGTATCTTAGTATAAATCGGAAAAATTGCACCCCCTTTTCTATAATCGTTAAAAAGTGTATCCTATCATAGGCCACTCGAAAGGGTGGTTTTGTATTAGGTTCTTAATGTGAAAAAAATCACATTAAAATTTGTATAATGGTAAGGTAGGCTTTTAGAAAGGAGGTAAATCATGGCTAGAAGGAAAATAAGAATAATTACTCAGAAGCAAGAGACTTTCCGTCAGGCTTTTGAGAATGAACTATTTGTTGAAGACTAATGTAAATTATTTAGTAGTTTATTTAGCATGGAGGATTACTGATGAAGAGAAGAAGGTTCGCAGAAGTAAATTTCTATACTACAGATTGGCCAATAGATACTGATCAAGATATGAGTGATGGATTTTATTTTGCAAAAGATAATTGGGACGATTACGGATTTAAAACAACATATCAAGTAGTGGCTTGTTTTGAGGGGGAAAAGAACGACTTAGGGAATATTAACATCACAGTTTATCCATACTCTTCAAGTGATGTGATATCTTTTGACAAAATTAAAAAGAATTTACACTCTCAAAATATAATATCTTTAGGAAATTTAGAATATTATAGATTTCTCAATAATATTTTTGATGAAAAAGATAGAATAGAGTATTTAAAAATATTAGGAGACCTTGCATTTGATGATGAAAAATTAGAAGAATTATATAATAACCCTAATTTTCAGACGATATTCAGTTGGGCACATAAAAAGGACGTAATCAGAGATTCTTTTTTTAGAAATAATAATTATAATGAAGTTATTGATCAGTTCCATCGAGTTACTCTAGGTGGAAGTTATCAGGATAAATATGAAGTTAATCTGATTAATCTTAATGAAGAGGAAATTTTTAAATTCAATGTTGATCCTAATTCTAAAATCCCCACTTCAATGTATTCTATTATCGGAAATAATGGTAGTGGCAAAACTAATTTTTTGAAACAAATTATAAGTTTTTATCATTATCAAAAAAATGGAAGTTTACTAGATAATGCTGAAGAAAAATTATATTCTGATAGGTCGAATCTTAATCAATTTAATTCATTAGTTTGTTTTTCGTATAGTCCATTTGATTCGGGTTTTAAAAAAGAAGACTCAGATATTTATAAATTTATAGGAATAAATTTTTCGAATACTGAAGATCTAAGCGAAATTATTGCAAAAGATATTCATAAATTGTTCACTGAAGTAGGCAAAAGATACCGTACAAAGTTAGGAAATATTATAAAAAAATTTTCATTTGATCCATGGTTTTTACAAATTGAACACGCTATTGATATGGAAAATTTCAGTTTAGAAGATGTGAAGAAATTAAGCTCAGGACAAAAGATTATCCTTCTAAATTTATTAAATCTAATTATTTATGTTTCAGAAAAAACTTTTGTGATTATTGATGAACCCGAACTATTTCTACATCCACCATTATTAAAAGCTTATATACGGGCGATAGATGAAATTATAAGCGATGCCAATGGAGTTTGTTTATTAGCGACCCATTCTGCTATTGTGCTTCAAGAACTGGCTCACATCAATATTAGGAAGATAGTACGGAATTTTGATAACAATCAAAATCGAATTGAGTCAATTTCAATTAAAACTTTTGGAGAAAGCATTAGTTATATTAATAATGCGATTTTTGGTACAGATCTTAGGAACACTGGATTTTACAAATTTATAGTGGATTTAATTAAGGAAGATAAAACTGAACTAGATAAAATTGATTTTATCTTTGGAAGCGAAGCATTACTAGTAAAGAAATTTGAAGAGGTTAGTGATGAAGAAAATTAGTTCACCAAGCTTTTGTATAGCAAATGTAATTGATGAAATAGTTGGATACATGGAACAAAATCAAGGTAATAATAAATCTGGTATTATTAGGAAGCTTCATGAATCCAATTGTCTTTTACCATACTTCAATAAAATTGAAAGCGACTATCTTGAGGCTGGTGAAAATTTACAATCTTTGATTTCTAAATTAGAGCAATCAGATGAAGTTTTGGGAATTGAAAAATCAAAAATGAAAGAACTATACAAGACGTTTTACTCTTCAGAAAGTTCATTTAGGAGAGACTTGTACAAACTTACACCTAGATGTTGTCCAATTTGTGATGCCGAATGGGGTTATGCAACACATACTTTAGATCATATTTTACCAGAATCAATCTTTCCACAATTTGCTATCTTACCAATTAACTTAGTTTCAACGTGTTATAGGTGTAATCATTCAAAAAATTCGATTGTAGGCTATTCAGAAAATCAGGGAGTTTTAAATCCGTATTTTAATTCTGTAAATTTGTTACCATACTTGAAATGTTATACATATATCAAAGGTGACGATTTTATTACGCATATCCAATTAAAGAACGAGTCAGTTGTCGGACTTGATCCATTGAAATATCAAAGATTGAGATTCTTTTACGAGGAAGTTTATAAATTGAATGAAACTTATAGTGAAGTAGCACGTGTAAGTGTTTTGAATAGCCTCATTGATACGCTTTCAGAATTAGGGAATGTAACAAATGATTTTATTAAGGGGTATTTTCAATCTCTTATTATGGATGATAAAGAAGATTTAATTTTAAAGGGAGTTGTCACATTAGAATTCTTAAAAGTTTTAGTTTTAGAATCTCTTCAAGACTTGGAGGTTGAAGCGTATGATTTAATTAACAGAATGCTTCAAGAAAGACGACAAATGAGTGAAGTACAGGATATATTTTAAAATCGAGAGAGCGTTCAGCTCTCTTTTTCTTACTCCCATTTTCAATTTTTGTGATAACTTCCCCAAATTTCTTCTGCTATACTTTTCTCAACTTTAAAAATCCAGCTAAGATTTTTCACTGGGGGTTTGGGGGGCGAAGGCCACCAAGTTATCTTATCGTTGGCTGTCAAAACTAGGAGGTTTTGGTTGGTTGGCGATATGATTTTTGGGATATTGTGGACACAATATCTGAGCTCGCAAAGACCGAACAAGAAGCAAGTGAGGTCTTTAGGAAGCGTACTGACAATGTGAGGTAGACTTACACTGTCAGACAAGTAGAATGTTGAAGGGATATCAGAATGGGACAAGAAATTAAGTCAATCCGAAAGCAATTTAGAATTACGAGACAAGAAGAAAAACAGATAAAAGAAATGATGAGGGAACAAAAAGTGGATAGTTTCTCAGAATTTCTTCGTCAGAATTTATTGAAAAAGAATTATCAGGATAGAATTTTTGAAAGTTGGTTCTCCCTTTGGCAGTCTCAAAAGTTTGAACAGATTAGTCGAGATGTGTATGAAGTTCTGGTTGTCGCAAGAGAAAATCATCAAGTGACTAAAGAGCACGTCTCAATCTTATTGACTTGCGTTCAAGAATTGATTGCAGAAGTGAATCAAGTGCAGCCACTCAGTCGTGAGTTCCGTGAAAAATATATGGGTTAGGAGGATGTAATGGTTTATCGCTATCGTACTAATCTCAAAAAAGTATTTCTAACTGATCCAGAATTACACCAATTGAATGAACGGATTGCTAAGAGCAATTGTCAAAATTTCTCAGTCTATGCCAGAAAAGTTTTGCTTAATCCGAATATGTCATTTGTCACGATTAACACTGATACTTATGACCAGTTAGTTTTTGAATTGAGACGGATTGGAAATAACATTAATCAAATTGCGCGTGCGATTAATCAAAGCCACCTGATTTCTCAGGACCAATTACAAGAATTGAGTAAAGGAGTCGGAGAGTTAATTAAGGAAGTGGACAAAGAATTTCAAGTGGAGGTGAAAAGACTGAAGGAGTTTCATGGTAGTTACTAAACACTTTGCGACGCACGGTAAAAAATATCGTAGGCGTTTAATTAAGTATATTCTCAACCCTGATAAAACGGACAATTTGAAATTGGTATCTGATTTTGGCATGAGCAATTACTTGGATTTCCCTAGTCATGCAGAAATGGTAGAGATGTACAATGTCAACTTCAGCAATAATGACAAGTTGTACGAATCCAGAAACGACCGACAAGAAAAACACCAACAAACTATTCATGCTCATCACCTCATTCAATCATTTTCTCCTGAAGATAATCTGACACCTGAAGAAATTAACCGCATTGGTTATGAGACCATGATGGAATTGACAGGAGGTCGTTTTAAGTTCATCGTAGCAACTCACACAGACAAAGATCATGTTCATAATCACATCCTAATCAACGCTATTGACCGCAATTCAGATAAAAAGTTGATATGGAACTATGCCTTGGAACGAAACCTCCGTATGATTTCAGACCGTATTTCTAAAGTGGCTGGTGCAAAAATTATTGAGAAACGTTATTCCTATCGAGATTATAAAAAATATAGGGAATCTAGTCATAAGTTTGAATTGAAACAACGTCTTTATTTTTTGCTGCAGCAATCTAAATCGTTTGATGATTTTTTAGAGAAAGCAAAGCAGTTGCATGTTCAGATTGATTTTAGTCAAAAGCATAGCCGTTTTTTGATGACAGATAGAACGATGATAAAATCAATTCGAGGACGCCAACTCAGCAAACGAGATCTATATGATGAAGAATTTTTTAGAACGCATTTTGCTAAGCAAGAGATTGAAAGTCGTTTAGAATTTTTGTTGAACCGTGTCAATTCTTTAGAAGATTTAATAACAAAAGCAAAAGAATTGAATCTAACCATTGACTTAAAACAAAAAAATGTAACTTTTATCCTGGAAGAAGATAATCAAAAGATAAGTTTGGGTCATCAAAAAATAAGTGATAAGAAATTATATGATGTCAAATTTTTTCAAGATTATTTTAAAAATAAGGAAGTCATTGCTTCAGAAGGATTAGAGAATTTACAGGAACAGTACCATGCTTTCCAAGAAGAACGAGATAAGGATAAAGTATCCACTGAAGAGATTGAGGAAGCCTTTAAGACATTTAAGGAAAAACGAGATACCGTTCGTGAATTTGAAGTAGAACTTGCAGAGAACCAAATAGAGAAGCTAGTTGATGAGGGCATTTATATCAAAGTGTCTTTTGGTATTAAGCAGAGTGGTCTCATTTTCATTCCAAATTATCAATTAGATATTCTGGAAGAAGAGAATCAAACAAAATATAAAATCTTTATACGTGAGACAACCTCATACTTTGTATATAACAAAGAACATTCGGATAAGAATCAGTATGTCAAAGGACGAACATTGATAAGACAGCTAACCAACGATAGTCGAGTAATACCATACAGAAGACCTACAGTTAAGAGTCTACAGGAAAAGATTACTGAGATTAACCTCTTCATTGAATTAACTGAAGCAGATAAGAAATACCAAGACATTAAAGACGAGTTAGTAAAAGAAATAGCAGAGATAGATATAAAACTAAATCAAATTAATGAAAAAATCGCCAACTTAAATAAGATGGCGGAAGTGCTTATCAATTTGAAGAGTGAGGATGTGAGCAGTCGAAAGCTTGCAAGATATGACTTTTCAAAATTAAATTTGCCAGAATCAATTACAGTAGAACAAGTAAGCGAAGAAATAAGAGCGTTTCAAGAGGAGCTAGATCATTATCTTTATGAGTATGAGAGCTTAATAAAAAATTTAGAAATGTTTGTAAAAGTACTGAATGATAAGGATTTTGATAAAAAATTTAGTATAGAAATACTATTGGAATAACAAGAACTAATCCTATGGTGGTTAAAGATTAACTATCTTTATGCTATTGATTAATATATTTGTCATAGTGCTCTTGGTACTGTGCTTTTATATTATGTTCTCCTAGAATTTCAAATACCTGAAGTGCTTGTTTCATCTTTTCGATTCCGTTCACAGGATTGCACTTAAATTCAAAGTATCCACATGTATATAAGAAGACGGTTTGTTCATAATAGTTTAATTCATTATTTAGTAATTTTTTTATTTCTTTGATTAGCAAACTACAATTTTGAAATTCTTCTTTATCAATACTAACAATTAGGCAATTGATTGCCAATTGTGTAACAAGCCGTTTATTTGTCTTATTTAATGTTGAATAGATATAATTTTTTAACATTTCTATAGTTAATAGGAAATAGGAGTTATATTTAATTGTTCTTACACAGTTACCTAATAGGATAATTTCATAGTAACCCCAGTTTTCAACTTTAAAAAGATAATCTGTTAGCTGTAATAACTCCTCGTCCGAGGGGAGAAAATTTTTATTTGTTGTATAGAGAATCGATTTTACCATTGTCTTTTCATAAGGCCCCAAGTTATAACTTGAAGAGTTTGATAGTAATTCAATAATACTATCAAAATTTTTTGTGGAGTAGTGTTTTCGAATATATTGCACCAAGTTAGCGAATGATCCAGTTTTAGTAGAATTATTGTCATGAAGAATAATAAATTCATCCAAAGTTATATGTAATTTATCTAAAATATTTATTAGTCGAATACAAGAGATTTCTGATTCTCCCCGTTCAAATCTAGAGATTTGAGATTTAGATAAATTACTATCAGCAATTGAACATAAACTGATTTGCTTTCCTTTTCGAATTTTTCTGAGTGTTATACCAAGTTTTGATTTCATATTTCCCATTTTCCCAACAAAATTTCAAAGGTTTTTTATTTATTATACAATAAATAAAAAATAAAGGGAGGTTCAGTATGAAAAAATTTTTAAAATTTACATCAATATTGTTATTGATTATGGATATTATCATTATAGTCGGAGGTTGAATCTTACCTGTACAGGTAAGTGTGTTTAGTTATAACTAAACACACTTACTAATCTTATACGTAATTCTTAGAGGATATCTATTATGCAAGAAGTTATTATCACAAATAAAAAAACTGATTACTTATCAAAATTAGCTGAGTGTGAAGATTTAATTTTGTACTCAAAAACGGGAAAGTTAGATTACTTTAATTTAGATGATAGAGTGAGGCGAGATATATCTAGTTTGGATTTAGAAATTTTGTATGCAGATACTAGAGATTATGCTATTGCATATGCATTATCACGATGTACGGGAGCAAAATTTTTGAAAATTGAAACAGAGGCTCTGCTAAATAAGAATAAGCATTACATATTTATCAGTGAACATGCAATGTCAGATAATTTAGACAGCTTGATTATGAGATTATCAGTATATAATATTACATACCTAGTTGCCTATGATTTAGAGGCATTATCAGTTTTAATTGCAAAATTTTTATATCCAAATAAAATTTTAGGTAAAACTAATATGATATTAAATATGCTTGATTCATCAATAAAAGACATATCTCGAGAAGATTTTCAGATTGTAAATCGTAAGGGGGATGTGTTTGAGAAATTGTGTAATTTAAAAGAAATCAACTATTTATCTGCAATCGTTCATGGTAATGGAAATTTACTATATTTAGGTCAAGAAAAATTGGTATCAAAAGCTGTAGCAATAGATAGTGGTGATACCATATTGGCTAATTTTTTAGATTCGAAAAGAAACAAGGTAATTTTCTTGGCGTCTTGTTTTGGAACTCTGATATCAGGGAAATCATACTTAGATGATTTAATGAAATCAAATGTTGATACTATTATTACTTACAGAGGGCTAAAAGAAAATGGATATTCAGAGTGTACGTGGTTTATTTTATTGAACTATTTTGGATTTCAATACGATGAAATAGTCAGAATAATTAACAAAAATTTAAAAAACAAGACAGTAGATGTTCCTAGGTATAACTTAATTGGCTCTAGCGAGAATATATTAAAGGTGTCTCCATATTGTGAGTATAGTTTTGAAGGCAATCATCTATCGTGTCATACAGAGAATGCAAATCGATTTTACTTTGGTAAATGTAAACTACCCTTGAATTATGAACAATTTGCTCTATCCTACAAGGAGAGGATATCTTGGATAATTGAAGATGGTTATATATATTTAATGGGAGAGAATTCATTTCTTCCTAAAAGGATTGATGTAGTGACAATTCCAAAAGAGAGCGTTGTTGATTTTGGTATACTATCAAACACTTTATCTTTGAATGGTGGTCTTAATAAAAGTTTGAAAAATTTAATGGGAGAGGTGGAGAATCTTTCTCTAGGGCTTTCACAAATGACCGAGGAATTTCTATGTTTTACAGATAAAGCTGAAAAATATCAAAAAAAATTAGCTAATTTAGAACAAAAAAGAAGTGAATTGATAGAATCTTTTTTGAATGAGATAATTACTAGTAAGCAAACAACCTATTCACCATTATCAGAAAAATACAGTATGCATTTTTCTGTATCAGATATTTCAACTATTGAGAATAGATGCCCATACTGCAATTTTGAGATTACTAGAAAAGTATTAAAAAAAACCATGGATAGTTCATATAAGAGAATTATATTTTCTTGTAATAACTGTGGGCAAATTCAAGATTTAGGGAATATGGATAAGTTAATTAATGTTGATATTGAAAATAGCATAGAAGATAATAAGACATTAAAGATTAATATAAAATTACATGAATTCAAAGGTTTAGTGAGATGTGGTATTGGTTTAATTACTAATGGTATTCTACCACCTGTGATTACTAAAAAATGTGTGGGAAATGATGAAATGCAATTCTTATTTGAATCTGATCTTATATCAGTCCATAATCTTATAAAAGTATATTTATTTTATGAAAATAATTTATTTATAATTAGTAAGCCATATAGAAAGGAAACAGAATAGAATGGATGAAATAATGAATGATTTTATAGGTACAAATTGTAATCCTTCAAACTTTATTGTAGGTCCTTGTTCGATAGAGTCGTATAATCAAATTAGAGAGTCTGCAAGTCATGTTAAAACATTAGGCTATAAATATCTTAGAGGGGGAGCTTATAAACCAAGAACAACCTCTAATTCGTTTCAAGGTTTGGGAATAACAGGTATTAAATATCTATATGAGGTGTGTCAAGAATTTTCGCTTAAATCAGTTAGTGAAATTATGTCAATAAAGCAGCTAGAAGAGGCGTACGACTATGTAGATATAATCCAAGTAGGTTCCCGTAATATGCAAAATTTCGAGTTACTTAAAGAGCTAGCTACAATTACAAAACCGGTGTTGTTTAAACGAGGATTGATGTCAACAATTGATGAGTATATAGGAGCATTGTCATATTTACAAAAAAATGGTAAGACCAATATAATTTTATGTGAGAGAGGTATCAGAAATTTTGATAATAGAACTAGAAATACACTCGATATTATGGCAGTACCTATTTTGCAATCTGAGACAGGTTTACCTGTAATTGTTGATGTATCACACTCAACAGGTAGAAGAAAACTGTTACTACCGGCTAGTTATGCTGCGAAAGGAATTAAGGCTAACGGAATAATGATGGAAGTGCATCCTAATCCCGACATTGCATTATCTGATGCAGAGCAACAAATTGATTTTCAAGAACTAAAAGAATTGGGAGAAAAATTATGGAAAAATTAACAACAGAAAAATTATGGTTGAACTTTACTAACTTTACGACATTTGATAAATTACCATTTATCGTAGCTTCCGGTAAAGGAACATATGTCTATGATACAAGCAAAAAGAAATATCTTGATATTATTTCAGGAATCTGGAATGCAGGTTTAGGTTACTCTCGGCAAGATATTATAGATGAGATGAACTATCAAATGAATAAGTTACCATTAACATCACTTTTTGGAAGAGCATATCCATTGTTAATTGAGTATAGTGAAAAATTATTAAAATTAGCTCCTGAATTTTCCAAAGTATTTTATGGTACAGGTGGTTCAGATTCAGTTGAGACAGCTTTGAAAGTAGCGAGACTATTTTATTATGAGCAACAAAAATATAAAAAGGTTAAAATAGGACATTTTGCTATGAGTTATCATGGGGTATCGTTAGGTGCAATGAATGTTATGGGAGAAGAACCCAATAGGGAAGGTTGTGTACTGGATATTGAAAATTATTTTACACTTCCTTTACCGGATGATAATGATGGGGATAATGTCTTTAGGGAGTTAGACAAACTCAATTCTGAAGAGATTTCTGCTATTATTATTGAACCAATCATTGGCTCTGGAGGAATAATTGAATTTCCAAAAGAATTTTTAACTTTACTAAGAGAATATACTAAAAACAATGATATTTTATTGATTTTTGATGAAGTAGTAACAGGGTTCGGTAGAACTGGTTCGATGTTTGCATATCAAGGACTAGAAATTGTCCCTGATATCCTTGTTCTTGCTAAAAATATCACAGCAGGGTATGCACCACTAGGAGCAACTTTATTTTCTGATAGAATCGTTTCAGTCTTTAAAAATAAAAAATTACTACATGGTTATACGAATGCTGGTTCAGTAGTGGGAGTTGCAGCAGCAAACAAAGTTTTAGATATTTTTGAATCTGAAAATATTTTAGAAAATGTTAATAAGCAGTCGGCACTATTTTTGGAGAAATTGAATGAGTTGCAAAAGAAGTATAGTAGTCTAATTCATTCAATTAAAGGTAGGGGGCTAATGTTAGGTATTCAATTGGTAGAACAAGATGGGCAAGAGTTAGAATTTTTCTACAAATTACTTGAGAAAAAGAATATGCTTAGCCGATCAGCATATAATAATACCATTGTATTAATGCCTCCTCTTGTCTCTGAAGAGAATTTTATTTTAGAAATTATCAATAGATTAGATGAGTGCTTTTATGAATATTCAAAAAAATATAACTAAGAAAGTATTAGTAACGGGAAGCAGTAGGGGAATTGGAAAACAGATTGCTCATGACTTTGAAAAAAATGGGAATACTGTTATTTACCATGGAAGTTCAAATTCTTCACTAGAAAAACTCAATTGTAATAAATCAATTTTAGATTTAAGGGATACATCAAATGTTGTGAAGTGGTATTCTGATATTTTTAAGGAATATCATGGAATTGATATATTAATCCTGAATGCAGGGATTGGGATTCCTGAGACAAATATATTTGATGTAGATCCAGAGTATTTAGATGATTTAATAAAAGTAAATATAACCTCACAAATTTATCTTGCTACACAACATTTAAAATTAGTCCAACAATATAATATTTTTGGAACAAGTATAATTTTTATTTCTTCAAATGCAGGTATATATCCTAGGAGTAAATTTCCACTATATTCAATGACTAAGAATGCAATGACATATTATTTAGAGATTTTAAGCAAAGAGTTTATTAAACATAAAACTAGAATAAATATTGTTGCACCTGGCTCTATAAAAACAAATATGACAGATAATGCAATATCTAATTTCTCAAAAGAGAATAATGTAAGTGAAAAAGATGCTGAACTGCAGTTATACTCTCATATTAATAGTATGAAAAGGATGGGGAGTGCTAAGGAAGTAAGTGAGTTAGTTCAATTTCTAGCATCAGATAAAGCTTCCTTTATCAACGGTGAAATTATAAAAGTGAATGGGGGATACTACTTTGAATAAAGAGATTGAAGTTCATTCGAGGTTACGGAACTATTCTGTAATTTTTTCTAAGGATGTAATAGGAACATTGAATTCCAAAATATGTGATATATCAAAAATAAGATTATTAGTTTTAACCGATAGAAATGTTTACTTCCATCAGAGACAACTATTTCTTAATCTTGAGAAGAAATTTAACTGTTTTACACATATTATAGAACCAGGGGGAAACTCTAAATCGTTAACGGAGGTTCAAAAACTTTATGACATACTAATTGAGAATAACTTTAATAAAGGTGATATACTCTTAGCAATAGGTGGAGGTGTAGTTGGAGATTTAGGTGGATTTACTGCAGCAACGTTCAATAGAGGAATGAGATTTATTCAAGTTCCTACTACATTACTAAGTCAAGTAGATAGTAGTATAGGAGGGAAAGTTGGCGTTCATTATAATGAGTTAACCAATATGATTGGCGCTATTTACCCACCGGAATTTACTATAGTTAACCTAAAATTTTTAGATACATTACCTCAAAGAGAATTTTGCTGTGGAATGAGTGAAATAATTAAAATGGCTTACATATATAATGCATCTCTATTGAATGTACTGACTAAAGCAGATAATATATCTGAGAAGATGGAATATATTATTTCTAAATCAATTGAAATTAAAAAAGATGTGATAGAGAATGATGAATTTGAAAATCATAAAAGATTATCTTTAAATTTTGGACACACTCTAGGACATGCTATTGAGACTTTATACGGGCACATAGACTATTTACACGGTGAAGCTATTGCAATAGGGATGGTTTTTGAAGCAAAAATATCACTAGAAGGTGGGAAACTATCAAAAATAAAATATAATAAATTATTAGAATTGTTAAAGAAGTACTCGCTTCCAACTGTTATAAAATTGGATGATGATAGAATAATCGAATTATCAGAAATAATAAAAACAGATAAGAAAAATTCTTCAGAACAAATACATTTTATTCTACCTACAGAACAAGGGTTCTCAATTTATAAAATTAAGAAGAATAGTGAAAAAGTCATAAATGATTTAAGAAAGTATCTGGGGGAAAGATGAGAGTTTTAGTAACTGTATCAGGTTTACCGCATGAGTACAATTTAGCCCAAAAAGCTGCAAAGATTGTTTCAAAAGAATTGGAAAATTTAGATATCTATAATGAAGTTGTAGAGTTGAAAAATCTAGAAAAGTTGAATGATGTCTTAAAACATATTGAAGGTTTTGATTTAGTTTATATTGTATCTTATGGAGGGATTGGTGAAAACGGTGTTTTACAATCTATTTTAGAATCTTACCATATACCATACACGGGATGTTCTGCTACGATAAGTGCTGTTTGTAGAGATAAATATTTTTTTAGTAAATTGTCAAAAATACTAAATATAAATACTCCAAAGACATTTAAGGTAGATGGTTTAATAAGTATTGATAGTATAGAAAAATTTATAACTAGGAATCATATGAGATTCCCGTTAGTAATTAAACCAAGGTTTTTAAGTGGTTCAAGTCATGGAGTTAAAAAAGTAAACTCATTACAAGATATTCAAAAGAATTTACCGGATATTTTAAATATTGATACACATTTGGTTATACAAGAATATATTGAAGGAAATGATTATATAGTGGCCGCTATTTTCCAAGGAGATGAGATTAAAGTAGGTGTTTCTAAAGCTAGAATCAATAAAGATATCGATTTTGAAGAAAGATATAATAGTGGTGAAAATATGTTCATTGTTGATGATTCACAAAACGTAATCAATTCTAAACTAAAAAAATTTACTCAGAATATATTAGATTACTATGAAATAGACGGCACATGCTACCTTGATTTCAGAGTATGTGGTGAAGATGTATATTTTATTGAGTTAGGAACTATGTACGGTTTGAGTGAAAACAGTGTTGTGCCTACTCTTGCAAAGAGTCTTGGAATAAGCTTTACAGATTTAATAAAAAATGATATTTATCGTGGTTTAGAAAGAAGGAAAGGGAGTCATGGATATTAACAAGAAAACGTTTTATACAATAACTTTTGGTGAATTTATATCAAATATTGGAGATAGATTTCAAAAAATTGCTTTTCCTATTTTAATTTACCAAGAATTTCATTCGTCATTTGCAATGGGAGGAATGGTGATTATTGAATTGTTACCTCAACTCTTATTGGGATTTGTTATGGGTTACTTATTAGATAATTTTAATAAGAAAAAAATACTATTATGGTCTACATTAATACCTGCATTATTATGTAGTGTAATACCGATACTATCTAAATATTCAGTTTCTATATTTTTTTACTATGTTATTGCATTTTTGATTCCTTTATTTTCGACACTTTTTCAAACAGGATTTTCAGTAATTACTCCGGCATTATTTGAGAAGGAAGAATTGCAAAAATATAATTCGCAGTTTCAAGGTGTACGAACTATTTCAAAATTAGTTTCTCCTGCTCTGGCGGGGTTATTAATGTTAAAGTTTAATATTAATAGCATTTTTTTTATAAATAGTGCTTCGTTCTTGTTGTTATTTTTTTCAATATTAATTTCATATATTCCAAATCAAGGACATAAGGAGAATGGAAATGATGATATAAAAGAAATGTTTGCAGGTTTTAAAGAGAATTTCACAAATATTAAATTGAGGGTTTCTTTACTCTTTACTATTGTTGTGAATATCGCTATGCTAGGATTTAATGCAACAATTATTTATTATTTACAGGATCAATTAAAGTTATCAAATAGTCTTGTTGGAATTGTATACTCAATTGCTGGATTTGGTAGTTTGATAGCAGTAACTCTTCTTTCTACTTTTTTGAATAAGAAGGATACCTTTATCTTAATGAATATATCAATGGCAACGATCCCACTTGTCATTATGGCAAGCGGAATAGTAGAAAATTGGATATTTTTTGGAATTTGTTATTCAATTTTGAGTGGACTAATTACAATAGCTTCTGTCTCGATTACAACAATACAGCAACAAGAAAGTACTGAGTATAATATTGGTAAAATACTTTCTAGTTCTTTTGTAATAGCTACCATTTTTGCTCCTTTTGGAGGGATACTAGCTGCTTATTTTAATTGGCTTTTAAATCCGAGATTAAGTCTGGTTATTTTGGGATTACTAAGTAGTTTATTGGTTATTCTTATAAAGAGTTATGAAAAAAAATTAAGGAGAGATAAATAAGATGAATGAAAAATACCTATCGTTATTAAGAGAAATTCACTCTAGTACTACGGATATAAGAAGCAGTACAATTGTGATTGGATTTAGTAATGACGAATATAATGATATTGCTAAAGTTTATTCTTCTAAAAGTAAGTATGATTTCTATGAATTACAATCATTTTTAGAAATATTTGAATATTTAGAGTTCTCACATTTTAAAAAAATTATAATTTTTTCAGAATCTCATAATTTGGAATATGAATCGTTGAGGAGAATTACTAGAATTTCTTTGAATAGAGGGATTGATATTGGATATTTTACAGGAAATAATTTTCAAGATGTAGTGAACTTTGCTATTAAAAATTTAACTTTTAGCATGATAAAGAAATCTAGCTATACTTCTTTAAATGTAGTACCACGGAGAGAGTCTGAGATTAAAGAAATAAATTCTCTGATCTCTATGTATTCATCGCATCTTACAAGTGATTTACTTTGTAAAAGAAGATCGGCATTATTTATTTACGGAGGAGGACGACTAGATCAATTAGCGATAGGAAAAAATATAGCATTATGTAATAGTCAAATAAAAACATCAAAAGAAGTTTTAAATACAGCACAACTTAATTCAGATTTAATAATGATTAATGGTTGTGTTCTTGGTGTTGTAGCACCTGGAGAATTTGAGAAAGAAGGAAAGGAAACTTTGTCATTTGGATTATTGAATAGTTCAGCCGTATCTTTTATAGCTCCTTTTTCTACTAAATTATCTGATGCTAACGAATTAATTTTAGCAGATTGTTTATTAGAGAGGGAAGAGAGTTTTGGAACAGTAACTAGGCAGTGTAATGAATATTGTGTTTATAACAATCTAACTCCATGCTATGTCTTATATGGAGACCCCAATAATCAATTTAAGAATAGTGAAAATTTATATAATTATTTTTTACAACGGTCGAATTATCAAAGAAATGAAATATTGATTTCAAATAAAAGTATTCGTTATTTTGATACGATTGATGGAGAAAGATTAATTTTTTCAGATCAATCAATAACTGATAGTGAACTTATGAAAGAAGATATTACTATCCCTAAAAATTTTATCAAAAATATTCCTAAAATGTTATATAATTTTAGCAGAGATAATAGGATAGCTCATATGCATCCGAATAGTGATAAGTGCTTTAAACAAGAAGCGAATACTTTAATATCACAATTCAATAACTTAGAAAATTATTTATTTGATTTTGGAAGAGATTCTAAAACTAATTTTAAAGTAAAAAAAATCATAAATAGTTTACAAATTAATATTGACAAGCTAAGCCGAAAAATCTTAAATTATTGGGTCAAGAATATTTCTGAGGATAAATATAGAATGTATGATCTCCACTATGGGACCAATTTTAGGATAAAATGTACTCAGGAACAAGAAATTTGTTCAACATGTAATGAAAAACCAATTGAAAAAGTATATGTTAGTGATTATTATTCAAGGTATGGCAGGATAATTAAACTCTGTCCTTGTTGTTCCATCATAGAAGATTTAAGTGAGGAAAATATTAAACTTACAATTGATAAATTAGAGAAATTTACAAGTAGCGACGCAAAAGTAGAATTTTCAATTCACAATATTGGGAATAATTTTGAAGAAGTTTATATCAAGACTTGTGTTCGAAACGATAAGTTTAGTTCTGATTTACAAAAGCTTATATTAGAACCTAATGGTTCTCAAAAGTTTGTTGAGGAAATTACTCTTAATGAATCGCTATCTAAAGATACGAGAATATATTTTACAATTTTAATTATGAATAATTTAGGTATTAGTTTATATAAAAGACAATTTTAAATTGAAAATATCAAAATTATTTGCTAAAAACTATTGACTCTAACTTATTGTAATGGTATAATTAATTCATAAATAATTTATCCGGGGTTGGCGAAATTGGTAAACGCGCCTATGATACAGGTAGGTTCGACTAAATGTCTATTGGAGGTTCGAGTCCTTCACCCCGCATATAAGATATTTGTGAATTACAGTAAAACTTTTATAATGGGTTTTACTGTTTTTTTAATTTTATTGAGGTAAATCAAATGGATATTGTAGTTTTATATGGTGGTAGGAGCCCAGAACGGTTAATTTCGGAAGTTTCTTCGAGACAAATTGCTAAAGCGCTAACTACTGATAATGTAATTAGACTAAATTTGAATGGAATATACAATTTTGAAAATAAAGAGGTAAAACATTTTTCTGAATTATATAAGTTGTACCAAGAAGGTAACCTATCAGAATTTGAGATAGATAAATCTGCTGAAATAACAGATTCAGTTATTGAAATCTGTAAATTAGCAGATATCGTCTTCCTATCTACACATGGGGGGATTGGTGAGAATGGAAAGTTACAGGCGTTACTGGATATTTGTAATATAAAGTATACTGGCAACGGATATCAAAGTAATGCTATAAGTTTAGATAAAAAATTATCAAAGAGACTTGTGAGTACAGTTGGGATTAAAACTCCCTATGAGTATATTGAGGAAAATAAATTTGTTTTTCCATTAGTAATAAAACCAAATGACAGTGGTTCAAGTATAGGAGTTCAAATTATCAAAACGAAAGAAGAACTTCAACAGTATGACTTAGAGAATTATAATATTGAAGAATATATAAATGGAAGAGAGATTTCTATCGGAGTTATTGGTGAAAAAATTTTGCAACCAATTGAGATTGTTATTGAGGGTGGTTTTTATGATTATGAAAAAAAATATACTCCTGGAGTTGTTAAGGAAATTTGTCCTGCAAATATATCTGAAGAGCTAAAGAAAAGGTTGGAAATATATGCTAAAACAATTCATGACTTAATGGGATTTGAAGTATATTCACGGTCAGATTTTATTATTGATGATAATGGTGAAATTTACTTCATCGAAACGAATAGTATACCTGGTATGACTCCAACTAGTTTACTTCCTAAGGAAGCCGAGGCAGAAGGGATAAATTTTAGTAATTTATGCAAGAAAATAATTAATCTCAGCATAAAAAAATATAATTAAAGACGACTATATTCTAAGGATGCATTCTATATACTGTTTGCAAGATAATAATGTATGAAGTACCACTAGTATACTTACTTAAATTTGAAATAAGATAGTACAAATTTTACTGTCATATTATGACAATTTCCCAGCTTTTTTCTGAAAGTGACATATACTTTTCTTAGGAGAAAGCTAGATGTACCAACGGATAAGGGATTTGAGGGAAGATCACGATTTTACTCAAAAGTTTGTTGCAAATTTACTTTCCTTTTCTCATACAAACTATGCAAAAATTGAGAGAGGAGAGGTTGCCTTAACGGCAGATGTTCTTGTGCAGCTTTCTAAACTCTATGATGTTAGTACGGATTACCTATTAGGACTAACAGATTGTCCAGATAGGATAAAACATAAAATAAAATAGTCTCTCCTTGATTTGTGAATCTTCGAAGATAAAACAATATAAAATCTCATTAATTGCTTTGAATTGATGGAGTGGCTTATCTACATCTATTAATGCAACGGATAATTTTATTGTTAAATCGCGCCTATTATAAAATTTTTATGTTCTGAAAGTAAGAGATTCACAATCAAAATATCATGTTGATCTTTTTTCAATTTGCTGGTTTACAGAAATCTGTACATCATTAATTCCTTCCATAACAAAATTATGTGACTTTTGTTACCGAATTACTGCTGATTTTTTTTATAGCTTATAACACATTTTTAGACGGTTAATAGATTTTGACCGTCTTTCTTAATATTGTCTTACCTATAATAGATGAGCTTATGAGAAGTGTTTAATAAATTAACTTTAGTTCAAAATGTCCAATTTGGACACTTTGAATGATTTCTTAGTTTTATATATTATACTTTTCTCAGGAGAAAGCTGTATGTACAGACGATTAAGGGATTTGAGGGAAGATCGTGATTTAACCCAAAAAGAATTAGCAAAATTACTTTCATTTACAACTTCAGCATATTCAAAGATAGAGCGAGGAGAACGAACTCTCACTGCAGAAGTCTTAATAGATCTCTCAAATTTTTATAATGTAAGTACAGATTATTTATTGGGTATTACAGATTATCCTAATAGAATTCACATTAAATAAAATTGTCCATATTTCATATCTCGTGAAATTAAGAAGAATTTAATTAGAACATTGACAATTAAATAGTCCAAAATGGTACTTTCCTCATTTGTGGAGCAGTTTTGAATGGCTCGCCATGATAAGAGCGACATTAAAACCATCAATAAAATAGAGCGATACTTTATATGCCATGATACAAATGATATACAATGATACTTCTGACCGTTCAGGCTGCCACCGTAAAAGAGCAGTAAGTGAAATCCTTATGATGACTTCATCAGTCATGCCATGGAGGTAAAAATATTTTTTAGGAAGGATGATGTCATGAATATAAAATATATATCTGTCGAAAATTCCATTGCAGAATGGGCCGATAAAAAAGGAATTCTAAAAAGATGGGATGGTTTAAATCAATATACATTGAACAGATGGATTAAAGAAATGCGAGAAAACAGAACATTTTCCATGTATGTAATTAACCCAACCCATAAACTTGTTTTCATTAATCTAGAAGGATTTGAAAGTTTCTTAAGATGGAAGCAAAAGCGGACAAAATAAGGAAGTCATGGTATAATATAGGGTAGTTATTTATTCTATACAACAATGATTTATTTCTTTTTAAGAGTTAAGAGGAATTAAATTATGTATTATGTAACTAAAACAAATTCAAAAGGGCAACCCTTATATCAAGTGGTTGAAAAGTACAAAGATCCACTAACAGGAAAGTGGAAATCAGTAACTGTAAGTTATACTAAGAATACTAGTAGGGCGAGGAAACAAGCTGAAAGAGAGGTTCTTGATAAAATAGATAGACTAACTACTTCATTTGAAAGTCAGTTTAGCCCTGAACTGATTACAACATTTGGAGAGTTAAAAGAAAATTGGTTTCAGACTTGGTGTGTCTCTGTTAAACCACAAACAATTCAGAGAGAACTACTGGTTATGAAGCGTCTTGGGAAAATTATAGGAGATGATTTTTTGTTAGACAGGATTACTCCACTTCTGATGAAAAATAGTCTCAATAAATATTTAGAAATATATGATGCATCGCCTTCAACAATGACTCATATAAAAAGTACTTGTAATAAGATTTTTAATCATGGTGTGTTATATAATGTCATTAAGTTTTCTCCAATGACTGCGGTAAAACTAGATATTTCACTAGAGAAAAGGCGTAAAGCAAAAGAAAGACATGATTCTAAATTTCTAGAAATACATGAATTACATGCATTTTTTGATGTGTTACGCCAATGCAGAAATGCAAACTATTATGATCTTGCTATAGTATTGTTGCTTACAGGTATTCGAATTAGTGAAGCAGCATTTTTACCATCAGATATTGATTTTGAAAAAGGAATCTTGCATATTGATAAAGCACTTCAATATCATTGTTTAAAAGTTGAACAATTTCATTTTGATACAACTAAAACACTTAATTCAATTAGAGAAGTAGCTTTACCTGAAGCTGCAAGCGAAGCTATTAAAAGGACAATACAGAGAAATAAAGAATTTGATGCTTATATGGAGAAGCATCCCTGTCCTGCTTTTACACATTCTGAAAGTGTATTTAGAACAGAATACGGCTCTCCAATAACATCTAGCACTTTTCGTCAAGTTTTGAAACGAATAGAAGGAAAATTATTGACAAATTGTTTAAGTGACTATGGTTTTAAGTGGGTAAAACATGTTACTCCCCATTCGTTTAGGCATATGCATATTAGTTACCTTCAAAGTAATGAGATGCACATAGCAGTGAAAGATATTATGACTAGAGTAGGACACGCTAACTTTGAGACAACAATGGGCTATACACATAATATAAATCGTTCACAAGAAAATACTGTAAAAGCCTTAAATCAATTTGTAGAAAATCACAATTTCCATTTTGAAGAATTGAAAAGTTATACCTGTAAATATTCCAGAATGATTGAAAAATTCATTGAAACTAGTGATAATAGCAATAAAGTAGAATTAAGTGTCGATGAGTTCAAAGACTTGTTACATCTTAGTCCACGTTACTCACCTAAAAATATTATTTCAAATTTACTATTAAAAATCAAAAAAGATATTGTCAAATACCACCCACAGTTTGATATAAAGATTGTGAAATCAAGTGAGAATCAAATCAGAGGTTTTTCCATTGCATGGTAGTTTTGGTGTTCACTTGGTGTTTAGACAATAGTAAAATAAAACAGGGGCTCTAAACCCTTGCTATGAAAGGAAAAAAACTCAATGGCTACTATTCAATGGTTTCCTGGACACATGTCTAAAGCGCGTCGACAGGTGCAGGAAAATCTAAAATTTGTTGATTTTGTAACGATTTTGGTGGATGCACGCTTACCTCTATCTAGTCAAAATCCTATGTTGACCAAGATTGTTGGTGACAAACCAAAACTTTTGATTTTAAACAAAGCAGACTTGGCCGATCCAGCAATGACCAAAGAATGGCGTCAGTATTTTGAATCACAGGGAATCCAGACTCTGGCTATTAACTCCAAAGAGCAAGTGACTGTAAAAGTTGTAACAGATGCGGCCAAAAAGCTCATGGCGGATAAGATTGCTCGCCAAAAAGAACGTGGTATCAAGATTGAAACCTTGCGTACCATGATTATCGGGATTCCAAATGCTGGTAAATCCACTCTTATGAACCGTTTAGCTGGTAAGAAAATTGCCGTTGTCGGCAATAAACCAGGGGTTACCAAGGGGCAACAATGGCTCAAAACCAATAAAGACCTGGAAATATTGGATACACCGGGGATTCTCTGGCCTAAGTTTGAGGATGAAACTGTTGCGCTTAAGTTGGCCTTGACTGGAGCTATTAAAGACCAGTTGCTTCCTATGGATGAAGTAACCATTTTTGGACTCAATTATTTCAAAGAACATTATCCAGAAAAGCTGGCTGAACGCTTCAAACAAATGAAAATTGAAGAAGATGCGCCTGTTATTATTATGGACATGACCCGCGCCCTCGGCTTCCGTGATGACTATGACCGTTTCTACAGTCTCTTCGTGAAGGAAGTCCGCGACGGCAAACTCGGTAACTATACCTTAGATACATTGGAAGACATCGATGGCTACGATTAAAGAAATCAAAGAACTCCTTGCAACGGTCAAGGAGTTAGAAAGCCCTATTTTTTTAGAGCTTGAAAAGGATAATCGCTCTGGAGTTCAAAAGGAAATCAGCAAGCGTAAAAAAGCCATTCAGGCTGAATTGGATGAGGATCTTCGTTTGGAATCCATGCTTTCCTATGAAAAGGAACTATATAAGCAAGGATTGACCTTAATTGCAGGTGTTGATGAGGTCGGTCGTGGCCCTCTGGCTGGACCTGTAGTCGCTGCAGCCGTTATTTTACCTAAAAATTGTAAGATTAAAGGCCTCAACGACAGCAAAAAAATTCCTAAAAAGAAACATCTGGAGATTTTCCAAGCCGTTCAAAACCAAGCCTTGTCAATCGGAATTGGTATCATGGATAATAGTGTCATAGACCAAGTCAATATCTATGAAGCAACCAAACTGGCCATGAAGGAAGCAATTTCCCAGATCAGTCCGCAACCTGAGCATCTCTTGATTGATGCCATGAAACTAGAATTGCCCATTTCACAAACATCTATCATCAAAGGAGATGCCAACTCCCTCTCTATCGCAGCAGCATCTATAGTGGCTAAGGTGACACGTGATGAATTGATGAAGGAATACGACCAGCAGTTCCCTGGCTATGATTTTGCTACTAATGCAGGATATGGAACTGCTAAACACCTGGAAGGACTGGAAAAACTAGGAGTTACCCCAATTCACCGAACCAGCTTTGAACCAGTTAAATCACTGGTTTCAGGAGAAAAAGAAAGTTAAGTTAGAAGGAATGATTATGGAGGAACAGTCAGAAACACTCAGTTCCAAGAAAGAATTTGCCTTTGCCTCAAGCACCATATTATCCCAAGTTGGACGAGGAATCATTGTTGGTCTCGTCGTAGGGCTCATCGTCGGATCTTTTCGGTTTTTAATCGAAAAAGGCTTCCACCTGATACAAGGACTTTATCAAGATCAAGCGCACCTAGTGCGCAATCTTTTTATCATTGGTCTATTTTATTTAATAGTTTGTTGGCTCAGTGCGAAATTAACTCGGTCAGAAAAAGACATCAAAGGTTCAGGAATTCCTCAAGTCGAAGCTGAATTAAAGGGACTGATGACCCTCAACTGGTGGGGAGTTCTTTGGAAAAAATATATTCTAGGAATTCTTGCTATTGCTAGCGGTCTTATGCTGGGGCGTGAGGGACCCAGTATTCAACTTGGAGCGGTCGGTGGTAAAGGTATTGCCAAGTGGCTTAAATCCAGTCCAGTAGAGGAACGCTCCTTGATTGCGAGTGGAGCTGCAGCAGGATTAGCCGCAGCCTTTAATGCACCAATAGCAGGCCTCCTCTTTGTCGTAGAAGAAGTTTATCACCATTTTTCACGCTTTTTCTGGGTATCTACTCTCGCAGCCAGTCTGGTAGCAAACTTTGTTTCTCTGCTCATATTTGGCTTAACCCCCGTACTGGATATGCCAGATAATATTCCCCTAATGACCCTAGACCAGTATTGGATTTACCTTCTTATGGGAATTTTTTTAGGACTTTCTGGTTTTCTCTATGAGAAAGCTGTACTCAATGTTGGTAGAGTTTATGACTGGATTGGGCAAAAAATCCGTTTGGATAGAGCTTATTACCCAATTCTAGCTTTCATTCTCATCATACCAGTCGGGATCTTCTTGCCACAAATCCTTGGTGGTGGAAATCAGCTGGTTCTTTCCTTAACTGAGCAAAATTTTAGTTTCCAAGTTCTATTAGTTTACTTTTTGATCCGCTTTGTTTGGAGCATGATTAGTTATGGAAGTGGCCTTCCAGGAGGAATTTTCCTACCAATTTTGGCGCTTGGTTCCTTGCTTGGAGCCCTAGTTGGTGTCATTTGTGTGAATATTGGACTTGTCAGTCAGGAGCAATTCCCTATATTTGTCATTCTGGGAATGAGTGGATACTTTGGAGCAATATCCAAGGCTCCCTTAACTGCTATGATACTCGTAACTGAGATGGTAGGAGATATTCGCAATCTCATGCCACTTGGTTTAGTAACCTTAGTAGCTTACATCATAATGGATCTTCTCAAGGGAGCACCAGTCTATGAGGCTATGTTGGAAAAAATGTTGCCAGAAGAAGCGACAGATGAAGGAGAAGTCACACTTATTGAAATCCCTGTATCTGACAAAATCGCTGGAAAACAAGTACACGAGCTCAGCTTGCCTCATAACGTCCTCATCACAACACAAGTTCATAATGGCAAGAGCCAAACAGTTAACGGCTCAACCAGAATGTATCTGGGTGATATGATTCACCTAGTTATTCCAAAAAGTGAAATTGGAAAAGTAAAAGATTTGTTGTTGTAGGATCCTTTTACATAATTTATATTACGTAAAAGGTTGGCTTGATTTATTTAGAAAACCGATTCTCAGCAATGAGATCGGTTATTTTTTAAGACCCTATTTTTTAATATACTATTTCCTCCAAAATCATTGAAATTATAGCTTGAATTTGATATGATGGTCTTATGGATAAAAGTAGAGCAAAGCGTGAGAATTACGATAAGATAAGAATGAGTCTAATAGCCCTAGTAGCCATCTTCTCAGTAAGTATTTGTGTCCTTGGTTCAATAATTGGATACAAAATATACACAAAACAAAGTTTTGAACAAAAGATTGAATCGCTCAAAAAAGAGAAAGATGATCAATTGAGTGAGGGAAATCAGAAGGATCATTTTCGTAAGGGACAAGCAGAAGTAATTGCCTATTATCCTCTCCAAGGGGAGCAAGTGATTTCGTCTATAAAGGGAATTATGACACAGGATATTAAAGACAATCTAGAGGATAAGGAAAATCTGGTTTTTTATTATACGGAGAAACAGGATGCGACTTTAAAAGGGATTGTCAACCGAAGTGTGATAAAACAAGTCTATGATTTAACTTCGTCAAAAGTTGAAGAGACTGAAAAAACTAGTCTAGCAAAAGTACATTTGACAGAAGATGGTAAACCTTTTACCCTTGATCAACTATTTTCAGATGCTAGTAAGGCCAAAGAGAAACTAATAAAAGAACTGACTTCTTTCTTACAGGATAAGAAATTGGAGCAAGAAAAGATCGATCAGCTTGTTAAAGGTTTCTCTGACCAAGACTTGTCTGCATGGAATTTTGATTACAAGGATAGTCAGATTATCCTTTATCCAAGTCAGTCAGTTGAAAATCTAGACGAGATTGCCTTGCCAGTATCTAGTTTCTTTGAAGTTATTCAGTCCTCTTATTTATTAGATAAGGACGCAGAACTATATAAGGCTTATTATGAAAAGAAAAATCGTAAAGTAGTAGCCTTGACTTTTGATGATGGACCAAATCCTGCAACAACAAATCAAGCATTAGATACTCTTTCTAAGTATGGAATTAAGGCTACTTTCTTTGTTTTAGGTAAGAATGTTTCTGGAAATGAAGAGATTTTGAAACGCATGAAATCGGATGGCCATGTCATTGGAAACCATAGTTGGAGCCATCCAGTTCTTTCAAAACTTTCGCTTGATGAAGCTAAAAAACAAATTACTGATACTGAGGACGCGTTGACTAAGGTGCTGGGTTCTAGTTCAAAACTCATGCGTCCGCCTTATGGAGCCATTACAGACGACATTCGCAAAAGCTTAGATTTGAGCTTTATTATGTGGGATGTAGATAGTCTGGACTGGAAAAGTAAAAATGAAGCAGCTATTTTGACAGAAATTCAGCGTGAAGTCAAGAATGGTTCTATTATTCTCATGCATGATATCCATGCTGAAACAGTGAATGCTTTACCAAAGGTTATTGACTATTTGAAAGGGCAAGGTTATGACTTTGTAACAATTCCAGATTTGTTAGATACTCGTCTTAAAACTCACCAGCTTTACTACGACCGTGACCAATAATTCAAAAAATCTAAAGAGATAAGTTTTCCTTGAGAATTTGTTTCTTTGGATTTTCTTCTCATAGAAAGGAAAAATAATGAAATCTTATACTTTAAACAATGGCGTTCCAATTCCAGTTCTAGGATTTGGAACCTGGAAAGCTGAAAATGGAGAGATTGCCTATCAAGCTGTCCTAGAGGCTTTAAAGGCAGGCTATCGCCATATCGATACGGCAGCTATCTATAAAAATGAAGAAAGCGTTGGTCGTGCCATTCAAGATAGTGGCGTTCCGCGTGAGGAAATTTTTATAACCAGTAAATTGTGGAATACAAATCACAACTATAAGCAAGCTCGTCAGGCTTTTGAAGAGTCTTTAGAGAAGCTGGGCTTGGAATATTTGGATTTGTATTTGATTCATTGGCCAAATCCAAAACCGCTCAGAGAAAATGACCAATGGAAAATCCGAAATACGGAAGTTTGGAGGGCGATGGAAGACCTCTATCAAGAAGGCAAAATCCGTGCTATTGGAGTTAGTAATTTCCTTCCCCATCATTTGGATGCCTTGCTTGAAACAGCAAAAATTCTTCCAGCGGTCAATCAAGTTCGTTTGGCTCCAGGTGTGTATCAAGAGGAAGTCGTAGCTTACTGTCGAGAAAAAGGCATTTTATTGGAAGCTTGGGGACCTTTTGGTCAGGGAGAACTGTTTGATAGCAAGCAAGTGCAAGAAATCGCAGCGAATCATGGAAAGGCTGTTGCTCAGATAGCCTTGGCCTGGAGCTTGGCAGAAGGATTTTTACCCCTTCCAAAATCTGTCACAGCGTCTCGTATTCAGGCTAATCTTGATTGCTTTGGAATCGAATTGAGTCATGAGGAGCGTGAAACCTTAAAAGCGATTGCTGTTCAGTCTGGTGCTCCACGAGTTGATGATATGGATTTCTAGAAAATCATAAAAAGAATTGTACATTATTCTAATTTTTGATATAATAGTCAGCAGGAAAGAAAGTCTTATGGCGTTCTTCAAGCGAGCTTGGGATAGTGGGAGCCAAGTAGGGCAAAATAAAGAACTGGCGCTTTCTGTAGTATTTTCAAAAACAATGAAGTAATAAATTAGGGTGGAACCGCGTTTCTGACGCCCCTAGGTTAAATCAACCTAGGATTGTCGGACGCGGTTCTTTCGCTTATTCAGTCTATTATGTGAAAGAAAGGAGAGACGTGGAAAACCTTTATCTTGTAAAAGATGATAGTCAACTAGCTGCATTTCGTGATTTTGTAGTAAGAAATACTGAAAAGTTGAAAGATTATCAATCTTTTTTAAAGAATGAACTTGCAGTCTGTGATTTACCGCAAGACGTTATTTGGTCAAGTTTTAATGCTGCTACACAGATTATTAGGGAAAGTGCTGTTCCAGCCTATACAAATAATAGACGAATGGTTATGACGCCTGATTTAGCTGTTTGGAAAGAGTTGTATTTGTATCAGTTGATGGACTACGAGTGTTCTCAGCAAACTCAAGTAATAGAAAGTCACTATCATTCTTTATCTGAAAATTTCCTCTTACAGATTGTAGGACATGAGTTAGCTCATTGGTCGGAGCATTTTTTAGATGATTTTGATGGTTACGACTCTTATATATGGTTCGAAGAGGGGATGGTTGAATATATTAGTCGCAAGTATTTCTTGACAGAAGAGGAATTTCAGGCGGAAAAAATTTGTAATCAATCTCTCGTAGAACTTTTTCAGAAGAAGTATGGTTGGCATTCATTGAATGATTTTGGTTCTTCGACTTATGATAAGAACTATGCAAGTATTTTTTACGAATACTGGCGTAGTTTTTTGACAATAGATAAGTTGGTAGAAAATCTAGGTAGTGTACAAGCGGTCTTCGATTCTTATCATTTATGGGCAAATACAGATAAAACTCTTCCCTTGTTAAATTGGTTTGTTCAGCAGAAATTAATTGAAAAAGAAATATAAAAACTAAAGGAGTAAACAATGTCTAAGAAATTAACATTTTACTGCGTCAGTGGCAGAGACCTCCTTACAGTCGGGCTACCCCACACTCAGCACTAGAGTGCCTGAGCTAGACGCAGTACTAACTCGTCTTGCCTCGTATGATCGACGAGGCAGACTCGTGTCGCAAGTAATTTATATAAACAGGAGAAAACAATGTCTAAGAAATTAACATTTCAAGAAATTATTTTGACTTTGCAACAATTTTGGAATGACCAAGGTTGTATGCTTATGCAGGCTTATGACAATGAAAAAGGTGCGGGAACCATGAGTCCTTACACTTTCCTTCGTGCTATCGGACCTGAGCCATGGAATGCAGCGTATGTGGAGCCATCACGTCGTCCTGCTGACGGTCGTTATGGGGAAAACCCTAACCGTCTCTACCAACACCACCAATTCCAAGTGGTCATGAAGCCATCTCCATCAAACATCCAAGAACTTTACCTTGAGTCTTTGGAAAAATTGGGAATCAATCCTTTGGAACACGATATTCGTTTCGTTGAGGACAACTGGGAAAACCCATCAACTGGTTCAGCTGGTCTCGGTTGGGAAGTTTGGCTTGATGGGATGGAAATTACTCAGTTCACTTATTTCCAACAAGTTGGTGGATTGCCAACTGGCCCTGTGACTGCGGAAGTTACCTATGGTTTGGAACGTTTGGCTTCTTACATTCAAGAAGTAGACTCTGTCTATGATATCGAGTGGGCTGATGGTGTAAAATACGGAGAAATATTTATTCAGCCTGAGTATGAGCACTCAAAATATTCATTTGAAATTTCAGATCAAGAAATGTTGCTGGAAAACTTTGATAAGTTTGAAAAAGAAGCTGGTCGTGCCTTGGAAGAAGGATTAGTGCACCCTGCCTATGACTATGTTCTCAAATGTTCACACACCTTTAACCTGCTTGATGCGCGTGGTGCCGTATCCGTAACCGAGCGTGCAGGCTATATCGCTCGTATCCGTAACTTGGCTCGTGTCGTAGCCAAAACCTTTGTCGCAGAACGCAAACGCCTAGGTTACCCACTTTTAGATGAAGAAACAAGAGCTAAACTCTTAGCAGAAGACGCAGAATAAAGAAAGTGACAAATTACGAAAATGGGCGAACAGTGTGAGCCCTGAGCCAGTTGCCGCAGTGATGAAGGTATCCTTAGTGAAGCTAAGGATACTAGGCAAAATTGGAGACTTTTGGCTCCAATTTTAGCAATGAAGCAACGAAGTTGGTTGCTTGCGTGCCAATCACATAAGGCAAGCTGGAAAATAAAAAGATACTTTTCGGAGAAAAAACATGACAAAAAACTTATTAGTAGAACTCGGTCTTGAAGAATTACCAGCCTATGTTGTCACACCAAGTGAAAAACAACTAGGCGAAAAAATGGCAGCCTTCCTCAAGGAAAACCGCCTGTCTTTTGAAGCTATTCAGACCTTCTCAACACCACGTCGTTTGGCTGTTCGTGTAACTGGTCTTGCAGACAAACAGTCTGATTTGACAGAAGATTTTAAGGGGCCAGCAAAGAAAATTGCCTTGGATAGTGATGGAAACTTCACCAAAGCAGCTCAAGGATTTGTCCGTGGAAAAGGCTTGACGGTTGAAGATATCGAATTCCGTGAAATCAAGGGTGAAGAATATGTCTATGTCACTAAGGAAGAAGTTGGTCAAGCAGTTGAAGCCATTGTTCCTGGTGTTGTAGATGTCTTGAAGTCCTTGACTTTCCCTGTCAGCATGCACTGGGCTGGAAATAGCTTTGAATACATTCGTCCTGTTCACACTTTAACTGTTCTCTTGGATGAGCAAGAGTTTGACTTGGATTTCCTTGATATCAAGGGAGGTCGTGTGAGCCGTGGGCATCGTTTCTTGGGACAAGAAACTAAGATTCAGTCAGCATTGAGCTATGAAGAAGATCTTCGTGCACAGTATGTAATTGCAGATCCACGTGAACGTGAGCAAATGATTGTTGACCAAATCAAGGCAATCGAAGCTGAGAATGGTGTACATATCGAAATTGATGCGGACTTGCTTAATGAAGTCTTGAACTTGGTGGAATACCCAACTGCCTTCATGGGAAGTTTTGATGCCAAATACCTTGAAGTTCCAGAAGAAGTCTTGGTGACTTCAATGAAAGAACACCAACGTTACTTTGTTGTTCGTGATCAAGATGGTAACCTATTGCCAAACTTCATTTCTGTCCGTAACGGAAACGCAGAGCATTTGGAAAATGTCATCAAAGGAAATGAAAAAGTCTTGGTAGCTCGTTTGGAAGATGGAGAATTCTTCTGGCGTGAAGACCAAAAATTGGCGATTTCAGATCTTGTTGAAAAATTAAACAATGTGACTTTCCATGAGAAAATCGGTTCCCTTCGTGAACACATGATTCGTACTGGTCAGATTGCTATTCTCTTGGCAGAAAAGGCTGATTTGTCAGCGGATGAAACGATTGACCTAGCCCGTGCAGCAGCCATTTACAAGTTTGACTTGTTGACAGGTATGGTTGGTGAATTTGACGAACTCCAAGGAATTATGGGTGAAAAATATGCCCTTCTTGCTGGGGAAACTCCAGCAGTGGCAGCTGCTATTCGTGAACACTACATGCCTACATCAGCTGAAGGAGAACTTCCAGAGAGCAAGGTCGGCGCAGTGCTTGCAATTGCAGACAAATTGGATACAATTTTGAGTTTCTTCTCAGTAGGTTTGATTCCATCAGGTTCTAATGACCCTTATGCCCTTCGTCGTGCGACCCAAGGTGTAGTTCGTATCTTGGATGCCTTTGGTTGGCACATTGCTATGGATGAGTTGATTGATAGCCTTTATGCTTTAACATTTGACAGCTTGACTTATGAAAATAAAGCAGAGGTTATGGACTTTATCAAGGCTCGTGTTGATAAGATGATGGGCTCTACTCCAAAAGATATCAAGGAAGCAGTTCTTGCAGGTTCAAACTTTGTTGTGGCAGATATGCTGGAAGCAGCAAGTGCTCTCGTAGAAGCAAGCAAGGAAGAAGACTTTAAACCATCTGTTGAATCACTTTCTCGTGCCTTTAATTTGGCTGAGAAGGCAGAAGGTGTTGCTACAGTTGATTCAGCACTTTTTGAAAATGACCAAGAAAAAGCTTTGGCAGAAGCAGTAGAATCACTCGTTTTGTCAGGGACTGCCAGTCAGCAATTGAAACAACTCTTTGCTCTTAGCCCAGTCATTGATGCATTCTTTGAGAATACCATGGTTATGGCTGAAAATGAAGCAGTCCGTCAAAATCGTTTGGCAATCTTGTCTCATTTAATTCAAAAAGCAGCTAAACTTGCACGTTTTAACCAAATCAATACCAAATAAAATCTATTAAACGGATTAAATCTTATCATAAAGGAGAGAAACATGGATCCTAAAAAAATTGATCGTATTAACGAGCTTGCCAAAAAGAAAAAAACAGAAGGCTTGACACCAGAAGAAAAAGTGGAACAAGCCAAACTACGTGAGGAGTATATCGAAGGTTATCGTCGCACTGTTCGTCACCACATCGAAGGGATCAAAATTGTGGACGAAGAAGGAAACGATGTTACACCAGAGAAACTACGTCAAGTCCAACGTGAAAAAGGTTTACATGGCCGTAGTCTCGATGATCCAAATTCATAATAAGCATTCTTTCTTTTAATGAAATAATAATCAAAAGACTATCATACATAAATGAGCTGCACCTCAAAAGTTAGAGCTAGAAAATCTAACTTTTGAGGTGTTTTTATTTGAAAAAAGACAGTAAAAAAGCGCAAAAAATCAATTCCGTGCTAGCGTGTAATTGAAATTTTTTAGTTTTGGCGTTAGAACTGTTTCCTCAGTCCTAGCCCCTTCTCTTTTTGATAAGTATGCTTGATGGAGAGTAGTTTGTAAATGATTCTGAGAATCTTATGAGCATAAGAAATGACGGCTTTCATCTTGCTTACTCTTTGGGAAATTCGATTGTAAAAAGAAGAAAAAGCTGGATCCTTGGAATGTGCTGCAATTAATCCCGACATGGTCAAAGCCTGTTTTATTTAGCGATTTCCTTGCGTGATGTGTGAGGATTTTTTAATGCCAGCACTATAGGTTAAACATCTTTTTCTGTCATGAGTTAGCAGGCTCTGCCTGCTTAGAGTTTTACATATGCTCCTATTTTCGTTATAGCTAACTTTAATTCTCATTTATTAAGTATACCTAAGTTTTATGTTTAAATTTTGTATAGAAAAGCTGTAGCTCTTAATAAAGCTATGTTTACGCTTTTAATCAAGTCTCATTTATGATACTATTATGGTAATAGAAAAAATTCTTAGTTCGCTAAAGACCTTTATTCGAGATTCAGAGGAAATAGAAATTTTATCCATTAAAAATACGTTTCATAAATTACTTACTTGATATTAATAGAATTCCAATATTGTATAATTAAATCAAAGATGACACTGGAATCAGGAGGATTTATTATGGTTAATAATGTAGCTGTTAAAGTCTTAAACCTTTCAAAAGAATTTTTGTTAGGGCAAGACAAAACTGTCTCTATTTTGAAAGATGTTTCTTTATCTGTCAATTATGGGGAATTTGTATCAATACTTGGTGTCAGTGGTTCTGGAAAGTCTACTTTGCTAAGTTGCTTATCAAGTTTGTCTGAACCAACAAGTGGCGAAGTTGTTATCAATGGTGTAAATCCATATACCTTAAAAGAAGGGAAGCTTGCTAAATTTAGAAGGCAAGATATTGCAATTATTTTTCAAAACTATAATCTGGTCCCCGCTCTACCTGTACTAGAAAATGTTACACTTCCTCTGAGACTCTCAGGAAAGAGTGTTGATAGCAATAAAGTAAAAAAAATGTTGGATAGTTTGAATTTTAAAGCAGAACTATCATCATTAGTTGCTACCTTATCAGGTGGAGAACAGCAAAAAGTGGCTATTACTCGTGCAATAATAGCTGATAGTAAAATTATTTTTGCTGATGAGCCAACAGGAGCTCTGGACAGCGTCTCAAGAAAACTTATTTTTGAAACACTTCGTAATTTAGCGAGTCAAGGAAAATGTGTTTTTATGGTCACTCATGATATTGAGTTGGCTTCAAAAACTGACAGAGCACTCATTTTAAAAGACGGAAAAATATCTCGACAAATTATTAAACCTTCAGCTGATGAGCTCTACCAAGCACTTGAAAGTAGTAAAGATTAATTTGAGGAGGATTTATTATGCTAAAATTAATCATTTACCAATTTCAGTATTCAAAAAGACAATGGTTAGGAACAATACCATTACTATTTGTATCTAGCCTGATTGTTGGAACATCTTTATTTGGTATTGCTAGTTCAACAAAGACTGCTAATATTAACGCTTCACAACTTTTTCAAATGCTAATAATTTTTGGCGGGACTACTCTATTTTTCCTTATTTCAAATAATATTAGATTACTAATAGATATCTTTAAAAAGGATTACCAATTATAGGCTATCTTAGGCGCAAGCAGAACTCAGCTATCTTTATTAGTATCTGGACAGTTTTATTTAATGGCAGTGATTGTTAGTAGTATTGGTACAATACTTTCATTTATCATAGCAGATAGTTACTACAAATTTTTACAAAATTTATTAGGAAGAGATGAGTTACCTGATTTAGTTATTACAGCCAACATTCAATCAATTTTATTGAGTGTTTTTATAGTCCCAACAATTGTCGGGATAGGAGCTTACTTTTATTCAAGTCGAATACTTAAAATATCATCAATATTAAAACCAAAAAAGAAAAAAAGAAAAGTTACAGTAACTGGATTTGTTAACATCTCTGTTCGTTTATTCCTATGGTTACTATGTATAGGTTCTATTGTTTCAGCAGGTTTTATCAGAAACAAAGAAATAATTGAAAAACAGTCAAGCATAATATTATTTTTATTAATTATTCACATTCTTATTATTCAATCACTATCTCCATCAATTCAAATGTTTCTAATAAAATTTTTAATGAGGATATTTCCAACTGA
This sequence comes from bacterium, assembly GCA_905221375.1. GTDB lineage: Bacteria > Bacillota > Bacilli > Lactobacillales > Streptococcaceae > Streptococcus. The sequence goes on from CAJNCY010000008.1 coordinate 37,499, forward strand.
AAATTATGTAATTAATACAGGCTTTTGGAATCTACTATCCAATCCTAGTTATTTGAAAAGTATACAAACTTCAATGAGCATGGGAGTAACTCTCATTTCTGGGTTTATTCTTTACACCCAAAATATGTATTCATTCATGAATACAGCAAACGGAGTAAACGAAGCAAGAGCTTCCTTTATTGCTTATCTGTCTGCTCCAATTATTCTGATTATTACTAGTTCTATTTCTCTTACAATTTTATCTTCTAATAAAGATATTGAGGACATCAAACAGTTAAAGACACTGGGAGTGTCAAGATTACAACTTTTTAAAATACGTATAGGCGAGGCAATAATACATTCGGTGTTAATTTTATTAGTGTCAGTAATTTTCAATTTAATTATTTTAATTTTAGTTAGCCTTATTGGCCAATTTTTAGGCCGTAGTTTAGTAGATATATCAGGTTTCTGGCAACCGAGTCTTATAGTTATTTCTTTGTTAGTTATTTTTTATAGTATTACAAAGGGATTTTATTTATTTCAAGATAGATAAATTGGAATAGTTACTGATTCAAAAAAATACAAACACGTTTCAATCATGACTTCCATTATAAAAACCTCCTGTTAACTATTTGAACAATAGAACAAGAGGCTACTAGTAAGATATTTTCATGCTCAAGACATATTCGAGTTATTTCACGACTCTTGTTCATCCAGTTTTTTGTAGAGGCTAGGAAAAGCCCTATTAAGCACTATGGATTGGTATTGTTCATCTTCATTATAAGATAGACTTCTTTTTCTGTCATGAGTTATCAGGCTCTGCCTGCTTAGAGTTTTTTATGAACTTGGTTTGCTTTTTAAAACACGCGATACACATAGGGATTCTCTGGTTTATCGACTTTGGTAAAGCTGTCGATTTCCAAGGTTGGAAGGTTTTGTTTGAGTTCTTTATGGTAGTGATTGAGCAGTTTTCCTTTGGCCGTAATCCAAGTGTTGTTTTCATACTGCCGGGTATTTCCCTTGGTCAGCAATCCATAGACACCAGAATCTGCGATACAGTGGATAATGCCAAAGCGGAACAGAAATTGACTATTGGCATGACTGGGGTCGTTATAGACAAAGCCTGTAAACTGGATTGTCTTGCCCTCAAACTCATCTGGATAGTCGTAGATAGCCTCCATGACTTCCATATAGTTTTCATTAGTAATCTGAATACTATCTTGGGATAAGTATTTATCCGCCGCTGTTCGCATCTCCTTTTCATAGGCTGATTTTGAAAAATAAGAACTGGTATCTGGTTTCAAATATTGGCTTGTCGTCCCTTCACTTGTCTGAATGACTTGATCCGTGCCTTCTGATAGCGGAAAATGATAGCCTTTAGCAGAAACTGTCTGAGAATCCAAGCTAACAGTTGGGAAAGTTAAACCGACAACAATTGGAATAGCCAGAAGAGCAACACTTGTCATCTTGGCCAAGCGACCGTTCAAATGACTATGGGTTTTGACTTGTTTCATCCAGATATACAATTGAAAAATAGCCAATATAAAAGAAAGCACCATGGAAATATAGGCCAGATAGGAATAGTGCATGTTGATGTACTGGTTTAATTTGCCCGACAAATGGAGATAAATGGTCAATTCAAAATAGCCAGCTAAAACTAAAAATCGAATCATAGGATGACTCCAATCAAGAGAGAATAGACTAAAACGACCAGAGTCACAATCGTAATGAAGTGACTGATAAATCGTGCTTTCAAGTAATTTTTCATCATGAGAATATTTTTGATATCCAGCATTGGGCCAATCACCAGAAAGGCCATAACTGGTGCCAATCCGAAACTCGAGAGAAGAGAAGCCCCTATAAAGGCATCCGCCTCACTGCAGAGAGAGAGAAGAAAGGCCAAAAGCATCAAGAGCAGGATGGCAAAAAGAGGGGTCGCACTGATAGAGGTCAGAATCCGTGTCGGTAAATAGACCTGTATAACAGAGGCAAAGAGACAGCCAAATACCAAATAGCGTCCCGTATCAAAAAATTCATCAATGGCCTGCACAAAGACCTGAAAAACTTTTTTTGCAGAGCTCAAGTGAGAAAAATCATGTTCATGACAGGCCATACGATTTTCTTTTTGAATCGGTTCTTGCCAGAAAAATCCTAGAAAAATCCCAAGTATCACAGCTACAATAATGGAACCAAGAGCTCGCAATAGGGCGATATGGAAGGAGTTGCCAAAGGCAGAATAGGTCGCAAAGAGGACAATAGGATTAATAACAGGTGCTGTTACGAGAAAGGGAACAGCCGTGTAACTGGGAACCTTTTTTTCCAGAAAACGATTGATAATGGGGACAATCCCACATTCGCAAGAAGGGAAAAGTATCCCAACGAAGGTGCCAAAAAAGATTCTCCCCCAACGATTTCGAGGGAGAAAATGATAAACCTTGTCAGGTGTGATATAGACCTCAATCAGCCCTGAGACAATACTTCCTATCAGAACGAAGGGTAGGGCTTCAATGATTATAGAGAGAAAAATAGCCCCAGTCTGAAGCACACTAGATGGGAGTTGTTGAAAAGAAGTCATCTAGTTTTTCTTTTCCGCTTTGGCTTTTTTCTCTTTATCATCAGGGAAAGTGACCTGCTTCAAATCAGGGAGTTTCGCAAACTCTTCAAACATCTTGTCCAAGTCGTCTCGTTTTGTAAATTTTACAGCCATAGGTGTACCTCGATTCTAAATTCTACCTCTATTATACTATTATTTTGAGGAAAAGGGAAAAGTTAAAATTGAGTATCTAACGAATAATAGAGCTTGATATATCCTAATATACACCATGATTGTGATATAATAGTTGTGGAATAACGGAGGAAATGATGGAACGCGAAAAAATCGGTCAGGTGACCGACGAAGTAAAAGAAATTTTTAATATTGTTCTTGAAGCCAGTGATATCAAGGTCAACAAAGACGGTTTGAGAAGCCATATGATAAAACGCCATCATAATGATGTAATTCATCATATCGAAGACCTGGAACTTATACTAAGTAATCCAGATTTCGTTGGGGTCAATCCACGAGAGAAAGATGCTAATTTTGAATATGTTAAAAGATTTGATGACAATGTCCTTGTTGCCATCAAGTTACATAAAAGTGGAGATTTCTTTTATGTTCCGACCATGTATCGCTTACAAGATTTCAAGTTACAAAGTCGTATCAAGTCTGGTAGATAGAGAAAGCTTGACAAAAAAAGTAGATGGTGCTAGAATAACGTTAACGAAAGACATTTGAGGGCAGAAAGGTTCCTGCCGCACCTTGAAAAAGGTATCTGAGATGCTGGGTACACCGACCAGCCAAGTGTCCGTTATCTCAAAGGGGGGAGCTTAAATGCTCCTTTTTTATTTAAAATTTCAAAATAGATTACACCCACCGCAGGCTCAGGCTTGCGATTTTTTTATTTGCTCTGAAAAGTGATTCGTTAACTTCAACAAATAGCTTTATAAAGCGTTTTGTAAAAAATAAAAACAGTGCAATTAATCACTGATCCTTTTGTAAACTATTAGAATTAAATTGAATCCTTCTCAATGAATAGAATATTGAAATGAAGCAAATCTATTCCCCACATATTGTTTTTAAATACTGTAAGAGCTGATTTGAAACGATTAGCTTGTGGTATAATAGATTCATGGATAAAAAATATGAAAAAATCTCCCAGGATTTGGGAGTGACGTTAAAGCAAATTGATACCGTTCTAAGTTTGACAGCTGAAGGGGCGACTATTCCCTTTATCGCGCGTTATCGCAAGGACATGACTGGTAGTCTGGATGAGGTGGCGATTAAGGCCATTATCGACTTGGATAAAAGTCTGACCAACCTCAACGACCGTAAGGAAGCTGTCTTGGCTAAGATTCAAGAACAAGGCAAGTTGACTAAGGAATTGGAAGAAGCTATCTTAGCTGCCGAAAAATTAGCAGACGTTGAAGAACTCTATCTTCCTTACAAGGAAAAGCGTCGGACCAAGGCAACCATTGCCCGTGAAGCTGGACTCTTTCCTCTTGCTCGCTTAATCTTGCAAAATGTAGCTGACTTAGAGAAAGAAGCTGAGAAGTTTGTCTGTGAAGGATTTGCGACAGGGAAGGAAGCTTTGGCTGGTGCAGTTGATATCTTGGTCGAAGCCTTATCGGAAGATGTGACACTGCGCGCTATGACTTATCAGGAGGTGCTAAGACACTCTAAACTAACTTCTCAAGTTAAGGATGAAAGTCTTGATGAAAAGCAGGTCTTTCAAATTTACTATGATTTTTCTGAGATAGTTGGAAATATGCAGGGTTATCGTACCTTAGCCCTCAATCGTGGGGAGAAACTAGGTGTCTTGAAAGTCGGTTTTGAACATGCAACGGACCGTATCCTTGCCTTCTTTGCTACTCGTTTCAAGGTAAAAAATGCCTATATTGATGAAGTTGTTCAGCAATCTGTTAAGAAAAAAGTCTTGCCTGCTATCGAGCGCCGAATTAGGACAGAATTAACTGAAAAGGCAGAAGAAGGAGCTATTCAACTCTTCTCTGACAATCTGCGCAATCTCCTCTTGGTTGCTCCATTGAAAGGGCGCGTGGTTCTTGGATTTGACCCTGCCTTTCGTACAGGTGCCAAGCTGGCTGTCGTTGATGCAACAGGAAAAATGCTGACAACTCAGGTTATTTATCCTGTCAAACCAGCCTCTGCTCGTCAAATCGAAGAGTCCAAGAAAGATTTGGCAGATTTGATTGGTCAATACGGCGTAGAAATTATTGCCATCGGAAATGGGACGGCCAGTCGTGAAAGTGAAGCCTTTGTAGCGGACGTTCTTAAAGATTTTCCAGAAGTCAGCTATGTTATCGTCAATGAAAGTGGCGCTTCGGTTTACTCTGCCAGCGAACTTGCTCGTCAGGAATTCCCAGACTTGACCGTTGAAAAGCGTTCGGCTATCTCAATCGCCCGTCGTTTGCAAGATCCCCTTGCGGAATTGGTAAAAATCGATCCTAAGTCAATCGGTGTCGGTCAATACCAACACGATGTCAGTCAGAAGAAACTGTCTGAGAGCCTGGACTTTGTCGTCGATACCGTGGTAAACCAAGTCGGTGTCAATATCAATACGGCCAGCCCAGTTCTTCTTTCCCATGTCGCTGGACTCAATAAAACCATCTCTGAAAATATTGTCAAATACCGTGAGGAAGAAGGAAAAATCACTTCACGCGCCCAAATCAAGAAGGTTCCTCGTCTGGGAGCTAAGGCCTTTGAACAGGCAGCTGGCTTCCTCCGTATTCCTGAAAGTAGCAATATCCTTGATAATACAGGGGTTCACCCAGAAAACTATGCTGCCGTCAAGGAACTCTTCAAAATCTTGGATATCAAGGAACTGAACGAAGAGGCCCAAAGCAAACTCAAGTCGCTTTCAGTCAAGGAAATGGCGCAAGAGCTAGACCTTGGTCCCGAAACTCTTAAAGATATCATTGCAGACCTTCTCAAACCAGGTCGAGATTTCCGTGATTCCTTTGACGCACCTGTGCTTCGCCAAGATGTCCTAGATATCAAGGATTTAGTGGTTGGTCAAAAGCTAGAAGGAGTGGTGCGTAATGTCGTTGACTTCGGTGCTTTTGTTGATATCGGAATTCATGAGGACGGTTTGATTCACATTTCCCATATGAGTCGCAAATTTATCAAACATCCTAGTCAAGTGGTGTCCGTCGGTGATTTGGTGACCGTTTGGGTTAAAAAAATTGATACTGAACGTGAAAAAGTCAATCTGTCGCTCCTGGCTCCAAATGAAACTGACTGATTACGTCAAGCAGGTTTCGCTAGAAGACTTCGGAAGACCTTTTATCCATCAAGCCCAGTGGAATTCTCGTCTGCGAACGACAGGTGGGCGATTTTTCCCTAAAGATGGGCATTTGGATTTTAATCCTAAGGTTTATCAAGAGTTGGGTTTGGATGTTTTTAGGAAAATTGTCCGACATGAACTCTGTCATTATCACCTCTATTTTCAAGGGAAGGGCTATCAACACAAGGATCGGGATTTTAAGGAACTGTTGAAAGCAGTGGATGGGTTACGCTTTGTGCCAACCTTGCCAAATAGCAACTCTAAAACAATCAGAATCTATCGTTGTCAATCCTGCCAGCAAACTTATCAGCGCAAGCGTAGGATTGATACCAAACGCTATCGCTGTGGACTTTGTCGAGGTAAATTGCTACTGATAAATCAGCCTGAGGACTGATGAAAGCCGAGCCTACCCATGATATACTATGTCTAATCTAGCAGAAAGAGGAAATAACATGAACAGTAAATTTTATAAAATGAGACGAAATCGCATGATTTCAGGAGTTCTGGCAGGTCTGTCAGACAAGTGGAACTTCGATGTTACCCTTGTTCGTTTCTTGTTTGCTATTTTTACAGTCGCAAACTTTGGCCTTGGTGTGATTATCTATATCATCCTAGCTTCTGTCATGCCAACCAAGGAAGAAATAGAAGCAGAAATGTACGGAACAGGCCCACGCAAACGCAAAGAAGCCCAAGCCATTGACGATAATGAAGGCTGGTTTTGGTGAGGTTCTACAGAAGATTTGTAATAAGCAAAAAGCTTTAAATCAATAGTCTAAACTGCTTGATTTAAAGCTTCTTTTACTTTTAATGATATTTTTCCAGTTTCATATACAAATTAAAAATAATATTTTGAACTTAGATTTCTAATCTGATTTTTCTTGCTGAGACAATACGTTTTTTGAAAAATGATGGATACTGATAACAACTGATAGCCAGCAAATAGCATAAGCAGTAGCTGTAAATTCTGTACCGATAAAGTATGTCTTTTCAACTAAGAGCTGACCGATGAATGGAGAGAGAAGATAGAGAAGTCCGATGAGTATATGTTCTTTGTGTTTCATTAAAAATGAACTCTCCCTTCATGATATACATATTTATAGTGATTAGCAACGTAGGAACCTCCCAAATTTACGCTAGCGCTTTCTCCTATTCCAATATTCAGTCCTCCGCTTAAAGTTGTAGTACCGTTATCAAAGAAATCTCCATTAATTATATAGAATATTCTATCAGCCTGTTCTAAATTGACATACAATGAACCAGAAAACTGTTTTGACATTCCATTATAATTTCTATTCATTTCTGTTCTTAATATTCTTATAATACCATGATAAGTTCCATATTCGCTTGTTTCGCAGTAGAAAGAAATAGATGGTTTATAGGAGTTTGTAACAGTTATTTGAGTAGAAATTGTTCTATATGTCTGTGAAGAGCGTTCGTATAAATTTATACCAAGTAAATCTGATGCTTGTTCCAATGTGATATCATAATCAGTCGCGTATTGATTCACAAGTTGTTGAGCTGTCATAGTTTCGCTCACTATTGTATTAGTATCATCTGCAAAAACAGATGAATAGAAAAATAGTGTAAGGATAGCAAAAAAAGTAATCAAGATTTTTTTCATAATATCCACACTTTCTGGAAACGAGCTAAAATAAATTTTTAGTAGAAATATTTTGGTAATAGAGTGATAGTTAAAATAAGCTTACTCAAATTATAGTTTCCGATTTTTTCTCCTTTCTAAAGTAAGCCCTTTCATAATTACGTTATATAATTTTTATAGTAAAAAGTCAAGTGATTTATTGCATAGTGAAATGAAATAAAAACTCAATAATTGATTGGGAAATTCAAACCAATTTCTAACAATATTTTAGAAGCTACAGTGTACTTCTCTAGATTAAATCTGCTTACATTCCCCCCAATCTTACAAAAATGTAAGATTAAAGTCTCTTTTGTAAGGTTAGGTTATGGCAAGAGGTCTTTTTTTGATGTAAACTAGACTCATAAAGAACAAAGGAGTAACATCATGAAACAAATCTTACAGAAGAAAACAAGAAAACCAAGCCACAAAGATATCGAGCGTGTTCAACTGGGATGCGCTATGATGCAAGAAACATTTCATTTGATGGGATATTAAGAAAGGAGATTCTCATGACACTTTTAGATGTAAAACACGTTCAAAAAATTTATAAAACTCGTTTTCAGGGCAACCAAGTAGAGGCCCTCAAGGATATTCACTTTACCGTGGAAAAAGGTGACTACGTTGCCATTATGGGTGAGTCTGGTTCTGGTAAATCCACTCTTCTCAATATCCTAGCTATGCTGGATAAACCAACTCGTGGGCAGGTTTACTTGAATGGAACTGACACCGCAACCATTAAAAACTCACAGGCTTCTAGCTTCCGTCGTGAAAAATTGGGATTTGTCTTCCAAGACTTTAACTTGCTAGATACCCTATCTGTTAAGGACAATATCCTGCTTCCCCTTGTCTTGTCAAGAAAACCCATTACGGAAATGATGAAGAAATTGGTGGTGACAGCTGAGAATCTAGGCATCAACCAATTGCAAGAGAAGTACCCTTACGAAATCTCTGGTGGTCAGAAACAGCGTGTAGCAGTAGCCCGCGCTATCATCACAGAACCTGAAATTCTTCTTGCGGATGAGCCAACAGGAGCTCTTGACTCCAAGTCATCTGCAGCTCTTCTTGATGTTTTTGATGAAATCAATGAACGCGGCCAAACCATTCTCATGGTAACCCACTCCACAGCAGCAGCTAGCAGAGCCAAGCGCGTGCTCTTTATCAAAGACGGCATTCTTTACAACCAAATCTACCGTGGAGAGAAGACAGAACGTCAGATGTTCCAAGAAATCTCTGATACCTTGACTGTCATGGCAAGCGAGGTGAATTAGTATGTTTCGATTAACCAATAAGTTAGCGGTATCGAACTTGATTAAAAACCGCAAACTCTACTATCCTTTTGCGCTGGCTGTTCTCTTGGCAGTCACCGTCACCTATCTCTTTTACTCTCTAACCTTCAATCCCAAGATTTCGGAAATCCGTGGAGGGACAACCATTCAAGCTACTCTTGGATTTGGTATGTTTGTCGTCACCCTTGCATCAGCCATTATCGTCCTCTATGCCAATAGTTTTGTCATGAAAAACCGTTCCAAGGAACTAGGAATTTACGGCATGTTGGGCTTGGAGAAACGTCATCTTATCAGTATGACCTTTAAGGAGTTAGTGGTATTTGGGATTCTAACTGTTGGAGCAGGTATCGGTATTGGAGCCTTGTTTGACAAGTTGATTTTCGCTTTCTTGCTCAAACTGATGAAATTGAAGGTTGAGCTGGTCGCTACCTTCCAAATGAATGTTGTCATTGCAGTACTTGTTGTCTTCGGTTTGATTTTCCTAGGCCTCATGTTCCTGAATGCCCTTCGAATCGCCCGTATGAATGCCCTCCAGCTCTCGCGTGAAAAAGCAAGTGGAGAGAAAAAAGGTCGTTTCCTACCTCTCCAAACTATTCTCGGTTCCATAAGTTTAGGGATTGGCTACTATCTTGCCCTTACTGTAAAAGATCCTCTCACAGCCCTAACAACTTTCTTCCTAGCTGTTTTACTGGTTATCTTTGGTACCTATCTTTTGTTCAATGCAGGGATTACCGTTTTCCTTCAAATCTTAAAGAAAAATAAGAAATACTATTACCAACCAAATAACCTTATCTCAGTCTCTAACTTGATTTTCCGTATGAAGAAAAATGCAGTTGGATTAGCAACAATCGCTATTTTGTCAACAATGGTCTTGGTTACCATGTCTGCAGCGACAAGCATTTTCAATGCTTCAGAATCCTTTAAAAAAGTGATGAATCCGCATGACTTTGGAATTACTGGACAAAATGTTGAAAAAGAAGACTTGGACAAACTCTTGAGCCAGTTTGCAAGTGACAAAGGTTATAGTGTCAAAGAGAAAGAAGTGCTTCGTTACAGTAACTTTGGTATTGCAAATCAAGAAGGAACCAAGTTAACCATTTTTGAAAGGGGACAAAATCGTGTTCAACCTAAAACAGTCTTCATGGTATTTGACCAAAAAGACTATGAAAATATGACTGGTCAGAAGCTTTCTCTATCAGGCAATGAGGTCGGCCTCTTCGCTAAGAATGATGGACTGAAAGGACAGAAAGATCTAACTCTAAATAACCATCAATTTTCTGTAAAAGAAGAATTTAATACAGATTTTATTGTGAACCATGTCCCAAATCAGTTTAATATTTTTACTACTGATTACAATTACCTTGTTGTACCTGATTTACAAGCATTTTTAGACCAATTTCCAGATTCGGCTATCTATAATCAGCTTTACGGTGGTATAAATGTAAATATCAGTGAAGAAGAACAACTCAAAGTCGCTGAAGAATATGAAAAATACTTACAAAAGTTTAATGCTCAATTAAACACTGAAGGTAGCTATGTGTATGGTAGCAATCTAGCAGATGCTAGTGCTCAAATGAGTGCCCTCTTTGGTGGTGTCTTCTTTATCGGTATTTTCCTATCCATTATCTTTATGGTCGGAACCGTTCTGGTCATCTATTACAAACAAATTTCTGAAGGCTATGAAGACCGTGAGCGCTTTATTATCTTGCAGAAAGTTGGTTTAGATCAAAAGCAAATCAAGCAAACCATTAACAAACAGGTTTTAACTGTTTTCTTCCTTCCTTTGCTTTTTGCCTTCATACACCTAGCCTTTGCCTACCATATGCTTAGTCTGATTTTAAAAGTGATTGGTGTAATAGATACGAATATGATGTTGATTGTGACCTTGTCTATCTGCGCTATCTTCCTCATCGCCTATGTGCTGATTTTCATGGTTACTTCAAGAAGTTATCGCAAGATTGTGCAAATGTAAAAAAGATACCTCGACTTCAAAATCGAGGTATTTCTTGTATTTTATACTCAATGAAAATCAAAAAGCAAACTAGGAAGCTAGCCGCAGGTTGCTCAAAACACTGTTTTGAGGTTGTAGATAGAACTGACGAAGTCAGCTCAAAACACTGTTTTGAGGTTGTAGATAAGACTGACGAAGTCAGTCACATATATACGGCAAGGCGAAGCTGACGTGGTTTGAAGAGATTTTCGAAGAGTATTAAATGCTGAAAAGTTGTCCTAGCAGAAAGGTAACTCCCATGGTCAAGAGGCCAATAGCAAGGTTCCGAATCATAGCTGTTTTGGTTGGGGCTTTTCCAAGTTTAGCACTTGTGTAGCCAGTCACCAAGAGTGAAAGACCTACAATCAGGACAGTAGCTGGAATGCGGTAATCACTTGGGAAAATGGTAATTGAAAGCATGGGTGGTAAGCTACCAAGGAAAAAAGAAATAAAGCTAGAGATAGCAGCATGCCAAGGATTGGTAAACTCTTCATACTCAATCCCATATTTTTCCTCTACCAAAGCCTTGAGTGGATTTTTAAGAAAGGCCTTGTTGGTCAAGAGTTGGGCAGAGGTTTCACATTCTCCATTTTGGATATAGGCAGTATAGAGAGACTTTTTGGCTAACTCTATATCTTGGTCTAGCAAGACTTGCTCACGCGCAACGGCTGCTTCCTCGGTATCTTTTTGAGTTGAAACGGATACGTACTCCCCACCAGCCATAGAAAAGGCACCAGCCAAGATAGCCGCAAAGCCTGATAAAAAGATAATCCAGATATTGCTTGTAGCACTGGCAACCCCGATAACCACACCAGCAATGGAAATAATCCCATCATTGGCACCAAGCACACCCGCACGCAGGATATTTAAACGACCTGCAAAATTTGAATCAATTTCGTGATTTGTTTCTGACATATTATTCTCCTTTTTATCCAGTATAAAGGAAAAATATAAAGAAATCAATCTTTTAAAACTGTCTGAAAAAAGTTGCACGATTCTAATGAAAAGGGCTTTTCTGTTTAAGCTTTATCAATAAAACATGCTATAATAGTTGCAGAAAGGTTGGTATTTATGGCTAGGATATTGGTTATTGAAGACAATAGTGACATTCAAGAAATCTTGCGAACACTACTTACTGAGGAGCATAAGGTGATTCAAGCCTTTTCTGGTACAGAAGGAATCATGTGTTTCGACCAAGGTGGGATTGACCTCGTTTTGCTCGATATCATGCTTCCTGGGAAAAATGGGGATCAGGTTTTAAAAGCTATCAGGGAACAAAGTCAAACTCCAGTCATTATGCTAACGGCTTTGAGCGATAAGAAGTTAATCAGTCAATACCTCTTAGACGGTGCCAATGATTACATCGTCAAGCCTTTTGATTTGGATGAAGTCTTTGCTAGGGTTACTGTGCAATTACGCCAAAGCGTAGAAAAACAGCCTATGAAAATAGGAAAAACTGAAAATCTGCCACAAAACTTGAAAAATATCCAGTTTGATGCAGAAAGTTTCGAAATCAAAAATAGTCAGGAAACCATTCGCCTTGCTAAGAAAGAATGCTTAATTCTCCAAACTCTCCTCAAACATCCTAAGAAAATTTTCACCAAGGAAGAACTTTATGAATTGGTCTGGGAGGATAGCTATCTACCTGGAGATAATACCCTCAATACGCATTTGAGTAATCTTCGTAAAAAATTAAACCAGCTTGACCCAAATCAAGAATACATTGAAACCATCTGGGGCGTTGGGGTAAGATTAAAAGGAGATAAGCAATGACCTACATGATAATCTTTGCCCTACTGGTTCTCCTAATTATTTTATCGATTACATTGATTCGCTATCATCTAGCTCTTGAAAGCCTGAGTCAACAGATTGAAGACAAGATTCTTACGGGTAGTATGAAAAGAGTCGGAGTCAGCATTTTTTCCAAACATTTTTTACAACTCTACCAGCAGATTGAAAATCTATTTCAGGAAGTAGAGCAATCTCGGTTAGTAATGAAAAGGGAAAAGCAGACTCTGGATATGGCCATCAGTAATATTGCCCATGATATTCGGACACCTTTGACTATCGCGTCAGGCTACACACAACAATTGATAAAGTCTCCTGAAGATAAAGCAGAAACCTTACAAAAAATAGCCCAGCATCTTGATTTAGTTTCCAAACGTTTGGAGGCTCTCCTAGAATACCGTCGTTTGATGGAAGGAGCTGTTAAGCCGAAACTGGAAGAAGTGGACTTTTCAGCTTTTATTACCAAAAAGACTTTGGCTTATTATGATGTTTTTCAGGCGGCAAATATCACGCTTGATTTTAAGGTTGAAGCTGGTCTGAAAATGAGGACTGATGAAGACTTACTGGATCGAATTTTACAAAATCTGCTTGGAAATGTCCTCAAACATGGCAAGGAAGAAGCGCGTCTGTCTTTGCAAAAAGAAAAGGAACAGCTTGTCTTAGAAGTTGCAAACCTTGTCAAACAGCCCATCAAAAAAATAGAAAATCTCAGCAACCGTTTTTATTCTGAAAATCTATCTGATACGGAAGAATCCTCTGGTTTAGGTCTTTATATCACTGAGGAATTATGTCATCTTCTCGGTGCAGAGATGAAACTAAGCACAGATGGCCAGTGGTTATCGGTTTTCATTTATTTTTAACGAAATAAACCTCCTCTGTAGGCTAGAGGAGGTCGTTTTTTATAGACTTTTCTTTTTGAAAACTGCCAGTCCACTTAGATTAAAGATTAGAATAACAGCTAAGGTAACTATAAGGGTGTAGAAAATGGACTCACTATTAGCAGTCATAGCATAGAAAAACTGCAATGATAAATATGGCAAAATTTTGATACTTGGGAAGATGAGCATTGGCATAGAAAGCAAGATAGAGCTGACCAAATAGCCAATAAATACCGCAAGATAAGAATGACTAACATAGAGGATGAAGGAAACAATGGAAAGCCAAGCAAGGAGGCAAAGAAATTGAAGGGAAATGGTTATCAGTAGATTGCCAATAAAGCCATCAGGCATCGTTCCCAATCCATTTAAGATAGTTGCTGGAATAAAGGCAATCACAAGGCTGATGATAAGTTGCAAGAGTGCAATACAAGCCACTACAAAGGCTTTGGCAAGGAAAAACTCTGTACGAGAACCCCCTACTGTCAAACTATTTTTATAGAGCTTTCCGATTAAATCAACACCAAGAACGAGACAAGTTAGAACAATACAGAGAAAAACGAGGTTTGAACCTTGACTAGATGCGTTAATCAGGGCTTGTACACCGTCCCAACCATGGGTTGGAATGTCTGGCTCTTCTGTATTGATTGCCATCAGATGGCCAGTAGCTCCAATACTTGCGCCCATTAGCATGAGAGAGAAGAGAATGAACTCTGTAATCCAGAATCCTTTGGAACGGAAAAGACGGTAAAAGTCTGCTTGAATGGTATGTATCATGATTTTCCTCCTATTCGACCAACTGAGTGAAGTATTCTTCTAGGTTTTGACGGGCATAGTAAATCTCGTCAATAGCGACATCTGCCAAGGTTAAGTCCTTAAGAATTTGTTTGACATCTTGTTCCTGACCAAAGATGTGGATTTCGTTTTCAGGATTGACAACCTTGAACTGGAGCTGGATTTGTTCTTTCAATACTTGACAAGCTTTCTCTTGGTCAGCTGTCTTAAGCACAATGTAATCCTCACTTAGTGTTTCAAATTCAGCTTTGCTGATTTCACGGATAATCTTGCCTTGATCTAAAATACCAAAGCGATTTGCTACGAGGTAGAGTTCTGACAAGATATGGCTAGAGATGAGAATGGTGATCCCTTTTTCTTGATTGAGCCTTTGAATCATCAGACGAAATTCTTTGATACCAATTGGGTCAAGTCCATTGATAGGTTCATCTAAAATCAGGAAGTCTGGTTTGGAAAGAAGGGCAATAGCGATGCCAAGTCTTTGCTTCATTCCAAGAGAGAAATCACGAAAGACTTTTTTACCTGTATCGGACAAACCTACATAGTCCAGTGTTTCTCGAATGACTTGATCAGCATTTGGAATATGACGAATCATACAGTAATATTTCAGATTTTGATAGGCTGTTAAGTGATTATGAGCTACAGGTGATTCGATAACAGAACCTACTCGAGTTAGAGCCTTGGTCCACTCATTTTCCGTTTTGCTAGAGAAGAGGGAAACAGTTCCCTTATCCGCAAAGAGTAGTTGTGTAATAATTTTTATTAAGGTGGTCTTCCCAGCTCCGTTCTTTCCTATAAGTCCATAAATATCTCCCTCTCTTATCGTTAGATGAAGATCCTGAAGAATAGCTTGTTTGGCAAAGTTTTTGGACAATCCATGAATGTCAAGTACTGTTTTCATGATTCTCTCCTTTTGATTTATTTTGATAACTCTAGTATAAAGCATAGAAATCAAAGAAAGCTCAAGCATTTCTAAAGAGTTTCTAAAGTTTTAGGAATTCTTAAATATCAAAACCCAGTTGGTATGAACTGGGCTTCTTAATTATAAAATATACTTCTCAATCGCACGCGCGACGCCGTCTTCTTCGTTGCTGGCTGTAACATCATCAGCTAGGGATTGGACATAATCGCTAGCATTTCCCATTGCAATGCCCAGTCCTGCAAACTGGAGCATTTCGATATCGTTATTGGCATCGCCCATGGCCATAATTTCTGATGGCTCAATCTTCAGAATCTCTGCCAGTCGTGAAAGAGCAGTAGCCTTTGTCGTTCCAAGTGGCATGGCTTCATAAATGACAGGTTGCGAACGCACTCCGCTGAATCGTTGGCAAAGCTCCTCAGCAAAACGCTGCTCAAAATCGTCTGTTTGGCTCTCTGTTCCTAAAAACATACCTTGGAACATACGAAACTTGCCACTAGTCGCTTCCTCAAGAGAAATTTCAGTCAGGTCTGAAAAGACTAGCTTGGCATCATTTTGAATGATTTCATTAGGATTACCACCGAGGACAAAATAATGTTCCTCATCAAAAAGAGTCAACTGAACCTCACTCTTTTCAGCTAGGTTATAGAGGTATTCGATGTCTGCTGGACTAAGTTCTTGCCAGTCAACTAGTCCCCAGTCGCTGGTCTGGTGAGTTGAGCAACCGTTATTCACAATAACGTACTCATTCTGGAGGTCTAGCCCCAGTTTTTGATAGTAGGGGAGAACACCGAAAAGCGGGCGACCCGTACAGAGGACCAGTTTAACACCTTTTTCAATAGCTTGGTGAATAGCAGTAATGTGAGCTTGTGGGATTTCCTTGGCTTCATTGAGGAGGGTCCCGTCCATATCCAAGGCTAGTAGTTTAATCATAGGTCTTCCTTCTTTATCTTTTGGTATTATTATAGCATATTTTAGAAAATAAAATGGTAAAAGGAACGAGACTAATTGATTTTACAGTTTAGGATATTTGGAGAACATTTATTAGAAAAGGTTACACGTTATTCAATTAAGCAAATAATTATATTTAGCAAGCTGGTCAAAAAAACAGAGGATTTAAGATGAATAACACATTTTTTATCTTAAATCCTCTGTTTTCCTTAATTTTTTACAAATCAACTTGATTAGACGTGGGGTATGATTTATCTTCTAAATTTTCGTTTGATAATAGAGCGTTGGACTTTTAAAACAAGTAAGCTAAATCCGATTGCTGCGACAAATGCAAGAGCAGTTGATAATTTTAATGCTAAAAAGATAAAACTAAAGATAGCAATACAGATACAAAAAACAGCAATATTAACAAAAAATAGGATTTCCTTGAGATTGGCATCAGATTGCGTTTCAGGTGTATAATCTTGATAGCGAGGAATCTGATGATTTAATTCTTCTTGATAGTCTACCTCATAGGATTGTAATTTTCTTACAGGCATTATTCTCTCCTTAACTGTACATACCTATTTTATCATTTTTTAATCGGATAATTATTACAGTAAGGTTACAAAAAGAATAAAGTCCCTTTTCATTTTCAAACTATTGTTCAGGACACGATAGTTTGAAAATAATAGTACGCATAATATTAAGGTTGTTAAACACCTATTGAAAATAGATTAGTAGAAATTGAAACAGTACATTAATACTCTTCAAAACAAGTTAGCGTCATCTTGTATTAGGTATATGTTACTAATTTAGTTAGTTTTATATACAATCAAAAAGCTGTTCTTTGATTTTTATTGAGTATATAGACTGCAAATTGCACTTAAAAATGGTATAATGATAAAGTTATATAGTCCCGATAAGATGGTAGGTATTTATCACTAAGAGTTTTCCTATCAGTACTTTGTAACTAGCAAAGAATGACGGTTCCAAAGTCGTTCGTCATTCTACGGTTGCCGCTATAATGCGGTTACCCTATGCGCCTTACTAGCTTCAGAAATAAAAAATTATCGTTTTTATTTCCTTCGCGTCGTAACTCTTAGACTATAGAAATACCTATCAGTACTTTGTAACTCTATAACACTATTTTTAAGGGGGGACATTTTTATGTCAGAACGTAAATTATTCACGTCTGAGTCTGTATCTGAGGGGCATCCAGATAAGATTGCAGACCAAATTTCAGATGCGATTTTGGATGCTATTTTAGCCAAAGATCCAGAGGCGCACGTTGCTGCTGAGACAGCTGTATACACTGGTTCCGTCCATGTTTTTGGTGAAATATCTACAAATGCCTATGTGGATATTAACCGTGTGGTTCGTGATACCATTGCAGAGATTGGCTATACCAATACCGAGTATGGATTTTCTGCAGAGACGGTGGGAGTCCATCCGTCACTTGTTGAGCAGTCACCGGATATCGCCCAAGGTGTTAATGAAGCCTTGGAGGTTCGTGGAAATGCTGATCAAGACCCACTTGATTTGATTGGTGCTGGTGACCAAGGGCTCATGTTTGGATTTGCAGTGGATGAAACAGAAGAGCTCATGCCATTGCCAATTTCACTCAGTCATAAATTGGTTCGTCGTCTGGCAGAACTTCGTAAGACTGGTGAAATCAGCTATCTTCGCCCAGATGCTAAATCACAAGTTACAGTTGAGTATGATGAAAATGACCGTCCAGTACGTGTGGACACAGTCGTTATTTCAACTCAGCACGATACAGAAGTCAACAACGAACAAATTCACAATGATGTCATTAACAAGGTTATCAAAGAAGTTATTCCAGCCTCTTACTTGGATGAGCAAACAAAATTCTTCATCAATCCTACTGGTCGTTTTGTAATCGGTGGACCTCAAGGGGACTCAGGTCTGACTGGTCGTAAGATTATCGTAGATACTTATGGTGGCTACTCTCGTCATGGTGGTGGTGCCTTCTCTGGTAAGGATGCGACAAAAGTGGATCGTTCTGCGTCATATGCAGCTCGCTATATTGCCAAGAACATTGTTGCAGCAGGTCTGGCTAAGAAGGCAGAAGTGCAATTGGCTTACGCTATCGGTGTTGCCCAGCCTGTTTCTGTCCGTATCGATACCTTTGGTACAGGAACAGTAGCTGAAAGTAAACTTGAAAAAGCGGCTCGTCAAATCTTTGACCTTCGCCCTGCAGGGATTATCCAAATGCTGAACCTTAAGCGTCCAATTTACCGTCAAACAGCGGCTTATGGACACATGGGACGTACAGATATTGACCTTCCATGGGAACGTTTGGACAAGGTAGATGCTTTGAAAGAAGCAGTCAAATAAAATCTTGAGAGGGGGACTTCCCCTCTTTTTTACTGATAAAACATTTCACATACAAATAATTGAACTTTGGTAAAAATAAGACTATATATAGCTCTTCAGTTGTGTAGTATTAACAGAAGTTTAGTGGGTGAGTTCTTTATTATTTTCCTTATTCTGTTGACTATTTCATTCTGGTTTAGTATTTGGAAACTAGAAAAAACACTAAATAATGATTCACAATAATAACTCCAAAGACTTAGATCTGTTTTGTTTGCAGGTCTAAGTCTTTTTATCACTTTAAAAAAACTCCTATAACATCTTTCCGAAAAACTATAATTTTCTTGAAAAATACATAAGCCTATGCTATACTACTAGTAGACTTATTTATGGAGAAAATACATGAAACGTGAGATTTTACTGGAACGAATCGACAAACTAAAACAAATCATGCCCTGGTATGTTCTGGAATACTACCAATCTAAGCTTGCTGTTCCCTACAGTTTTACAACCTTGTATGAATACCTCAAGGAATACGATCGATTTTTCAGCTGGGTTTTGGAGTCTGGTATTTCAAACGCCGATAAAATATCTGATATTCCTTTATCTGTCTTGGAAAATATGTCTAAGAAAGACATGGAATCTTTTATCCTTTATCTACGAGAACGACCTTTGCTGAATGCCAATACAACTAAACAAGGAGTTTCCCAAACAACCATCAATCGGACTTTGTCAGCACTTTCTAGTCTTTACAAGTATCTGACTGAGGAAGTTGAAAACGACCAAGGAGAACCTTATTTCTATCGCAATGTAATGAAGAAAGTTTCAACCAAGAAAAAGAAAGAAACGCTTGCTGCTAGAGCTGAAAACATCAAGCAAAAACTTTTTCTAGGTGATGAAACAGAAGGTTTTCTGACTTATATCGACCAAGAGTACCCACAACAGCTCTCAAATCGTGCTCTCTCGTCATTCAATAAAAATAAAGAACGTGATTTGGCCATTATCGCCCTTCTACTAGCATCTGGTGTCCGCTTATCTGAAGCTGTTAATCTGGATCTAAGAGATCTCAATTTAAAAATGATGGTCATTGATGTCACTCGAAAAGGTGGTAAACGTGACTCGGTCAATGTCGCCGCCTTTGCAAAACCTTATCTAGAGAATTATCTTGCTATTCGAAATCAACGCTATAAAACGGAAAAGACGGATACAGCCCTCTTTTTAACACTCTATAGAGGTGTTCCCAATCGTATCGATGCTTCCAGCGTGGAAAAGATGGTTGCTAAGTACTCTGAGGACTTTAAAGTGCGTGTAACTCCCCACAAACTCCGCCATACCCTAGCAACTAGGCTCTATGATGCAACTAAATCGCAAGTTTTGGTTAGCCACCAGCTAGGACATGCCAGCACACAGGTCACTGACCTCTATACCCATATTGTCAACGATGAACAAAAGAATGCTCTGGATAGTTTATGAATTACATAAAATAAATTATGTAATAAACCAGAGAGGGATTCAATAAACTATTAATCTTATTTGATCAAATCACATGCAATATCTGACCCAGTAAATAGTTTTAAAGAATATGAATTAAAATTTATGTGACCACTATCTTATCTTTATTTCTAATATCCAGGATATGCAAATCACTTGTAATTGGTATTCATCTCAAAATGAGAGGATTCCACAAAAATAAATTAAATTGAGCACCTATAAAAACATACTGCCTGCGATGGCCAATATTTTATCAGAAAATAAAATCCCTCTAAAAACAATCATGGACAGGTTTGGTCATTCTGATTCTGAAGTCACTACTTCTATCTACACCCATGTTACAAAGAACATGAAAGACGAAGCGATCAATGTACTGGACAAAGTGATGAAAAATATTTTTTAAAAAGTTATGCCCCTTTTTTGCCCCCTGAACACAAAAATAGCCCTTCGGATAAAATCCGAGGGGCTAGAAACGTTGTTAAATCAACGGCCGAACTTTTGAATTTCAAGGTTCGGGATAAAATAGTTCACTGAACTATTTTATTTTTTAAGGTTATCTTCCTATTATTAGATACTAAAAAATAGGCCTAAGCCTACTCAATATCTAACTTGATTTTCTCAAAAACTATTAAATTCAAATAAGTTGAGATAACTTAAAGGATAACAAAAAGGAACTTAAAATGATGAGTTCAGCAGGCAAGAAACTAGCACGGTCAAACGTGCTTTTTATTTTACCTCTTGAATAGTACTGATTTCAGTCTCAAAGAGAGAAATTTCAGTTGGTTCATCAGGGCTAGGATTGTCAATGAGGATAGTGATTTCATCTTGCTCATCATTGTCCATTTCGTCAATAAAATCTGTGACAAAACCTTTTATGACTTTACCGTCACTAGTTACTACCTGAACTCTTGAACGTAGGTAGTTCCAAAGTTGTTTACTCATTTACGGTCTCCTTGCCCATAGTGTTTTTTGCAGGTAAAAACGCCTAGAATAAACTAAGAGCTATGGTTTACTAACTGTTTTGCTTTTTTGTAGTAAGGTGTTAGGAAATTGATAAATCCTTGTTTATCACTTGTGTCATGTTCCTCTAAGAACATCATCAGCTCAAAGTCATTGAGAGCGTCAAACATTTCAGGGTTTTCATTGTCCCAAGCCTCGGCAAAGTCTTCATCTTCTCCAAAAAGAGCGTTAAACTTGAAGGAGAAATCCCAAAAATTATCAATCTGACCACTGACTGCTTGCTGTAGCATGTCTAATACTTGTTGACTGTATTTCATAACACTAGACCTCTTTTTTTGAGTTCAGCCATGATAGCCTCTTCATCTTCTTTTGAAAACGTGGTAAACCTCAAATGTGATAGCTCTTCGTCAGTCATTTCAGCAGGGATTAAGGGAGCAGGCTTTTTAAGATTCCAGCTGCTTACTTGTTTT
This sequence comes from bacterium, assembly GCA_905221375.1. Taxonomy (GTDB): domain Bacteria; phylum Bacillota; class Bacilli; order Lactobacillales; family Streptococcaceae; genus Streptococcus. The sequence goes on from CAJNCY010000008.1 coordinate 58,798, forward strand.
AACGCTTCTTCCAAATTCATAGACTTTACTCCTCTCTTGGATTCATTTCTAAAACTATGCTACCCTTGTTTTCTTTCACGCTAATTATATCATAAACAAAGCGAAATACGGGCGAATATGGGGCTTAGAGTTCCCCATACTCTCCTAATTCCGTGGTAAGGTTAAATCAATCCCCGTTTACAATACCTGTTAAGTGTTCTATAGCTTTTTGCCCTATAATGTATACTGTAGTATTTGATCTATTTATTTCTTCAGCTACCTCCAAAGCAACGAGCTCATTCAAGTAAAAAAGCCTTAAAACTGTTCGCTCAAGCGGATTGTCCAATTTATCGATTAGCTCAGATATTTCCATTCTTTCCTCTGTAAGACGCTCAATCCTCTGGAGCGTATCCTCTTTTAGCTTCAGAACACTTATAAGATTGTTCTCTGTCTTGTTTTCTCTGCTCGTCTGCACCCTGCTATGGCTTAGTGTTTGCTTTTGGATAATACCACCTTCCAGGGCTTCCAATTCCAAATATAAGCCTTTGATCTCCTTGTTTATCCACTTAACGCCCTCTAGCTTAGTTTTTACCTCGTCAGCGATCACTATTAGTACCTCCTTGCTCTATTAGTGTTGTGTCCAAAAATGAGCACTACTCAAACTCCCTACGGTCATGATAAAACAGTGTTCCCTCAAAAACTTCAAAACGCTTTTCAAATTGTTCATCAGTGAGGTATTCTGCCACCTCCTCACCAAAGTTATTCCCTGGTTTAAGGATTGCCCATAGATTACGCTTTCTATCAAAGTATGCTCTTACAAATTCATCAGTTCCCTTTGCCCTGAGTCTTGAGTGTATCTTTTTCAGGTCTGCTATGATTTTCTGCTTATTCATCTTCGATTAGCTCCGCTTTTATTTCCTCTACAACTTCAAGAATATCTCCAGTCTCATGAGCTTTATAAGCCACTTCTAAGATAGTCTTAGCTGATTGTTGCCTTACAAACGGGGATACTGTTTCATCTGTCATAAGGTTATGTAAGACCTCTACCGCCTCCATGCTAACAGCTTGTAGCCTTGCCGTGGTTTGCTGCATTGCATTAAGTCTAAGCTCTCTATAGTACCTCTTGAATGTTATATCCCTTTGCCACTTATTTACAGTTGTTCTAGATATACCAACAGCTTCCCTAGCCTCTTCGATTGTATTGGAAGTCATCAAAGCTAGAGCGAACTTTTCTTGCCTGGGTGTGACTTTCTCCCCCATTCTTTACCTCCTGGAATTGTAAACTTTTGTCAGATAATGTAAGCCTACTCTTTACTTGAGTAGGCTTATAACTATTATCTTAGCCCTCAGATAGCCCTAGAGCCGTATCAAAATGATTAGAGTATGCTTCTAAAGCTGTATTCAATTCATCACTAGCTAAAACTAACATGAAAGCTAGATCACTTGCTGAACCGTTACTATCGACGATTGGAGTATCATGATAACTCTTAGCATATCGTTTGAATACATTTAACAATTCAGCTAGTCTAGTCTCTTTCAGGATATAGCTAGGCAAAGCAATGTTGTTAGCTGCTCCGATTTCATGTAATTTCTTAATGGCCAACGGATTGCGCTTGTATTTCTCTAAGTAACTTAGCAGCTCCTGCTCCGATACTTTCATGGTGCTCAGTAAGTTCAACTCAGCAACATTATCAGCCGTTACTGTTTCATACTCTGATTTAATTTTCTCTAGTTCTGTCTGTTCAAAGTTCTCTAGCTTAGCTAGAATATTGGCAAATTCAGTATCTGAATACTGATCGGCCTCTTTTTTAAAGTTTTCCAGGCGTAGCTCAGCTTCAGACTGATATAAAACCTGATTTCGGACTTTTTCCCAAAGTTCTTTTTTCATTGTTCCATAAGCCTCAATCTTTTGCTGCTTATAAGTGCCTAGGCTGTAAATTTGTGCCTTTATTTGTTGTAGTGTCATAGCGATCTACCTCTTTCTTTTTTTCTCTGACTAAAACAAAAAGAGACATGACAAAGAGCAGTTAAACTCTTATATCATGCCTCTAGTTTTCTAGTCAGCAACTAAATTTTTTCTTTTTGCCTTGTTTCCTTTTGAATGGGTTTACCATCTTGTGTTGTGATGATTAGACTACCAAACTCTGGTAACTTGGCTGACTTTATTATACCATTTTTTGAGTATAAAACAAAGCCTTTATCTAACATATTTTTAAGTTGTTCTGCATTTAACGCCATATTAAATCACCTTTATTTCAAGTGTCCAAACGAGTACGGTTGTAAGCTGACCCATTTTAGGGCTATCTTTGAGCGACAAAAATGTCGAAAAGTATTCTGTTCTGTTATTTGTATAGGACCAGTAACGCTGTGATTGTATCTAAATTTTCATAGTCGCCACTAGTTGCCTCTGTATATTTCACGTCAATAACTTCAACGCCTGCCATAAAACCATTTACCTGGCTTTCAAAATCCTCCAGGCTTTGCTTATGCTTCTGATAAAATAGTTTAATTTTCATTTTTAGCTCCTTTTTATACGCTTCTTACAAATTTTATACACTTGTTTTTGAAAGTGTATAAAAAATAAAGTCAATAATGCCAAGGGTTTTGCTATTGTTTTATACACTTTATACGCTTTATACATTAAAATAAAAATATATATAGGGGATAATAGGAACCCCATTTTTGAAACATAATATAAGGAAATTTTTTTATTTCCGTGTTTTTCGTATAAAGTGTATAAAACCCTTGATATGACAACGTTTTTAAGTGTGTAAAATTTTTGCCCTACTGTATAAAGTGTATAAAATTCTTATTTTCTTTCCCTTCTCTTTTTGTACTCTGGCCAATGGTTGTAATATCCGCGTTCATTCTTTGGCTTTTTCTGCTTTTCGGGTGTCTCCCTACCATTAGCGTAAACTATACTCGCAAACGGCGGTAGGTCTTCTTTAGGATAAAAACCTTTATGGATCTGTTGCCCTGCAGGGATAACCTTCTGGCCAACTGCGAAACCTTCAGGCAGGTTGCTTTTGATTTCTCGATGTAAGCCCATTTCTGACCTGTTTTCTTTAATACCATAGTATTCTAGGAAACCTTTCCAAACGTGATAGACAAAACTATTAGGGATAAACTCACTTGTCAATTCATCAGTAAAAAACTTAGAAACAAAATTAATAACGGGGTTCATGTCCTTATGGTGTTCTTCAAGTATTTCAATAGACTTCGTAGGGTTAATGTCAGCGATTGGTGTTTCAATGGCCGACTTAACCAGGTACTCCAGCACTTCTTTTCGGTTGATATAATCTTCTTTTATGGCTTTATTAGGCTTATCTTTGAATATTTTAGTAAAAGGTAAAATCCTAAAACGCCGATCAATAGCAGACTTATCACCGTTCATCCTTGGTAAACCATTAGATGACTGTACCACCGTCATATTAAGGCGTATGCTATAAGGGCGTTTCCCTTTGTCTTCTATGGTCATTATGTCGCCTGTTGCTAAGCTAAACATATCTGAAGTGTCTTTGATTACTGCGTTCTTTTGTACATCATCACCGATTACAAGCGACTTTCCCAATAATATAGAGGTTGAAAATTGACTTTTTGTTAAACTAGTGATCTTCAAACTGGCCACATTTTCCATACCAACTAGGTTTATAAGCAACTGCTGAAAAGTTCCTTTTCCTGTTCCACCTTCACCGAAAAGCCAAAAGATTTTTTGTAATGACTGTCCTGTGATGCTTGCTTTTATAATTTGGATAGCAAGGTTATAAAGTTCCGTATCACCGTCAAATAATTCTAGAAGCCACGTTGTCGGTTTCCACCCTTTTATGATTGGTTCTTTTGCGTTAGGGGTGTAGCCCGTTCTTATCTTTCGTGTGACCGTTATAGCTGGTGTAATATCTTCAAATATGCCTGTTTTTGCATTGTAAAGCTGTTTGCCGATAACAGTATAGTCACTTTGAATCTCTTTCATTTGGCTCTGTCTAGCAATTTTATACAATGTGTCAAAGGCTTGTTTCTCAGTAGCATTTGGGAAGATTATAGAGATAAGATCCTGTAAAAATTCGTTATCTTCTACCCAGATGCCAAAATCAGGGTTATAGAAATAGAGTGGTGCTTTTTGCCCTTGTGCCTCTGGTTTAATCCTGATAAAGTGAATATGCTTTATCAGCATGATTGCAACGCCTAACGGTTTAGTTGGCAAGGCCTTACTGCTCTTTTCCTCGCCTTTCTGCTGGGCTAGTTCTTCATGCTGAGCCTCGGTTAACCTGCCTGCCTTTACATTTTCAAGGTGTTTGCTGTCTGCCATAACTTCATCATAGGCTGCTTGATAAGCCTTGTCTTTGATTGCTTGACACTCTTTGATAAGTTGCCCCCTAACACCTTTAAAAGTCTTAAAATGCTTATCTTCACTTTCACGCACCTCTAAGATTTCACTTTCCAGGTTTTTCAATTCTTCCTTTTCTATTGTTCTATCCTCTCTTTCTAAATTCTGCTCTTGCTATACTTTCAAAAGTCCTATCCAGCTCCTTCTCTGGCAGGGGGTTAGCAGTTACGCTATTGGCTATCTTTGTAAGTTCATAGGCGGTCTCTAGGTCACAATCAACCCACTTATTAAAGAGTAAACCTACAAAGCGTGTCAATGCCACGTTACGCCCTCCCTCGTCTCCAAAGCCATTAAAAAGCGTGTCAATGATCCTCATGGTCATAGATTTCTGACCGCTTGGCCTTGGAGTGTATGGAAGGCTTTTAGCATTCTGTTTGACTGGTTCAGCCGTTGTCTGTGGTACTGGATAATCAAGTCCATGCTCCATAATCTTTTGATAACTTGCTGGGTCGCCTGTTGTTACTGGTAGCCCTTGGAGTTGTGACCATGTTAAACTGGCCATGTCAAAGGGTAGGCCAATCTTGTCAGCAATCTCTTTCACTACCTGCTTATAGGTTGCCTCATTCATCACGTTGTCAGGCTTCACCACAAGGCGAAAACGGGGCTTTTCTAAGCTATGTTTGATAGTTGGGTATAAGATGTAGGAGTAGCCAAATAAAGCGCTAGAAACGGCCTTTATAAAGCCCTCAGTCGTCCCCTGTATATCGTCATAATCAAGGAAAATCAAATCCCGATAGATTAGACTGGAGTTGTTTCGCTTGTAACTGCCATTCTTTTCTGGTGTCACTTTGCCACTAATACAGTAAGGCGCTTGTGTACGTTTAAATTCTTCAATGTTTGCCCCTTCAGGGACTACCAAAGGCTTAAAGCGTTCAATGTACTGGAACGGCTCAATCTTATCAAATGGATAGACAAGATTACTCTGAAAGCCTTTAGCCTCATAAATTGTCATACTATCGCCCCCTTTTTGCGTTTCTTTTTTAACTTCTTCAGTATCTTTTGTTCTTGGAACTGTTCCAAAGATCTGCCACGGTGCTTATACAATTTAATGTCATGATAATGGCCTCCGCCCTGTGCTGGGTGTGTGTTATACCTAGCCATTCTCTACCTCCTAATCTACTGCAAGGAAATTATAAATATCACTCTTACGGTAATAGATTTTCTTACTGTTTTCAAAAGGCGACTGATACGGTCTTAAACCGTGCTTTTCCCAGTTGTTTAACGTAGTTCCACTGATCCCTAACTTGTCTAGTAAATCAGGCCTAGAAATTAAGTCCCAGCCGTCATTATGCTGTTTTTCAAGCTCAAGCCTTTTCTCTAAATGATCTCCCACTTTCTCCAGTAGCTCAAGCTCTGCCTCTCTTGATAATAGTTGCATATTACACTCCTCTCTAATTATGAATCTTACCTGCAAGCTGGATATATCGCCCATAGTAAGGGTTTAAATCCTCACTAGGTGTTTCTATCGTCTGTTGGTTTTTTCGCTCAAATTGGGCGCTTTTTTTGCGGTCTAGGTGGTCTAGATAAAGCAGTAGTCCAACCAGTACCACCATGAAGATTACCGACTGTGTATTGGTCAAATCTAATTCATTCATCTTATTCCCTCGCTTTGTAATTCTTGATATATATCTGTTGCACTTCATGTTCCATCTTTTGAAAATCTTCAACTTCTTGAACGGTTACTTTTTTATTGATAAAATCAACGATAAACTGGAAAAAATTCGGATCGTTTATCTTTAAATCAACCATGAAATCATCAAATTCTGCTTGTGTCATGTTGTCTAAATCTAGTGTCATGTTATTCCTCCGTTGGCCTTTTAATTGTCGTTTACTATACAGTATTGACACCACTCCAAACGCTGAGCAATTGCCCCAAGTTGGCGAACGCATGTAGTGATGTTTCGTGGGTATTCCCCCACATTTTTGTTAAAAAAGTGCTTAGAGTCGCCGTGTCAGCACTCATTTTTCAAAATCTCTCCTAATTGCTTGCCTGCCATTAGTTATTGCGTCAGTAGCATTTTCATGCTATAATTTGAGTATAGAAAAATATCTATATTCTTGATCCAGTCGCTTGCTCTCCTCGACCAAAATTTGAGCAAGTGACTTTTTTGTTGTCAATCCCCAGTGGTAAAGCACCACATGAGAAACTTGTAAATATAATGAAGTGTTGCGATTGGGTCGCTCCTTTCTAATAATCTTCTGCAAGCCACTGCATGGCTTTTTGATAAATGCTAGGCTTTACTTCGCCACCGTCTCGGATTTTTCGATAGGTAACTTGTGTAACTCCGATTTCTTCGCCTGCTTGCTTTGCAGTCAATTTCTTGTCTGCTTGCTTTCGGCGGATTGCTTTTGCTTGTGTTGAGGTAATAAGCAATGAAGTTCCTCCTTTCTCTTCGCTAACTTTTTGTTAGCTTTGTTGTAGTATAGCGTATTTATTGTTAGCTGTCAATAGTTAAATGACAAAAAGTGAATTTTTTGTTAGCTCTTTGTCATTTTGTGATATAATTAAAATTGAGGTAATATGTATGAACAGACTAAAAGAATTAAGACAAGAAAAAGGCGACACACAAGAGGTCGTCGCTAAAGCTATGGGCGTGACCCGTAGAGGGTACCAAAAATGGGAAAACGGAGAAAGTCAAATCAAACCAGAAAAAGCCCAGCAACTTGCTGACTACTTCAAGGTAAGCGTTGGATATCTGCTGGGGTATGAGGACCTACTAGATCAAATTGAAGAAGTCGATTCTGAACTTTCAAAAGGAATGACCATTGCTAAAAACTTGTCCGTTACAGCTTCTTCTAGCTATGAAGAACTTTTTAGAAATATTTTGATATTACTAAAAGGGCTAAAAGACGTTGCTGAAGTCACTCAAGTTGACTCTAACACTCTTATAGAAGTTGTAGAAAGTTTAGAAGAACATATGAAAGATTTAGATGACTCCATAAGAAAAATGGTTTCCGCTCAAATCAAATACATAGAGTTACAAAACTTAAAGAAAAAATTAAATAAGTACAAGGGGTAACTCTTCTACTTACCATAGACAAGTTCGTATTAGAGCTATATCCGCCTTGTTTCATACTGGCATTATTATTTATCGTCTGACTGCTTAAAATCGAAAATAAGGGGGTTATCGTAGCCCCACACATGGTATAACTTCAAAATCTTTCCTAATTGCTTGCCTGCTGATGGAAAAGGAGTAAACCATGAATATTACAGAATACAAAAAGAAAAACGGAACTATCGTATATCGAGCAAGCGTGTATCTTGGAGTTGATAAACTTACAGGGAAAAAGGCTAGAACCACGATCACGGCCAACACTAAAAAGGGGATTAAAGTCAAAGCAAGAGAGGCTGTCAATGCTTTTGCTTCAAACGGGTATACAGTTAAAGATAAACCAACAATCACAACATACGAAGAATTGGTAAAAGTTTGGTGGGATAGTTACAAGAATACAGTTAAACCCAATACTCGCCAGTCTATGGATGGATTGGTTAGAGTGCATTTATTGCCCGTATTTGGCGATTACAAGCTAGATAAGCTAACCACACCTATTCTTCAACAGCAAGTAAATAAATGGGCTGACAAGGCCAATAAGGGCGAAAAAGGGGCGTTTGCTAACTACTCCTTGCTCCATAACATGAATAAGCGTATTTTGAAATATGGCGTAGCTATCCAGGTAATGCAATACAATCCAGCTAACGATGTCATCGTTCCACGCAAACAGCAAAAAGAAAAGTCTACTGTAAAATACTTAGACAACAAAGAATTAAAACAGTTTCTGAATTATTTAGATACTCTGGATCAATCAAATTATGAAAACCTATTTGATGTTGTCCTGTATAAGACTTTATTAGCCACTGGTTGCCGTATCAGTGAGGCTCTGGCTCTTGAATGGGCTGATATTGACCTAGAAAGCGGTGTTATCAGTATCAATAAGACACTAAACCGCTATCAAGAAATAAACTCACCTAAATCAAACGCTGGTTATCGTGATATACCAATAGACAAAGCCACCTTACTTTTACTTAAACAGTACAAGAATCGTCAACAAATTCAGTCTTGGAAATTAGGCCGAACTGAAACAGTTGTATTCTCAGTATTTACAGAAAAATATGCTTATGCTTGCAACCTACGAAAACGCCTAAATAAGCATTTTGAGAACGCTGGTGTAACGAATGTATCATTCCACGGTTTCCGCCATACACATACCACTATGATGTTATACGCTCAGACTAGCCCTAAAGATGTCCAATACAGATTGGGACACTCTAACTTATTAGTGACTGAAAATGTTTACTGGCATACAAACCAAGAAAACGCAAAAAAAGCTGTCTCAAATTATGAAACAGCCATCAATAATTTATAAAGGGTGTCACGATCAGTGACTACCCTCTTACTATACTTAAAATTACTATCGGGTAACTAAAAGGGTAGTAAAATTAGAAAAAGCACTAAGGGAAAGCGCCCCAAAGTGCTTATTTTAAAGACTTTACGCCATCTAATCTAGAAATTAGATTATTTTTTAAGGTTGTAGAATGATTTCAATCCACGGTATTCTGCTACTTCACCAAGTTGGTCTTCGATGCGAAGCAATTGGTTGTATTTAGCAATACGGTCTGTACGTGAAAGTGAACCAGTTTTGATTTGTCCTGCGTTTGTTGCAACTGCGATGTCAGCGATTGTTGAATCTTCAGTTTCACCTGAACGGTGTGATACAACGGCAGTGTAACCAGCTTCTTTAGCCATTTCGATAGCGTCAAATGTTTCAGTAAGAGTACCGATTTGGTTAACTTTGATAAGGATTGAGTTAGCAGCGCCTTCTGCAATACCTTTTTCAAGGTAAGAAGTGTTTGTTACGAAGAAGTCGTCACCAACCAATTGAACTTTACCACCAAGACGTTCAGTAAGAGCTTTCCAACCGTCCCAGTCGTTTTCATCCATACCATCTTCAATAGTGATGATTGGGTATTTGTTTACCAATTCTTCAAGGTAGTCGATTTGTTCTGCAGCAGTACGTACAGCAGCGCCTTCACCTTCGAATTTAGTGTAGTCGTAAACTTTACGTTCTTTATCGTAGAATTCTGATGAAGCACAGTCAAATCCGATAAATACGTCTTTACCTGGAACATATCCAGCAGCTTCAATCGCAGCAAGGATAGTTTCAACACCATCTTCAGTTCCTTCGAAACGAGGAGCGAATCCACCTTCGTCACCTACGGCTGTTTCCAAACCACGAGATTTAAGGATTTTCTTAAGAGCGTGGAAGATTTCAGCACCCCAACGAAGAGCTTCTTTGAATGATGGGGCACCAGCAGGTACGATCATGAATTCTTGGAAAGCGATTGGAGCGTCAGAGTGAGAACCACCGTTGATGATGTTCATCATTGGAGTTGGAAGAACTTTAGTGTTGAATCCACCAAGGTAGCTGTAAAGTGGGATTTCAAGGTAGTCAGCAGCAGCACGAGCTACAGCGATAGACACACCAAGGATTGCGTTAGCACCCAATTTACCTTTGTTAGGAGTACCGTCAAGTGCGATCATAGCACGGTCGATAGCTTGTTGGTCACGTACATCGTAGCCGATGATAGCTTCAGCAATGATGTTGTTTACGTTGTCAACAGCTTTTTGTGTACCAAGACCACCGTAACGAGATTTGTCACCGTCGCGAAGTTCAACTGCTTCGTGTTCACCAGTAGAAGCTCCTGATGGAACCATACCACGTCCGAAAGCACCTGATTCAGTGTAAACTTCTACTTCAAGTGTTGGGTTACCGCGTGAGTCTAGGACTTCGCGAGCGTAAACATCAGTAATAATTGACATTTTTTACTCTCCTTATGAGTTAAATTTTTTACACCTCTATAATACCTTAAAACCCCTCCTTTTTCAAGAAAAAACGTTATCTTTGTGCAAATTTTCCTTAACTTTATAAAGTAATCGCTTTCTTTTGTCTGTTTTATTCTAACTTTTATGATATACTGTTTTCATGACAGATTTATCAAAACAATTACTTGAAAAAGCTCATGGTGGGCCAAAATTAAATCCAGATGAGCAAAGACGCTATCTTGGTACTTTTGAGGAAAGAGTTCTTGGTTATGCAGATATTGATACGGCAAATAGCCCTCAGCTAGAAAAGGGATTTTTATCTATTTTAGAGAACCTTCAGGAAAAGGCTGAGCCTCTATTTGTTAAGATTTCCCCAACTATCGAATTTGACAAGCAAGTTTTCTACTTAAAAGAAGCAAAAGAAACTGATAGCCAAGCCACAATAGTATCTGAAGAACACACTTCTTCTCCTTTCGGTTTGGTTATCCATACAAACGCACCGGTTCAAGTAGAAGAAAAGGATCTTCGACTTGCTTTTCCAAAACTTTGGGAAGGTAAAAAGGAAGAACCTGCCAAAACATCCATTTGGAAGAAATGGTTTGGCTAAATCTTAGACATCTTTAATAAATGTCCAATATTGGCGGCAGTGTGCTCTAAATAGAGACTGGCATTTTTCAGACTATCTTCTAGTGGTTCACTTTTCTCCAAAATAGAAAAGGCAGCTTGGATATTTTCAAATGGTAGGGAAGATAAATCTTCAGCGAGACTACCGCAAATAGCAATAACAGGAACTCCAACAGGGGTTCTTTTTGCTACGCCTATAGGCGCTTTCCCTGCTAAACTTTGACGATCTAGCCTTCCTTCTCCAACAATAATCAAGTCAGCATCAGAAACTTTCTTATCAAAGTCAATCAAGTCTAGGCAGGTGTCAATTCCAGATACGATACTTGCCTGAGCAAAGGCACACAAACCGCCAGCAATGCCTCCACCAGCTCCTGCTCCTTTAAGTTCCAATGTTGCAGGTGAGGCTTTTTCATAAAAATCTTGGATTGCCTGATCTACGACTGCAAACATAGTAGGATGTAAACCTTTTTGCTTTCCAAAAGTGTAGGTCGCACCTTGATGACCACATAAGGGACTCACGACATCTGCTAAAATACGAATTTGCACATCTTCAGGAATTTCATAGAGATTTTCTGTTGAGACAGAAGCTAAGTTTAGTAAGGATTGACCGCAAGCCGGCAAGACATTTCCATCCCTATCATAAAATCGATAACCTAAACCAGCAGCAATCCCAATACCGCCATCATTGCTAGCCGTACCACCAACGCCAATATAGATTTCTTTAATCTCTTGACTAATGAGGTGGCGAATCAATTCTCCAATACCACAAGTTTGGATTTGAAGTGGATTTCGTTTCTCTAGCGGAATTTTTTCAAGGCCAACCAAATCAGCAACTTCAAATAGTGCCAGTTGACTTTTTTGAAAATAGCGCATGGCTTCTTTTTGGCCAAAAGGGCCTGTCACTTGGATCCATTTTTCTTCTAGGTCAAGAGAATGTCGAATAGCATCTACAGTACCTTCTCCCCCATCACCAACAGGACAGAGGAGACATTCTACATCTGCTATTGATTGTTGGAAGCCTCTTTTTATTGCTTCAGCTACCTCTTCAGCGGTCAAGCTTTCCTTAAACGAATCTGGTGCAATTACAATCTTCATATTTTCCCTCATTCTAAAAAGTCAATCAAAGGTAGAACTTCTAAAAAATCCCTCTTGTCAACATGATTTGGTATTTCTTTTTTGAGTACCTCTTTGGCACAAAAAGCAATTCCCAGTCCTGCTGACTTCAACATTAATAAGTCATTAGCCCCATCTCCGATTGCAACAGTTCTTTCTCTAGGAAGTTGCAGCTCCTTTCTCCATTGTTCTAGAGTATCTTTTTTGACTTCGGGATTAATAATTTGTCCAATCAATTTTCCTGTTAAAAGCCCATTTTTTACTTCAACTTGGTTGGCAGAGAAATAGGCAATACCAAGGGATTTTGCTAATCTCTCAACTATTGGAGTAAAACCACCGGACACCAGACCAACTATGATGCCGTTCCTTTGGAGAATAGAGATAAATTTCTGTGCATTTGGCGTTAGTTGAATAGACTTGAAGACTTTCTCAAAGACCGAAATAGGAAGACCTTCCAACAAGGACACTCTGTCTCGTAAACTTCTTTCAAAATCTAGCTCTCCTCGCATTGCCTGACTTGTAAGCTGCGCAATTTCCTCCTCACAACCTGCCTCTCTTCCCAAAAGGTCAATCACTTCTTCTAGAATTAAGGTGCCGTCAACGTCCATGACACACAAGCCTTTTACTTGAGACATAAGTTCTCCTCTCTAAACAGCCCAAAAATCGTATGAAGTCATCATACGATTTTATCTATTAATTAACTAAACTATGGTACAAGTCTAGATATGACTTGCAAGCTGTATCCCATGAGAAATCACACTCCATAGCTTGTTTTTGTAGATTTCTCCAAACATCAGGATGGTTTCTATACAAGTCCAAAGCTGTTTGGAAAGTCCAATTTAACCAATAAGGAGATAGGTTGTCAAAGCTAAAGCCAGTACCGCTTCCTTCGATTGGATTGAAAGCGCGAACGGTATCTCGCAAGCCACCAACTTCATGGACCAATGGCAAGGTTCCATAACGCATAGCCATCATTTGAGACAAACCACATGGTTCAAAACGACTCGGCATGAGGAAGAGGTCACAAGCAGCATAGATTTCTTGAGCAAGTTTGACATCAAAAGTGATATTTGCTGATAGCTTGTCTGGGTAAATCTGAGCAAACCATGAGAAAGCACCTTCAAAGGCTGGATCTCCAGTTCCCAAAAGAACAATCTGAACATCATTTTGCAAGATATGGTGAAGACTTTCCACCACGACATCAAAACCTTTTTGACGTGTCAAACGAGAAACAATTCCCACCAGTGGAACATCAGCTCTAACTGGCAAGCCAACTCTTTCTTGCAATTTTGCCTTGTTTTGGGCTTTCCCAGATAAATCCTCCTGATTAAAATGATAGTCTAAAAGAGCATCCGTCTGAGGATTATATAGGTCAGCATCAATCCCATTCACGATACCAGATACCTTGCCAGATTCCATTCGAAGAATCTGATCCAAGTTACATCCGAACTGACTGGTCATAATTTCATGAGCATAGCTAGGTGAAACGGTTGAAACACGATCCGCATAAAGAATACCAGCCTTCATCCAGTTCAGACAGTTGTTCCAGCGAAGGGTTCCATCAGCGTACCGTTCAAAGCCGACTCCAAACAAATCCCATAACATTCCTTCTGAAAATTGTCCTTGAAATTCCAAATTATGAATGGTTAAAACTGTTTTAATTCCTTGATAGGCTTGAATCCAACGGTATTTTTCCTTCAACAAGAACGGTATCATGGCTGTATGGTAGTCATGAACATGGAGAAGATCAGGAATAAAGTCAATCCTTTCCATAGCCTCAATAGCAGCCAGTTGGAAAAATGAAAAGCGTTCCCCATCGTCAAAATCACCGTAAACATGACCACGGAAGAAATAATATTGGTTGTCAATAAAGTAGAAGGTTACACCGTTTAAGACGGTTTTCTTAATCCCACAGTACTGTCTGCGCCAACCGACGCTCACCTCAAAATGAAGCACATTTTCAATCTGATTTCCAAATTTAGCCTCTACCATGTCATAGTAGGGTAAAATCACTGCAACTTCGTGCCCAGCTTTTACCAGTGATTTGGGAAGAGCGCCAATGACGTCTCCCAAACCACCTGTTTTTGAAAAGGGTGCACCCTCTGCTGCTACAAATAAAATTTTCATGAATGAATATCCTCTGTTACTTTGCTACCTTTCTTAACGACAACTGGATGTTCTGAAGTTCCTCGAATCACAACACCAGGCTCAACTTCAACACCCTTGTCCAAGATAGCATATTCGACCTGAGCTCCTTCTCCAATAACAACACGAGGGAAGAGCAGGCTATCTTTAACCAGGCTATCCTTATGGACATGAATATTACGTGATAGAACAGAATTAGCCACTTGACCTTCAATGATACTACCAGAGGCAAACTGAGAAGTACTTACCTTAGATGTATTAGCATAGTAAGTTGGCTCTTCATTTTTGACCTTTGTATAAATCTTTTGGTTTGGAGTAAAGAGAGAGTAGAATTTTTGTGATTCAAGCATATCTTTGTTAGCTTGATAATAAGACTCTACAGAATGAATATTTGCCAGATAACCTGTGTACTCGTAGGCAAAAGCCCCTTCTTTGGCCGCCAAATCCCGTAAAACATAGCGCAACTTCTCTGGATGTTCTTTTTTAGCTTCTTCTTCCAAGCGTTCAATCAACCAAGGTGTATCAACGACAAAGATATCTGTGGACATGTTATAGATTTGATCTGGTAACTTGCTATCAAAGAGTTTGTGAGAACGAACATGGTCTGTTTCATCCACTTCCAAGATTGCGTTTACTTCTGAAATGTCTTTCTTAGCTAGTTTTTTATAAACTACAGTGATAGGCCCTTTTGTTGTACTGTGTAGGTGGAAAACTTGGTTCAAATCAATATTAATCAGAACATCACAGTTGAGAGAAACTGTTTGGTTTGAGCCAGAGCGTTTCAAATAAGTAAGAAGCTGCTGGTAGTATTCTTTCCCAACTGTACTACTTTCCACACGGGTATTGTAAATACCTAGATAATAGTGACTTAGAAGAGTAGACAAGCCCCACTCACGTCCTGAACGGATATGGTCAAAGACAGAACTGATATTGTCTTGTTGGAAAATACCAAAGATACTACGGACACCTGCATTAGCAAGACTTGAAAGTGGGAAGTCAATCAAGCGATATTTACCTCCAAAAGGCAAACTAGCTACTGGACGGTGGTCCGTCAGTGTTGACATATCATGAAAACCAACTGTATTTCCTAAAATGGCAGAATATTTATCAATCTTCATCTGTTGCTACCCCCACTACTTCATTATATCCTACAACTTGTACTTCTTCTGTTCCATCAATTTCAACACCGTCAGAAATAACTGCACCTTCACCAATAATGGCACGTTTGATTTTAGCTCCGTGTCCAATAATGGCTCCACTCATGATAACTGAATCTAGAACTTCTGCACCTTCGCGAACTTGCGCCCCTGTTGAAAGGATAGAATGCTTAACAGTTCCATCGACAAAACAGCCATCGACAACCAAAGAATCTTCAACATGTGCATTTGCACCAAGGAAGTTTGGTGGTGAAATCAAGTTTCTTGAGTAAATCTTCCATTGACGGTTACGGCTATCCAAGGCATTTTCTGGAGAAATGTACTCCATGTTGGCTTCCCAAAGTGACTCAATCGTACCGACATCTTTCCAGTAACCATTAAATTCATAGGCATAGACACTTTCACCTGACTCAAGGTAATTTGGAATGACATTCTTACCGAAGTCTGACATATCAACATTACTCTTTTCAGCAGCAACAAGCATATTGCGGAGACGTTGCCAATCAAAGATGTAAATACCCATAGAAGCTTTTGTAGATTTAGGTTGAGCTGGTTTTTCTTCAAACTCAACGATACGATTGTTAGCATCTGTATTCATGATACCAAAACGACTAGCTTCTTTAAGTGGGACGTCTAAAACCGCTACTGTCAAGCTGGCATTATTATCCTTGTGAGACTGGAGCATATCATCGTAGTCCATTTTGTAGATGTGGTCCCCAGAGAGAATCAAGACATACTCAGGATTAACACTGTCGATATAGTCGATATTTTGGTAAATAGCATGACTAGTCCCTTCGAACCAACGATTTCCCTCACTTGCAGAATAAGGTTGAAGAATAGAGACACCAGAATTGATACCATCTAGTCCCCAGCTTGAACCGTTCCCGATATGGTTGTTGAGAGCAAGTGGCTGGTACTGTGTAATGACTCCAACATTGTGAATCCCTGAGTTGGCACAGTTTGAAAGAGCAAAGTCAATGATACGGTAGCGCCCACCAAATTGCACAGCTGGTTTTGCGATGCTTTGAGTGAGTTTACCGAGACGAGTTCCTTGCCCACCAGCAAGAATCAAAGCTAACATTTCATTCTTCATTTTCTACTCCTTTTTGGTTTTTACTTGTGACGGTTTTTGCAGATTTCAAGCGACGTTTGATTTTCCATACACTTGCTCCCATAGCAGGTAGGGTAAAGGTCAAGGTATGCTCATAATCTTTCCATAGTCCTTCTTGCGTTTGAACAGTTTGATTGTGCTCTTTCCAAACGCCTCCCCACTCTTCTAACTCAGTATTCCAGACTTCTTCATAAATCCCTGCAACAGGAAGTCCGATTGTAAAATCTTTTCGTTCAACAGGTGCCATGTTAAAGACACAGACTAGCATGTCGCCCTTCTTACCCTTACGGATGAAGGAAAGAACACTCTGGTCTCGATTATCCGCATCAATGATTTCAATACCATCATAGCTGGTATCGATTTCCCACAGACAGCGATGATCTTTGTAAAACTGGTTTAGCTGAGAAGTGAAATACTTCATCTTAGCATTCATAGGGTCTTCTAGATTAGACCATTCCAACTGCTCTTCAGATCTCCATTCTAGGAATTGGCCGTATTCGCTACCCATGAAGAGCAATTTCTTACCAGGGTGACAAATTTGGTAAGTGTAGATATTGCGTAAGCCTGCGAATTGATTGTAACGATCTCCCCACATCTTATGCATCATACTCTTCTTACCGTGAACCACTTCATCGTGCGAGAATGGTAGGAGATAGTTTTCATTGAAAACATACATAAAGCTGAAAGTCACCAAATTAAAGTCATACTTACGGTAAATAGGGTCTTCTTCGTAGAATCGGAGGATATCATTCATCCAGCCCATATTCCACTTGTAGTCAAATCCTAGACCACCAAGCTCTTTCATTCCCGTAATCTTGGTTGCTGACGAACTTTCTTCCGCAATCATCATCACATCTGGATGTGCTAGTTTAATGACATCATTCAAGCGTTGAAGGAAATAATATCCTTCATAGTTGAGATTTCCACCATCTTTATTAGGTGTCCATGGAGCATCATCGTAGTCAAGATAGAGCATGTTACTAACTGCATCCACTCGAATACCATCTAGATGGTAAAAGTCAATCCAAAACTTAATACTAGAAATCAAGAAGGACTGGACTTCATTTTTTCCAAGGTCAAAATTGAGAGCGCCCCAACCGTAGTTATGAGCTTTATTATGGTCTTGATATTCAAAAGTTGGTGTCCCATCATAATAAGCTAAGGCATCATCATTAATGGTAAAATGACCAGGTACCCAGTCCACAATAACCCCAATATTGTTTAAGTGACATTCCTCAACAAAATCTTGAAATTCTTCAGGACGACCATAGGCATGTTCTAAAGCAAAGTACCCCATAAGCTGGTAACCCCAACTCAAACCTAGTGGGTGGGACATCAAGGGCATAAACTCAATATGAGTATAGTTCATCTCAACTAGGTAAGGAATGAGTTCATCTTTCAATTGAGCAAAACTATAAGGACTTCCATCTGGATTTCTCTTCCACGATCCAGCATGAACTTCGTAGATATTGACAGGACGTTCAAAGAAAGTCCAACGTTTTCTGCGAGCTAACCAAAGCCCATCCTTCCATTTCTTTTCTGGAATCTCTGTTAAAATAGCTCCAGTACCCGGACGTGCCTCATACCGTACAGCCAAAGGATCAATCTTCATCAACTGATGACCATTTGCACGTGTGATATGATACTTGTAAATTTGGCCTTCATGAGCAAGGCTGGTAAAGACTTCCCAGACTCCAAATTCATTTCGTTCCATTGGAATTTGATTTTCTACCCAATTGGTAAAATCCCCCACCAAGTGGACAGCCTGAGCGTTGGGAGCCCACACACGAAATGTATAACCGTACTCTCCATTTAGTTCTTCCTTATGTGCTCCTAAATAATGCTGAAGGTGAAAATTTTCTCCTGTCACAAAGGTGCGCAAAGCTTCTCTTTTATCCATAATACCTCCCCTTTTCTGTAAGCGTTTTCTGTAGATTTATTATACTACCTTTTTATGGAAGATTCAAGTAAATTACCATATTTGGTAAAAATTCTTTTGAAAATCTTCAAAAAATGAACTTATCCATTCACTTATAAATCAAGGAATGACAGATAGTTTGTGAAAACGTCCTCTTTTTGATTACTATCATATCACAAAGTTCGTATTTTATC
Source organism: bacterium (assembly GCA_905221375.1). Classification (GTDB taxonomy): domain Bacteria; phylum Bacillota; class Bacilli; order Lactobacillales; family Streptococcaceae; genus Streptococcus. Next base: position 77,245 of record CAJNCY010000008.1, read on the forward strand.
CAAATATAGCATTGTTTTTATGTAAAAAATAAAACCAGGAAAACAATTTCCTGATTTTACATTTCATTTCACATCAAAAACAATGGATTTGACATTTGTCATCGCTTCAATGCTATATTTAATTCCTTGAACACCAGCACCAGAACCTTTGACACCAAGGAATGGGAAATTATCTGGACCACGCTGGGTTTTATTATTAATATGGACTGTTCCTACTTCAAGTTTTTCAGCGATTTCAAAGGCCTTTTTGAAATCATTTGTAAAGACTGATGATTGAAGTCCGAATTCAGATTCGTTGGCAAAGGCAATAGCTTCTTCTACGCTAGCCACACGGATAATTGGTAAAACAGGACCAAATGGCTCTTCCCATGCTACTTTCATATCTTTTGTAACTTGGTCAAAAAGTACTGGCCAGAGAAGATTGCCCTCACGTTTGATTGGTGTAAGAGCCTGAGCACCTTTTTCTTGTGCATCCTCAATCAAGCCCCAAATGAAGTCAGCTGAAGCATTGTCAATAACAGGTGTAATATCAGCATTGTCAAATGGATCACCAACTGTTAATTTAGAAACTTCTTCCTGAAGCAAAGTAGCTAATTTATCTGCTACACTTTCGAGAACAATGACACGTTTAATGGCCGTGCAACGTTGACCTGAATAGCTAAAGGCTCCTGCAACGATTTGCTTGGCAGCGTGTTCCAAATCTGCATCTTCTAGTACAAGAGCCGCATCTTTTCCGCCAAGCTCCAACATGATAGGACGCATACCAGCTAAACGACCAATACGTTCTCCGATTGGAGTTGAACCTGTAAAGTTGATGAAGTTGACTTCTTTGTGCTCAATGATATAATCCCCAATTTCTGAACCACGTCCCGTAATGGTATTGAAAACACCTGCTGGAATCCCTGCTTCTTCAAAGGCTTTAGCCAACAAGAGACCAGAAATAGAGCCTTGTGTTGGTGGCTTAAACATAACCACATTCCCTGCAATTAAGGCCGGAGCAATCTTAGATCCAGAAAGGTTAACTGGATAGTTAAATGGCGCGATAGCCAAGACAACTCCAACTGGCTCACGACGGACAACAGCCAGTTTGTTTTTACTTGCTGCCTCAAAACCGCCACCTTCCATTGCTTGGCCTGTAATTCGTAGCCCTTCTTCAGCAGCATAGCGAATCAAGTCTGCGGTACGCACTACTTCTCCAATAGCTGCCTTAATCCCTTTTGCTACTTCTTTGGCAAGAATAGTACCAATTTCTTCCTTATCGCGTTCCAAAATAGCTGCTGTCTTATGCAAATAAGCCGCACGTTCAACTGCTGATAAAGCTCGCCATGCTGGCAGCGCTGCACGCGCAGCTTGCATAGCCTCATCTACTTCAGCCTGACTCATAGCTGGAACAGTCCCTAATTCTTCTTGATTGATTGGTGAATAAATCGTAATTTCTTTTTCAGATGATTTCCATTCTCCATTTACTAAATTCTGATATCTTGTCAAATTCTCGTCCTCCTGAAAATGATTAAGATATATTTTACCAAATTTTCAGAAAATTACAACCCTTTTTACAATATTTTTGAGATTATTTTCACAAGCTTGATTTTTCAAACTATTTGAACACTCTTGTTAAGCAGTAATACTCAATGAAAATCAAAGAGCAAACTAAGAAGCCAGCCGTAGGTTGCTCAAAGCACTGCTTTGAGGTTGCAGATAGGACTGACATAGTTTGAAGAGATTTTCGAAGAGTATAAGTACAAAAAGAAAAGGCTTAGACGAACTAAACCTTTTCTTTTTGTACTATTTTTCATTGACTTTTATGATTTCTGGTATCAAGATATCCTAGAAATTATACGACATAATTGAAAACTTTTGATTTTTTCTACAAGACTTTAAAGATGCTGGCACTAACACCACCAACCATGTCTTTATCACTTAAATGGCTATTGGTCACTAATAGTTCTAGATTTCCAGCATTTTCAAACTGGAAGTCTTGCCCTTTAGCATTAAATACAACCAGTAAATGGTCTTTCCCTTGAATCTCATAGACAATCAAACCACTATGTTCATTTGCTGAATGAACAAAAACATGATGGTAAATTTCATCATAAGTAGGGTAAGAAAAGGCACTGGTTTCTGTCTTCAATCGAATAATTTGACGGATAAACTCAATACTATCTTGACGCTCATTAATCAAGTCCCAGTTTACTTGGTTGACACTGTCTGGAGCATTATAGCTATTCATAGCACGCTCTCTATCATCATGAGTCAACTCACCATTTTCACCAGTCGCAACTAGTTTGGTACGACCAAATTCTTGACCGATTTCCATAAAGGCCATCCCCTGCATGAGCAGATTCATGGCTGTGGCTGTCTCAACCTTGCGCATGATTTGTTCTGAACTTTGGTCTGGATGAAGGGTCGCCAATAAATCGTGAAGATTGTAATTGTCATGGGCTTCCACATAGTTGAGTACTTGATTTGGATGTGTATAAGTTCCTAATTCACGACTACCTAGGATTGCTTTGGCTAGAATTGGCTCTGTCGCAGCACCGCTGACAAAACCTGATTTGATAGCACCGTAGACTTCTCCCCCTTTGACAGCATCGCGCTGATTGTCATTAAAGAAACCGATATTTGGCATCTGGTAGGCATTGTCTTTCTTAGCCTTATCATAAGGCGCAAGACCTGTTCCCATATCCCATCCTTCTCCATAGAGGATAATGTTAGGGTCGATTTCATCCAAGCTCTGACGAATCATCTGCATGGTCTTAACATCATGAATCCCCATCAAGTCAAAACGGAAACCGTCAATATTGTATTCCTGCACCCAGTATAGAAGGGAATCAATCATATACTTGCGGAACATTTCATGTTCGCTGGCTGTTTCATTTCCAACACCCGTTCCATTCTGGAAAGTACCGTCTGGATTCATACGATAATAATAGTCAGGGACAGTTGTTTGGAAAGGTGCATCAACAACTGAGAAGGTATGGTTATAGACCACATCCATAATGACACCAATACCCGCATCGTGATAGGCTTGAACCATCATCTTCAAATCACGAATAACCTGAGCTGGATCATCTGGGTTTGTTGAAAGGCTCGTCTCTGGTGCGTTATAGTTTTGTGGATCATAACCCCAGTTGTAGGTTACATTCCCATCCTCATCGTATTCTTTATGACGATCTGCGATTGGTTGCAATTGAACATAATTGTAGCCTATCTTCTTGATGTAATCAAAAGCAGTTGCTTGGCCGTACTGGTTAACCGTCCCTGTCTGAGCCGCACCTAAGAAAGTTCCTCGAAGATGTTCATCCACACCTGAGGTCGGTGATTTGGTCAAATCACGAATGTGCATTTCACAGATGACTGCCTTACATGGATTTGTCAAACGCCAAGTAGCCTCCGAACCATGTTTGACCTCGAAGTTTTCAACTTGCTTTTCTTCATGACTCAAAATAGCTGAACGTTTGCCATCAGGACTGGTCGCGATTGTATAAGGATCGCGTGTCAAGGTTTGGTGATGAGGAAATTGGACTTGATACTGATAAGCCTTACCAGTCAAATCTTCCTCAACATCCAAACTCCAGACACCGATTGTATTGTCTTTATGATTATAAGAGTAGCTATTGCCTCTCTCCATCTCAAAAGTCTTCCAAACAGGTGCATCATTAGTAGCTGATTCATAAACGACAACCTGCACTTCTGTCGCTGTTGGAGCCCAGAGGGCGAAATGAGCCTGATTATCCTCTACACGGCAACCCAATTCACCTTGGTAACCCCAGTGGTGGTCGAAACTAGCACTGTTAATGGCCTTGTCAAAGGCAAAAGGATTTTGATTTTTATAGAAAGGACTGGCAATAGCAGGATTTTCAGAATAATAAATTCTATCATCCCCTTCCAAAATCCAGACCTCCGTTAAGAGAGGATAGTGATTAAAACGGATGGCATATTCTTTACTGGTTTGGCCAGTATGAACCACAAAATTCAAGCTTTCTAAGGGATGAACACTTGGGTGTTCAAAACTAAATAAAGCACCAAAATAATCCTCTTTATAAGTCAGTAAATCAATTCGTTGATCCTTACTCTTTACAAAAGAGCAAGTGTCGTATTCACCATTCTTGCGATGGTAATGAATGCGCATAGGGTAGTTATACATTTTTATTTTTCCTTTTTACTTCTTAATTTGTTTCTAGTTCACTAATAAATTCTTGATCGATTTTGTCCCGATTAACACACATAGTCATATTATCTAAGCTCTGATTTTAAACGATTATTACAAGCTTTCTAGCCAAGCTTCATCTCGAACCTCGATACCAAGTTCTTGTGCCTTTTGAAGTTTACTTCCAGCATCTGTACCTGCAACGACGAGATTGGTCTTTTTAGAAACACTGCCTGTCACCTTGGCACCCAGACTTTCGAGTTTGCTTTTAGCTTCTGAGCGTTTGAGACGTTCCAATTTCCCAGTCAATACAACGGTCAAACCTGACAAGGCCGCATCCGCTACTACTGTCTGACCTTTATAGTCCAGATTGACCCCAGCTTCTTTCAATTCTCTTAGGAGAATTTCAGAGCCTTCTGTCGCAAAATAAGTCTGAAGACTCTTGGCAATCACACCACCCAAACTTTCAATACTCGCCACTTCCTCTGGATCTGCCTGAGCCAGATTTTCAATTGAATGGAAATGTTGGAGTAACAACTGACTGGCCTTACTGCCGACATGGCGAATTCCCAGACCAAACAAGAGTTTCTCGGCAGAATTTTCCTTAGATGCTTGGATGGCCTGATACAGTTTAGAAGCAGACTTTTCTTTAACCCCCTCTAAAAGGAGGAAATCTTCTTCTTGTAATCGGTAAACATCCGCCACATCCTTGACTAAATTAGCAGCAAAGAGCTTCTCAACAATAGATGGACCAAGGCCTGTGATATTCATAGCATCACGAGAAGCAAAGTGAATCAAACCTTCCATGATTTGGGCAGGACAACGCGGATTGATACAACGGAGAGCCACTTCATCTTCAAAGTGCAACAAGTCAGAGTTACAACTTGGACAGTTTGTAGGGATATCTAGTTTTTCTTCAGAAACCCGCTTGGACTCTACCACTCGTAAAACAGCAGGGATAATATCTCCAGCCTTATAGACGATAACCGTGTCGTCTTTACGGATATCTTTTTCAGCAATATAATCCACATTGTGCAGGGTCGCACGGCTAACAGTTGTTCCAGCAAGCTGAACGGGAGTCAGATTGGCAGTTGGGGTCACAACACCAGTACGACCAACTGTCCAGTCAACTGAGAGTAGTTGAGCTTCTTTTTCTTCTGCAGGAAACTTGTAGGCTACTGCCCACTTGGGAGCCTTAACGGTAAAACCAAGTTCTTCTTGACCTGCTAGGTCATTGACCTTAATCACCACCCCATCGATATCATAGGGAAGACTGTCTCGTTCCTGTCCTACTTCTTGGATAAAATTCCAGATTTCATCCATGCTTTCAGCCAGAATTCGCTTAGGATTGACTACAAAACCAAGTTGTTCTAGGTGCTTCAAGACCTTTTCTTGGCTGTCACGAGTTGAAGGGCTGGCTTCTTGATAGAGGAAAGTGGCAAGATTGCGCTTTGCTACTACTGCTGTATCCAGCTGACGCAGTGTGCCTGCTGCCGCATTACGAGGATTAGCAAATTCAGGTTCTCCATTTTCTTGGCGAGCTTGGTTAACTTGGTCAAAAGAAGCGCGTGGCATATAACATTCCCCACGAACTGTGATATCTAGTGCTTCTGGTAATGTCAAAGGAATATCCTTAACACGTTTGAGATTTTCTGTGATATTTTCACCAATAGAACCATCTCCACGCGTTGCACCTGCAACTAAAATCCCCTTTTCATAAGTCAACGAGATAGATAAGCCATCGATTTTTAGCTCACAAATATAGATTGGATGGGCTAATTCCTTACGAACACGCGCATCAAAAGCATCAAGCTCCTCACGTGAAAAAGCATCCTGCAAACTATAAAGAGGATACTGATGACTGTATTTTTCAAAACCATCTAAAACCTTACCACCAACACGATGGGTCGGACTGTCTGCTAATACTTGATCTGGATAGGCAGTTTCTAACTCAACCAACTCACGGTAAAGGCGGTCATACTCACTATCTGAAACCGACGGATTATCGCTGGTATAGTACTCGTTCGCATAGCGATTGAGCAAGGCGACTAACTCATTCATTCTTTTATTCATAAAACCATTTTACCATAAACTAAGCCCTCCTCACAAACGAGAAGGGCGGAAAAAACACTTAGATTAGAATTATTTTTAAAACTCAAACAGACTTATATCTCTTTTTTAAAATGAGTTCGAACATAGCCTAGAGCTAATAAAGATAAAGCAACAACTCCTAGTCCTATTATCAAGAAAGAATAAAGATGGACACTTGGAAGCCAGGTCATTAAACCTGTTGCAATTGGCATAAAAAGTATAGCTAGGGTATAAATCGAACTGAGAACTCTACCAAGATATTCACCTTCAACCTTGGTTTGTACTTGAGTAAAAAAGTGAATATTGAACATCGTCATAAACAATTCACAAATGAAATTCCCTGAAAAGGTAAGGTAGGTGGGGAGGTTGAATCCCATTATCATCACTCCAAGTCCAGTCAGAGCCAATAACAACAAAAGCTTTTCCATACTAGCTTTAATCTTACTAGCTAGCAAGGCCCCAACAATAGATCCGATAGCACCCATTGTTAAAATAGTGGCATAGGCACCTTGAACCCCATAGAGCTGATTTGAAAAGGGGAGGAGGTAATTAAAGGCTGCGAAGAAAAAATTGACACTTGAAGCCATGACTAACAAAAAGAAGATTTCTTTTTGCTTCACAATATAGTGAACTCCCTCCTTGATATCAGAAAAAATAACTTTGAATGTAAGTTTCTTCTCACCCAAAGCCTTCTCTTCTTTCTTTGGAAGCAAGGCTACCAAACCAAAAGCGAGAAAAAAACTAAGGGCATCTAATACCAAGGTAATGCGAAGACTTGCGAATTGTAAAACCAGAAAAGAGAGTACAGGGGAACTCACACTGACAACCTGCATCACCAATTCCAAACGAGAATTGTAGAGGACCAGTTCATCCTTCTCTACAAATTCTGTGATAATGGCCTTATTTGCAGGTCTAGAAAAGGAAAAAGCAATAGCCTGAACAATGTTAGCAACAATCAAAGCCCCAATCATCCAGCTGTCATTTCTTATAAAAGAAATAGCCAGACAAAGAATCCCACAAACAAGGTCTGTCACCATTAAAATCTTACGACGAGAAAAACGGTCTGAAATGACTCCTCCAAAGGGATTTACGAGAATAGATGTGACGAGCTCAGAAATCTGATAAATTCCTAAAACTGTCTGTCCTATAGTCCCCATGGAGGCCAACCAGACACTATTTCCATAATCATAGAGCATATTCCCTATCTTGTTAACAGCTCCACGACTAATCAACTGTACTGCATAGCGATTCATATAAAAACTCCTCTCAAATTTTGAAACTATTGTATCAAAACCGAAAGGAGCTTTTTATTTTTTCCCTTATTTGGGAAAATTAGTCTTTGACAAATTTTTCGTAGTGTTCCTGATAATAGGCTACTTGCTCAGGAAGCCCTAACACATCAAAAATATGCATGGCCTCTTGCATCTGGCTACAACCTTCTTTACACTGTCCTTTTTGGTACAAGGCAAAGCCTTTTAAGTAATGTAAAATATTTCGTTCATAAAGACTAATGTTTTTACCAATAATCTTCTCTGTATAAGCCTCGAAATAGCTAGCATTATCAAAAGAAGAATGCTCTAAACAATGCTGATAACAATTGAGGGCCAAAATCAATACTAATCTCTTATGGCGACCAATCTCTAGGTAGAATTCCTCCCTCTCCATAACTTCTCTACCAATCCGAGTGACATAGTCCACATCGTAGAAACTATAGAGATTTCCAAAAAGAATCAACTCATACATGGTCCATTCTTCTGTTTTGAAGAGATAATCTGCTACCTTATCCAAATCATCCTGCTTCATATCATAACTCGAATCTCTTTGACAAATCAGACCCTGTAACAAAATCCAGTTCAGCTCAAAATAAAGGGGAGTCGTCGAACTCTTGGCCTTTTCAAGTTGTTCTCTTTGAAGCTTTTGAAAACCTGCAATATCATTTGAATAGTAAAGAGGCACAATTTGTCCCATCATGGCAACATGTTCATGATTATGAAAATTCCTTGCCTTATCCATGAAATTTTCGATTGTGACATGAATGTTATCCAAAATCTCAAAGAAACGTGAAACTGCCAGATCAGACTCACCAAGCTCAAAGCGAGATAATTGAGAGGTTGAGCAGGACTCGCCTGCCGCCTCTTTTAAGGAATAATTTCCACTTGTCCGAAATTCACGAAATACTTTTCCAAGATGTTCCATCTTTATACCTGCTCTGATAATTCTTCCCACTCAAGCATTGCTTCTTCCTGACGATGGCTGATTTTGTCCAGCTCAGCCTGTAATTCCATCAGTTTTTCGGCATCGTTTGTTTCCAACATTTGTTCAGAAATAGCTTGGCTTTGACTTTCTAACTCTTCGATTTCAGTTTCTAGATTTTCGATTTGTCGCATGAGCTTACGAACTTCTTTTTGACTTTCTTTCTGAGCTTGATAGTCATTTACTGGACTTGCTTCTTTTGCTTGATTGCTGGTTGAAGCTTCCTCAGTTTGAATCATTTCTACTTCTGCTTTCTTCTCAACATAGTAGTCGTAATCTCCCAGGTAAAGAGTCGAGCCATTCTCTGACAATTCCAGTACATGAGTTGCCACACGATTGATAAAGTAACGGTCATGGCTGACAAAAAGCAAGGTTCCATCAAAGTCAATTAAGGCATTTTCCAACACTTCCTTGCTATCAATATCCAAGTGGTTGGTCGGCTCGTCAAGAATCAGGAAGTTGTTGTTTTCCATAGAGAGTTTAGCCAAAAGCAAACGAGCTTTCTCGCCACCTGACAGCATGCCGACTGATTTTTTAACATCATCACCAGAGAAAAGGAAAGCACCGAGGCGATTGCGGATTTCAACTTCTGGTGTTAGTTTAAAATCATTCCAGAGTTCATCCAGCACAGTATTACTTGCTGTCAGCTTACTTTGGGTTTGGTCATAGTAACCAACCTCCACATTAGCCCCAAAGCGTTTTTCTCCCTTGATAAAAGGAATCTGCTCCACGATAGATTTGATAAAGGTTGATTTCCCAATACCATTTGGACCAACGATAGCGACAGCATTCATCTTACGAAGGTCTAAGTTGATAGGCTCTGACAATATTTCCCCATCATAGCCAATAGCTGCATTTTCAACAGTCAGGACAACATTACCCGACGTTTTTTCCGACTGAAAGGTCATATTGGCTGCTTTCTTACCAGCTTCCGGCTTGTCCAAACGCTCCATTTTTTCCAGTTGTTTACGGCGAGATTGGGCACGTTTGGTCGTTGAAGCTCGGACTAGATTACGATTGACAAAGTCTTCCAGAGCTGCAATTTCCTTCTGTTGCTTTTCATAATTTTTTGCCTCAGTAGCTAGTTTTTGCTCCTTCAACTCGACAAAACGAGAGTAGTTACCCACATAGCGATCCAAGGAATGCTTGGTCAAATCCAGCGTAATCGTCGCAACCTTGTCCAAGAAATAACGGTCGTGGCTGACGATAATGAGGGCACCGCTATAGTTTACCAAGTAATTCTCTAGCCAGGCAATAGTTTCGATATCCAAGTGGTTGGTTGGCTCGTCCAAGACCAAGAGATTGGGCTTTTCAAGAAGCATTTTAGCAAGTGCCAAACGAGTATTTTGACCACCAGAAAGCTCAGCAATTTTCATCTGCCACATAGATTCGTCAAACTTGAATCCATTCAAAATCGCTCGTATATCAGCTTCATAGGTAAAGCCACCCGCTTGACGAAAATTCTCAGATAAGCGGTCATAATCTGACATCAGTTTATCCAAATCCTCACCAGACTTTTCACCCATCTCCAATTCCATCTGACGAAGTTGTTTCTCAGTTTGACGCAAGTCATCAAAGACATGAAGCATTTCATCGTAGATGGTATTTTCAGACTCAAAACGGCTATCTTGGGCTAGGTAAGACAGAGAAATATCTTTTTTCTTATTGATTTCTCCACTAGTTGGTTCCTCTTCTCCAACCAAAATCTTCAAAAGAGTAGACTTACCTGCTCCATTTTTCCCAACAAGGGCAATACGGTCTCTTTCATCAACCTGCAGGTTGATATTATCAAAAAGAACCTCTCCTGCAAAAGAACGTTCAATTTTATTAGCTTGTAAAATAATCATACAAACAGTATAGCATGTTTCCCTAAGGCATTCAAGACTTGATAAACAGGCAGGTGTCACTACTTTTCTGAAAATTATGCTAAGGTTTTACTAAAATGCTAAAAAGTGCTATAATGTGAACGGTTAAAACAATTTACAAAAAGGAGAATTTTAATGTCTTACCAAGAAAATTACCAGAAATGGGTTGATTTTGCGGAGCTTCCTGACTATCTTCGTCAAGATTTGGAAAATATGGACGAAAAAACAAAGGAAGATGCCTTCTATACAAATCTTGAATTTGGTACTGCAGGTATGCGTGGCTTGATTGGAGCTGGTACAAACCGCATCAACATCTACGTTGTTCGCCAAGCTACTGAAGGATTGGCTCGTTTGATTGAGTCTAAAGGTGGAAATGAAAAAGAACGTGGTGTCGCAATCGCCTACGATAGCCGTCATTTCTCACCAGAGTTTGCCTTTGAATCTGCTGCAGTTCTTGCTAAACACGGTATCAAATCTTATGTATTTGAAAGCCTTCGTCCAACTCCAGAACTCTCATTTGCGGTTCGTCACCTCAACTGTTTCGCAGGTATTATGGTCACAGCCAGCCACAACCCTGCTCCATTTAACGGTTACAAGGTTTACGGTGAAGACGGTGGACAAATGCCTCCACACGATGCGGACGCTTTGACTACTTATATCCGTGCAATCGAAAACCCATTTGCAGTTGAAGTTGCTGATGTGGAAGCTGAAAAAGCTTCTGGCTTGATTGAAGTTATCGGCGAAGCTGTCGATGTAGAATACCTCAAAGAAGTCAAAGATGTGAACATCAACCCAGCCTTGATTGAAGAATTCGGTAAAGACATGAAAATTGTCTACACACCACTTCATGGTACTGGTGAAATGTTGGCTCGTCGTGCTCTTGCCCAAGCAGGATTTGACTCAGTTCAAGTCGTTGAAGCACAAGCAACTGCCGATCCTGACTTCTCAACTGTAAAATCTCCAAACCCAGAAAGCCAAGCAGCCTTTGCCCTTGCTGAAGAACTTGGTCGTCAAGTTGGTGCAGATGTTCTTGTGGCAACTGACCCAGATGCTGACCGTGTTGGTGTTGAAGTTCTTCAAAAAGATGGTAGCTACCTCAACCTTTCAGGTAACCAAATCGGTGCTATCATGGCTAAATACATCTTGGAAGCCCACAAAAACGCTGGAACTCTTCCTGAAAATGCAGCCCTATGTAAATCTATCGTATCAACTGACTTGGTAACGAAGATTGCTGAAAGCTACGGCGCAACTATGTTCAACGTCTTGACTGGTTTCAAATTCATCGCTGAAAAAATTCAAGAATTCGAAGAAAAACACAACCACACTTACATGATGGGATTTGAAGAAAGCTTCGGTTACTTGATTAAACCATTTGTACGTGATAAAGATGCTATCCAAGCCGTTCTTGTCGTTGCTGAACTTGCTGCCTACTACCGTTCACGTGGTTTGACCCTTGCTGACGGTATCGAAGAAATCTACAAAGAGTATGGCTACTACGCAGAAAAGACTATCTCTGTAACTCTTTCTGGTGTCGATGGTGCTGAACAAATCAAAGCGATTATGGCTAAATTCCGTAACAATGCTCCAAAAGAATGGAACACAACAGCTATCACTGTCGTAGAAGACTTCAAGGCTCAAACTGCTACTGCTGCTGACGGAACTGTTACAAACTTGACAACTCCTCCAAGTGATGTGTTGAAATACACACTTGCTGACGGCTCATGGATTGCCGTTCGCCCTTCAGGGACAGAACCAAAAATCAAGTTCTACATTGCAGTTGTAGGTGAAACCAACGAAGAATCACAAGCTAAGATTGCTAACATCGAAGCAGAAATCAATGCTTTTGTAAAATAAAGACCTATAAAAGATGAGACAAACCAATCTCATCTTTTTTTCGTATCAAATCTCAGCAATTTTAGAAACTTTATGGCATACTAGACATATCAATGAAAGCGAGGTAATCTCATGGAACAATTTTTAGATAATATCAAAGACCTTGAAGTCACTACAGTTGCGCGTGCGCAAGAAGCTCTTGATAAAAAAGAAACTGCAACCTTCTTTATCGGTCGCAAAACTTGCCCTTACTGCCGTAAATTTGCAGGTACATTGGCAGGTGTCGTAGCTGAAACCAAAACTCATATCTACTTCATCAATAGTGAAGAACCAAGCCAACTCAATGAGTTGCAGGCATTCCGCTCACGCTATGGAATTCCAACTGTACCAGGCTTTGTTCACATTGCAGATGGCCAAATCAATGTCCGTTGCGACTCTTCAATGTCAGCACAAGAAATCAAAGAATTTGCAGGATTGTAAAAAATCAGCTAACAAGTTTTAAAATCACAAAAACGCATAATGGAGCCGGAGAACGCTTTGCGAGGTACATAGATTTTTAGGATGCGACAAATGTTGTATCCTTTTTGTATCCCTTTTTAAAAAAAGAGGGTCTGTTTTAGGGTCTGCTTTTTCTGCAAAAGAATACCAAGGAATACCAAAGACAAAAATAAAAAACGTTGATTTAACAACGTTTTACCAAGGAATGCGAAAGAATGCAAAGGAATAATGGAGCCGGTGGGAGTCGAACCCACGTCCAAACACCTGCCAACATATTTGTCTACAACCATAGGTTATGTATTAGTTTAACAGTCCCTCGACACATAACTCAAGCCTAGAAACTGCGAGTCTATCAATCTCTTATCAAGCCGCTAGACAAGACTTAATCGTATCTCGCTAATAATAAGACCTGTCATTGAACACGAGCAATCCAAATCGGGTCACGCCTGCTGGTTTTTAGGCAGCTAGAGCGTAAGAAGTGTTATTTTTTGCAGTTATATTTAACTGAGCGTTTACGTCGCCACACGAGTCGCAAAATATGCCTCATAATGCCTGTCGAATCCGTAACGACCCCAAAAGACAATAAAACTATTATACCTTATCTAACTCAAAAATGCAAAAGGGAAATCAACTAACTAAAAAAGATAGTCTTTCAAGGCTTTTGTCAAAACCTGGTAACCGGCAACACTGAGATGCAGTCCATCAGTTGTATAGTCTTTTTTGAGTTGGCCTGCTTGATCTGTCAAACAATCAAATACCGGCACAAATTCCACCTGCATATAGGCAGAAGCAAGTTCTTGATAGGCTTGATTCCAGTTCTGAATTTTTTCATTCGTGCGGATATAGACTGTCTGCTTGTACTCCTCTCCCTCATTGACTGGCAAAATGGAAAGCAATTTAATCTCTGTCAGTGGATAATCGCGAGCAATGGATTGAATGGTAGCTTCGAGATTATTAAGAGCCTCATTCACAGGAACATCCTTTCCGATATCATTTGTCCCAATCAGAAGGACAATTTTATCTACCGCCCCACCGTAAAGATGCACATCCAGATTATCTAATAACAATCCTGTCTGATAGCCACGAATTCCTCGATTGACAATTGTCTTTGAAGTCCCAAATAGTTCCTGCAGAGGATAATATTCGACAATGGAATCCCCAATAAAAAGAATGTCTGGTTCTACAACAGAAACGTTATTTAAGTGACGATACTTGGTTTGGATTTTGCCTTGTTCCTTTAGGAGCCAATTTTCTAATAACTGTACTGCCACTTCATTCTCCTTTTTCTAACCAGTTTTCCAATACTTGATAAACTCCTCCTTGGCTATTGGCTGGCGCAAGAGCAGTAGCCACAGCTTTGGCTTTCTCATCAGCATTTTCCATCGCATAGGCAACTCCAGCCATTTCAAGCATTTCAACGTCATTTTCACTGTCACCAAAAGCCATAAGTTGTTGGGAGTTCAAGTCCCAACGCTTGAGTAATTCTTCCAAGCCCCATGCTTTATGAATTCCCGCTTGAAGGATATCAATGCAACCATATCCACTCGATACAGCCCGAACACGGCCATCAAAGAGGTCATTGATTTCTTCCAAGACCGAACTCAAACGTTCCTCACCAACAACCATACTCATCTTGAGCACACCACCAAAGAGGTCAGAGGTTAATTCATCCACAAACTGCATCCGTTGGTAGAATTTGTCAATCATTTCTGGAGTCATAAAACTTTCAAGGTCTGTGAAAATCGTACCTTCCTTGACGAAACCACCCTTCATAGCCGTCACAACAAACTGATCCTGACACGCTCGACCCTTGAAATGAGCCAAAGCCTTATCGACAATGGCATCATCCCAAGTCTGTGCCTGAATCAATTCATTGTTTTCAAAAATACGAGCACCATTGGCAACAACCAAAATCACTCGATCCACCAAGTGCTCCAGTAGTTGCCTCATGCGGTGAATCTCATTGCCCGTCGCGATGACAAAACGAATACCCCTTTGATCCAACTGATCTAAAATCTTTTCCAAGCGTGGGAGATCCAGCTGGCCTCTAGCATCCAGCAAGGTCCCATCCATATCTGTCGCAATTACCTTAATCGTCATTTACTTTCCTCTGGATTCAAGCTAATCCCACTTCAAACCCACATGTTCATTCATTTCTTTATATGCTGTATCAATTCGTTCCTTAGTCGCTTCATCTAATTGGTCACGATGACTGCCACCCTCTATAAAATCTTCCAAGATATAGGTTTGATAATGATATAAAGGATAGCCTTCTGGTGAAAAGGTTCCCTTTGGTGTTCGATTGACCCAAGTAGGATGAGCTTTAGCTGTTCCGATAGTTGTTTTTCCATCCTTCTTCTTAATGGTCACGTCCATGAGAACGCCACGTTCAGTCCACTTAGCATTTTCTACCCCTTGCATGGTCTCAATTCGTTGATTGGAAATGAAGTTCCCCATTGAATAGATAATGAGTTTCTCGTCCCCATCTTTTTCAACAATTTCAGACGGTTCAACTACGTGTGGATGCCCTCCAAAGATAATATCCGCCCCCCAATCAATCATCTTGTGATAAAGAGCTTTTTGCTCTTCAGTCGGTTCTATGCGATACTCAACACCCATTTGTGGCATGATAATGGTGATATCTGCTTCCTTTTCCGCCCGTTCAATTTCAGACTTCATTTTATTCTCATCTAAATCTGAAAGATAGCGATTATAATCCTCTTGAGAAATATTTTGCTCAATTCCATTAAATCCATAAGAATAAGCCAAAAGTGCAACCTTGATACCATTCACTTCCTTAATGACCAGCGGAGCCTGATCACGTGGCTCGTGCGTATAAACTCCGATTGGAGTGATTCCAGCCTTCTCAATAATATCGGCCGTTGAAATAACCCCCTCAATTTGCGAATCCAAAATGTGATTATGAGCCAAATCTAGAACATGATAACCTGCATCCTTAATGGCATCCATAACTTCAGCAGGAGCATTAAAGAGAGGATAACCTGCTAAATAATGATCCTTATTAATGGTTCCTTCAAAGTCACCAATAGCTAAGTCTGCTTGCTTAAGCCAAGGAGTAACATACTCAAAATTCTCATGAAAATCATACGTTCCATCATCCTTTTTTGCTGAAAAGTAAAGAATATCATGATAAAGCAAATCACCATGAGCCATAATTCTAGCAGTTTTTTCCTCTTCCTGCTCCTGAGACTTTTTCTTAGTTCCTTCTTGAGAAATAGTATCTCGTTTTTGACTGGTCATAGGCATGCCTTGGAAGCTTTCAAACAACAAAACCAAGCCCATTGATAAAGCAACTGCTAGCAAGAGTACCGCCACAAATCCCTTGTTACTCCACTTACGATAACGTCTAAAAAAGTTGACCAAACCTTTCACAAAGCGAAAAACTGGTCCACGTTTATGTCTATCTTGTCTTCTTTGCATCTTTATTCTCCCTACTTTCTAATGCAAGCCTTTTCTTTTTATTATAACACAGATAAGTATTTCTTTCACAATTGAATCGAACCTAAAAGGCATTTTCTATAAAAGCTCGATGCCGTAATGCTTTCAATCCTTGTCATTTTATGATATCATGTAGAGGTAATGAAAGGAGAGAAAATGTCTGCTATAGAACGTATTACAAAAGCTGCTCACTTAATTGATATGAACGATATTATCCGCGAGGGGAATCCGACTCTTCGCGCAGTTGCTGAGGAAGTTACTTTCCCCTTGTCTGACCAGGAAATCATTCTTGGCGAAAAGATGATGCAATTCCTCAAACATTCCCAAGATCCTGTCATGGCTGAAAAGATGGGACTCCGCGGTGGAGTTGGACTTGCTGCTCCTCAATTGGATATCTCAAAACGCATTATCGCTGTTTTAGTGCCAAATATTGTTGAAGAAGGAGAAACTCCAGAGGAAGCCTACGATTTACAAGCCATTATGTACAATCCAAAAATCGTCTCTCACTCTGTTCAAGACGCTGCTCTTGGCGAAGGAGAAGGTTGTCTGTCTGTTGACCGCAACGTGCCTGGCTATGTGGTGCGTCATGCTCGCGTCACTGTTGATTACTTTGACAAAGATGGAGAAAAACACCGCATCAAACTTAAAGGATATAATTCCATCGTTGTTCAGCATGAAATTGACCACATCAACGGAATCATGTTTTACGACCGTATCAATGAAAAAGACCCATTTGAAGTTAAAGATGGTTTACTGATTCTGGAATAAAGAAAATCCCGTTGCAAGACGGGGTTTTGTGTTATAATAGATGCATGAAAACAAATGATATTGTCTATGGCGTCCACGCCGTTACCGAAGCCCTCCTTGCAAACACAGGAAACAAACTCTACCTCCAAGAAGATCTCCGAGGTAAGAATCTTGAGAAAGTCAAGGCATTGGCTACAGAAAAGAAGGTGTCCATTTCTTGGACTTCAAAAAAATCCCTCTCTGAGATGACTGAAGGTGCTGTTCACCAAGGTTTTGTTCTACGAGTGTCCGAATTTGCCTATAGCGAGCTGGATCACATTCTTGCCAAAACACGCCAAGAAGAAAATCCACTTCTATTGATTCTGGATGGGTTAACTGACCCTCATAATCTAGGTTCAATCTTGAGAACAGCTGATGCGACCAACGTTTCAGGAGTCATCATTCCCAAGCACCGTGCTGTCGGAGTTACTCCCGTCGTTGCTAAAACAGCCACAGGTGCTATTGAGCACGTTCCGATTGCCCGAGTAACCAACCTCAGTCAAACTTTAGATAAACTCAAGGATGAGGGATTCTGGACCTTTGGAACAGATATGAATGGGACTCCTTGCCATAAGTGGAATACAAAAGGGAAAATCGCCCTCATCATCGGAAATGAAGGAAAAGGCATTTCTAGCAACATCAAAAAACAGGTAGATGAAATGATTACCATTCCTATGAATGGACATGTTCAAAGCCTTAATGCCAGTGTTGCTGCAGCCATTCTCATGTACGAAGTTTTCCGAAATAGACTATAAAAGAGGCTGGACAAAAACTAACTTCTAACTAAAAGCACACAGTGATTTTTAAATAACTGATCTGTAGATTGAATTCTTGGACAATTTTGTAAACCCCATGCTGATTAAGATGAATCCTAGCTCTACTACGCTGGCCTACTTGTCTCTAACATACACTCTGAGAACGCCAAAAATATTCTCTAATCTGCTAAAATTGCAATCAATTGCTTCCTCCATTTGACATAGATGCTAGATTCTTCTTCGGTATATCATGTGTTCTGAACGAAGTTTCCTAAAGAAATTCTAAGTTGTATCGTAACAAATTGATTTTTGAGTTCAATTATATAAGAAAATGAGCATCTTCAACTACGAGAATGCTCATTTTTAGGATTGTATAGGCAAATTTTACATATGTTTTAAACGCTCAATCCGCTCTGAGATAGGTGGGTGGGTATAAAATAGTTTTTGGAACCCTCCCCCTTTCTTGGGATCATTGATATAAAGTGCACTGCTGGCATCATCGACAGGACGACTCATCGGTTTACTATTATCCAACTTACGTAGAGCATTGATCATCCCTTGCGGATTGCGCGTCAACTCGACACTGGAAGCATCAGCTAGGAATTCCCTCTGACGAGAAATAGCTAGTTGCACCAAGGTTGCAGCGAGAGGTGCCAGCACAATAGCTAGTAGGGAAATCACTAGCATAATGATTTCTATTCCATTTCCTTCTCGGTCATCGTCACTTCGTCTACGGCCTGCACCACCCCACCACATCATACGACCTGCCATACTAGAAAGCATTGTGATAGCACTAGCAAGGGCGACAGCAATAGTCGAAATACGGATATCGTAATTACGAATGTGACTAACCTCATGTCCCATAACAGCTTCTAGTTCTTCACGATTCATGATAGCTAGGAGACCTGACGTCGCAGCAACCGCCGCATTTTGAGGGTTAGAACCTGTCGCAAAGGCATTTAATGCTGGATCATCAATGATGAAAACACGTGGCATGGGAATCTGAGCCACCATAGCCATATCTTCCACTACATGGTAAAGGTCTGGTGCCATTTGCTCATCAACTTCACGCGCCCCATTCATAGACATAACAATCTCTGTCGATTGAAAAATCATGGACAAGGCATAGATAAAGCCGATAATCAGTGCAATAACCAAACCGCCGAACCCAGACCGCATAAAGAGGTAACCAACCGCATAGCCAACAAGAGCTAAGAGTAGGAAAAATACCAGCAACAAAATCCAGGTTCTTCGTTTATTGCTTGCAATTTGATCAAACAACATCTTAGTCACCTAAACCGCTAAAATCAACTTTAGGAACTGCCTTTTCCTCTTCTGGTGTTTGAAGGAAATCTGCTGCTTTAAATCCAAACATTCCAGCGATAATATTGCTTGGGAAAGTTTCTAATTTTACATTGTAGTTGCTGACAACACTGTTGTAGAGTTGACGAGAGTAAGAAATTTTATTTTCTGTGTTTGTCAACTCCTCTTGCAATTTAACAAAGTTTGCACTAGCTTTCAAATCTGGATAGCTTTCTGCAACAGCAAAAATACCTGAAACCTGACGAGTGAGGGCATCACTAGCTTTCATAGCTTCTGCTGGTGAAGTCGCTGCCGCCACTTGGTTACGTAGTTCTGCCACCTTTTCAAGGGTAGAACCTTCGTATTTAGCATAACCTTTTACAGTCTCAATCAAGTTTGGCAAGAGATCATTTCGACGTTTCAACTGAACATCAATCTGACTCCAAGCCTCCTTTGTTTGCATACGATTCTTAACCAAACCGTTATAGCTAACAATCACAAAAATAACAACAAGAGCCAAAACTCCAAGAATAATCCAAGTCATGATATAAGTCCTTTCTACTTTTAGATTAGTACCAGTATATCAAATTTTTAATGATTGTGGTAAAATAAGATGATACTAAAGAAGGAAATAACTATGAAACCAGAAACATTTTACAACCTGCTTGCCGAGCAGAATCTTCCACTTTCGGATCAGCAAAAAAAACAATTTGAACGTTATTTTGAACTCTTGGTCGAGTGGAATGAAAAGATTAATTTGACGGCTATTACAGATAAAGAAGAAGTTTATCTCAAACATTTTTATGATTCGATTGCACCTATTCTGCAAGGCTTGATTCCCAATGAAACTATCAAATTGCTTGATATTGGAGCTGGGGCAGGATTTCCTAGTCTACCAATGAAAATTCTCTATCCTCAGCTAGATGTGACCATCATTGATTCACTCAATAAGCGCATCAACTTCCTCCAACTTTTGGCTCAAGAACTGGATTTAGACGATGTTCATTTCTACCATGGACGTGCCGAAGATTTTGCCAAAGACAAAATCTTCCGTGCTCAATATGATTTTGTAACGGCTCGTGCGGTTGCCCGTATGCAAGTCCTATCTGAATTAACTATTCCCTACCTTAAAGTTGGCGGAAAACTATTGGCACTCAAGGCCAGCAATGCGCCTGAGGAGTTATTAGAAGCTAAGAATGCCCTCAACCTCCTTTTTAGTAAAGTAGAAGACAATCTCAGCTACGCCCTACCAAATGGAGATCCGCGTTACATCACAGTGGTAGAAAAGAAAAAGGAAACACCAAATAAATATCCACGTAAAGCTGGTATGCCCAACAAACGTCCGCTTTAATCTTTTTAGTAAAAAAATATTTACAAAGTTTGTAATTTTTGCTATACTATCAAAAGCAAAGGTTTTTAATGTCATCCCGTGAGGTGACGAAGACGCAGAAATATTTGAAACTCTTTAAAGTCTAGATTTTAGAGAAGTCTTACTCTGAGGGCCTATTGCTGTAAAATAATGGGCTCTTTTTTGATGCCCAAAAGTGAGGTTTATATGAAACAAGAATCAACTGTTGATTTGTTACTAGACGTTGACCAACGTCCTTCGGCTGGAAAAGGAATTCTCCTTAGTTTCCAACACGTTTTCGCCATGTTCGGTGCGACCATCTTGGTACCCTTGATTTTGGGAATGCCTGTATCTGTTGCCCTTTTTGCTTCAGGTGTTGGAACACTCATCTACATGATTTCAACTGGATTTAGAGTTCCAGTTTATCTAGGATCATCATTCGCCTTTATCACAGCCATGTCACTGGCTATGAAAGAAATGGGTGGGGATGTATCCGCTGCTCAAACAGGGGTTATCTTGACTGGTTTGGTCTACGTCCTTGTTGCTGCTGGTGTTCGTTTTGCAGGTACAAAATGGATTGATAAACTCTTACCACCAATCATTATCGGTCCTATGATCATCGTTATCGGTCTTGGACTTGCAGGTTCAGCTGTTACTAACGCTGGGCTTGTAGCGGATGGAAATTGGAAAAATGCTCTTGTAGCGGTTGTTACTTTCCTAATTGCTGCCTTTATCAATACAAAAGGAAAAGGCTTCCTACGAATCATTCCTTTCCTCTTTGCCATTATCGGTGGTTACCTCTTCGCTCTAGCTCTTGGGCTAGTTGACTTTACACCAGTTCTTAAAGCTGACTGGTTTGAAATTCCTGGTTTCTACTTGCCATTTAGCACTGGTGGTGCCTTCAAAGAATACAATCTTTACTTTGGTCCAGAAACTATCGCCATCTTGCCAATCGCTATCGTAACAATTTCTGAACATATCGGAGACCATACTGTTTTGGGTCAAATCTGTGGCCGTCAATTCTTGAAAGAACCAGGTCTTCACCGTACTCTTCTTGGTGACGGTATCGCAACTTCTGTTTCTGCCTTCCTTGGTGGACCAGCCAATACAACTTACGGAGAAAATACAGGGGTTATCGGTATGACTCGTATCGCTTCTGTCTCAGTTATCCGTAACGCAGCCTTTATCGCAATTGCTCTTAGCTTCCTTGGTAAATTCACTGCCTTGATTTCAACTATTCCAAACGCTGTACTTGGTGGTATGTCAATCCTTCTCTATGGAGTTATCGCCAGCAACGGTTTGAAGGTCCTGATTAAAGAACGTGTTGATTTCGCTCAAATGCGTAATCTCATCATCGCAAGTGCTATGTTGGTCCTTGGACTTGGAGGAGCTATCCTTAAACTTGGTCCAGTTACCCTTTCAGGTACTGCCCTATCAGCCATGACAGGAATCATCTTGAACTTGATCTTACCATACGAAAATAAAGACTAAGGGTCTAAATACACCTAATCCACTCAGAGAACTGAGTGGATTTTTCGTGTAGCATAATATAGTCAATGGAAACAGGAATAAGACAAAAGAGCCTCAAAAAAAGGTATTGCAACTTGGCAATACCTTTTTGAGGTGTTTTTTGAAAGTCATCAAATGATGATTTTTCAGAGGGAGCAAAAAACTGTCCTCTTTATATTTTAAACGTTTAAATGTCTTCTTTAAACAGTTTATTAAAGAAACCGTCTGTGTTTTTAAGAAGGGCTTTGAATACCTTAGATTTAAGAGCTACAGTATGAGAGAAGTCATCTGTTTTTTTCAAATCTTCTTCGACTGCTTTATCAAATAAAGGCCTTAACTCATCATAGTTACTGATATGGACGCCATCAATATCGATACCTTCAAAGCCTTTCTTAGCTTTAGCAAGAACCTCCTCGTACCAATGTCTCTTCCACTCTTCAAGTGTCTTGAACTTGTCTCCAGATACTTTCTTGATGATAAAATCATCTCCTAATAAGCTATTATTTTGTCTATTAGCTTCATCTTGATATTTGCTAGAGACATATCCAATGAATCCATTTGCATATCCAAAGTAACCCCACATACGAAAAGCATTGTGTTTAAATGATAATGAACCAGGAGCACCTTTGCTTGTATTACCACCATAAATACCAGCCATCATATTGACATTTACGTAAGCTGAGTTTGGTGTAAAATCTTCTGGTCTATAACGTCCGTTACCTGGATTTCCGTGTTTGGTCATGAAATTATTATCCACTAAATCATTGACGCTAGATAAAGTCATTACCTTTTCTTCATCTTTCAAATCACGGACACTATCCCATTGGTTTGGACCTAAAAGATCATTGTACTGAATCTTAGAGCGCATTTCTTTGTCAATCTTCTTGAACCACTTACTATTGTCTCCTTTAATTTTAGGAAGTACAGCATCAGCTTCTACATGATCAAGCAACATCATAGCTTCATTGTAGTTTCTCATGTAGCGGTCAATGTCATCACGTGTCTTTAATTTGTCAGGATCTGGATTGTACCATTGGTTACCATCATTTGGACGATGGTAAGCCATGTTAATTCCAAGTGCGCCGTATTCACCATTAGTCGTTGAGCTGTCAGGTGTTTGCAACATACCTTGAGCATAGGCTTCAACGTCGGTACCTTGGCGGTGTCTATGACCACCGAAGTAAAGCATTCTATCATTTACGTGTGTTGTTTCGTGAGTAAAGGCTGAAATACCAAACGGACTAATCATATCCGTTACCATGAACAAGACCTTGTCATCATTATTTGGATTAGGGAATATTGAGGCCATAGCGCCCATACGCCAGTCTCTATCATGGTGTCGCCATGTTGGACCATATAATTCACGAATTGGAGCTATAGGGTTACCTTTACTGTCAAATCCTCGACGACCTACAGGAGAACCATTGTAGGTCTGATTATCCCAAACTGGTGTCGGTACCATATTTTGACTCTTAAGAAGTCTATCACGAACAGTAGGTAGAGCTAATCTGGACCAGAAATCAAGATAAGTTTGTTGCCCCTTAGCAACTTTATCAATTTCTTTCTTAAATTCGTTTCGAGATTCTTCTGTTAACTTACCATATTTCTCAAATGAACTGTATGCCATCGTGTTATATGTTGAAATTAGAAACATATGAGCATCTTTAAGCGTTAGAAGTGGTAAAATCATACGTCCATGAACACCGTTATCTAGCCCATCAAAGACTCTATGACGTTTATTAATAAAGTCAGGATTTGTAGTTTTAGGTTCTGAAACATAAACATTCTTAGCTGAGTGGATAAACCAATCATTAATGTCTTTATCCTCTGTAAATAAACGCATGTTGTATTCTAAGAAGTTACGTAAATTACCTTTACCAGTATTACCTGCGATGATTTCACGGTAAGCATCCTGAGTCCGATCCCCTTTCAAGTTCTTTTCACTTGAACCGATGTTGATGAGTCTGTCAAAAACACTTGGTGTCTTACCATAAAAGTCAGGTTTAAACATCATGATGTTTTTGATACTCATGTCACCGTATTTGATATCATAGTAACGATTGAGATAAGTCAGAGCCATCATGATTTTAGCTTTATTTGTTTCTACTTTCTTGAGAAGTGCTTTTATCGCAGCTTCATCGCCATTCAATTGATGGTCTTCGTTTTCAACAATAGCTTTAACTAGTTTGTCAAGATTTTCTTTCACGTCCGCAAAGCTTTCTTCAAAGAATAGATCTTTAATATAACCATTCTTACGTTCATCCGAATTAGCATTAGGATCTCTAGATGTATCTCGTTTATCCATCAAAGCACGGACTTCTTGTGAAATCAATTCTACACTTGATAATTGATCTTTCACATCAGCAATCAGTTTGTCTCGATTTTTAACAACCATATTTGGTGTATAGACAACATCACCAAGACCAGATACGCTATATTCACGCACTTGTTGGACTTTAGAATCCTTGAGTGTGACCCCCATTTCTTCTTTAGTGCCATCTGCATAGTGAATCATTATTTTATCGATATCCGATAAATCGGTCACGAATTGACCATCCTTCATCCCCGTAACAGAAAGGACTTCTTTCTTAGCTAAGTTTGAATCTTCTGCAAGTTTGTTACCTTGGTTGACAATCCATTCTTTGTTATAAAATGGTTGAAGTTTCTCAATATTACGATAAGCCTGGTCTCGATCTACTTTATAGTCTTGGGTTGACTTATATTCATCCTCTTTTCTGGTTAAACGATTTAAGCGATTGACCACAGGTTCGTTAATTTCGTATTTATCTGCGGTAATATTAAAGGCTGCAATTCTCTTGTTAGCTTCATCTTGACTAATTTCTTTAATTTTGTCACGAGAATATTTGTATGAATGCTTACCTGAACTGACACCTTTGACAACAAAGTTACGCTCTAACCATCCATTTGTGAAATAACCACCATCGTAGTCCAAATCTGAAGAACCAAAGAATTCTTCACCATTTTCAACTCTCATCATTGAAATATTATCTTCCATTTTACCAAAAGGAAGATTGCTATTGATAAATCCACCTGTTTCAAACAAAACTTTAGTCTTAATGGTTCCTTTGGTGACCGATTTACGAATTGAACCGTATTTACCAATTCCCATAGAGTCGTTACCATTATCTGTTTTAGCAACTAAACCACCTATACGGGCTCTGTTAGCAACAATATTAGCCTCGACATATGCTTTTGCAACATTACCTCTCCAAATCTCACCGGCAATGCCAGCCATATATTGACCTTTATCACCAACACCTGTTAGATTACCGACGAAGGCTACATTTGTCAACTGACCACCGCTATCGATTTTATTGACGATACCCGCAATATTGTTATTAGCAACTACATTACCAGTTACCTTAACATCTTCAACAGTTGCATTTTTCACCATATTGGCAACAGGTGCTATTCCGTCAGCCCAAGGCATATTGATATCCACATTACCTAAATTAATATTTTTCACAGAACCATTTTCAACACGGTCAAATAAGGGACGGGCAATGTTATGAATTGTATATTGTTTACCATCAACACTTGATAAATGTCCCTTAAACGTACCTGGAACATATTGTTTGTTAGGTGTTGGTACATTCGTTGCATTCAAATCTGCTCCGATTTTAAATGTACCATTTTTATTAACATTCATAGCGTCTACTAAATCTTTAAAGTTATAGTAGACATTATCTTCTTTAGGATAGGGTTTTTCTATATAATAAACATACTTATTGCGCGCCTTAGATGGATCAATGTGTTGAATTAAGTCTTGCGCTTCAGCAGTGATTTTATAAAGTTTTTTACCTTCTTCTGTCACCTCTTCAATAGAGTCAACAGCTAAACGAGTTACCTTATTATCACGACTAGTGATTTTTAAGTACATTTTCTTCACATCTTCATCAGAAGGTTTTTCGCTCATGAAATCACTAGGTGTTTCAGTACCATCATCATTTACCTTCACTAAATTAGTAGATGAAATATTTTTAATTTCGACCTTTTTCAACTCCAAACGCAAAGGTTTTTCATCTAATTTAGATGTTTCATCACCTTCACCACGGTTGTAAGTCATTGTTGTTGCAATTTTATAATCTTTGAATAAATCCAAACCTTGAATAGCGTCTGTCAATTTTTCTTTAGATAAATTAACTCGCTTAACAACAGTGTCCCCATCTTTAATCTCAGCTAAAATGCTCTTGATTTCAGCATTACCTGTATTTTCAAGAGTGTAATCTAATTTAGCTGAACGATCCATCGCATCTTCTGTAACCTTATCTAAAGTCAAAGTTGGAGCAACTTTTGACGTATATTCTGGCAACTCAGCTTGAACTTCAGGTTCTCCCTTTTCTGTGACTACTGCTTCTGGTAACACTGGTTGAACTTCTGGTTCCCCTTTCTCAGTCACAACAGCTTCTGGCAACTCAGCTTGAACTTCAGGTTCTCCCTTTTCTGTGACTACCGCTTCGGGTAACGCTGGTTGAACTTCCGGTTCCCCTTTTTCAGTCACAACAGCTTCGGGTAATGCTGGTTGAACTTCCGGTTCCCCTTTGTCAGTTACAACAGCTTCGGGTAACGCTGGTTGAACTTCCGGTTCCCCTTTATCAATTACAACAGCTTCGGGTAACGCTGGTTGTACTTCCGGTTCCCCTTTTTCAGTCACAACAGCTTCGGGTAACGCTGGCTGAACTTCAGGTTCGCCTTTGTCAGTTACAACAGCTTCGGGTAACGCTGGCTGAACTTCCGGTTCCCCTTTTTCAGTCACAACAGCTTCGGGTAACGCTGGCTGAACTTCAGGTTCCCCTTTGTCAGTTACAACAGCTTCGGGTAACGCTGGCTGAACTTCAGGTTCAACTAAATTGCCGCCAATTGGTGCTGTATATTCTGGTTTCTCATGAACTTCAGGTTCTACCAGATTACCACTAACTGGTGCTGTATGTTCAGGCTTCTCTGCTTTAGGAGCCTCGTCTGGAACAGTACCTACAGGTTCAGTATATTCTGGTTTTTTATAAACTTCTGGTTCAACTAAATTACCGCCAATTGGTGCTGTATATTCTGGTTTCTTATGAACTTCAGGTTCTACCAGATTACCACTAACTGGTGCTGTATGTTCAGGCTTCTCTGCTTTAGGAGCCTCGTCTGGAACAGTACCTACAGGTTCAGTATATTCTGTTTTTTTATAAACCTCTGGTTCAACTAAATTGCCGCCAATTGGAGCTGTATATTCTGCTTTCTCATGAACTTCAGGCTCTACCAGATTACCACCAACTGGTGCTGTATGTTCAGGTTTCTCTGCTTTAGTTGTCTCGTTGAGAACTGTGCTTACAGTCTCAGTATTTTTAGTTTTTTCTGCTTTAGGCGCTTCATTATGAATACTTTGAATTTCAGATACTGGAACATTTTTTGTCCACTCATCCTTATGTTGAATTTCTGAAATTGCATCATCATCAAGGGGTAAGTATCCAATATAACGATATCCAGCAATTTGAACTACTCCTTCATTACTTGGAGCTTTCAAAGGATTGCTTATATCGAGTGCTTGCATGCTAGAAAGACTGATTAGTCCAATCGTAGTAACTAAGAACAGACTAGCAACTTTTTTCTTTTTATGAACCAAAAGGACTAAACTACCAACAGCTAATAGACCTAAAGCTGTAAGCACAGAAGTCGATGAACCTGTCGCAGGAAGAGCTTCCTGCTGATAAATAAGAGCATAAGTTACCTCATTATCAGTAGGAATTCCTGCTTGAATCTTGCTTTGTTCTTCCTTTGTAAGAGCGCTTTTTTCAACATAATGATAGGTAGAAGCATGAATGATTGACGGTGCAACCAAGATACTTCCGAGTAAAACTGAACCAACAATCCCACAGATTTTTCGGATTGAAAACCGTTCTTTTTTAAATAATGACAATCGTAATCACCTTCTTTAATTTTATTTCCTAATAGTAAACACTATTTTTTATTATTAAAAATTGAACTTCTAAAATCATCAGTTTGATCAAGATAGGCTTTAAAGATTGCTCTCTTCAACTTATGAACTGCACTGTCTGTTTCTGGATTATAGTTATCCCAATGAGGAGTTTCTGTATCCTTGCGGACAGCTTCATTCATTAGTTGTTGCAACTCATCTATATTGCTTGTAGTTTTGGTTGCAAAGCTTGTCCATGATTTACTTGTATCATTAAAGGTAACTTTATTCAATTGACTGAATTTGTCTTGTCGCTCTTTATACATGGCCTTTTTAAAATCACTCCAAGTGTCGTATTGACCATTAAATAATTTTTGAAGTACTAATTTATCTGTTACCAATCCTTTAGTCTTACCATATGAGGTAATCGTTTTATTATTTGCCCTAGCATCTGGTTCAAATTGATTTGAGATATATGGCACCATACCATCTTTAAATCCTTTAGCAGCTAATAGTTCATAGGCCATACGACGTCCCATCAGGTCACCTGGCGTTCCGTCATCATTACTTAATGCTGCATAAATCGGCGCAAATAATTTAATAGTGAAGTAGCCATTTCTTTCGTATTCACCTAAGGCATATTCCCTAGACGAAATAATATTATTCTCAATCAAATCATTAAATGAATGTAATTTTTCAGCTTCTTCTGCGGTTAAATCTCTGACAACATTTGTTGCGTAGACATTATTTCCATCTGGATCCTTAACAAATTTATTCTCGATTTTTCTTAGAGTATTCATTTTTTCGTAAACACTCAATTTATTCACAACAGACTGCCCTTCAAGATATTCCAACATATAAACAACATCAAACATATTGTGGACATATTGCTTCAAATCATCAGAGTTTTTAAATCTCGTAGTTGGATCGAGTATTTGTAATCGTTCTCCTTCTTTACTATCCGATTTTAAATGTTTCAAGATCGAGTTGATGGTGATGGTTGCGTCGTTTGGATGGTCTGGTGCTTGTAGTAAGCCTTTGGCAAAGAACTCAGGTCCAAGTCCACTTCTTCTACCATATCCTCCAAGATAAATGTCCTGATCTGAGTCATGTGTCATCTCATGCGTATATGTGATAGCTCCATCCTTATCCAACATACGATAACCCATATAATAAACGGCATCCCCTGTAGCATAAGCACCGTGTCCATTATGACCAACTTTATTTCCAACAGGTCCAAAGAAATGTTTCATTGCAGGATTTGGACTATCAAAATCTGATACTGTTTGGGCTTTTCCATTGGTATGGTCATCTCCAAATTTATAGGCATCATAAAGCAAGATATTTCGGTAAAGCTTCTCACGCCCTTCCTTATCTAGAATACGATACCAATAATCGTAGTGATCTCGTTGACGCTCTGCTGTTTCGTGAGCACTCTTTTCAACAAAGCTATTCAAATCACCACTTGCTTGATGATCTTTATTACGATAGCGATCATAAGCACCAAAGCCTAGACTAGAGATAGTTGAAATGACAAATACTGATCTTTCTGGCAAGGTTAGTAGAGGCAGTACCATGTTACGGTATTTCCAACTGTCGCTAGTGATTCGATCATAGACACCGATAGAATACTTGGTGCCAGCTTTTTCCTGATTAGCTTTTACTTCTGGAATATTAGATTTTTCTTCAACGATTAAGGCTTTTGTCTGAGATTTAAACCATTCATTGTTAGTTTGATGTGGTGCAAATGCTTTACGGTAAACTTCTAAAGCACTAAATAAATCTTTTGTACCGTAGTTATTAGTCAACAAGGCATTGTAAGTAACCACATTATTTTTAGCCAAGAGATTGTTGTAGCCAGATTTACCTAGTTCAATAATCGTATCAAGAGGAGAGGTATTTCCCTTACCAAAGAAATCCATATGGAACATAAGCAAATCTTTTGCGCTAGCCTTATCAAATTTGAAACCATACCAGCGTTCTAGATAGGTTAATCCTAGCATCAAAGCTTCTTTGTTTCGCTTGATTTTATCAACGATGTAATTGTCAATAGCACTATTATTTCCAGTAACAGCAGCATCAGCTGAAAGCAATTTTTTAAGAGTCTCAGTCAAGTGCTCTTTGGTTTTAGCGAATTGCTCATCTAGATAGAGTTCTGTTAATTTAACATTATCAGAGATTCCTAACAAATTCTTAAGAGTAGTTGGATCATACTGCACTGTATTTAAGTCATTTTTAACTCTGTCTATTATAGACGTATAATCTTTTAGGAAAGCATTTGGTGTGTATACTAGACCTGTACTTCCAATAGTATACTCAGCCAGATTTGCAAAATCACTATGGTAGGTTAAGCTCACTTTCTCAGATGTTCCATCTTTGTAATGTAGTAGTAAGTGATTGATAGAGTGCTTATCTGAAGTAATATCTGAAACCACTTCCTCATTTTTCATAGCGACAACAGATAACAATTCTTTCTTAAATAGATTATTATCAGCTGACAATTGATTTCCATATTTCACAATGGTGTCTCTATTATAGAAAGGCAATAATTTTTCTATATTTTTATATGCAACTTTTCTTGTCTCCTGATAATGAGCTGCCTTGGTATAATCTACATCCTGTTTAGCAGAATTTGTAAAATCTTCCACGGTTATAGTTTTCTTTGTAGTAATCTGGTCTTTCTTGGCTTGAACTGCTGTTTTTTCAATCTCAGTACCACGTTCTACAGTGGAATCAACTGACATCACCTCATCTCCAACTGCTTGAACATTAACTACCTTATTGTATTTATTACTGTATACCTTTGTCTGCTTCATACCATCAAAATGGTATCCAGAAATCGCATTCCCATTTGTAATATTCATATCGCTGAGAACATTATTCAAGTGGCCGGTATTATCATCTGCTCCGCCGTCTTGCGTCCATAGGGAACCTGCAACTCCACCAACTCTAGCGAATGGTTTAGCATTATTTATTTCACCTTCAGCATAACTATTTGCTACAGTTGCATTATTTTCTACGATACCTGCAATTCCACCAATGGTTTGGTTAGAACGTTCTGCATTACTTGAAATAGTTACTGTTGCGATAGAATGATCTACCCTAGCATTCGTACCAGTTAATTGACCGACTAGACCACCAATTGCATACTGAGAGGTTGTAACAAAAGTATTTGTTATTCTTCCGGTGAAGCTACTATTACTTACGGTAGAATTTTCAACTTTTTGGACAAGTCCTCCGATACCTAACTCACCAGCTATGATTCCATTTGCGTGAACGTTCTCTAAAGTTGAAGAATTTGTTGCTTCCTTAGCAACTGATGCGACATGATTCTTACCAGAAATATTAACATCTTTTAAGGTGAGATCCTTAACAGTAGCGTGTTCTAATCTATTGAATAACGGCTTTTTCAAATTATAGATAGCATAATGTTTACCCTGATGACTACCAATCAATTTCCCTGTAAAGTTATTTGTAATATAACTTTCTTGGTTTTCACCTAACTCAACCTCACGAGCATTCATTGTTGCACCCAAAGTGAAAGTTCCATCAGGTCTACTATTCATATCAGTTACTAATTTTTTAAATGATGTGTAGATAGGGCTATCGTTTTGAACAACTTTTGGAAGATAATAAGTAAAATTGTCTTGATATTGATTATCTACAGATTGCTTCAAGTGTTCTAATCTAGCCGTGATTTTATAGACTGGTTTACCGTCTTTTGTAGCGTCCTCAATGTTTGAAACTGGAAGCAGTACATCTTTAAATTTAGCTGACTTCACCTTAATGAAATAAGCAGATTTATTATCTGGTACTTTATCCAAGCTTGTATGCTGTCTTGACCGATCTCCTTCATAACTATAGAGCTCCACATCAGAAACACTTCTTAGTTCTATTGTTTTCTCTGGATCTGTTTCTTTTGGCTTCTCAACGGGAGTTTCAGGTTTTAGTTGCTCAATATTCCCCTTGTATTCTGGCAGTGGATCTACCTGTTCTGGTTCAACAATAGCCCCAGCCTGTACGCCTGTGTACTCTTTTGGTGGCTCTACTTTTTCTGGTGCAACAATAGCTCCAGCTTGTACACCTGTATATTCTGGTAGTGGTGCAGCCTGCTCAGGTTCAACTACAGCTCCGGCCTGTGGCCCTGTGTATTCTGGTAGTGGGGCAATCTGCTCAGGTTCAACAATAGCGCCAGCTTGTACGCCTGTGTATTCTGGCAGTGGATCTACCTGTTCTGGTTCAACTACAGCCCCAGCTTGTATGCCTGTGTACTCTTTTGGTGGTGCTACTTTTTCTGGTTCAACAATAGCCCCAGCTTGTACACCTTTGTATTCTGGTGGTGGGGCTACCTGCTCTGATTCGACTACTGCCCCAGCTTGTACTCCTGTGTACTCTTTTGGTGGTTCTACTTTTTCAGGTTCAACAATAGCTCCAGCTTGTACACCCGTATATTCTTTTGATGGTTCTACTTTTTCTGGTTCTACTATTGCTCCGGCTTGCACTCCTGTGTATTCTTTCGGTGCTTCTACCTTCTCTGGTTCAACAATAGCTCCAGCTTGTACACCTGTATATTCTGGTAGGGGGGCAATCTGCTCTGGTTCAACTACTGCCCCTGCCTGTGGACCTGTGTATTCTGGTAGGGGTGCTACCTGCTCTGGTTCAACAATAGCTCCGGCTTGTGGTCCTGTATATTCTGGAAGCGGTGCCACCTGTTCAGGTTCTCCTTTATCACTTACCACAGTATCTGGCGACTCTGGTTGAACCTCAGTCTCACCTTTGTCAGTCACAACCGCTTCCGGTAGCTCTGGTTGGACTGCTGGTTCGCCTTTTTCAGTTACAACTGCTTCCGGCAACGCTGGTTGAACTTCTGGTTCACCTTTATCACTTACAACTGCTTCCGGTAACACTGGTTGGACTGCTGGCTCACCTTTGTCGGTTACTACAGCTTCGGGCAACTCAGGCTGAACTTCTGGTACGCCTTTATCGCTTACTACTGCTTCCGGTAATGCAGGCTGAATTGCGGGTTCAACAATAGCTCCAGCTTGTACACCTGTATATTCTGGTAGAGTGGCTACCTGTTCAGCTTCGCCTTTATCGCTTACTGCAACTTCCGGTAGCTCTGGCTGAACTTCTGGTACGCCTTTATCGCTTACTACTGCTTCTGGCAACTTAGGTTGAATTTCAGGTACGCCTTTATCTGTTACAACTGCTTCTGGCAACTCTGGTTGGACTGCTGGCTCACCCTTGTCGGTTACTACAGCTTCTGGTAATTCTGGCTGAATTGCTGGTTCAACAATAGCTCCAGACTGTACGTCCTTATGTTCTACACCAGTTTCAGGTTGTTCCTTTATAACTTGAGCTTTTTTAGTACCTTTTTCGACTATTCTTGTAACAGGCGCAGTCGTTGAAGTTGAAACAATTTCTCGTGAAACCTCTTCCTTGTTTACAGAGAATATTCTGATGACTTCAACTTTCTTACCTAATTTACCTTCTTGTTTTACTCTTACAGTTCCTTCAGCTAAATCAGGATTTTCTTGAATTTCTTCT
This sequence comes from bacterium, assembly GCA_905221375.1. GTDB lineage: Bacteria > Bacillota > Bacilli > Lactobacillales > Streptococcaceae > Streptococcus. Next base: position 110,561 of record CAJNCY010000008.1, read on the forward strand.
TGAAAATCTATTTTTGTCTCTTTAGTTTCGTCACGATATAAGAGTTCAGGTTTATTCAACTGACCTGATAGAACTTCATCCTGTGGATTTAATGTATTTACCCCAGTCTTTTCTTTTGGAGAAACCTTCTCGTCTTTCTTCGTTTCTAGATTCTTATGTTTGGCTAATTGTTCTTGAGAATCTGAAGATTTTTTCTCTTTTTTTGTTGGATTGGTTAATTCTGTAGAAAGAGGTTTTTCAACTACTTGAACTTCTGTAGACTTAGTTGAAGAAACAGGTGTTTGTTCCTGAATAGCTTGTACTGTTGATGGATGTTCTACAAAATTCGGTGTAACACTATATTCCACCTTTTGTTGTTTTGTAGGAGTGGCTACGGATTTCTCTTGATTATTTACTTTAGAATCAGAAGTCGTTTTCCCCTCTTTGATATATCCAATATAAGTATAACCTGAAATCTCTTTAGGAAGAGGTAATTTTTCTCCAGAGGTCAATTCATAGTCAGTATTGTAATTTAGCAAAAGATTATTTTCTAAAGCATGAGCTGACACTAGGACACCGTTTCCTATTCCTGCAACCAATACTAAATGTAATACCGTTTTATTCTTAACTTTTTTCTTGGAAACAGCAAAAACTAAAATCCCTAGAGCAGCTAAGCTAGCACCAGCAACTAGGGCTTGCATCTCATTCTTGCTTCCAGTATCTGGCAATTCTCTCAGTTGATTTTGGGAATTTAACTTATAAACAAGATAATAAGTCTCATCATCATTCTCCACGTATGTCGGAATATCATAGACAAGCTGCTTCTTCTCATCTGATGATAGCTCTGACTCTGTCACATATTTATAGTGAACTCCCGCAGTTTCCTGAGCCTCTACAGATGAACTACCTAATACAGACATAAAAAATAAACTTGAAATCGTTGCAGATACAAGTCCTACTGATAATTTTCTAAATGAAAAACGTTCTTGTTTTTCACCATAATACTTTTCCATTATTCCTCCTTGAAATAAAATTTATATATATTACGAAGACCTTTATTATATTAGTGTATTATCTATAAAAAAGGTAGTATACCTTAATTATACTCTTAATTTACAAAAAAGTCTTAAAATTGAAATACGCTTTCATACTTTGTTTTATATATAAAATACCAAGTCGTAATATTTGTATTACCCTATTATATATGTGTACAAAGTTAATACTCAATGAAAATCAAAGAGCAAACTAGGAAGCTAGCCGCAGGTTGCTCAAAGCACTGCTTTGAGGTTGTAGATAGAACTGACGAAGTCAGTAACATATATACGGCAAACCGAAGCTGACGAGGTTGGAAGAGATTTTCGAAAAGTATAAAATACCAAGCAGTAGTTTTGCAACTCCCTATTATTTTTTTGGATAAAATAACACCTACCATGTAATTTCCACGGCAGGTGATACTCATATCAATAATCGTTCTAAAAATGGTTTGAGGCAGTTGAGGAGAATTCCTTCTATCCAGCTCTCTTGTGCTGATGATAGATGCTCTGTCTGAAGGCTTTCTTTTAAAAAGTCTCGGACTTGTTCTGGTGCGATTTCAAACTCAAAAGCTTTCATTTTATAGAAAAAGTCGATCAGATGATCTGACAGATATTCAGTTGAAAATGGCACTTCTCCACTCTTTCGATATGCTAATAGGAGCCGAGCAAATCTAGATTTTTCTTCAGGAAGCTCACGGAAATAGGAATTGAGGAGCCAGGTCTGCTTCTGCTTTCTTTCAACTGGATCCTGACTCGCAATTCGTTGGTCTTTTTCCAGCTCTTTTTGGTATTGTTTAGCCTTGATAGCCCGTTCTGTTCGATTTTTACCAAAAAGTATTTTCTCCCACTTGCGTTCTTCTTGAGTTAGGGTTTCTGTAAAGCCAAAATAATCTTGGTAGGCACGCTCTGCTGGTCCCATGGCTAGAACTAGATTGTCTGCATATTGCTTGGCAATTTTATCCCTTTTCTTGCGCTCTTTCTCTGCCTGGATACGGAGTTCTTGTTCGTAGTCAATTTTCTCCTTACCTAGCTTGACAAGGTAGAGTTGTTCATCCGATTTCCCAAGTAAAAAGGGTTTGATACACTTTTCAAGGACTTCTTCCATCCGAGCCTTTTTCTTTGGCTCCGCCTTGGTCCAACTTCCTCCTTGAAAGACTTCTAGGAAGAGCTGGTAGTCTTTCTCAGGTGAGAACTGATTTCCACGATTGGGTTTAAAAACACCTTTTTCCCAGAGCCATTTTAGAAGTCGCTCGTCAAAGTCACTTTTATTGACCTTGATTTTCTCCTTTTTCTGGGCTTTTCTGGTCAAATTTTCAACCTTTCTGAGCAGTTTTTCTTCCTCTTCCAGTTGCTGGTCAAGGGTCAATCGATGAAAATGACGAACACAGTCGCTACCAATTGGAAAGAGGCGTTGGCCTGTGACACCGTTAAAGAGTTCGTAAGCGTACTTGATGGCATTTCCACAGACACAATTGCTACGGCCGATACCGTTAAAAATCAAGGAAACTTCATTCCATTCCTTGGTAGCTTGTTCCCAAGTATCAGCTTTTGAAGCTTGTAAAACTGCATCGTGCAGGGATTTTCTAACTGGAAGTGTCATGAGGTCTCCTTTCTAATACTCAATGAAAATCAAAGAGCAAACTAGGAAGCTAGCCGCAGGCTGTACTTGAGTACGGCAAGGTGAAGCTGACGTGGTTTGAATTTGATTTTCGAAGAGTATAAATTATACTTTTACAACTTGAACCTCTTCTTTACCGAGTAAAATCAAGTATTTGTCAATATTTCCAATCGAATAGGCTCGAGATAAAGCCTCTCCGTATAGGGCTAACTGACCACGATAACGGTCCATGAGTTGACTTGGTTCATCATAGCGGTCTGTCTTATAGTCGAAAAGAACGATTTTGTCGTCATAAAGCAGATAGCCGTCCAAGATTCCACGGACAACGAAGTCTTCCTGACTCTTTTGGTCTCTTTTGAGCATGGAAAAGGGTTGCTCACGGTATAGATGGTCGGTATTGGCAAGAATTTCCTGACCGAGTTCTGTGTCAAAGAATGCAAGGATTTTAGCAAGATTAATTTTTTCCCTGACAGCTTGGCTGGTTTGAACTTGTTTGAGAGTTTCTGTTAGGCTGGCAAGCGTTGGTCGCTGACTGAGGTCAATTCTCTGCATGAGTTCGTGGGTAGCACTACCAATCTCAGCTCCTGTTACCTTTTCTTTGGTTGAAAAATCTGGCAAATCAAAGTTGATTTTCTTGTCTACTGACTGGCCTTGACCTGCAATCTCGACACCTTCCATATCCATAACTGGTTCGTAGAATTTCTTGATTTGACTTGGGGTTTGAACACTTGGCAATTCAATAGCTGCGCGGTGAATACTATTATAAACTTCCACCTCTTTTAGAATTTCAAGAGCTTCTTTAATGGTTTCAGACTGGCGGTTGTCTGCTTGAGAGCTATCTTGGAGGGGACTTTTGTTTTCCAACTCTCCGATAGCTTCTCTAGTCAACTGATCTTCACCAACAAAACGATAGCTAAAGTTGAGATTATCCTTTGCAAACACTTTATTGATAGCCCAAATCCAATCTTGGAAATTCCTTGCTTGCAGTCTAGTGTTGCTATTTAGTTTTCCATTTTTAGCTGCTGGGTATTCCTTGGCTTCCAGCTTTTCACGAGAACCCTTACCGACAAGATAGAGCTTTTTCTCAGCTCTTGTCATAGCAACATACAGTAGACGCATTTGCTCAGAATAACTTGCCAGCTGTAATTCCTCTTCGTTCTGCCTATAGGTCAGGCTAGGAATGGAGAGCTTGATGGTTTTAGGATAGTGATCTTCCACTGCTCCTGTCTCCATTTTAGCAATATATTTGACACCAAGCCCATTTTTACGGCTGAGAATGACCTCTGACATGCTGTCTTGCTTGTTAAAATCCTGATCCATATTGAGGATAAAGACGTAAGGAAACTCCAGCCCTTTACTCTTGTGGATGGTCATGAGCTCTACTGCATCTTTTGGCGGTGCGACTGCCACGCTTGCAAGATCGTGCTGGGCTTCTAGGACCTTGTCAATCATGCTAATAAAACGTGACAAGCCCTTGAAATTACTCTTTTCAAACTGGTCAGCTCGCAGTGCTAGGGCATAGAGATTGGCCTGTCTAGTAGGGCCATTTGGCAAAGCCCCAACATAATCATAATAAAAACGGTCGTTGTAAATCTTCCAAATCAAGTCATAGAGGGAGTGGGTTTTGGCATACAAGCGCCAAGAAGCCAAGATATCCATGAATTGCTTTAGTTTCTCAGCTAGAGATGTGTGAATCAAGCCTTTTTGACTACTTGCCAGTTTTTGTGCATTGATCAGTTTTTCATAGAGATTTTCTTGGACTTTATCCTCTGCTTTCTGAAGGGACAAACGTGCTAACTCGTCTTCATCAAAGCTAAACATTGGAGACTTCATAAGGGCAACCAAGGCATAGTCTTGCAGGGGATTGTGAATGACACGAAGGGTGTCTAGCATGACTTGCACTTCTAGGGATTGGAGGTAATTGTTTTGCTCACCGTCGGTTTTGACAGGAATCCCATACTCAGACAGGGCAAGAAGAATCTGGTCATTTCGACTGCGACTGGAGGTCAGAAGGGCGATTTCCTTAAAGGCAACACCTTTCTCCTGATGAAGTTTCAGAATCTCCTTGATGACTAAGCGCATCTCACCTGTTAAGTTAGTGTCTGCTCGGTTCTCTTCTTCCTCACCTGTGTCGTCCTTGTCATAGAGGAGAAATTCTGCCTTATTGTCTGGATTGGGAGTCAGTTTGGTATTGGCAAAAACAAGCTGGTGCATGTTATCATAGTTGATTTCGCCGACTTCTTGGTCCATAAGGCGTGCAAAAATATCATTGGTTGCTGACAGCACTTCTGAACTGCTACGGAAATTTTCCTTGAGGAGAATGAGCTTTCCTTCTTGAGGATTTTGCGCATAGCGTTGGAATTTCTCATTGAAAATCTGCGGATCTGCCTGACGAAAACGATAGATGGACTGCTTGATATCCCCCACCATAAAGCGATTGTGGCCATTAGATAGCAATTCCAGCATCCGTTCTTGAATATGGTTGGTATCCTGATACTCATCGACCATGACTTCGTGGAAGCGTTCCTGATAAGCCTCACGAACTTGCGGGAAATTCTCTAAAATCTCAATAGTGTAATGGCTGATATCAGCGAATTCAAAGGCATTTTCCTGACGTTTACGCTGACGATAAGCCTCCACAAAATCTCTCATGAAGGTTTGGAAAGTCTTAGCTAGTTCCCATGTATCTTCATGATAACGTTCTTGATAGTCGAGAATGGTTACCTGGTCTGACAGTTGTCCTAGTTTAGCAAACTGGGCCTTTCTTTCTTCGTTGTAGGCATCCGCCAGTGGCTTCAAATCAGCCTTACGACTGGCATTAGTCAGAGCCCGACCATTTTTCTCCTTAGAGATGGCGACAACACGCGCAAGCACTGCCTGATAAGCCTGACTATCGGATTCTTGATTTAAGGAGCCAATTTCATCTAAAATCAACTGAATATTTTCTAGATAAGCAGCTTTGGGAAACTTCTTGGCATCATTATCTAGATGGTAACGGAAAAAGCTTTCCAAATCCCAAAGGGCTTGCTGGATTTGCTCGATTAGTTTGTCTTTTTCATTCGTAAAATCAGCTTTTTCAAAGCCTTTGAGGAAAGAGTTCTTCAGCCATTTCTGTGGATTGCTGGTGGATTGGAGGAAGTCATAGATTTTATAGACCTGCTGGCGCAGACCACGTTCATCCTTGCTACGCCCTGCAAAATTTTTCAGCAAATGACTAAAGGTCTCTTTCTGTTTACCTTGGTAATGCGCTTCAAAAACCTCATGGAAGACTTCGTTTTTTAGAAGGAGTTGCTCGCTCTGGTTTTGTAAAATTCGGAAATTAGGAGCAATATCAATCAGATAGCCATGTTTGCCAAGGAATTTTTGTGTAAAAGAGTCCATGGTACCGATAGCAGCGTTGGGTAGGTCTGCCAACTGACGTCCTAAGTGGTGTTTGAGGTCAACATCGACACTTTCTTGGATTTGTTGGCTGATTTTTTTCTCCAAGCGTTCCTTAAGCTCTGTGGCAGCCTTGACCGTAAAGGTTGAGATAAAGAGTTGAGAAATGTCCACACCACGCGCTAACTGATCCAGAATACGCTCAGCCATGACAAAGGTCTTCCCAGAACCAGCCGATGCTGAAACTAGGATATTTTGGCCAGAAGTGTAGATGGCTTCAATTTGCTCGGCAGTTTTCTTCTGTTCCTTGCTCGAGTGCGCTTCTGCATCTTGCAGTTTTTGAATTTCCTCCTCAGTTAAAAAGGGAATGGGCTTCATCGATTCAACTCCTCTCTTATTTTTTCAAACCAAGCTTTCTTGAGTTTTTCTCCGACCAGACGCTTGCCATCAGTTAAGTCCAACTTTTCTAGGAAACGGGCTTGACCTAAGTGGTAATTGGCTTCAAAGCCTGTGATGGCTTGGTGTTGCTGAACATATGGAGCAATACTTCTGCCATTTTCGGTATAAGGATTGATGGCGAATTGGCCTGCTAAAATCTTCTCAGCTGCTTTCTTGTAAAGATGGGCATTGTAGTCCAGTAGGAGCTGGAATTCCTCATCTGTCAGCTGATTAGCCTTGTTTTTATTGTAAAATTCGCCCAAATGACTGCTTTCTTTTTCTAAAAAGAGTCCTTGGTATTTCATAGACTTACTGGCTTCTACTACTGCACCTGCCAGACTTTTAACGGCCATCAGAGATTGGACAGGTTCAGCCATTTCCAAGTACATGGCACCAAAAAAGTTCTGCTCCCCTTCTCTTTTTAAGGCAGCTAGATAGGTTGGCAGTTGGGAATTGAGTCCATTAAAGAATTGAGGAAACTGGAACTGAGTTAGACTCGACTTGTAGTCTACTACTCCTATCGCTCCATCAGCTTTCAAACGGTCAATCCGGTCCACCTTACCTCGTACAAAGACACTGCGTCCATTGTCCAATTGAATAAAGGCCTGCTCTTTGCCTCCAAAATTCGCTTCCTCTTTGATGGTTTCGATGGCTGGATTGTGTCGGAGAATGTGTCCAGTTGTCCGTGCAACATCAAGCAAAACTTCCTTGGTAAACTGGGCTTCCAAACTTTCCTGATAAATAGCCTCAAATTCGCGTTCTTGACTGGTTTCTTGGATAGCTTGTTCTAGACGGTGGTCAAAGGAATCTTCATCAGGCAACTGCAAGGCGCGTTCAAAAATACGGTGCAAGAAATTCCCATGACTGCGGGCATCAGGACGCAAGCGTAATTCTTCTTGCAAACCTAAAACGTAGCGAAGAAAATAACTGTATTCATTGCGGTAAAACTCCGTCAAACCAGAGCTAGACAGGTAAAACTCCTGATCAGTAGGATAGAGAGCTTGTAAGGTATCCTTGGTCAACTGCTTACTGCTTGGACTGGTTGGGAGGGCTGGATTCTCCAGACCTTGCTGGTCTAGTTTTTTACCCATCACACGCGCCAGAACTTTAATAAATGTCAAATCTTGCTCCCTATCACTTGTCTCGCCCTGCTGGTGATAGGCAACCAGGCTAGACAAAAGACTGTGATAGGACCTCATATCTTCCTTAGACAGCCCTTTGTGATTCATCCTCTTCTCTTTCCTGCTAAATCCAAAATGGACCAGCTCTTGCAGATAGGCTGACTCCTTACTTTCACTTTCATTAAAAAGGCTTGGAGCCGACAAGACCAACTTCTTACGCGCAGAATTGACCAAGGAAAGCATGGTATAGCGATTTTTCTTGAGATTTTCACTGCTGGCAATCAGCAATTGTGCCCCTTCCTCTGTCGCTTGGTTTAAGCTTTGTCTTTCTTCATCTGTCAAAAGACTGGTGTTTTGCGCAATTTTTGGTAAATTGTCCTGAGTCAGCCCAATGGCATAGACAAAGTCAGCCGTTAAGGGCGCAATCAAATCGTAACTCTGCACCAGAACGGTGTCCACTGTCGATGGAATGGTACGGTATTGAGATAGGCTCATTCCAGAATGGAGCAAGGCTAGGAAGTCTTCTAGATTAACTTGCGAACCAGCAAAAACAGTCGCAAATTGTTCTAAAACATGACAGAAAGCCTTCCAAACTTCGGCCTGTCTTTCCTGTTCAAGAGTTTCCATAGTAGCTGTCAAATCTTGTAACTGCTTAGTTACTGCTCCTTCTTTTAGAAAGGCATTCCACTTTTGCAAGAGATTTTCAGCCTTTTGTTTTCGGCTAGCAAAAAGAGTCTCAAGAGGAGTTAAAATACGCAGACGAAGAGCATTTAAACGTTCCAGATTAAATTTTCCATGGTGGGATTTGGTAAAGGTTTGCTGAAAGGCTGGCAAGCCATTGATACCAAGATAGCGGATATATTGCTCAAAAGCATCAATATCAGCTTGACTAAGGTTGGTATACAAACCTGTTCTGAGGAGATTAATCAAATCTTCCTGACGGAAACGATAGCGTTTCAAAGCCAAAATAGACTCAACAAACTGTGTCAAAGGGTGGTGGGCCATGGATTCGCTTCTACCAAGATAGAAAGGAATCTGGTACTGGTCAAAAATGGTTTTAAGAGATAACTGATAAGAACCCACATCCCCCAAGAGAATACGAAAATGCTTGTAACTCAGATTTGAGTTCTCGTGTAATTTCTGACGAATGCTACGGGCTACTAGCTCCAACTCCTCCTTTTGCGTCAAACAAGACCAGATTTGTAAGTTTTCACGGTCCTTCTCATCGACATCCAATGTTAATTCTGAAAAGTCATAAGAAGACTCCAGCAAACGAGAGGCCTTGTCAAAGCTATCCATCTGCTCATGAGTTTGAGAACAGTCCAGAGCAGGTGTTTGATATTTAGAGGCTAGATGATGGAGAAACTCCACACTGGCTTGATAGAGATTACCATCGCTAAAAGGGCTAGTATAGGCTTTCTTACTAGCATAAGCCCCAATGACAATCTCAACACCCTTGCCATGAAGTAGGTCCACAATCCGCTCTTCCTCAGCAGAAAAACGAGTAAATCCATCAATGACTAAGGCAATCTGGCTAAAATCACTACTAACTTTGTCATTCTCAATAGCCTCAATCAAATGGGACAACTGACTTCCCTGAGTCAACTGCCCCTGATTGAGATAAGCCGTTATCTTCTCAAAAATCAAGAGTAAATCGGCCCTCTTGTCCTCATCCGTCAAACTCTCCAAGTCCAAAAAACTCATCTGAGCCTTGGTCATCTCGTGGTAAAGCTCAATCAACTGCTGGATAAATTGAGGATCCTGCTTGATAGCACCATAAACACGTAAGTCCTTAGGATCAAGTTCGGCAATGCATTTGTAAAAGGCCATCCCAAGACCAATATCATCAAGACTGGTCTTGGCAGGCAAGTCATTCAAAATCAGGTAACGAGCCATTTGAGCAAAGCGCGTGACGGTAATCGCAAAAGAAGCCTGCTGGGACAAGCATTCCAGCACGGCACGTTCCTTTTCAAAAGAAAGAGAGTTGGGAGCGATGTAGAAGACCCGCTTGCCCGCAGCAACTAGCTCTTCTGCCTCTCTAGTTAGAATTTCAGTCAAAGAAGTCCGAATATCAGTATAAAGTAATTTCATCTCTGCCTCGTTGGAATTTTTCATTACCTTTTATTATACCATGATTAGCCAGCCAAGTCTGAAAATAATCAGTTCTTGCTCATCTATTGAAAAGAAAATGCCGGAAAGTTCCGACATTGTTTTAGTAAGCTAACTTCCTGAAAATAGGAGTAACCACACATTCCAGAAAGCAGTGATATTGATGAGAATATGAACTAGTATTGGATAGTAGAGATTTTTAGTCATGCGATACAATAGAGCCAAAATGAGACCTCCACTAGCATAAATGAAAAAAGCAAGAGGAGTTAAAGCGAAATTGATATGAATATAACCGAAAATAATAGCAGAAAGCAAGACATCTCCGTACCAAGGCGAGTTTTTGAAAAAGGTTGTCATAAGCACACCGCGATAAATCAATTCCTCAGCAATAGGGCCGATGAAGCAAGCTATGAGCAAGAAATAGGGTAATTCCTGTCTCCCTATCATTTCTATCGTTTCATTCAAAGAAATTTGATTTGAAGACGAGGGTATGAAATAAGACAAGAAGAAGTCCGACATATACGAAATGATGTAGCCCAGTAAAAGGTAGATAAAGTACCTCAACTGCCACTTGAAATGAAAAGTCTTCTTTCCTGCAAAAACTAGTAGATAGATGACTGCTGACAAAAGAACACCACTTTCCAGCAAAAGTAGAATCTGAAAAAACTCACGACTTGCTGGTAGATAGGACTTTGCGAGATGATTGAAAACTCCCCAAAACCAAGTTGATTTGTAAAAAATTAAGGATAATGCTAGTAAAATCTGAATAATTCGTTTTTTCATATTAAATGCTCTGTTTTCCTTGACTAAATTATTGAATATAATGGTTTATTTAACTGTATAACAAATTTAGTATAGAACATCTTTACAAAATATCCTCTTCAAATCATGAATTGTCATCAAAACATCCTAGACTGTAAAATCAATTCCCCCTCCCCTTTTACCATCATCTTCTCTAACAAAGGAATACCTATGGTTAAGTTACTAACCTTGGATGTAGATTGATTTCTCCTAAATGAAGCCAGAGCCCCAAAAAATCAGGTGGTTTAGTTAGCCTGAACCTTACGGAGCAAGATAAATAAAAGCCAGTATCGCTACTGACTCTTACATCATTTTAATTTAACAGGATAAATTTATGCTTCTGATTTCGTCATAACTGACTCACTACCTTTTAACAAGGCAAGTAATTTCTCTGCTTCTGCCATGATACCATTATTATCCATAGTTTGGAGACTCAGATTATTTCGTAAACCAGCTAGGCTCTCTGTCACATTGTTTTTCAAGCTAGCATCCGTTACTGCATCAAGTAGATCTTCTACTTCTTTAAGCTTGGCTTCTACTTTTTCAGTCTCTACTTGAGGGACTTCAGCTTCGTCTGTTGTATCGTTAGCTACTCCCTCTGTCTCGTCTTCATCAGTGCTCGGTTTATAAAGATTATCTACTGAAGGGTTTAAACCTGCGTGATTCTCTTTTTCATCAGATTCAGGGCGAGTTGGCTCACTTACTTCATCATGTTTCTTATCTTCATCAGGTTTACTGTCTTCTACTTTATTTTTACGAACATGGTCGCTGGCATTTCCCCAACCATTATCTGAGTGAGGACGTTCGTTTGGATGTTCTACATAGTATTTTACAGTCGCAAAGAGATCCTCTAAACTATAGTCTTTAGGTGCCTCATAAAGTCCTTCGTCAAACCAAGAAAATTTAATGTTATGGTAATGGTCATAATGAGGTATAATCAAGCTACCGTTTTTAACTTCAACAGTATGTTGGAGATTGTAAGGCATGTGATCAAGTGGAACCTTCTTAGCTGCCTTCACTTTATTATAGATTGCTTCTACTCCTTTAACCTCAGTATTTCCTGAACCCTGATTATCTGTTGAAGGAGGCGTCAAACCTTTCTCTTTAGCATAAGCCTGAGCTGCTGCTCTTTCAGCTTCAGACAAACTTTCTTTCTTGATCCAATGACTATGAGTCATATGCGGAGTTACATAGGCATCGCCTTCATCGCTCGTTATATCACGAGGATCAAAGATATAGCCATCTTCTGTTGTATACTTACCTGCTAATTTCGCTAATTTAATTTCATCGTCCGTATAAGCAATTTGAGCATTTGATTTGCCAAGTCGCTCTGGATGGGTAATTGGTGCTAGGAAGGTAAGAATATCATCAACTAACTTGACTTTATCACTTGAAACATCATTAAGACGTTCCAATAGTTTATCCAAAGCGTCAAAATCAGCTTGGCGCCCTTTATTAGAAATCAAATTTTGATGAACTTTTGCTAGTAAATCATAAACCTTGTTGTAAAATTCTTGATCACTAGAAGGGATGGTACTTTTCTTAGCTCCTAACACATGAGACAAACTTTCTTGTTTGGCAAGTTTATTATCAATGGCTATAACAGTTTCTGCTGAAAGCTCCTTAGTAGAGATATAACGCGAGGTTCCATTCTCTTCAAAGACATAACCATCAACCACCTTTCGAATCGCCTGTTTTACCAATTTTCCATCAATTGGATTGCTTGGAGCTGATTGAGGATTTGGTACAGGTTGTGGACTTGGTACTGGGGTAGTCTCTGGAGCAGGGATTAGATTTGGTCTTGATGGTAACCAATGACTTGAACTATAATGAAGTGGAATCATTCTTGCAATCTTCTGCTCTAAATCAGACATTTGGGAATAAGGGATAAAGTGATAATGATCTCCGTGAGGCACTGCGACACCATTTGCAGTACGTTTGATGATTTGTGCCGGATCAAAGACTAAGCCATCAGATTCCACATGGCGTTCTGACAAAGGTTTGGCATACAATTCACTTAAAAGTGTTGAAATGTCTTCCCCTTGATTTTGATGATAAGTTGGAGTGACAGTCAGGTTTGGAGTCTCTGTCAAACTTGGTTGGGCTGGTTTAGTATTATCACTACTTGGTTTACTTGAGCTTGTAGCAGAATGAGAACCCTGTTTACCATTCCAATAGGCTTGGGCTGCAGCTAATTCTCCTGCTGATAAATCACTCTTAGGTATATAGTGGAAATGATTGCCGTGCGGTACAACAAAAGCGTCACCTGTATCTTCAATCACATCTGTAGGACTAAAGACATAGCCATCATCCGTTGTATAAGCGCCTCCAGTTCCTCGATTCGGTGCCGGAGTATTGAGATTAAAGTTTGGTTTAATCGGTGAACTTGGTGTTGAACTTGGTTTCTCTGTACTGCTTGTTTTCGGATTGTCAGAATGACTTTGAACTGGCTGACCTCCAATTGGTAGATTTCGAGCCAATTTTTCTTCTAAAGCAGACATTTGCGAATAAGGAATGAAATGGAAATGATCTCCGTGAGGGACTGCGACCCCATTTGCTGTACGTTTTGTAATCTGTGCTGGATCAAATACCAAGCCATCAGACTCCACATGACGTTGGCTAAGTGGCAAGGCGTACAATTCTTGAAGAAGACTAGCTAAATCCTCACTTGAGCTCTCCGGAGCTTTGGCAGAATCTTGAGGAGTTTCAGATTGACTCATTCTTAGACTAGATCTTGTTTCAGCTCTGCTTGAACGATATTCAACCGTACTTAATTGGCCACCTTTCCCAGATAAGAAGGCTTGGGCTGCAGCTAATTCACTGGCAGACAAGTCACTCTTAGGAATATAATGGAAGTGATTGCCATGAGGAACGATATAGGCATCACCCGTGTCCTCAATGATATCAGATGCATTGAAGATATACCCATCATCCGTTGTATAACGTCCTTGGGCTCTGGCAGCAACTACCGCCTGATCGTTAGAACCGCCTCCATGATTATGACTGTGTTCCTGCTTCTGACGTTTAATCTCTTCTTTTGTCCGAATATTATCCGCATGAGCCGCATCTTTAAGGTAAACATAGTATTTCCCGTCTACCTTAATCACATAGCCACCCTTGATTTCATTAACAATATCTGAATCCTTCAACTGATAATTCGGATCTTTCATGAGGAGTTCTTCACTGATGATAGCATCATAAGGAACCTTCCCATTATAGTAGTGATAATGGTCTCCATGAGAGGTCACATAACCTTGATCCGTAATCTTGATGACGATCTGTTCGGCGTTGATTCCCTCTCTCTTACTGACTTCATCTGGTGTCAAGTTCTCTGCCTTTTGACCAGCCTGATCACCGTCTATATAAGCAACTCGATTAGAATCTTTCTTAGCTTGACCAGCTTGATACCGACCAAGTTCATAGGAACAAACACTTAGGGCAAGAACTGCCACTGAACCCGCTACATATTTTTTATTGATTTTCATTCTTTTCTCTTTTCTTAAGCCTATTTGATTCACCACAAAACGATGAACCGGTTAATTAACTAGTTAATAGTTTACTCTTTTTAGTATTACTTGTCAAGAATTTTTCGTATATACATAATAAAAATGAAAGCCTCTTTATCGAGACTTTCATTTTTCATTAGTTTATTTTTCTTTGCTTACAGATGTAAGATTACTACCTTTTAACAAAGCAAGTAGTTTCTCTGCTTCTGTCATGATACCATTATTATCCAAGGTTTGGAGACTCAGATTATTTCGTAAACCAGCTAGAGTTTCCGTTGCATTGGCTTTCAAACTAGCATCTGTTACTTTAGCAAGTAAAGCTTCTGCTTCTTTGAGCTTGGCTTCTACTTTTTCAGTCTCTACTTGAGGGACTTCTGGTTCAGCAGGTGTTTCCTCTACTGGCTCTTCATCTGCTTTGAAGTTCTTATTTGGATCTTCACTGTGGTCTTTCTTACCTAAGACATGCTCGCTAGCATTGCCCCATCCATCATTAGAATGTGGACGTTCGTCAGGATGTTCAACATAATACTTAATCGTCGCAAATAAATCTTCCAAGGTATAACCGTTTGGAGCTTTGTATGAATGATCATCAAACCAAGCAAATTTAATGTTATGGTAATGATCCTTATGAGGAATGATTAAATTACCATTTTTTATCTCAACTGTATGCTCTACCATGTATGGAAGTCGAACGAGTGGAATTCGTTTCTCACCTTTCACACGATTGTAAATGGCCGCTGCACTATCTCCAGTTGGATTTGCTTGAGCGTCTGCATCTGGAGACGGAGGTAGGATACCTTTTTCTTTAGTATAAGATTGAGCAGCTGCTTTTTCCTTATCAGAAAGACTGTCTTTTCCAATCCAGTGACTATGACCCATATGAGGCGTTACATAGGCATCTCCTTCATCACTGATAATATCATGTTCGTCAAAAATGTAGCCATCTGAGGTTGTATACTTATCAGCTAATTGTGCAATACGGACTTCGTTTTCGGTATATTCAATTTGAGAATTTGGTTTACCAAGTCGCTCTGGATGAGTAATTGGTGCTAGGAATGCTAATAAATCATCTACTAATTTTCCTTTATTAGAAGATTCATCATTCAAGCGTTCTGCTAATTTGTCTAAGGCTTGGAAATCAGAAGTACGACCCTTATTTTCAGACAAGGCTTTATGAGCCTCGGCCAATAAATTATATGCTTTATCATAAAATTCTTGGTCACGAGGAGCGACATTTTCTTTCTTCGCAACTAAAGCGTGTGTCTCTTGAGTTTTCTTAGACAAGAGATTTTCAATAGCATCAATCTTATCCTTAGCCAGGTCTTTAGCTAGAACATAACGACTAGCGCCCTTATCTTCGATAATATATCCATCACCAACTTTTCTAACAACCTGGTTGACATCAAATTCTGTCGGTTTATTTTCCACTGATGCTAGAGGTTTGGTAGTAGGGGCTGGCTTCAGAGGAGTAACACTTGGCAAGACACTACCATTTTGTCCCTTAACAGCTACCATACGAGCCAATTTTTCTTCCAAAGGGGACATTTGTGAATAAGGAATAAAGTGATAATGGTCTCCGTGAGGCACTGCGACACCGTTAGCTGTACGTTTGATGATTTGTGCCGGATCAAAGACTAATCCATCAGATTCCACATGGCGTTCTGATAAAGGTTTGGCATACAATTCACTTAAAAGTGTTGGGATATCTTCCCCTTGATTTTGATGATATGTTGGGGTGACAGTCAGATTAGGAGTCTCTGTCAAACTTGGTTGTGCCGGACTCGCATTATCACTACTTGGTTTACTTGAACTTGTAGAGGAATGTGAACCCTGTTTACCATTCCAATAAGCTTGAGCGGCAGCCAATTCTCCTGCTGACAAATCACTCTTAGGAATATAGTGGAAATGATTGCCGTGCGGTACAACAAAAGCGTCACCTGTATCTTCAATCACATCTGTTGGACTAAAGACATACCCATCATCCGTTGTATAGGCACCTCCAGTTCCTCGATTTGGTGCCTGCGCATTGAGATTAAAGTTTGGTTTAATGGTTGAACTTGGTGTTGAACTTGGTTTCTCTGTACTGCTTGTTTTCGGATTGTCAGAATGACTTTGAACTTGCTGACCTCCAATTGGTAGATTTCGAGCCAATTTTTCTTCCAAAGCAGACATTTGCGAATAAGGAATGAAATGGAAATGATCCCCGTGAGGCACTGCCACACCATTTGCTGTACGTTTTGTAATCTGTGCTGGGTCAAATACTAAGCCATCAGACTCCACATGACGTTGGCTAAGTGGCAAAGCGTACAATTCTTGAAGGAGACTAGCTAAATCCTCACTTTGACTTTCAGGAGCTGTTGCAGAATCTTGAGGTGTCTCAGATGGACTCGTTCTCACACTAGATCTTGTTTCAGCTCTGCTGGAACGATATGCAACCGTACTTAATTGACCACCTTTTCCAGATAAGAAGGCTTGGGCAGCAGCTAATTCACTCGCAGACAAGTCACTCTTAGGAATATAGTGGAAGTGATTGCCATGAGGAACGATATAAGCATCACCCGTATCCTCAATGATATCAGAGGCATTGAAGATATAACCATCATCCGTTGTATAGCGACCCTGCGCTCTGGCTGCAACTACCGCCTGATCGTTAGAACCGCCTCCATGATTATGACTGTGTTCCTGCTTCTGACGTTTAATCTCTTCTTTTGTCCGAATATTATCCGCGTGGGCAGCATCCTTGAGGTAAACATAGTATTTCCCTTCTACCTTAATCACATATCCACCCTTGATTTCATTAACAATATCTGCATCCTTCAACTGATAATTCGGATCTTTCATGAGGAGTTCTTCACTGATGATAGCATCATAAGGAACCTTCCCATTATAGTAGTGATAATGGTCTCCATGAGAGGTCACATAACCTTGATCCGTAATCTTGATGACGATCTGTTCTGCGTTGATTCCCTCTCTTTTACTGACTTCATCTGGTGTCAAGTTCTCTGCCTTTTGACCAGCCTGATCACCGTCTATATAAGCAACTCGATTAGAATCTTTCTTAACTTGACCAGCTTGATACCGACCAAGTTCATAGGAACAAACACTTAGGGCAAGAACTGCCACTGAACCCACTACATATTTTTTATTGATTTTCATTCTTATCTCACTTTAATTCTTCTGCTAAAACACTCATATTTTCTTCAAGATTTTCTAAATAGGTCTTGTCATTTTGTGGGTCTGCCTCTAAAGGATTCAGAGTTTTAAGCCCCACACCTGTTGATTTGACAAGAGTTTCAGCTACTTTTGAAGAAGCATTACTTTCTGTAAAAATCGTTTTAACCTTATAGGTTTTAACAAATTCCTGAATTTCTGTTAGTTGTCTTGGACTTGGTTCTTGTTCAGGAGAGATGCCTGCAATACCAAGTTGATTAAGTCCAAATCTCTTCGCTAGATAAGAAAAGGCTGTATGTTGTGTTACAAATGTTTTCTGAGTCGCTTTTTCAAATTTAGGCTGGAATTTCTTAGTCAATTCTTGAGCTTTTTTGATAAAGGCTTGCGCATTTTTCTGGTAAGTTTCTTTATGCTCACTATCCACCTCTGAAAGTTTATCAGCGATAATCTGAGCTTCTTCGCCAGCTTTTTCAGGATCTAGCCAAGTGTGAGGGTCATAGAGCGTTTTTTCATCAACTCCATCCCCTGCTTCTACATCTTCTAGCCCTGGGACGCGGTCTAAAGTCATTCCCTCTGAAGCCTCTAAAACCTTCACTTTAGATTTTTTTAGATTGGGATCTAAACTTCCTGCCCAAGATTCTAGCGTATGAGAATGGTAAACAAAGACATCTGCATCATAGATAGCCGCGATGTCATTTGCTGAAGGTTCAAAGGAGTGAATCCCACTACTTGACTGAATCATCCGAACATCATTCAAGTCACCAGATACTTCCTTTACCATAGCGTAGATAGGATAAAAACTAGTCACAATTTTCATCCCTTTCCCTGTCTGGCTTTCCTTTTGACCACAAGCACCTAAACACAAAAGAAAGATACTTAACAATACTAAAAATAAACTTTGTTTCTTCATGGATAACCCCTTAACTATTTAATTAACTGGTAAACATTCTACTCCTAAAAATTTAATCTGTCAAGTTATTTTTAGAAAAAATTTGAAATTTCTTTCACATATAAAAATCTGGGCTCTATAATATTTGTAGTGGGTAAATCCCCTATGGATCTTATGGAGCCTATTTTGTTGTAGAAAAAAAGTCCCAT
>CAJNCY010000009.1 GCA_905221375.1 bacterium
GTAAATCCAGATGCAACAGTAGTTGTAGATGATAAAGGAAATGCGACAGTCACAACCCCAGCAGGTAAGACAGCTGTCATTCCAGCAGCAGACGTAACTAAGTCAGCAGCAGATGCAGGTAAAGCAAATGCAGGAAATGCAGTAAACACACCAGCAGCTAAGGTAGAAGTTAAAGATCCAGCTAACTTAACAGACGCTGAGAAGAAAGCGATCGAAGATAAAGTTAAAGCAGTAAACCCAGGATCTAAAGTTGTAGTAGACGATAAAGGAAACGCAACAGTAACAACACCAGAAGGAAATACAGCCGTAATTCCAGCAGCAGACGTAACTAAGTCAGCAGCAGATGCAGGTAAAGCAAATGCAGGAAATGCAGTAAACACACCAGCAGCTAAGGTAGAAGTTAAAGATCCAGCTAACTTAACAGACGCTGAGAAGAAAGCGATCGAAGATAAAGTTAAAGCTGTAAACCCAGGATCTAAAGTTGTAGTAGACGATAAAGGAAACGCAACAGTAACAACACCAGAAGGCAAAACAGCAACAATTCCAGCAACAGACGTAACTAAGTCAGCATCAGACGCAGGTAAAGCAAATGCAGGAAATGGAGCAAATACACCAGCAACTAAGACAGTAGTTAAAGATCCAGCTAACTTAACAGATGAAGAAAAAGCAAAAGTTAAGAAAGCAGTAGAGGATGTAAACCCAGGATCAACTGTAGTAGTAAATGATAAAGGTGATGTAATCGTTACTAAAGGTGATGGAACAGTATTAGTAATCCCAGAACTTGACTTAGTAATTCCAGAAGATAAATTAACTGATCCAACTCAACAAAATGGTGTAAATACACCAGCAACTAGAGTGTTAGTTGGAGATAAAGCTAAATTAACAGCTGATGAAATTGAAAAAGTTAAAGAATCAATTAAAGCAGTCAACCCAGGATCAACTGTAGTAGTAGACGAAAACGGAAATGCGACAGTAACAACTCCAGAAGGTAAGACAGCAACAATTCCAGCAGCTCAATTAGTTAAAGATGCTAAAGATGTTGCAGCTAAGAACAATGGTGAAAACATCAACGTTGACTTCGAAAAAGAAACAGTAGCAGACTTCAATAACTTAACAGATGCAGAAAAAGAAGCTGCAAAAGCTAAGATTAAAGGAGCAAATGCTGATGTAGTAGAAGTTATCTTCGACAAAGCAGGAAACGCAACTGTAATTACTAAAGATGGTAAAGTTTACACAATCGTAGCTAAAGATATCTTTAAACAACGTCCATATGTACCATCAAATGGTGGAGGCAATAACGGAGCTACTAACACTGACGCAAAAGTGGATAAAGCTAAGTTAGAAGGTGCTATTCGTCAATTAGATGAATTGATCATTAAAGAATCAGCTAAGCTTGATGCAGAAACTGCAAAAGAAGCGAATGACTTATTAGCAGATGCTAAGAAAGTATTTGCTAATGCAGACGCAAGTCAAGCAGAAGTGGATGCAATGGTTAAACGTATCGAAGACTTCATGGCGAAAGTTGCTCCATCAACTGATCATGCAACTCCAGCTAATGACCAAGCTGCTCAAACACCAGCTGTAGCTCCAGCTACAACTCAAGCAGCAGCTAATGCTAGCCAAACAGCATCAGCACAAGCAAATGCGCGTAAAGCAGCTAAAGAATTGCCAAATACAGGTACAGCAGATTCTACTGTAGCTATGGTAGCAGCTGCCGCAAGTGCATTACTTGGTCTTGGTCTTGCAGGCCGTCGTCGTAAAGAAGACGAAGAAGCTTAATTGGTAGATTGTTTGATACTTATCAGATGATAAATCCGATTTTCAAAGCTTAAACAAGTACCTCTCATAAGAAAATCTCCTAGCAGGAAAGCCTGCTAGGAGATTTTTGTATTTCAGGAAGTGGACGGCTGACTTGGTAGCCAGCTGAGGGTGAAGGTTAGCTGATCAGCTTTTAGGAGGTCTTGGTGTTGAATAGTTGATACTAGAGTTGTGTCCAGTCGGCATTCTTTGACAAAGTTAAAATGGTTGTGGTTTTGCTCAGTATGAATATCTAGCCATTTATCTTCTTTAGCGAGATAGATTCGGAGGTGGTCAAAGAGAGGGATTCCGAGATCATAGCTTGGTTTTCCTGGACAGGTCGGATAAAAACCGAGAGCTGACCAGATGTACCAGGCTGAGAGACTGCCGTTGTCTTCATCGCCAGGATAGGCTTGCCAGCTTGGGTGAAAGGCTTTTTGACGTAAGGTCTTGATAAGAAGGGCAGTGTAGTCAGGGTAGTTACTGTAACGGAAGAGATAAGGAATGTGGAAGCTTGGTTGGTTGGAAATGGCGAGTTGTCCAAAAGGAGCAATAGCCATTTCGCTCATTTCGTGAATCTCGTAACCATAGCCTGTGGTTTCAAAGAGGGGAGCCTCTTGGCAGACTTTCAAAAGATACTTGCTGAAGGCTTCTTTTCCACCCATAAGTTGGAGTAAGCCAGGGATGTCGTGGAAGACACCTAAAGTTGCTTGGATGGCAGAACATTCGGCATAATCTCGTCCCCAACTATAAGGAGAAAAGTCAGGACGGAAGTTTCCTTGATTGTCTCGCGCTCGCATGTAACCTGTCTCAGCATCAAATAGATGGCGGTAATTTTGTGACGCAGTTCTATAAGTTTCCGCGATGTCATTCTGACCAAGTTTTTCGGCACAGCTGGCGATACAAAAGTCGCTATAGGCATAGTCAAGAGTGTGACTGACACTTTCGTGGTGGTCGGTAGAGAGATAACCTAATTCTTGGTATTGGGCTAGTCCGTGACGACCATTGATGCCGAGAGGGTCGGACTTGGTGGCTGTCTCCAGCATGGCTTGGAGGAGTTCTTTCTCTAAATCGGGAGCCATGTCCTTGCAGGCGCTATCTGCGATAATACCATCTAGCAGGGTACCTGGCATCATGCCCCGTTCATCTGGAGCCAGCCATTTTGGAAGGAAACCAGTATCGCGGTAGCTATTGAGAAAACCTTCTAAAAAGCGGTGATAGTGTTCCGGTATGATAAGGGAAAAGAGGGGGAAGGTGGTGCGGAAGGTATCCCAGAAACCATTGTTGCTGAAGAGGACACCGGGCTTGACAGTGCCAGTAGCCAGATCCATGTGGATGGCTTGCCCTGATTCATCAATCTCATAAAAAGTTTGAGGAAATAGGAAGAGTCTGTAAAGGCAGTGGTCAAAGAAGGTTCTGTCAGCCTCTCCTGTCTCGATAACGTCAAAACGATGGAGAAGATTTTCCCAATCCGCTTGGGCATTTGCTTTACAGCTATCAAAATCTTTTTGAGGTAGATTAAGCAGTGCTTGAGAAGGCGAGATGAAAGAAGTCGCTAGCTGAATCTCAGCATGGCTATCTGCTAAGTCGATTCGCCAGTCTCCACCTTCTTGGCTAACAGCAAGAATATCCGTGTTTATTTGCAGAGAAGTGAACAGTATCAGTGGATTTTTGTTGGTTTCATTTTTACCTTCTTGTCGCAGGGCAAGATTCCTCTTATCTACTTGCTCTACTGTCAGTTCATCTGCTGCGTGGAGATAGAGGGAGAGGGCTTTGCCTTGCTTTTGCTCCAAACGAATAGAAGCACCGTAGCAAGTCGGTGTGAGCTGGGTTTCAATCTGATAGCGCAGGGAGAAAATCTTCAGATAATGAGGTTGGAAAGAGACCTTATCCATATCATAGGAAGACTGACGGTGGAAGAGGCTGTCTCCACCTAGTTGGCCTGTGACAGGTGTCAGGAGGAGCCAAGAGTAGTCCCCAATCCAAGGACTGGGTTGGTGGGTTAATCGAATCCCCTGAAAGATAGGCAGATGCGGATCGAAAAACCAAGAGCCCTCCTGGTCACTGGTCTGGGGTACAAAGTAATTCATCCCAAAAGGCACGCCTGTGTATGGCAGGGTATTTCCCCGAGAAAAGGCATGCTTGCTGGCAGTTCCAAATCGGGTATCGATGCTTTCAAGTAGTGGTTTCATAGTCTTTCCTTTAGCTGTTTTTCTACATTATATCAGAAAAATGGGGCCTTTAGAAAAGGAGTTTCAAAGATAGCTATTTTGTAGAAAAATGACTATCATTTGTGTATGTATTTTCTGTCTCAAAAGCTATATACTGAAAATGAAACTTGTTTGAAAGAGGATACTGCACGATGATTTATTCGAAAGAAATTGTTAGAGAATGGCTGGATGAAGTAGCAGAGCGGGCCAAGGACCATCCGGAGTGGGTGGATGTCTTCGAGCGTTGCTATACAGACACCTTGGACAATACGGTTGAAATCCTAGAAGATGGTTCAACTTTTGTCTTGACTGGGGATATTCCTGCTATGTGGCTTCGGGATTCAACAGCCCAACTCAGACCCTACCTGCATGTTGCTAAAAGAGACCCTCTCTTGCGCCAGACCGTTGCTGGTTTGGTTAAGCGTCAGATGACCTTGATTCTCAAGGATCCTTATGCCAATTCCTTTAACATTGAGGAGAACTGGAAGGGTCACCACGAGACTGACCATACCGACCTTAATGGCTGGATTTGGGAACGCAAGTATGAGGTAGACTCGCTTTGCTATCCTTTGCAGTTGGCTTATCTCCTCTGGAAAGAGACTGGCGAGACTAGTCAGTTTGATGAGACTTTTGTCGCAGCGACTAAGGAAATTCTTCATCTGTGGACAGTGGAACAAGACCACAAGAACTCTCCTTATCGTTTTGTTCGAGATACAGACCGCAAGGAAGATACTCTGGTAAATGATGGCTTTGGACCTGATTTTGCAGTGACTGGTATGACCTGGTCAGCCTTTCGCCCGAGTGATGATTGCTGCCAGTATAGCTACTTGATTCCGTCCAATATGTTTGCTGTAGTCGTCTTGGGTTATGTTCAAGAAATCTTTGCAGCATTAGAACTAGCTGATAGCGAGAGTATTATTGCTGATGCTAAGCGTCTCCAGGCTGAGATTCAAGAAGGCATCGAAAACTACGCCTACACCACTAACAGTAAGGGTGAAAAGATTTACGCCTTTGAAGTGGATGGTTTGGGAAATGCTAGCATTATGGATGATCCAAACGTACCAAGTTTGTTGGCGGCGCCTTATCTGGGCTACTGCGACATTGACGACGAAGTCTATCAAGCCACTCGTCGTACCATTCTGAGCCCTGAAAATCCATATTTCTACCAAGGAGAATATGCTAGTGGTCTCGGAAGTTCTCATACCTTCTATCGCTATATCTGGCCAATTGCTCTTTCTATCCAAGGCTTGACAACAAGAGATAAGGCAGAGAAGAAATTCTTGCTGGATCAGCTGGTTGCCTGCGATGGGGGGACAGGTGTCATGCATGAAAGCTTCCACGTGGACGACCCAACGCTTTACTCTCGTGAATGGTTCTCTTGGGCCAACATGATGTTCTGCGAATTAGTCTTGGATTACCTGGATATTCGTTAATCTAGGATTTTACTTGTTTTTAGTCAGTTTACTAAGACAAAGTAACTGAATATTTACTTCTTTCAAATTTCATCTCAAATCGTAGTTAAATTCTTGATAAATAAAATATTTAGAGTTAAACTGTTGGTGATTTGTTGAATTTGATTGAGCAAATCTTACATCCAAAAATGTTAACAATAAAAATTTAAATTTAGAATGAGGTTTTACTTCATGGAAAATGTTGTCGTACATATTATCTCACATAGTCACTGGGACCGTGAGTGGTACTTGCCTTTTGAAAGCCACCGTATGCAGTTGGTGGAATTATTTGACAATCTCTTTGATCTCTTTGAAAATGACCCTGAGTTCAAGAGTTTCCACTTGGATGGACAAACTATTGTCCTTGATGACTACTTGGAGATTCGCCCTGAAAATCGCGACAAAGTCCAACGCTACATTGACGAGGGCAAACTTAAAATTGGTCCCTTTTACATCTTGCAGGATGATTACTTGATTTCAAGTGAAGCCAATGTCCGCAATACTCTTATTGGTCAGCAAGAAGCTGCAAAATGGGGCAAATCAACTCAGGTTGGTTACTTCCCAGATACCTTTGGAAATATGGGGCAAGCTCCTCAAATCCTTCAAAAATCAGGCATTCACGTGGCAGCCTTTGGTCGTGGTGTGAAACCGATTGGATTTGACAACCAAGTTCTCGAAGATGAGCAGTTTACTTCCCAGTTTTCAGAAATGTACTGGCAGGGTGCGGACGGAAGTCGTGTTCTCGGGATTCTTTTTGCCAACTGGTACAGTAATGGAAATGAAATCCCAGTTGATAAAGATAAAGCCTTGACCTTCTGGAAACAAAAATTGTCAGATGTGCGTGACTACGCTTCGACCAACCAATGGTTGATGATGAACGGCTGTGACCACCAGCCTGTTCAGAAAAATCTGAGCGAAGCCATTCGTGTAGCAAATGAACTATTCTCAGATGTGACCTTTGTGCACAGTTCTTTTGATGAATATGTCCAAGCCGTGGAAGGTGCCCTACCTGAACACTTATCAACGGTTACAGGTGAGTTGACCAGTCAGGAAACAGATGGTTGGTACACACTTGCTAACACTTCTTCATCCCGCATTTACCTTAAACAAGCCTTCCAGGAAAATAGCAACCTCCTAGAACAAGTGGTAGAACCCTTGACAATTATCACTGGGAGCCACAACCACAAGGACCAGTTGACCTATGCTTGGAAAACACTTTTGCAGAATGCACCGCATGATAGCATCTGTGGCTGTAGTGTGGACGAGGTTCACCGCGAGATGGAAACTCGTTTTGCCAAGGTCAACCAAGTCGGAAACTTTGTTAAGAGCAATCTTCTTAACGAGTGGAAGGGTAAAATCGCTACGGCTAAGGCTCAAAGTGACTATCTTTTTACGGTTATTAACACAGGCTTGCATGATAAGGTTGATACTGTCAGCACAGTGATTGATGTGGCGACTTGTGATTTCAAGGAATTGCACCCAACAGAAGGTTACAAGAAGATGGCTGCTCTTACCTTGCCAAGTTATCGTGTCGAGGACTTGGATGGTCGTCCTGTAGAGGCTAAAATCGAAGACCTTGGGGCTAATTTTGAGTATGATTTACCAAAAGACAAGTTCCGCCAAGCTCGTATTGCTCGTCAAGTGCGCGTGACCATCCCCGTTCACCTAGCACCACTTTCTTGGACAACCTTCCAATTGCTAGAAGGAGAACAAGAACACCGTGATGGCATCTACCAAAACGGAGTGATTGATACACCATTTGTAACGGTCAGTGTGGATGATAACATCACAGTCTATGACAAGACAACTCACGAAGCCTATGAAGATTTTATCCGCTTCGAAGACCGTGGTGACATCGGAAACGAGTATATCTATTTCCAACCAAAAGGAACAGAGCCCATCTATGCAGAGCTTAAGGGCTACGAGGTCTTGGAAAATACAGCTCGCTATGCTAAGATTTTGCTCAAACATGAATTGACAGTGCCAGTCAGTGCCGATGAAAAACTAGAAGAAGAGCAAAAAGGTATCATCGAGTTTATGAAGCGTGAGGCTGGACGGTCAGAAGAATTGACAAGCATTCCTCTTGAAACTGAGTTGACTGTCTTCGTTGACAATCCACAAATCCGCTTTAAGACTCGCTTTACCAACACTGCCAAGGATCACCGTATCCGTCTCTTGGTCAAGACTCATAACACGCGTCCAAGCAATGATTCCGAAAGCATCTATGAAGTGGTGACACGACCAAACAAACCAGCGGCTTCATGGGAAAATCCTGAAAATCCTCAACACCAACAAGCCTTTGTCAGTCTGTATGACGATGAAAAAGGTGTGACTGTATCCAACAAGGGATTGAATGAATACGAAATCCTTGGAGATGACACCATTGCCGTGACTATTTTGCGTGCATCAGGTGAGCTGGGCGACTGGGGTTACTTCCCAACACCAGAGGCTCAGTGCTTGCGTGAGTTTGAAGTCGAATTTGCGCTTGAATGCCACCAAGCCCAAGAACGTTTTTCAGCCTATCGTCGCGCTAAAGCCTTGCAGACACCATTTACTAGCCTTCAGATTGCTAGACAAGATGGAAGCGTGGCTGCGACTGGTAGCCTCTTGAGTCATTCTGTTCTCAGCGTACCGCAAATCTGTCCGACAGCCTTTAAGGTAGCTGAAAATGAAGAAGGCTATGTTCTTCGTTACTACAATATGTGTAATGAAAATGTGCGTGTACCGGAAAGTCAACATCTCTTCCTTGACCTACTTGAACGACCATACCCAGTTCATAGAGGTCTCATTGCACCGCAAGAGATTCGTACAGAATTCATCAAAAAAGAAGAAATTTAAGATTTTGAACGTGTTTGATAACTAATATTACGAGATAGAAAGGAGGGGCGAAAAGGTAAGAACTAACTGCTGATTCGCCCCTTTTTATGGTAAAAACAATGACCATTGCAACGATTGATATCGGAGGGACTGGGATTAAGTTTGCTAGTCTGACTCCTGATGGGAAAATATTGGATAAGATAAGCATTCCAACGCCAGAAAGCTTGGAGGATTTACTAGCTTGGCTAGATCAGCGCTTGTCAGAACAGGATTACAGCGGGATTGCTATGAGCGTTCCAGGCGCGGTCAATCAAGAAACTGGTGTGATTGATGGATTTAGTGCGGTGCCTTACATCCACGGATTTTCTTGGTATGAGGCGCTTAGCTCTTATCAGATTCCTGTTCATCTAGAAAATGATGCCAACTGCGTTGGGCTCAGTGAATTACTAGCTCATCCAGAGCTAGAAAATGCAGCCTGTGTCGTGATTGGGACAGGGATTGGCGGAGCCATGATTATCAATGGTAGGCTTCACCGAGGTCGCCACGGCTTGGGTGGAGAATTTGGCTACATGACAACCCTTGCCCCTGCTGAAAAGCTCAACAACTGGTCGCAACTAGCGTCAACTGGGAATATGGTTCGATACGTGATTGAAAAGTCTGGTCAGACTGACTGGGACGGACGCAAGATTTACCAAGAGGCTGCAGCTGGTAATGTCCTTTGCCAAGAAGCTATTGAGCGCATGAACCGCAATCTGGCGCAAGGTTTGCTCAATATCCAGTATCTCATCGATCCAGATGTTATCAGTCTGGGAGGCTCTATCAGCCAAAATCCAGACTTTATCCAAGGTGTCAAGAAGGCTGTCGATGACTTTGTCGATACCTACGAAGAATACACGGTCGCACCTGTTATTCAAGCCTGTACCTATCATGCAGATGCCAATCTCTACGGTGCCCTTGTCAACTGGCTACAGGAGGAAAATCAATGGTAAGATTTACAGGAATTAATTCCAAACAAATTCAGGCAATCGACTTGCTGACAAAACATATCTCTTTTCCAGATGTGGAAGTGGCAGTCGCTCAATCTGACCAAGCGTCTATCTCGATTAAGGGTGAAAGTGGACACTATCAACTGACCTATCGCAAACCTCACCAACTCTACCGCGCCTTGTCCTTGTTGGTAACAGCTCTGTCAGAAGGTGCCAAAGTAGCGATTGAAGAACAGGCGGCTTATGAAGATTTAGCCTACATGGCAGACTGTTCGCGCAATGCAGTTTTGAATGTAGCCTCTGCCAAGCAGATGATTGAGGTCTTGGCGCTCATGGGATACTCAACATTTGAGCTCTACATGGAAGACACCTACCAGATTGAGGGGCAACCTTATTTTGGCTATTTCCGTGGCGCCTATTCAGCTGAGGAATTGCAGGAAATTGAAGCCTATGCCCAGCAGTTTGATATGACCTTTGTGCCCTGCATTCAGACCTTGGCTCACTTGTCAGCCTTTGTCAAATGGGGTGTCAAAGAAGTGCAGGAGCTCCGTGATGTAGAGGACATTCTCCTCATTGGTGAAGAAAAAGTTTATGACTTGATTGATGGCATGTTTGCTACTTTGTCTAAACTGCAAACTCGCAAGGTCAATATCGGGATGGACGAAGCCCACTTGGTTGGTTTGGGACGCTACTTGATTTTGAATGGTGTGGTAGATCGTAGTCTCCTCATGTGCCAACACTTGGAGCGCGTACTGGATATTGCAGACAAGTACGGTTTCCACTGCCAGATGTGGAGTGATATGTTCTTCAAACTCATGTCAGCGGATGGCCAGTACGACCGTGATGTGGAAATTCCAGAGGAAACGCGAGTCTACCTAGCCCGCCTCAAAGACCGTGTGACCTTGGTTTACTGGGATTACTACCAGGATAGCGAGGAAAAATACAACCGTAATTTCCGCAACCACCACAAGATTAGTCATGATCTTGCCTTTGCAGGTGGAGCTTGGAAGTGGATTGGTTTCACACCCAACAACCATTTCAGCCGTCTCATCGCTGTGGAAGCCAATAAAGCCTGTCGTGCCAATGACATTAAAGAAGTTATCGTGACAGGTTGGGGGGACAATGGTGGGGAAACAGCCCAGTTCTCTATTCTACCAAGCTTGCAAATCTGGGCAGAACTCAGCTACCGCAATGCCCTAGACCGTTTGTCTGCTTATTTCAAAACCAATACAGGTCTATCAGTTGAGGATTTCATGCAGATCGACCTTGCCAACCTCTTGCCAGACTTACCAGGCAATCTCAGTGGCATCAATCCTAACCGCTATGTCTTTTATCAGGATGTTCTTTGTCCGATTCTTGACAGACACATGACACCTGAACAGGACAAACCGCACTTCGCTCAGGCAGCTGAGACGCTTGCTGAGATTAAAGAAAAAGCAGGAAAGTATGCTTACCTCTTTGAAACTCAGGCTCAGTTGAACCAGATTTTAAGTAGTAAAGTGGATGTGGGACGACGCATTCGACAGGCCTACCAAGAAGGTGATAAGGAAAGTCTGCAAGAAATCGCAAGACAAGAATTACCAGAACTCAGAAGCCAAATCGAACACTTCCATGCCCTCTTTAGCCATCAATGGTTGAAGGAAAATAAGGTCTTTGGCTTGGATACAGTTGACATCCGTATGGGCGGACTCTTGCAACGCATCAAACGAGCAGAAAGTCGTATCGAGGCTTATCTATCTGGTCAGATTGACCGCATCGATGAGCTAGAAGTTGAAATTCTACCATTTACTGACTTCTATGCAGACAAGGATTTCGCAGCCACAACAGCCAACCAGTGGCATACCATTGCGACAGCTTCAACCATTTATACAACTTAGAAACAAGAACAGTGTCCCTTGTTCAGAGTGTTTCCCGTGAAACATCCCTTCTTAAAAAAGTACTCCACATAAAATAATTTGTGGAGTTTTTTCTATAATTAGTAGTTTAACCTAACCTGCAAATAGGAGTATACTAATAATGTAATCGTTATCAAAAGTCTAAAAAGGAATTTTTAGATAGATATCAAAATAAAAAAGGGAGGAAATTATGAATAAGTTTTCAAAAACCTTGAGAGACAACTGGATCTTTCTCTTGATGGTTTTGCCAGGGGCACTCTGGTTGATTCTATTCTTCTACATTCCAGTATTTGGGAACGTGGTTGCCTTCAAAGACTACCACATGACCAGTAATGGTTTCATAGATAGTATCATGAATAGTAAATGGGTCGGACTCGATAATTTCAGATTCTTGTTTAGTTCAAAAGACGCCTTTATTATCACACGAAATACTGTCCTCTACAATCTCGGCTTTATCTTTATCGGCTTGATTGTATCAGTAGGGATTGCCATTATTCTCAGTGAACTCCGTTCTAAGAGAATGGTTAAGATCTTCCAAACTTCTATGTTGTTCCCTTACTTCTTGTCTTGGGTTATCATCAGTTTCTTTACAGATGCCTTCCTAAACATTGATAAAGGGGTCTTCAACCATTTATTGGAAACTCTTGGTCTCAAAGAAATCAATTTCTACGCTGACTTGGGTATCTGGCCATATCTCCTACTTTTCCTAGGTATTTGGAAAGGTTTTGGATATAGCAGTGTCATGTATTATGCGACCATCATGGGAATTGATCCAACTTACTACGAAGCAGCGACAGTAGACGGAGCCAGCAAATGGCAACGTATTCGCA
This sequence comes from bacterium, assembly GCA_905221375.1. Classification (GTDB taxonomy): domain Bacteria; phylum Bacillota; class Bacilli; order Lactobacillales; family Streptococcaceae; genus Streptococcus. The sequence continues at coordinate 11,987 of CAJNCY010000009.1, forward strand.
ACGTAACCATTCCGCAGTTGACACCATTGGTAACTGTATTGACTATCCTTGCAGTCGGAAATATCTTCCGTGCAGACTTCGGTCTCTTCTACCAAATCCCACACAATGCTGGCCAGCTTTACAACGTAACCAATGTCTTGGATGTTTATGTCTATAACGGATTGACTCAGACAGCGGATATCGGCATGGCATCAGCAGCAGGTCTCTATCAATCAGTTGTTGGCTTGATTCTGGTTATCTTATCAAACTTACTTGCAAGACGAGTTGATCCAAACTCAGCCTTGTTCTAGAAAGGAGGAGAATATGGCAGAAAAGAAAATTAAAAAAGAAAAAATTGATAATGTCGGCATTCACTCCTTCAGTAAGAAAGCAGATATCTTCTTCAGTACCATTTCTGGTTTGATCGCCCTCTCTTGTATCCTACCCTTTGTATTCGTTATCGTTATCTCGGTGACAGATGAAAAGAGTATCCTCCAAAATGGATATAGCTTCTTCCCATCTCAATTTGGATTAGACGGTTTTGAGTTCTTAGCACAGTTTAAGGATAAAATTCTCCAAGCTCTCTTCATCTCAGTCTTTGTAACAGTGGTGGGGACTATCACAAACGTTTTTATCACAACAACTTATGCCTACGCTATTTCACGGACAACCTTTAAGTATCGCAGATTCTTTACGATTTTTGCCCTTCTTAGTATGTTGTTCAACGCTGGTTTGGTACCAGGCTATATCGTGGTCACTCGTTTGCTTCAACTTGGTGATACAGTTTGGGCCTTGATTGTTCCAATGCTTCTCTCACCATTTAACATCATCTTGATGCGTTCCTTCTTTAAGAAGACCATTCCAGAAGCCATTCTCGAATCCGCTCGTATAGATGGTGCCAGTGAAGCCCGAATCTTCTTCCAAATCTGTTTGCCATTGTCACTACCAGGTATCGCAACCATCACGCTCTTAACAGCTCTTGGTTTCTGGAATGACTGGTTCAACGCTCTTCTTTATATCAAGAGTGACAACTTGTATCCATTACAATATTTGCTGATGCAAATTCAACAAAATATGGATTACATCGCCAAAGCAGTCGGTCTATCTGGTCAACTGGGAGTTGCTCTACCGAAAGAAACAGGACGTATGGCTATGGTTGTGGTCGCAACTCTTCCAATCGCGATTTTATATCCATTCTTCCAACGCTACTTTGTAAAAGGTTTGACTATCGGTGGTGTGAAAGAATAGTGCTTGTTGAGAAAAAAATTTCTCGTTTTCAAACTTCCCTTGAGTGAAGTTAAGATCATTACATTGTTTATAAGTTTAAAAATAAAAAAAGGAGTTTTTGTCATGAAAAACTGGAAAAAATATGCTTTTGCATCTGCTAGCGTAGTCGCTTTGGCTGCTGGTCTCGTTGCTTGTGGAAACCTTTCAGGTAACAAAAAAGCTGCTGACTCAGCTTCAGGTGAAAAACCTGTTATCAAAATGTACCAAATCGGTGACAAACCAGATAACTTGGATGAATTGCTAGAAAATGCTAACAAAATCATCGGAGAAAAAGTTGGTGCTAAATTGGATATCCAATATCTTGGATGGGGTGACTATGATAAGAAAATGTCAGTTATCACATCATCTGGTGAAAACTACGATATCGCCTTTGCCTCTAACTATGTTGTAAATGCTCAAAAAGGTGCCTATGCAGACTTGACTGACTTGTACAAGAAAGAAGGGGCAGAACTTTACAAAGCACTTGACCCAGCTTACATCAAAGGTAACAGCATTAACGGTAAAATTTACGCAGTTCCAGTTGCAGCCAACGTTGCATCATCTCAAAACTTCGCCTTCAACGGAACACTTCTTGCTAAATACGGTATCGATATTTCAGGTGTAACTTCATACGAAACACTTGAACCAGTCTTGAAACAAATCAAAGAAAAAGCTCCAGATGTAGTGCCATTTGCGGTTACTAAGAACTTCATCCCATCTGATAACTTTGACTATCCAGTTCCAAACGGACTTCCATTCGTTATCGACCTTGAAGGAGACACTACTAAGATTGTAAACCGTTACGAAGTACCTCGTTTCAAAGAACACTTGAAGACTCTTCACAAATTCTATGAAGCTGGATACATTCCAAAAGACGTAGCAACAAGCGATACTTCATTTGACCTTCAACAAGATACTTGGTTTGTTCGTGAAGAAACAGTAGGACCAGCTGACTATGGTAATAGCTTGCTTTCACGTGTTGCCAACAAAGATATCCAAATCAAACCAATCACTAACTTCATCAAGAAAAACCAAACAACACAAGTTGCTAACTTTGTCATCTCAAACAACTCTAAGAACAAAGAAAAATCAATGGAAGTGTTGAATCTCTTGAATACTAACCCAGAACTCTTGAACGGTCTTGTTTACGGTCCAGAAGGCAAGAACTGGGAAAAAATTGAAGGTAAAGAAAACCGTGTTCGCGTTCTTGATGGATACAAAGGAAACACTCACATGGGTGGATGGAACACTGGTAACAACTGGATTCTTTACATCAACGAAAACGTTACAGACCAACAAATCGAAGATTCTAAGAAACAATTGGCAGAAGCTAAAGAATCTCCAGCGCTTGGATTCATCTTTAACACTGACAGTGTGAAATCTGAAATCTCAGCAATCTCTAACACAATGCAACAATTCGATACAGCTATCAACACTGGTACTGTAGACCCAGACAAAGCTATTCCAGAATTGATGGAAAAATTGAAATCTGAAGGTGCTTACGATAAAGTATTGAATGAAATGCAAAAACAATACGATGAATTCTTGAAAAACAAAAAATCATAAGATCAATTGATTTCGTGTATTCATTCCTAATTCCTAAAAACTGAATCACTGTTTTCCTCAGGCTTATCTGGGGGAGACAGTGATTTTTTTTGGAAGTTTTTGAAGCCATGTATGTTGATGAAATGTATAAAGACTATCTAGCCTAATTTATTTTAGGTTGTTATAAATGCCATCTAAATATGAGTGAATTTCTTGTCGTATAGATTGTAAAGAATAATTTCTAGTTGTATCAACGACACCGAATATTCTGTAATGACTACGGAAAAGTTTATCATAATCAATATCACTCCCTATGATGATAATGTGGGCAAATTCAGAATGGAGTCGTATATCTTCGATATAAGAATACATTGTATCTGAAGATAAAAACATTGATTTTATGATAAAATAGGTAGTAGTGTTATAGGAATAGATGATACGCCTAGAAGCTATAATTCTCGTTTTTGTTGATAAGTTTTCTTTAATATAAGAATTGATATCATTTGTGATGATATATCCTAATAATGAAAAATGTAGAATTTGAATTGTATCCATGTTTATCCTCTTGCTCTATCATATCAAAAACATCCGCTAGAAGATATCAAAATCTTAGATTGTATAAATTTTAGCATGAAATGTTGAAAAATAACCATTTATGATAACTCAGATACCTTTTAGGATTTTTTCAATCATAGGATACTAGTTTTGATATGATATAGGAGAGTAAGGAGGAAAAATATGCAAGAATATATTTTAAGTCAAGGTAGAGCAGTTGTTAAAGTGCCTCATTCTAAGGTTTACTATGTGACAACACATCCTACGAAGGCACATGCTGTTATTTTTATTACAGCTGATGGAGTATTTGAGAAGTATATGAGCCTAGCTAGAGTTGAGGAAATGAGTCTGGGTAAATTGTTTAGGTGTCATAGAAAGTTTCTTGTTAACTTATCCAAAGTAATAGGATTGAAGTATGAAACGAAGACCATTTTATTTATGGATGAAAGAGTATCAGATATTATCTGCTCTAGAAGATATTTTAAAACTGTAAAAGAAAGATGGTTAAATACTAAAGGAGACGAGAAATGAATATCTTTATATTAGAGGATGATTTTATACAGCAGACTAGGATGGAAAATCTGGTGTATGATATTCTAGAGAAGAATTGTTGGGAAGTAAAGCACTGTGGTGTTTATGGCAAACCGAATCAATTGTTAGAAGATATGATGGAACGTGGAGGTCATCAACTTTTCTTTTTGGATATTGAAATTAAAAACGATGTTAGAAAAGGGTTAGATATTGCTTTGGAAATCAGAGATAGGGATCCAAATGCAGTCATTGTCTTTGTAACAACTCATTCAGAATTTATGCCTGTTAGTTTTCAATATCAAGTATCAGCTTTAGATTTTATTGATAAGGAATTACCTGAAAGTGCTTTTAGGGAACGTGTGGAAAAGGCAATCGCTTATGTTCACAAGAATAAACATCAACTAATGACTGAAGATTCTTTTGTGTTTACAAATTCTAAAGCACTTGTTCAGGTTCCGTTTTCGGATTTGCTTTATATAGAAACGTCAATGATTCCTCATAAGCTAGTTCTTTATACTATGAGAGAAAGAATAGAGTTTTACGGTAAAATTTCTGATATATTGAAGCAAGAACCAAGATTGGTTCAGTGTCATCGTTCTTTTATTGTGAATCCTTATAATATCTCCTCAATAGATAAGGAAGAAAAACTAGTCTATTTGAAGAACGGGTCAAGTTGCCTAGTATCTAGGTTAAAAATGAGGGCATTGCTGAATATAGTTAAAGATTTACATGATAGTAAGGAGTAGTAAATGTCTTTTGTGTTAGTATCTTTGAATTTTTACATACTTTTATTTCTTCATGCAAAAATTTATGGCTATCAATTGACTATAAAGAGATCTTTAGAGTTATTGCTTTTCTATTTTTTATTAGAGTTTTTACTTTTCATCTTGATTAAGGTGTTCTATATCCCTGTTGTTATTACAGTACTAGATTATCCCATCTTTTTTATTATCTACACATTGTCGTTGGATAAAAAGAAATACAGTCTGAGATCGACACTTTTTTATGCTCTGTTTCCTATTACATTTTGGTCGATTATCTATGATTTTTTTGTTGATTTTATTATTCCTAATTTTGCTAGTTTAACAGAAATATATGTTTATTACGATGCTACAATTTTCTCAATTTTAGCAAGTCTCCTATCTTTGCTTATAATAAAAGTTTTTCAGTATGATTTTAGCTATTTAAGAAGTAAAGTGTTGGATAAACATCTAGATCAAATGATGAGGCTTACTAATGCTGCAATGTTGGGGTATTTTATCCTTATTCCTTTTATTGGTTACATTAAAAACAGTCTGAATTTATCTGTAAATCATTATCAAGGAGCTATAACTGCAATCTATTTCTTTTTATTTATCTATTTTGTCAATATACTGGACAGAAATGTACGTGAGGAATTGCAAAAAGATTTGGTACTTCAAAAAGAGATTCAACTTCAAAATCTTAATAGCTATAGTAAACAAGTAGAAGGGCTTTATCAAGAGGTTAGAAGCTTTAGGCATGATTATGCAAATATTTTAACAAGTTTAAAGATAGGAATAGATCGCAAAGATATTGATTTAGTTGCTCAAATTTATGACAGTGTCCTGAAAGATTCGGGGAAAAATTTAAAAGATACAAAATTTGATGTAGTGAGATTGAGAAACATAGAGGATTTATCCTTGAAGAGTTTATTAATCTCAAAATTATCCGAGGCTCAGAGTTTACTAGTGCCAGTTTCTTTGGAAATAGAAAAACCAATTGCTATCAAAAAGATTGAGGAAATTGATTTTTTAACAGTTGTTTCTATATTGTTAGATAACGCGATAGAGGCCGCTGCAAGCGCCACTGTCGAGGAACCTCTAAGTGTTTGTTTTTTTGAAGATATGAGAAATAATAAGCAAGTTTTGATTATCCAAAATCCTACCCTAGATAGAGAGATTGATGTTACAAAAATATTTGAGAGAGGAATGTCATCTAAAGGGCAGAATAGAGGAGTTGGTTTGTCTAATGTTAATAGTATTTTGACAAAATATCCAAATATCATTCTAAAAACCACAAGTTCTAATTTTATATTTAAACAAGTCTTAGAGATAGAAGTATAGGTGAGGATGGGTGACTCACCAGTTAAAGTTTTGTCTTTATCCAGTTTGATTTTTACCATAGTATGCGAGGTATATTAAATGAATAAGAAATCCTTTTTTATCATCTGCTCTACGTTGATCATAGCATCGAATCTTCTCATGATTTCCGTGGTGAACAAGGGAGAAGAAACAGGGGGCAACCTGTTTGTGATTGCTATAGCCTGTGTTATGCTACCAGCCTTTTTATATGCAGTTGAAAACAGACTTACTTCAATGGTAAGAGTAGAATCAATACTCCTAATTCAGTTGACAGTTATATCCCTACTACGTCTTATTAATAGAATAGGGAGTACGCCTGAAATCCTCAACATTATCATTACCCTTATCGCTTTGGCAAGTGGGACAGCTGCTATCCTTGTTGCGATCATGAGAATATATGAGAACAGACGGAAGTAAGGGTGCATAGCTTTCAATTTTGGATCTTTACGTTGGTAAGTTCCCTTAGGGCAAGTATGTTTTTCATGCTTGCTTTTTAAATTTTTTAACAATTCAAGATGTTTTGATGCCAATTAAATATTTTGATGAAAGAATAAAAAAATAGTGCTATACTAACAGTGAAAAGGTTGCAACAGGACAAAAATTAAAAATAAAAAGGATACAAAAATGATGGAACAATTTGAAATTATGGATACTGAAATGCTTGATCATATAGAGGGTGGAGATGTATCTGATATTTATAGAGGGTATGCTTATCAGGGAAGTCCATTTGGTTCTTACCCTTCTATATTAAAAAATTCAGGTTCTTTTCCAGTAAGTGGGTACTGTCCGCGTGGTTATCGTGACCTTGGTTATTAGGAGCAGGTTTTCATTTATGTGGAATATAGGCTGAAATATAAGAAATGAGGAAGAATTTCTATGAAAAAGTATCAACTTCTATTCAAAATAAGTGCAGTCTTCTCTTACCTGTTTTTCGTATTTGGACTTGCTAAGCTGACGCTTATTGTTCAAAATTATTGGCAATTTTCTTCCCAGATTGGCAATTTCGTCTGGATTCAAAATATCTTGAGTTTGCTATTTAGCGGAGTCATGATTTGGATTCTGGTTAAGACAGGTCATGGTTATCTCTTTCACATTCCAAGAAAAAAATGGCTTTGGTATTCGATTTTGACAGTATTAGTGGTAGTGCTCCAGATCTCTTTTAACGTTCAGACAGCTAAACATGTTCAGTCAACTGCTGAAGGTTGGGCTGTATTGATCGGTTATAGTGGGACCAACTTTGCAGAGCTAGGTATTTATATAGCCCTGTTCTTTCTGGTTCCACTGATGGAAGAGTTAATCTATAGAGGATTACTGCAACACGCCTTTTTTAAGCATTCGAGATTTGGCCTTGATTTGCTTCTTCCGTCAATTTTATTTGCTCTTCCTCATTTTTCAAGCCTGCCTAGTCTGTTAGATATCTTTGTCTTTGCAACATCTGGTATCATCTTTGCTAGTTTGACCCGCTATACCAAGAGCATTTATCCTTCCTATGCGGTGCATGTGATCAATAATATTTTCGCAACATTACCATTTTTGCTGACTTTTTTACACAGGGTATTTGGGTAAAATATTAGCATGAGAGCTAGGAATGATAGCTTTTCAAATATTTCAGGAGGTAAATGAGTATGACACCATTAAAATGGTTTGCCGGAGGCAGTGAAAGACGTTGTGAAGCCATGATTATCATAGATCATCTATTGGAAGATATAAAGGATACGCCTCAACTGACTCCTTTGAAAAATCTGTTAGTAAGTTATAAAAGGCGATTAGAGGACGATGGGACCTCTACCCCATTTATATTGAGCCAAATGAATGTTGACATCTCACGTATGTTAATTGACAATAAGCTGATTCTGTCAGAAAGTCAAGCTGAGCAGATCAAAAAATTGAGAGAACTATCTGCTATTCGCTATGGTTACTGAGGAAGTGCAGGGACAGGCCACCTTCTACAATTTCCAGTCAAATAAATTGCATTCGTTTTCTCAAGCAGGTATACTAGTATAGTTAGATGAAAAATTCTGAAAATTTAATAATAGAAAAGAGAACAAATCTTATGGCAAAAGATATTCGTGTCTTACTTTACTACCTTTACACTCCAATTGAAAATGCAGAGCAATTTGCTGCAGACCACTTGGCTTTCTGTAAATCAATCGGCCTTAAAGGCCGTATCCTAGTCGCTGACGAAGGAATTAACGGAACAGTTTCAGGTGATTATGAAACAACTCAAAAATACATGGACTACGTTCATAGCCTCCCAGGCATGGAAGACCTCTGGTTCAAGATTGACGAAGAAAATGAACAAGCCTTCAAGAAGATGTTTGTTCGCTACAAGAAAGAAATTGTCCACCTTGGTTTGGAGGATGATAACTTTGACAACGACATCAACCCACTTGAAACAACAGGTGCCTACTTGTCTCCAAAAGAGTTCAAAGAAGCCCTTCTTGACGAAGATACAGTTGTCCTTGACACACGTAACGATTACGAGTATGATCTAGGACATTTCCGTGGGGCTATCCGCCCAGACATCCGCAACTTCCGTGAGTTACCACAATGGGTTCGTGATAACAAGGAAAAATTCATGGACAAGCGTGTCGTGGTTTACTGTACAGGTGGCGTTCGCTGTGAGAAATTCTCAGGTTGGATGGTCCGTGAAGGCTACAAAGATGTTGGTCAATTGCACGGAGGAATTGCAACTTACGGTAAAGACCCCGAAGTCCAAGGTGAGCTTTGGGATGGAAAAATGTATGTCTTTGACGAGCGTATTGCCGTAGATGTTAACCACGTTAACCCAACTATCGTAGGAAAAGACTGGTTTGATGGAACACCATGTGAACGTTATGTCAACTGTGGAAATCCATTCTGTAACCGTCGTATCTTGACATCAGAAGAAAATGAAGACAAGTACCTTCGTGGATGCTCACACGAGTGCCGTGTTCACCCACGTAACCGCTATATTTCAGAAAATGAATTGACACAAGCTGAAGTTATCGAGCGCCTAGCCGCTATCGGTGAAAGCTTGGATCAAGCAGCTACAGTATAAGATTAAACAGTCCTCAGGGGCTGTTTTTCTATGTTTTTTACTCAAAAATCTAAAGTTTGTTTCTGTATCTTTCAGGAAAATAAGGTATACTATATGTAAACGATTTCAAAGGAGTCCAGTTATGACGAAAACATTTTTTATTCCAAATAAACAGAGCATTTTAGGAGAACAGGAAATTTTGACTGCCAAGTCCATCTTGGCTTTGGTAGATGGTTTGGAGTCACATAGCTATGATGCAGTCTATCTCCGTCAGCCACTTAATCGTCTCGAGTATATCGAGTGTGCAATAGTGGGGCAATCACAATTTCTCTTTAAAATTAGTTATGCTGATGGTCAAAAGGCTTATCGTGTCGAGCTTCCTGATCTATTAACGAAGACAGACTGGGAGATTATCAAAGCATTTTTAGATGCCCTGCTTGCTTACACAGGAACTGAGATTGAAGGGCTCGATGGTTTTGACTTTGAAGCTTATTTCCAAGCAGGTATTCAAGCCCATCTGGCTGATAGTGCAGCCCGTTTTACGATTTGCCAAGGAATTTTTAATCCTGTTTTCTTTAGTCATGATGATTTGAAAAGCTTTTTAGAGGCAGATGGCTTGGCTCAGTTTGAAGCGCGTGTACGTGCGGTTCAAGAGACGGATGCTCACTTTGCAAGAGTTTCCTTTTATCAGGATGGAGAAGGACAAGTTCACGGTGTTTACCATCTGGCTCAAGGAGTCAAGACAGTGTTACCGAGAGAACCATTTGTTCCTGCTGCCTATATTGAGCAATTGGTGGATAAGGAAGTCCAGTGGGAGATTGACTTGGTTCAAATTACAGGAGATGGCTCTAAACCAGAAGACTATGAAGCCATTACTCGCTTGGACTATGCAAAATTCCTAGAGTCACTACCATCAGCATCTTACCACCAACTAGACGCCAATCAATTAGAAATACAACCCATCTTAGACAAAGATTTTAAAGCATTAGCACAAGAAAAGTAAAGCAGAAGCAGGTCAATCGACTTGCTTTTTGGCATAGAAAAAATCCTGCCATGGATGACAGGATTGAAGTTTAAAGAAAGGCCAAGATACGAAGATAGTCCCCAATCAGTGCGACTTCAGCTACAAAGAAGAGGAGGATAATAACTCCGTTCACAAGGACAGACAAGAATAATTGATAGAAGGAGTCGGTTTCACTTGCTTGACTTGGTCTTGTAATGATATGGAGACTAGCGAGCAGAATGATCCCAATGCTAATCACACACAAGAGAGCTGTAAATCGTAGGCTGTCAAAGAAGGCAAAGAAACTAGCAATAGCAGTGAGGAAGATTGGAATTGCCAAGAGTTGACTATATTGTTGGAGAATCTTTTCTAGCGTCCAGTCCTTTTCTTGGTAGATAAATCGTCTCACGACGAAACTACCCAAGAGGAATGAAAAGAAGAAGAGTGTTGTCGCTACTAGGATAGAGATAATCGAAAAGAGATTTAATGAAGCAAATTGTTCAGGGAAGTGATTATGCATAGTTGCTATATATCCATAGTAAGCATGTTTGATGTGGTAGATACTAAAGAAAAAGGAAGATGCAGAAAACAGAATGAGCAAGAGAAAGGCTGTGTAGCTGTGTGTGCTACTTGTTTCAAGCTTGCTTGTAGGAGATTTGAGAGCCTCCACTAGCCAAGACCAAAAATCAAGCACTTGCTCTTTCCATTTATCCGTAGATTTTGGAGCTTGGTCGGGGATATAAGGACTTTCTAAGGATTGACTGATAAGAAGTGGCTCTTTCGTGGTTGCTTTTTGCTGAGAAAGAGCTTCTTGGTTCTCTTCAGCTTTAGTGACTTTTTCTGTTTCTTTAGAAATGTCAGGCTCTTCTTCAGTAGAATTGGATGCTTTCTTTTCTTCTATTTCTGTTCTCGCTTCACTGTCTTCAGGAGCTTCAATTTTCTCTTCTTGCTGGCTTTCCAGTTCGACTTCAGCTTGAGAGACTTCCTCCTCTACTTGAGTATTTTTTTCAATTGGCGTATCGAGATCGGCTATCCTTTCTTCAGCCTTGTCTGCAACATCTTGGACTTGTTCATCAGGCTTGTTCTTGCTTGTTGTTTTTACAAAATCATTACTTTCAAACCATTCTTGTTTCATGGTAGAACCTCCTTTTTAGTGGGTTATGTGTCATAGTGGTCGATATAAATAGGTTTATTAAGGTCTGTTAGCTGTAGTTTCAAGACTAATATAATCATCAGCCTTAGCGATGAGTTGACCTTTTGCATCAGTTTTTTCAGTTTTGTAAGGGTTGCTTAATTCGTTGGGGTGGCGTTGACTCTCATCTCTCGATAACTGATAAATAGGACCATGGTGACTCGAGAGGTCTAAGTTAATTTCTTGGCTTTCTTTTTGAGTTAGCATGATACTGAGCGTATTTTTAGAAGATAGTTCTACTTTACCATATACTTTAATATTTTCAGCGTGGAAGTGATGTTCTGTTGACTCTAGCTGACTATCTGTAAGGTCTGTATCAAAGATATTAATGATATTAGGGGTTGTGAGTTTGCTGTTTTTGATACGACTTCCTTCAATTCGGAGGATATAGCTGTTTGTATTGAGGGTCGCATTTTCAAGAGTGGCATTAGTGATACTGGTTTGACCGCGATTGGCTGACACGTTGATCCCTTTTAGACTTCTTCCTTTTGGAACTTGGAGAATAACTTCTTCAAAACGACGAGAGTAGCTACTTGCGATATGGAGAATCCCGCCAATTCCAGAAGAGAGAAATGGGGTTTCAGACAGTTTCTTATCAGTGAGGCTCAGCGTTTTATCGTTTTGATTTGTGACAAGATCATGGTTAGCAGAAATAGATGGATGGTAAGAAATGTGGATTTGATCATCCAAAGAGTCTGTGATGGTCAGCGCGTGTTGGTGGAGAGTAATTTCTAGGTTTTCGACTTCCTTGCCAAAGGTTAGCTCTTCCATCCGGCTATCATAGACAGGTTCTTTGGACATGGCCAGTAGGCTCTTAATTCCGTCAGATTGGATACCTACAAAAAGCAAGATAAAGCCGATAACGGTAGTCACCACACCAAAAATGAGAAATCCTTTTGTCAATTTACGCATGCTGGTCACCTCTCTTTCCTTTTTTAAGAACAAATTGCACCAGGCGAACAATGAGTAGGCCGAAGAAGCGGGCTACATAGGAAATACCTAGTAAAACCAGCGAAGAAGCACCGATGGCTAGTAAACCAGAACCGAAAATCAAGATAAAGGCTGATTTTGCTTGGGCGAGGACAGTGAAACTTTCAACTAAAAATAGGAATCCGCCGATGATACCAAGTATGGAAACCGCAAAGAAAGCTAGAATGACAGTCAAGGCTGCCACAAGGATTGCGAACAGGGACACGAGGATGGCGATTCCCAGAGGAATACCGATGGGTGCTGCAAGGAGAGCTAACAAGGCGATATGCAAAATTTGTCGGTTATTCTTTTGAGCGGGTGCCTCATTGATTTTTTTATCGAGAAGATTAGAGAGGACTTCGTGAGCTGCTTCCTTAGGAGTTCCCAAACTAGCGATGAGTTCTTCTTCTCCCTCGACTCCAGCATCGTCAAAGAGTTCCCTGAAATAGTCCATGGCTTCAATTTGGTCAGCCTGAGGCAGTTTTTTGAGATAAAGTTCTAGCTGAGTCAGGTATTCAGTTCTTGTCATGGCGGATACTCCCTTCTATGATGCCATTAATGGTGTCTGTATAGAGTGCCCATTCATCTTTTAGGGTCACGAGCTGTTCTATACCACCATTTGTCAAGGAGTAGTATTTGCGCATGCGACCTTGGAACTCTCTAGAATAGGTGGTCAGAAAGTTATTGCCCTCCAATTTTTTGAGAATGGGATAGAGCGTAGATTCTTTGATATTAGCGATAAGCTTAATGGTCTGGCTAATCTCATAACCATAAGAATCATCTTGCTCCAGTACGGCCAAGATGAGAAATTCAATCAAGGCAGAGGATGTTGGAAAGTACATGGGAAACCTCCTTTTCTAATGTGTAAGATTTTTATATATAATTTTTCTACACATACATTGTACATCTAAATGAAAGCCCTGTCAAGAAAAATGTGTAAAATTTTTATATATATAAAAAAACTTCTAGGCAAAACTAGAAGTTTAGAGGATTTTATCAGCTCTGTCCACTGTAAAGAGGGCCACAGTCATGATGATATCGACGAGTAAGAGGGCAGCTACAGCTGGCACCCAAGAGTGGAAAAGGTCAAAACTGTAACCAAAGAGGGTTGGTCCAAAGGCTGCTAGAATATAGCCTCCTGTTTGAGAAAGGCCAGATAATTGGGCTGTCTTTTCAGGGGCGCTTGTCTTGAGTGAAAAGTTGACCATGAGATAAGGGAAGAGGGCGCTGGTTGCGGTTCCGATGAGGAGATGGATGGCAAGCCAGTAAAAGAAATTACCGATTGGGAAAAAGAGCATGGAAATGCCGACCACACCAGCTAGTGAAACTAGAGTGAGCATGAGCTGACGGTTGCGAGTAGATAAACTAGTTGTCAAGCTTGGGATGGTCATTGAAAAAGGAATGCTAATCAGAGAGAAGATAGAAGTGAGCAAGCCAGCTTCGTGACTGGATAGACCTGCGTGGATGGCCATGGTAGGTAACCAAGTCATAGCGGTGTAAAAGAGCAAGGATTGAAAACCTGCAAAGATAATCACTGCCCAGACCTGTTTATTATGCATGACCTTTGTTTGGCTTTTTTGTTTGGTTTGTGGAGCCAGTCTGTGATTATAGCGGTGATTTGGGAGCCAGACCAAAAAAGTTGCTAGACAGAGCAGGGTGAGGAGGATGATAAGTCCTTTCCAAGAACTGGCTTGTGTAATAGGCACGGCTAGATAGGAAGCTAGAGCCGTCGCAACCCCCATAGAAGTTACATATAAGGTAGTCAGAAAACCAATCTTCTTTGGTTGATTGGCTTGGATAAGACTAGGGAGCAGAACGTTGATGACTGCGATACTTGCCCCAACCATCAAAGTTCCTAGATAGAGCAGGGGTAGATTGATTAGTCGAATGAGAGAACCGATGGTCAAGAAGAAAAGGCTGTAGGTAAAGAGATGCTCTAAGCCGATTTTCTGAGCCAGTCGGGTAGAAAAGAGCGAGAAGAGGGTAAACATGAGGAGAGGAAGGCTGGTCAAGACACCAAGTGAACTAACTTCTACCCCCAGACCTTGCGAAATATCTCCCAAAATAATGGGTAAAACAGTAAAAGGAGTCCGCAAGGAAACACCAATCAGGATAATACCTGGAACAAAAAAGAGTGATTGCTTTTTCATATAATACCTCTTCTAGCTGATTTTAATAACAGCTTATTTTAAGGCTTTTTCCCTATAATGTCAAGTAAGGTTTCTGGCTTTCAAGATAAAAATGGGAAAGTCTTGAAAATTATGATAAAATAGTGGAAGGAAATCTATACATTGGAGAAAAACTGTGTCTGAAAAGCAAAAAATCAGCGTATTGATGTCGGTCTATATCAAGGAAAATCCGACATTTTTAAAGGATGCTATTGAGAGTGTTCAAAATCAGACCCTGAAACCGAGCGAATTGGTTCTGGTTGAGGATGGGCCTTTGACACCTGAGCTCTATCAGGTATTAGACCAGCTTGAAGCTGAGTCTGATATTCCAGTGAAACGCTATCCTCTTGAGCAGAATCAAGGTTTGGGTCTGGCTCTTCGACAGGGTGTTTTGCAGTGTCAGTATGATATTATTGCCCGTATGGATACGGATGATATAGCTGTTCCAGACCGTTTTGAGAAACAGATTCAATTAATGGAGAAGGACAAGCTCGACCTATTAGGTGGACATATTGCAGAGTTTATTGACAATCCTGATGAGATTGTTTCTTACCGTCGTGTTCCGACTCAACATGCAGATATTGTAGCTTATCAAAGGATGAGAAGTGCCTTTAACCACATGACTGTCATGTTCAAAAAGGATATGGTTCTCAAGGCAGGCAACTATGAGGATGGCCTTTATATGGAGGATGACCTCCTCTGGCTCAATATGATTGCTGCAGGAGCCAAGACTGGAAATCTGGATCAAATCTTGTGTAAGGTTCGTGTCGGAGCAGGGATGTTTGAGCGTCGTGGGGGACTGCGTTACCTCAAACTCTATCGTCAGGCTCGTCAACGGATGCTGAAGCGAGGACAAATTTCTTACCTGGAGTACGCCAAGAGTGTTGCGATTCAGATGGTTGTTGCCCTTTGTCCAGGATTTGTCCGACAGTTTATTTTTATGAAACTGTTACGAAAAAGCAAGTAAAAGATTGTAGCAAATCGTAAACTAGAGAAAAAAGTGTTATAATAACAATATAATACTCTTCGAAAATATCTTCAAACCGCGTCAACGTCGCCTTGCCGTATATATGGTTACTGACTTCGTCAGTTCTATCCACAACCTCAAAACGGTGTTTTGAGCTGACTACGTCAGTTTCATCTACAACCTCAAAACAGTGTTTTGAGCAGCCTGCGGCTAGTTTCCTAGTTTGCTCTTTGATTTTCATTGAGTATAACCATCGAGCTCTTTTAAGGAGGAGTAAATTTCTATGAATAAAAAACTAACAGATTATGTGATTGATCTGGTGGAAATTTTAAATAAACAACAAAAGCAGGTTTTCTGGGGAATATTTGATATTTTGAGTATGGTGGTTTCCATCATTGTATCTTATATCTTATTCTACGGATTGATTAATCCAGCCCCTGTTGACTACATTATCTATACGAGTTTGGCCTTCTTGTTTTATCAGTTGATGATTGCATTTTGGGGCTTGAATGCTAGTATTAGTCGTTACAGCAAGATTACGGACTTTATGAAAATCTTTTTTGGTGTGACTGCGAGCAGCGTCTTGTCATATAGTATCTGCTATGCCTTCTTGCCACTTTTTTCAATCCGTTTCATCATTCTCTTTATCTTGTTGAGTACCTTCTTGATTTTATTGCCACGGATTACTTGGCAGTTAATCTACTCTAGACGCAAAAAAGGAAGTGGTGATGGAGAACACCGTCGGACCTTCTTGATTGGTGCTGGTGATGGTGGGGCTCTCTTTATGGATAGTTACCAACATCCAACTAGTGAATTAGAACTTGTCGGTATTTTGGATAAGGATGCTAAGAAAAAGGGACAAAAACTTGGTGGTATTCCTGTTTTGGGCTCTTATGATGACCTGCCTGAATTAGCCAAACGCCATCAAATCGAGCGTGTTATCGTTGCGATTCCGTCGCTGGATCCGTCAGAATATGAGCGTATCTTGCAGATGTGTAATAAGCTGGGTGTCAAATGTTACAAGATGCCTAAGGTTGAAACTGTTGTTCAAGGACTTCACCAAGCGGGTGGAGGTTTCCAGAAAATTGATATCACAGACCTTTTGGGCCGTCAGGAAATTCGTCTTGACGAATCGCGTCTGGGCGCAGAACTGACAGGTAAGACAATTTTAGTCACAGGTGCTGGTGGTTCAATCGGTTCTGAAATCTGTCGCCAAGTTAGTCGATTCAATCCTGAACGCATTGTCTTGCTCGGTCACGGTGAAAATTCAATCTACCTTGTTTATCATGAGTTGATTCGCAAGTTCCAAGGGATTGATTATGTGCCTGTGATTGCGGACATTCAAGACTATGACCGTCTGTTGCAAGTCTTTGAGCAGTACAAGCCAGCTATTGTTTATCATGCGGCTGCCCACAAGCACGTTCCTATGATGGAGCGCAATCCAAAAGAAGCCTTCAAAAACAATATCCGCGGAACCTACAATGTTGCTAGAGCTGTTGATGAAGCCAAGGTGCCTAAGATGGTTATGATTTCGACGGATAAGGCGGTCAATCCACCCAATGTTATGGGAGCAACCAAGCGCGTGGCTGAGTTGATTGTCACTGGCTTTAACCAACGTAGCCAATCAACCTACTGTGCGGTTCGTTTTGGGAATGTTCTTGGTAGCCGTGGTAGTGTAATTCCAGTCTTTGAACGTCAGATTGCTGAAGGTGGGCCTGTAACGGTAACAGACTTCCGTATGACCCGTTACTTTATGACCATCCCAGAAGCTAGCCGTCTGGTTATCCATGCTGGTGCTTATGCCAAGGATGGAGAAGTCTTTATCCTTGATATGGGCAAACCAGTCAAGATTTATGACTTGGCCAAGAAAATGGTGCTTCTAAGTGGACACACCGAAAGCGAAATTCCAATCGTTGAAGTTGGAATTCGTCCAGGTGAAAAACTCTACGAAGAACTCTTGGTGTCAACTGAACTTGTTGATAATCAGGTTATGGATAAGATTTTCGTTGGTAAAGTCAATGTCATGCCTCTAGAAGCCATCGATCAAAAGATTGAAGAGTTCCGCACTCTCAGTGGAGATGAGTTGAAGCAAGCTATTATCGCCTTTGCTAATCAAACAACCCATGTTGAATAAAAAATCTTGAAAATCAGAAAACGCATATTATCAGGACTTTAAAAGTCTTGGTAATATGCGTTTTGTTATGTAGAGACTTGCTTCGTTTTCATTGAGTATGAAATGGAGTTTTTGCCCAGTCTCCGTTATGTTATTGGAAATACGCCAAAACTTCTAAGGGTTTGTGGGCGATATAATCAGGCTGATAGTTGAGCAAGTCTGATTGCTCTCCAAATCCCCAAGTGACAGCTAATTTCTGAATGCCTGTTTCCTGAGCCCCCAGCATATCAAACTTGGTATCACCGATGATGATGGCTTGTTCTGGAATTAATTGATGTGCCTGCAAGGCTTGGCGAATGACATCGGCCTTATGGGGTGCCTCAGGGCTGGAACCATAAATGCCCTCAAAGAAATGATGGATTCCCAAATTTTTAGTCATGTCCTGAGTGGTTGGTGTATTCTTTGTAGTGGTGATGTAGAGAGGATAATTGCTTGATAATTCCTCAAGCAATTCTACAATCTGAGGGAAGAGCTGAGCTTCATGGATGCCTTTTTCCTTATAGTAAGAACGGTATATCTGCACAGCTTCAGATATTTGTTCTTTGGGCAGGCAGGTCGCAAAACTACTTTCGAGAGGCGGTCCCATAAAACCACGAATCGTTTGGGCATCAGGGCTAGGCACGCCTAGCTCCTTAAAAGTATGGGTAAAGGCATTGTGAATCCCAATAGAACTGTCAACGAGGGTTCCATCTAGGTCGAAAAAGATAGCTGAGATAGAGGTCATAGTTTCTCCTATTTGATAAGCTTATTCTCCGAAAATTTCTTTTTGGAGACGACGACCAGTAGGTGTGGCAGCGAGTCCACCTTCAGCTGTTTCACGAAAGGCAGTTGGCATGCTTGCTCCTACTTGGTACATGGCATCGATAACTTCATCCACAGGGATTTTAGATTCGATACCTGCCAAGGCCATATCTGCTGCGATAAAGGCAAAGCTGGCTCCCATGGCATTGCGCTTGACGCAGGGAACTTCGACTAAGCCGGCAACAGGGTCACAGATGAGCCCCAGCATATTTTTAATGACAAAGGCAATGGCCTGACTGGCCTGATAAGGTGTTCCACCAGCAGCTAGAGTCAAGGCGGCAGCACTCATAGCAGAGGCCGAACCAACCTCGGCCTGACAGCCACCCTCAGCACCTGAGATAGAGGCATTGTTTGCGATGACTAGTCCAAAGGCACCAGCAGCAAAGAGGAAATCCAGCTGTTGCTCGTGGTTGAGGTCTAATTTTTCAATAGCAGCAGTGAGAACTGAGGGCAGACAGCCAGCACTTCCTGCGGTCGGAGTGGCACAGACCAAGCCCATTTTGGCATTGTGTTCATTGACTGCGATGGCATTTCGGGCAGCAGACAGAATCGTGTAATCTGACAAGGTTTTTCCGTTTTTGATGTAGTGGTCCAATTTGGCAGCATCTCCACCTGTCAGACCACTACGAGATTTATTTTCATTGAGGCCAAGTTGGACAGAGGCTTTCATGACTTCCAGATTGCGTTCCATGAGAAGGAGGACTTCTTCACGTTCGCGACCGGTCAATTCAAACTCTGTTGTAATCATGAGTTCTGCGACATTTCCTTGAAAGTCCAGTTCTGCCTGCTCGACCAATTCTTTGATAGAATAAAACATGCTTCCTCCTATTTAAAGAAATTGACATTGTGGAGATGAGGGATTTTTCGAATTTTTTCGATGGCCTCATCGCAGTTGCGACTGTCAACTTCGATAATCATAATGGCTTTTTCACCAGCTTTTTCACGAGTAACGTTCATTTGGGCGATATTGATATCATAGCGGGAAAGTGCCTCCGTTACGAGGGCAATCATACCTGGAATATCTTGATGAACAATGATGATAGTCGGTGTATTCATATTGAGAGAGACGGCAAAGCCATTGAGTTCGGTAACCTGAATATTTCCTCCACCGATAGAAATACCAGTCACGCTGATGGTCTTGTGGGCATTTTTAACAGTAATTTTAGTAGTATTAGGATGCGGAGCATTGCTGTCTTTCTGAATAGTCCAGACAATCTTGATACCACGCTTGTGGGCAATTTCCAGACTGTTTGGAATTTCAGGATCATCTGTATCCATGCCCAAAATTCCTGCAACAAGGGCTAGGTCTGTCCCGTGGCCACGATAAGTCTTAGCAAATGAGTTAAATAGTTGGAATTCGACTTCTGTCGGAGTATCATCAAAAATGGAAGATACAATCTTCCCAATACGAACAGCACCAGCGGTATGGCTACTAGATGGGCCAATCATAACTGGTCCGATGATATCAAAGACAGATTGAAAACGAAGTGATTTCATCAGTTTCCCCTTATAAAAATTCTTATCTCTATTATATCAAAGAATGAAGGTCTTGGCTTTAATTGTGGATGAAAACCTTTTTACACTATAAATGGCATAAAAATAGTATCTTTTATGACAAAAAATACCTTATTTAGGGAAATAAAAAATAATTTTGTAATATTTCTACATAAAAGTGTCAAGAAACAGTAATATTTAAAGGGTATGATAGTACTATAGAAAGAAGGAGAATTTTCGAATATGAAATCAACAACTAAAAAGATTAAAACAACTCTTGCAGGAGTAGCTGCCTTGTTTGCAGTATTTGCTCCATCATTTGTATCTGCTCAAGAATCATCAACTTACACTGTTAAAGAAGGTGATACACTTTCAGAAATCGCTGAAACTCACAACACAACTGTTGAGAAATTGGCAGAAAACAACCACATTGACAACATCCATATGATTTATGTTGGTCAAGAGTTGGTTATCGACGGTCCAGCAGCGCCAGTAGCACCATCTTCAACGACTTATGAAGCTCCAGCTGCCCAAGATGAAGCTGTTTCAGCCACAGTGGCAGAAACTACAGAGGTAGAGGAGGAAACTCCAGTAGTAAGCGAAACAGTAGCAGAAGAAACTGTTGCTTCAACTGTAAGCGGCTCTGAAGCAGAAGCCAAAGAATGGATAGCTCAAAAAGAATCAGGCGGTAGCTACACAGCTACAAATGGACGTTACATCGGACGCTACCAATTGACAGATTCATACTTGAACGGTGACTACTCAGCTGAAAACCAAGAACGTGTAGCAGATGCCTACGTTGCAGGACGTTACGGTTCATGGACAGCCGCTAAAAACTTCTGGCTTAATAACGGCTGGTATTAAGAAAATATAGAAAAGGAAGTCTCAATGGCTTTCTTTTTTGTTTACAAAGATGTTAACTTCACGCTCTAGCTCTGTTAGTAAGTGTTCATCTTCTACTAGTTTAGCTAAGGAGAGTCCATTCTCTATTAACTGAGCATCATTAGCACAAATGCCGATACGAATATAGGCAAACGCAAGTGTATCATACTGTTTGCTTGCTTTTGCCTCCTCTAAGAGAGTGTAGCAAAGCTGTTTGCAAAGCAACTTATCACCATTGTAAAGATAAAGAGTTGAGAGATTCAGAAGTAACATCATACGAAGCTGAAAGATAGAACTATAGTGTTTATAAACCTCTAGTCGTTCGAGAATTTTTCCGGTAATCTGATGAATATACTCTATAGGAAAAGCAAAGAGAATGGTATTAAGGACTTTGAGGTCGCTCTCATACCAAGTATCTTGTTTCTCAATCTTATCCCATAATCTATTTACAATGTTGTCAACCTTACTTGACAATTTTTCTATCCCATTTTCACGGATGTAGATAACGATTTCGAGCATATCTTGTAACTGCTGGATGGGGAAATCATGATGTGTTTTTAGATAATGTTGACATTTTTTGAGTAATTTACTTAAGTCGCTCGTACCACTAATAGAAGCCATTTTTAGAAAAGTCTGCATGATAGTTGATCGTTCACTCGGTTGATAGAAGTGGCAGATATAGTCAAATTCTTCAAAACTCATATTGATTTGCCGGAGAAGAAACTCCATATTTTCATATTTGGGAGTTACCTTACCACTTTCGATCTTTGATAGGCTAGTTCTTGAAAGGACATCTCCACAGACCTCTTCTTGGGTCAATCCTTTTGATTCACGTATTTCTTTATAGACTTTTCCAAAATCATAACGCATGGGTTTTCTCCTTTTTGTGAAAAAAGTTAACAAATAATAAAATCCTATTAAAAATATTGTATCATAGTAATATAAAAAGTAGAAAAGAAAACTAAAATAAGCTTGGTGTAATTTTAAGACGGAGTTAACGAGTACTATGATGTCGCTAGAAAAGAAAGAATTCTAGTTTGATACAATGCTGCCCGTCTTATTTAAAGTTGTTATGGAACTATTTTCAAAATAAATACGACTCTGCTTTAGGTGGAGTCGTGAATCAGGAGGTTAAGTGATGAACTACAATTTAAAATATCTTTTATCAGGACTATTTAGCATAGTCTTTATAGCTTTCCTAGTCTGGATGCGTTATGTTAATCAGAAGAAGGAAGAAGAGCATTCAGATGTGTCTTTTGAAGCGAGGTTAGATAGTGAGGTCAAGGCCTTATATAAACAACTAGGATTGGGTGAGGAGCCTCATTATTTCTTAGCGTATCGCTACCTATATCCCTGGTTTAATTTGGCGATTTTACCACCAACAGTTGAAATTTTCTTAACTAAAATAGCGCTGGTGATGGTAACTCCAGATGAGCTACTGATAAGAAATCTTGGAAATGGGATGACTTTCACAAGTGAGCATCATCGTGATTTGCGGCAAGGACTTATCCGCATTCTAAAATCAGAGATGAAAGAATTTGAGATTCGTAACTGGAAAAAATTTTTTGTATTTGGCGATTTTTTGACAATTAAAACAAGCCAACATAGTTATTATTTACAGGTTAGAGATGATGGACTTCAAAGAGGAAGTCTCTCTACCAAACATTTCTCAGACTTGAAACGACAAGATTTTCTAGGATTGTTGACAGATAAAAGAACATTCTGATAGATAATTGCCCTAGTTGTTTATTGTAAACTTTACAAATGAGCTGTAAACACTAGAATCCATTCAGAAAGGCAATTCCTATGAAAAATAAAATTTTAATCATTGTTTATATTTTAGCCTCGCTAATCATCAGTTTTGTAATCTTTTCACTTTTGCATATTGATTTTAAATGGTGGACAACTCTGGCTATAAGTGCAGGATTTATTTACACCTACTTAAAATTTAGTAAAAAATAAAAAGCACTTGCACCTATCTCACTTTCGTCTCTTCACGGGAGGTATCTCTATGAAAAAAATCAGTCATCTTTGTATGCTCCTGCTCTTGCTGTGTACTACATTTTTTGTCCTGAATGTAAATGTTACACGTGAAATAGTGCGGATTCAGGAGATGGGCAAGACAACTTATTCATTTGACTTGTACTTGAAAGATGTCACTAAACCGACAGAAACGATTCTCCAGTTTTTTGAAGAGGTTGCAAGTCAAGACAAGGTCTCTATTATCAAAGTAGATAATGGCGATGAGGCCGTCAAGGCTGGTGTTTTTGATAAGGAAACCTTCCCCTATCAGGAGTTCGGTCTGACTTCTCTTGATTTTTCAAAGAATGAGAAGGGAGTCTACAGCAACCAGGATCTTCCTAATAATCTAGGAACCATTCCCACCTTTTTAAAGGTGAAACTCATTCGACTCCAGACCTTCCGATCCTATATTGAGGATAAATCCCATACTGTAAATGGGCGCTACATGATTACCTCCAGCAAAGAGATAGATCGCGATACCATTCTACAAAAGTGGAGTGATTTTTTCCAGATAGATAAGACGATTTTATTAGAACCCACTTACCGAAGTCAGGTTGGAGTGCTAAATCAAGAGTTGTTACTATCTATCATTATCTTTATCTTGGCAATCTTGCTTGTGATTTTAATGACAGTTTATCAGCCGATGATGGAGATGAAACGAGTGGGGGTTCAAAAGTTACTTGGTTTTCAAAGTAGGGCGATTTTAGCTGGTTTTGTAAAGACTAATTTTTATCTTCTCTTGGGTGGAAGTCTTATCATTGACTTGGGACTATTTTTAGTGCTGGACTACAGACCAAAACTTTTGTTTCCAAGTTTACTCTTATCCCAATTCCTGCTTTTACAGTTGTATTTGTTCATCAGTTGGCTGACCTACCTGATGATTCAGAAAATGACAGTCAGTTCCATGTTGAAAGGTTTTTCATCTGTCAAACTTGGTCTCATCTTCAATTATGTGATGAAAATAGGGACAACTATTTTACTGACGGCCTTACTGATTGGGGTGGGCAGAAGTTTAGAACAAGAAAACAAAGAACTTGCTTATCAGCAACAGTGGGTAAGCCAAGGAAATTACCTGACCTTAGAAACCTTCAAACTCAATGATAACCTGTGGCAAGAAGAGCTAGCAGGTTCAGGGAAATCTACAGATTATTTCTACCAATTTTATCAAGACTTGCTAGCAAAAACACAAGTAAACTATGTGCGAAGTACGAGTCTTCCTATCAAACCAGTCATCAAAGCTGAACAAGTGCAGAACTACCAACTGCCTGATAAGGTAGATGTTTACTATGCTAATAGCAATTTTCTAAAGAGCAAGGGATTCAAGTTACCAGATACCGGCACTAAAAAGGTGATTTTGTTGCCAATCAGTGACAAAGGACAAGAAGGCAAGAATCAGTTCTTGGGAAAATCCATCGCCTATCTTTCTCTGAGGTATGAAGATCAGCAAAAGCAAACAATAGAAGATATGGATGTAGAAATTGCCTACTATGAAGGAGATTGGTCTTTCTTCCCTTATAATAATGAGCGAAAGGAAAATCTCCACAATCCAATCATTAGTCTGGTAAATGATCAAGACATGATGTGGGAAGAAAAGACTTACTTGTCAACGACAGGTTTAAACAATCCAATGAAAGTTGAAAATACAGAACAAAATCAAAAAGTGATTACAGAGTTAGTCGATAACTTATCTGATGGTAGCTATTTAAAATTTTCATCGATTCAAGCAATTCAAGAGGGGATGGTTGATACCTATCGGGATTCTGTTCGTAATTTTAACGTTCTTTTTGCCTTATTTGCTCTTCTCAGTATGATTGTCTCCTACTTTTTACTCGTTACTACTTTCTTGTTGAAGCGCAGGGATATCATTACCAAGAAGTTTATGGGGTGGAAACTGGTCGATCGCTACAGAGCTCTCTTAGTTCTGCTCTTGCTGGGCTATAGTCTCCCTCTTCTAGTCTTGATTTTCTTTGCCCATGCGCTCTTGCCACTCCTGCTGTTTGCAGGCTTTACATGTTTGGATATACTATTTGTGCTAGCCTTGGCTTCTAGGATGGAGAAAAGAAGTCTAGTAGAGTTATTGAAAGGGGGCATCTTATGATTGAGTTGGAAAATATTACCAAAACCATTGGGGGAAAAGTGATTTTGGATAACTTGTCTCTCAGGATTGATCAGGGGGATTTGGTAGCCATTGTTGGAAAGAGTGGTAGTGGTAAGTCGACCTTGTTAAATTTATTAGGTTTGATAGATGGTGATTATAGCGGACGGTATGAGATTTTTGGTCAGACAAATCTAGCAGTCAATTCTGCTAAGTCACAAACAATAATCCGTGAACATATCTCTTATCTGTTTCAAAATTTTGCCCTGATTGATGATGAAACGGTCGAGTACAATCTCATGCTGGCGCTGAAATATGTGAAATTGTCCAAGAAAGACAAGCTCAAAAAGGTGGAAGAGATTTTAGAGAGAGTAGGTTTGCCAGCTACTTTGCATCAAAAGGTCTCCGAGTTGTCTGGTGGGGAGCAACAACGAATTGCAGTTGCTAGAGCCATCTTAAAACCCAGCCAGCTGATTTTAGCCGATGAACCGACAGGTTCGCTGGATCCTGAAAATAGAGATTTGGTCTTGAAGTTTCTCTTAGAGATGAATCGAGAGGGGAAAACAGTCATTATTGTGACCCACGATGCTTATGTAGCCCAACAATGTCATCGTATCATTGAATTGGGCAAGGGGAAATGAGTTCGTTTGGTTTCATTTGACTGACTGAATACTCATGTTTTTCAGAGAGAAATAGCATAAATACGCCTAGGAATGACATTTTTATGTAGTATTTCTAGGTTTTTTTGTTTTAAACTGAAAAAATTTTCAATTTAGGCTTGACAAACGATTAGGATAGGTGTATTATTTATACAACCAAAAGGAATAAACATAAAGGAGGCTTTGTTATGAATAAGATGAAGAAGGTGTTGATGACGATGTTTGGTTTAGTGATGCTCCCCCTACTATTTGCTTGTAGTAACAATCAATCGGCTGGAATTGAAGCCATCAAGTCCAAAGGAAAATTGGTTGTAGCCCTTAATCCAGATTTTGCTCCATTTGAATACCAAAAAGTGGTTGATGGGAAAAATCAGATTGTGGGTTCAGATATCGAATTAGCCAAGGCTATCGCAACAGAACTAGGTGTCGAATTGGAACTATCTCCCATGAGTTTTGACAATGTACTGGCTAGTGTTCAATCAGGAAAAGCCGATCTTGCCATATCAGGTGTTTCTAAGACAGATGAACGGAGCAAGGTGTTCGACTTTTCCATTCCTTACTATACTTCAAAAAATAAACTCATTGTCAAAAAATCAGACTTGGCAACTTATCAGTCTGTAAACGACTTGGCGCAGAAAAAGGTTGGAGCGCAGAAAGGTTCGATTCAAGAGACGATGGCGAAAGATTTGCTACAAAAATCTTCCCTCGTATCTCTGCCTAAAAATGGGAATTTAATCACTGATTTAAAATCAGGACAAGTGGATGCCGTTATCTTTGAAGAACCAGTTGCCAAGGGATTTGTGGAAAATAATCCTGATTTAGCAATCGCAGAACTCAATTTTGAAAAAGAGCAAGATGATTCCTACGCGGTCGCTATGAAAAAAGATAGCAAGGAATTGAAAGAGGCAGTCGATAAAACCATTCAAAAGTTGAAGGATTCTGGAGAATTAGACAAACTCATTGAGGATGCCTTTAAAGCATCCATTGAAAAATAGAAAGAAGGAAAAGAATATGAGTAAAGAAAAAGTAATTTTGGCCTATTCTGGCGGTTTGGACACATCAGTTGCTATTACCTGGCTGAAGAAAGACTATGATGTTGTTGCAGTTTGTATGGATGTGGGTGAAGGGAAAGACTTAGATTTCATCCATGATAAGGCTCTCAAGGTTGGGGCAGTCGAATCTTATGTCATTGATGTTAAGGACGAATTTGCTACAGATTATGTGCTAGTGGCTCTCCAGTCACATGCCTACTATGAACAAAAGTACCCCTTGGTATCTGCCTTGAGCCGCCCTCTTATTTCTAAAAAATTGGTTGAAATCGCGCATCAGACAGGAGCGACTACAATTGCTCATGGTTGTACCGGTAAGGGGAATGACCAAGTACGTTTTGAAGTATCGATTGCAGCCTTGGATCCCAATTTAAAAGTGATTGCGCCAGTTCGTGAATGGAAATGGTCTCGAGAGGAAGAAATTCATTATGCTAAGGAAAATGGGGTGCCTGTTCCTGCTGACCTTGACAATCCTTACTCTGTTGACCAAAATCTTTGGGGACGTGCCAATGAGTGTGGTATTTTGGAAAATCCATGGAATCAGGCTCCAGAAGAAGCCTTTGGTATCACATCTTCTCCAGAGGAAGCTCCAGATACGCCAGAATACATTGAGATTGAGTTTAATGAAGGTATTCCAGTTTCCCTCAATGGAGAAGGGCTAAAATTGGCAGATTTGATTCAAAAACTCAATGAAATAGCTGGAAAACATGGGGTCGGACGGATTGACCACGTGGAAAATCGCTTGGTGGGGATTAAATCAAGAGAAATCTATGAGTGCCCAGGGGCAGTGACCCTGCTGACAGCTCATAAGGAAATTGAGGATTTGACGCTTGTGAGAGAAGTGGCTCATTTCAAACCAATCATAGAAAATGAATTATCAAATCTTATTTATAATGCTTTGTGGTTTAGTCCGGCTACACAAGCCTTGATTGCTTATATTAAAGAGACTCAAAAAGTTGTCAATGGGACTGCAAAAGTTAAACTGTATAAGGGGAGCGTTCAGGTCGTGGCTCGGAAATCACCAAATTCACTTTACGATGAAAATTTGGCGACTTATACCAGCGCAGATACCTTTGACCAAGATGCGGCTGTTGGCTTTATTAAGTTATGGGGACTTCCAACCAAGGTTCATTCTGAGGTTCAAAAAAGCGCCAAATAGGGCGATTGACTAGAGAGGTGGATGTGATATGGCTAAGAATACAAAATTATGGGGTGGTCGCTTTGAGGGTACTGTCGAAGACTGGGTAGAGCGCTTTGGTGCGAGTATATCTTTTGACCAGAAATTAGCTAAATTTGATGTGATTGGTTCCTTAGCCCACGTTCAGATGTTGGGCCAGACGGGCATTTTGAGTTTGGAGGAGTCAGAAAAAATCCAAGCAGGCTTGAAAGAGCTTTTAGAAGAGCTAGAGGCAGGTCAACTTGATTTTGATATCGCAAACGAAGATATTCACATGAATATGGAAGTATTACTGACAGAAAAAATTGGTCCTCTTGCAGGGAAGTTACATACAGCTCGTTCTCGAAATGACCAAGTTGCGACAGATATGCACTTATATCTCAAGGAACAACTAGGCCATGTCCTAGATAAACTGGCTCATCTCAAAGGTGTTTTATTAGACTTGGCGGAAAATCATGTGGAGACGATCATGCCGGGCTATACCCATCTGCAACATGCCCAGCCGATTAGTTTTGCCCACCACCTGATGGCTTACCACAATATGTTTCAAAGAGACAGTGAACGTTTTGAATTTAATCAGCAGCATACAGACCTATGCCCTCTAGGTGCGGCAGCTTTGGCAGGAACGACTTTCCCCATTGATCGCCAATTATCTAGCGATTTGCTGGAGTTTAAGCAACCCTATACAAATTCTTTGGATGCTGTTAGTGACCGCGATTTTATCTTAGAATTTCTATCCAATGCCAGCATACTCATGATGCATATGAGCCGTTTTTGCGAAGAAATGATAAATTGGTGCAGTTTTGAGTACCAATTCATTACTTTGTCAGATACGTTTACAACAGGTTCCTCTATTATGCCCCAAAAGAAAAATCCAGATATGGCTGAGTTGATTCGAGGAAAGACTGGCAGAGTTTATGGTAATCTGTTTGGACTATTGACAGTCATGAAGTCCTTGCCTTTAGCTTATAATAAGGATCTGCAAGAGGATAAGGAAGGAATGTTTGATACGGTCGAAACGATTTTAAATTCCCTCGATGTATTGGCAGGTATGTTATCTAGCTTGCAGGTAAACAAGGAAAAAATGCAAGAGTCGACAGAGAAGGACTTTTCAAATGCGACTGAGTTGGCAGATTATTTGGCAGGGAAAGGCTTGCCATTTAGAGAAGCTCATGAGGTTGTAGGAAGATTAGTGTTAGACTCTATCAAGTCTGCTAAAAATATTCAAGATTGGACTTTGGAGGAATTGCAAACCTATCATTCCCTCATTGCCGAGGATATCTATGTCTACTTGCAACCTAAAACTGCTGTTCAAAGACGAAATTCCTTGGGAGGTACAGGATTTGACCAAGTGAAATACCAAATTGCAGTTGCTAAGAAAGCGAATGAAGCTAGAAAGTGATAGATTGATAGGTTCAGAACAAGAGGTTGGTCGATTGACAGCCTCTTTCTTGTCGTTGAAAAGTGAGTTATATTGACTTTTGAAAAAAATGTCATAATTGAGTTGGGATAAACGTAAAAGTCATACTTTCTCGTTAAATAGTTCGGCGATTCATGGTGACATGGACATGTAGTAGTAAGCAAACTATGTGGCTTGGCAGAGCTAAAAGCTTCTGGCTTAACAACAGCTGGTATTAAGAAATAACAAATAGAATAATATGAAAAGGTCGAGGAACCCCCTCGACTTTTTTATAATTTCTTTGGTTGATAATGGGTCTCTACTTCTTTTTTGAGATGAGATAGCATAGAAGTTTCCTCGGTTAGCTCCAGAAGGGAGAAACCTTTTTGGATAAGTTTAGCATCATCCGTACAAATTCCGATACGGACATAGCAGATCGCAAGCCTATCGTAGCTTTTCTTGTTCTTGACGTCCTCTAGTAACGTATAGCAGATTTGCTTACACATGTTTTTGTCTTGATTGTATAAGTAAATGGTGGAAAGGTTGAGTAGGATTGCCACTCGTAATTCATATAAATGTTGATAATTTTTATAGACTTCCAAGCGTTGCAATATTTTTCCAGTGATGAGATGGAGGTGTTCAATGGGAAAACTGAAAAGAATGGTATTGAGGATTTTCAGGTCACTCTCATACCATGTATCTTGTTTTTCAATTTTCTCCCAAAGTTTTGTGACAGTCTGTTTCACTTGGTTTGACAGTTGCTCTGTACCATGTTGACGGATATGAATGACAATTTCCAACATATCTCTGATTTCTTCTATAGGGAGATCGTGGTGGGTCTTGAGGTAGTCTTGGCATTTTTGAAATAATTGACAAGATCGCTGGTCCCGATAATGGAACGCATATTGAGATAGGTTTGCATAATCTCTGTGCGTTGACTTGGTTGATAAAGTTGACAGATATATTCAAACTCTTCAAAACTCATATTGATTTGACGGAGAAGAAATTCCATATTTTCATATTTTGGGGTTGTCTTGCCACTTTCGATTTTTGATAGGCTGGTTCTTGAGAGAACACCCCCACAGACCTCTTCTTGGGTCAGCCCCTTTGACTCACGTATTTCTTTATAGACCTTTCCGAAATCATAACGCATGATTTTCTCCTTTTCGTGAAAAAAGTTAACAAACAATAAAATCTTGTTAAAAATATTGTATCATAGCAATGTAGAAAGTAAAAAAGAAAGTCGAAATAAAGTTGTGAAAAAGGTTGACATAGTTTAAAAATGGAACCAAGGATAAGAGGAAGAAGCATGAGTAATCTAGAGTCAATTCGTAAAGCGCATATCATCGTGTGGGGTGCCTATCTATTTTTATCATTAAGGGCGCCGTTAATTAGCAGTACTGAGTATTTCTTGCTTATTTTTTTAGCATTCCTCTATTCGATAGTATCGCTACCCATATACTCTGTGAAGAACAAAATAGTATCTATTTGTCTGGCTATAAACTCAATTCTGTTAATGAGTTTCCCGATTTTAATCAATAAATATTTCCCAGGAAAGGTTTCTACTTATATCGTATTAATTAGTATTTTTATCTTGGAGTTCTTAATCTTTAATATAATTGGTAAAGATTTTGATACTAGATTAGCTAGTGAATATAGGAAAATCAGTCAGTTTAAAAGTAAGATGTCTCAATCTCCTTGGATAAAATATTTAGAGATTTCTAGTTTTATAGTAACTATATTTCCATTTATTCTTCATGGTACAGTTGATAACCATGTACTGACTCTTATCTTTTTGATAAAAATTTGTGTAGATACTACGATAAAGGTTCTATTAAATAGAATCTTTAAGACAAGTAAGGCAATTAAAAGGAGGATATTTTCTCTTTTTGTACTAGATTTGATTGTCTATTTATTTTTAGGTTATGTTTTAGCAATGCAAAAAGATGGATACCTATTTTCAATTCTACTAATTTTTTCTAATTTTTCACTTCCCTTTATCAGAGAAAAAGAGTATGAATTATTTAAAAATAAGAAATGAGATAGATATGGTTAAATCTTAGTTCTCTTTAAAATCAAATCAGGTAGAGAAAGGATATCTTATCTAGGTAACTAAGTGCTATAAACAAAGTCGATGCTCACTTGTTAGGAAACTATCCTAACCATGCTTAATAAAAAAAGGAGAATTTTGATGGAACTCGTATTACCAAACAACTATGTTACTATTGATGAACAAGAAATGATGTATCTTGATGGTGAAGGGTGGCTTGCCTTGCTTTGTGGAGGTGTAGGTGGTGTCGCAAGCGGAATAGCAGGAGCTATAACTGGTGCAGCACTAGGGACAATAACCTTACCAGTTATTGGTACAGTTAGCTATTCATTTATTTTAGCTACTTGTGGTGCAGCAACAGGTTATATGTCAGGTTATATGTCAGGTTATATGTCAGGGTATATTATCGGCTATAATTTCGGTAGGATATTGGAAAGTAATTTAGGTTGGGACTAGTTATGAAAGATAAAAAAGTACAACTATTTGCGTCTATAGTATTTATTATAAATCTATTATTAGCTATTGTGAGTTTATTTGATACTAGTATTTTTAAGCATGTTTTCCTTATAGTTAGCTATCTGGCAATCATGCTTGCCTTTCTTATCTATATTATTGTTAAATACATTCAATCACGGAATAATGGAAAGTAAGCGTAGGCTGTTTTTATGCGTCTATTCAATCATGGGCATCTTTATCGATTACCATTTCATTTTCGGTTTAGAAAAGAAAGGACAAGGTTAAAATAATTTCTTCAACAAAGGAGTCAAGATTGGCTCCTTTTCTTGTCTTCTCTAACCAAGCATGTTATAATGAATACTGCTCAAGCGACCTTCAATCGTGAAGCACACACGACCTTCAATCGTGAATAAACGAATAGATGGGAGACTTACCATGAGTGATAACTCTAAAATACGTGTTGTCGTGGGGATGAGTGGTGGTGTTGATTCATCGGTGACGGCTCTCTTGCTCAAGGAGCAGGGCTACGATGTGATCGGTATCTTCATGAAGAACTGGGATGACACAGATGAAAACGGCGTCTGTACGGCGACCGAAGATTATAAGGATGTGGCTGCAGTGGCAGACCAGATCGGCATTCCCTACTACTCTGTCAATTTTGAAAAAGAGTACTGGGACCGTGTCTTTGAGTATTTCCTAGCGGAATACCGTGCAGGGCGCACGCCAAATCCAGACGTTATGTGTAACAAGGAAATCAAGTTCAAGGCCTTTTTGGACTATGCCATGACCTTGGGGGCAGACTATGTAGCGACTGGGCACTATGCCCGAGTGGCGCGTGATGAGGATGGCATCGTTCACATGCTTCGTGGCGTGGACAACGGCAAGGACCAGACCTATTTCCTCAGCCAACTTTCGCAAGAACAACTTCAAAAAACCATGTTCCCATTAGGATATTTGGAAAAACCTGAAGTTCGCAGACTCGCAGAAGAAGCAGGCCTTGCGACAGCTAAGAAGAAAGACTCGACAGGGATTTGCTTTATCGGAGAAAAGAACTTTAAAAACTTCCTCAGCAACTACCTACCAGCTCAGCCTGGTCGCATGATGACTGTGGATGGCCGCGATATGGGCGAGCATGCTGGTCTGATGTATTATACGATTGGTCAGCGTGGTGGTCTCGGTATCGGTGGGCAACACGGCGGTGACAATGCTCCTTGGTTCGTTGTCGGAAAAGATCTAAGCAAGAATATCCTCTATGTCGGCCAAGGTTTCTATCATGATTCGCTCATGTCAACCAGCCTAGAAGCCAGCCAAGTTCACTTTACTCGTGACATGCCAGAGGAATTTACGCTGGAATGTACGGCTAAATTCCGCTATCGTCAGCCCGATTCTAAGGTAACAGTACATGTCAAAGGAGACAAGGCAGAGGTCATTTTTGCGGAACCGCAACGCGCCATCACACCAGGACAGGCTGTCGTCTTTTACGATGGCGATGAGTGTCTAGGTGGTGGTTTGATTGACAATGCTTATCGAGATGGACAAGTTTGTCAGTACATTTAGATTGACAAATTTTCTCAATTTGCTACAATAATAAAAGCAATAGAAATGATGGTCAAAGCTCATGGATGTTGCAGGCTTTTTTGTCCTGCACTTCTTTGGAGTTTTGACTGTTTTTGTGTCGTTTAAGGGAAAGGATAAAAATGACTCAACAAGACTTTCGGACAAAAGTGGAAAATACAGTTTTTGGTGTTCGAGCGACAGCCTTGATTCTCCAAAATGGCAAGCTTCTAGTTACCAAAGATAAGGGTAAGTATTACACTATTGGCGGTGCGATTCAAGTCAATGAAAGCACGGAAGACGCGGTAGTTCGTGAAGTGAGGGAAGAATTAGGTGTCCGAGCTCAAGCTGAGCAGCTAGCTTTTGTGGTTGAAAATCGTTTTGAACAGGACGGTGTTTCCTATCACAACATTGAGTTTCATTATTTGGTGGAATTACTTGAGGATGCCCCATTGACCATGCAGGAAGATGAGAAAAGGCAGCCTTGTGAGTGGATTGACTTGGATCAGCTCCAGAATATCCAGCTAGTTCCAGCCTTTTTAAAAACAGCCTTGCCAGATTGGGACGGCCAACTAAGACACATTCATCTTGAGGAATAGGAGAGAAACATGACATATAATTTTACTGAAGAATACGATATTATTGTAATTGGTGCGGGACACGCTGGGGTCGAGGCTTCCTTGGCTGCTAGCCGTATGGGTTGTAAGGTTTTGCTTGCGACTATCAACATTGAAATGCTGGCTTTCATGCCTTGTAATCCTTCTATCGGTGGTTCTGCCAAGGGGATTGTCGTGCGTGAAGTTGATGCCCTTGGTGGTGAAATGGCCAAAACCATTGACAAGACTTACATCCAGATGAAGATGCTTAACACAGGGAAGGGGCCAGCTGTTCGTGCTCTTCGTGCGCAGGCTGATAAGGAACTTTACTCTAAGGAAATGCGCAAGACAGTTGAAAACCAAGAAAATCTGACCCTTCGTCAGACCATGATTGATGAGATTTTGGTGGAAGACGGCAAAGTTGTCGGTGTTCGTACAGCGACCCATCAAGAGTATGCTGCCAAGGCCGTTATCGTGACGACAGGGACCGCCCTCCGTGGGGAAATTATCATCGGAGACCTCAAGTACTCATCAGGTCCTAACCACAGCTTGGCTTCTATTAACCTTGCTGACAATCTCAAGGAACTGGGCCTCGAAATCGGTCGTTTTAAGACAGGAACCCCTCCACGTGTCAAGGCTTCTTCTATCAACTACGATGTGACCGAGATTCAGCCAGGGGACGAAGCGCCTAATCACTTCTCATACACTTCACGTGATGAGGACTATGTCAAGGACCAAGTGCCATGCTGGTTGACCTATACCAATGGTACCAGTCATGAGATTATCCAAAACAACCTCCACCGTGCGCCTATGTTTACAGGTGTGGTCAAGGGAGTGGGACCTCGTTACTGCCCATCGATTGAGGACAAGATTGTGCGCTTTGCGGACAAGGAGCGCCACCAACTCTTCCTTGAGCCAGAGGGGCGCAATACTGAAGAAGTCTATGTTCAAGGACTTTCAACCAGTCTGCCTGAGGATGTCCAGCGTGACTTGGTTCATTCCATCAAAGGTTTGGAAAATGCAGAAATGATGCGGACAGGTTATGCCATTGAGTATGATATGGTCTTGCCTCATCAGTTGCGTGCGACTCTGGAAACCAAGAAAATCTCAGGTCTTTTCACTGCTGGTCAGACAAATGGAACGTCAGGTTACGAAGAGGCAGCAGGCCAAGGGATTATCGCGGGTATCAATGCGGCTTTGAAAGTCCAAGGCAAGCCTGAGTTGATTTTGAAGCGTAGTGACGGTTATATCGGGGTGATGATTGACGATTTGGTAACCAAGGGGACTATCGAACCTTATCGTCTTTTGACCAGTCGTGCTGAATACCGTCTCATTCTCCGTCATGACAATGCTGATATGCGTTTGACTGAGAT
Organism: bacterium; assembly: GCA_905221375.1. Taxonomy (GTDB): domain Bacteria; phylum Bacillota; class Bacilli; order Lactobacillales; family Streptococcaceae; genus Streptococcus. The sequence continues at coordinate 47,063 of CAJNCY010000009.1, forward strand.
GGGACGCGAGATTGGCCTTGTGGATGATGAACGCTGGGATCGCTTTGAAATCAAGAAAAATCAATTTGACAATGAGATGAAGCGACTAGACAGCATCAAACTCAAGCCAGTCAAGGAAACAAATGCCAAGGTTGAGGAAATGGGATTCAAGCCGTTGACAGATGCAGTGACAGCCAAGGAATTCCTTCGCCGTCCAGAAGTTTCTTATCAAGATGTGGTGGCTTTCATCGGACCAGCTGCAGAGGACTTGGATGACAAGATTATCGAATTGATTGAAACAGAAATCAAGTACGAAGGCTATATTTCCAAAGCTATGGATCAAGTAGCTAAGATGAAACGCATGGAAGAAAAACGTATTCCAGCTAATATCGACTGGGATGACATTGACTCTATCGCGACAGAAGCCCGTCAGAAGTTCAAACTTATCAATCCAGAAACCATCGGCCAAGCCAGCCGTATTTCGGGAGTAAACCCAGCAGATATTTCTATTTTGATGGTCTATCTGGAAGGTAAAAATCGTAGTATTTCTAAAAATCAAGAAAAGAAAGCATAGAGAAAAACAGCTCCGAAGACGGGGCTGTTTTGTTGCTTTATTCTTCATCTGGGGTGAGGATCATAGGGATGATAATCGGTTCACGTTCTGTATTTTCATAGAGGAAGGGGCGAATGGCGTTGACAATGGCACCATTGACAGATTGCACGCTAGCATCCTTGTTTTTCAGTGCGATACGAATTGCATTGAAGAGGATGCGTTGGCTTTGGCGAATCAGGTCGCCAGACTCTCTCATGTAGACAAAGCCTCGGCTGAGGATGTCTGGACCAGATAGAATCATCTGCGATTTGAAGTCAACAGTTGCGACTGCTAGAACGACACCGTCTTCAGATAGATCACGACGATCTTTGAGGACAGCTGCGCCGATTTCACCGATACGATTTCCATCGACATAGATGTCTTGGGCGTTGAAATGACCTGCGATACGAGCTGAGTCAGCAGTAAGGGCAAGCACATCACCATTGCTCATGATAAAGATGTTGTCCTTCTCAACACCAGTATCCACCGCTAGTCCAGCGTGGACTTTTTGCATACGGTATTCACCGTGGACAGGCATGAAGTATTTTGGCTTAATCAAGCGGAGCATGAGTTTTTGCTCTTGCTGCCCACCGTGTCCAGATGTATGGATATTGTTCACTTTACCGTGGATAACTTCGACACCAGCTTCAGAAATGATGTTAATCAGCTTGTTGACGCTAGTAGTGTTTCCAGGGATTGGACTTGAAGAGAAGATAACTGTATCACCTGGTTGGAGTTGCACCTGACGGTGGGTTCCGTTGGCGATACGAGAGAGGGCCGCCATAGGTTCACCCTGACTACCTGTACAGAGGATCAGAATTTCTCCTGCAGGGTAGTCTTTGATTTCATTTGGCTCGATAAAGGTTCCTTTTGGAGCTTTTATGTAACCAAGCTCAATTCCGTTGACAATAGCCTTTTCCATCGAACGACCAAAGACCGCAATCTTACGTCCAGTCTTAACAGCGGCTTCTGTTGCTTGTTGGAGACGGAAGATATTTGAGGCAAAGGATGCAAAGATGATACGTCCCTCTATGCCTTGGATAATCTTCATGATGGACTGGCCAACGACTTTTTCAGAGTTGGTAAAGGTTGGCACTTCCGCATTTGTTGAGTCAGACAGGAGACAGAGCACGCCTTCTTCACCAAGCGCAGCCATACGGTGCAAATCTGCTGGTTCACCAACTGGTGTTAAGTCAAACTTGAAGTCACCCGTACAGACAATTTTCCCTTGAGGAGTATGAATGACAATCCCCAAAGGTTCTGGAATAGAGTGTGTAGTTCTAAAGAAAGTTGCCTTGAGATTTTTAAAGGTCAACTCAGTATTATGGTTGATTTCGTAAAGTTTGGCGTTGCGCAAGAGGCCGTGTTCTTCGAGTTTTCCACGGATCAAAGCCAAGGCAAGCGGTCCAGCATAGATAGGGACATTTGCTTGCTTGAGTAGGAAAGGAATCCCACCGATGTGGTCCTCGTGTCCGTGGGTAATCAAAACAGCCTTGACGCGGTCGATATTGTCGACTATGTAAGAGTAGTCAGGGATAACATAGTCGATACCAAGCAAGTCATCTTCTGGGAATTTAATCCCAGCATCGACGATGATAATCTCGTCTTGGTATTCAATTCCGTATGTGTTTTTCCCGATTTCTCCCAGACCACCGATGGCAAAAACGCCGACTTCTTCAGGTTTAAGAGTGTAGGCCATATTAGAACTCCGTAATTTCGAAGGCGCCAGTTTCTTTTTCGTAATCTAGCAATTTGTCAGACAAGAGTTCGATATACTCGATGTTGTACTCTGGGCGATTTTCTTCGACAAGTTGGCGAGCAGCGATACGACCCTCAAGTTCTGAGCTGGCATCGATGTCTAGATAAAGTGCGCGTGTAGTTTCACGGCGTGGGCTACGTTCTTTTGTTTCTTGATAAAAAACTTTGTAAATCATATAGTTCCTTTCTATTTACAGGTCAGCTTATTCCAAACTTTTAGCAGAGATTTGCTTGATTTCATTCCATTTTGTGTCTAGATTGACCTTGATTCGTTACAATTATTTCAATTATACCACAAAATGAAAAATTAGTAAAAGACAGAAACGAGAAAGTCACATAAGCACCTAAAGGTAAGCGTTTGCAAAAATAAAGAAAATGTGCTATATTGATAATGGAAGTGAAATTTATCGCTTGTCATAATTCCATATAGTTTTAAGTCAAGGAGGTTGCCCTATGAATAGTTTATTTGCTTTTGCTATCGGAGTTCGCTTGGTGACTTTTATTGTTTTTGTTGCTTGCGTTTATGCTGGGAATCTTCTATTTGCCAAACTGGAACAACGACAAACCAAGTTCTTGTGGAAAATTATTTTTGTGACTCTCTACTCGCTTTTTCTCCTCCTCGTAACCTATGTCGTTTGGTTTGTATTTTACTTTGGTTTAAATGCTTAGATGCCCTGCTTATGCTGGGGCTTTTTTGTTTAGGGATAAAGAAAATTCCCATGTGCCAGCTTTTGTAGTATAATAGTAAGCAGACAAAAAGATAGGAATGTGTTATGAAAGTATTAGCTTTTGATACGTCCAGCAAGGCTCTTTCTCTGGCTATTTTAGAGGACAAGCAGGTTCTTGCCGAGACGACGATTAATATCAAGAAAAATCACAGTATTACCCTTATGCCTGCCATCGATTTTTTGATGGCAAGTTTAGACTGGACACCCAAGGATTTGGACCGAATCGTGGTAGCTGAAGGGCCTGGTAGCTACACAGGATTGCGAATTGCGGTAGCAACTGCCAAGACCCTGGCTCATACCCTGAACATCGAGTTGGTTGGCATGTCTAGCCTCTTAGCTCTGGTGCCATACCAGCAAGAGGGCTTATTCGTTCCTTTGATGGACGCGCGTCGTAACAATGTTTATGCAGGATTTTATGAAAATGCCAAACCTGTCATGCCAGAAGCGCACCTGCCTTTTGAGCGAGTCATCGAGCTAATCAAGGGTGCTAGTCAGGTAACCTTTGTCGGAGAAGTTGGCCCCTTTGTTGAGCAGATTCAAGAACACTTGCCAAGGACTAATTTCAAAGAAACCTTGCCTAATGCAGCCAATCTTGCTCTTTTGGCTTGGGACAAGGAAGCAGACTCCTTGCACGACTTTGTGCCGAACTACCTCAAGCGTGTCGAGGCTGAGGAAAACTGGCTTAAGAACCACACTGAGTCTGGTGAGTCTTACATTAAACGCCTATGATAGAAATAAAACGAATCCAACAGCAGCCTGATTTGGCACAAGCCATCTATGCTGTTATGCTAGATGTTTACCCAGTCAGTCCTTGGACATTGGAACAAATCCAAGCAGACCTGTCCCAAGACCAGACTTGGTACGCTCTAGCTTATGATGGGGCGGAAGTGATTGCCTTTCTAGCTGTTCAGGAGAATCTCTTTGAAGCAGAAGTCCTGCAAATCGCTGTCAAACAAACTTATCAGGGTCAGGGAATTGCGTCAGCCTTGTTTGCTCAATTGCCGACAGACAAGGAGATTTTCCTCGAAGTCAGAAAGTCAAATCAACGAGCGCAAGCATTTTACAAGAAAGAAAAGATGGCAGTCATCGCTGAGCGAAAGGCCTACTACCATGACCCAGTCGAGGATGCCATCATCATGAAGAGAGAAATAGATGAAGGATAGATATATTTTAGCATTTGAGACATCCTGTGATGAGACCAGTGTCGCCGTACTGAAAAACGACGATGAACTCTTGTCCAATGTCATTGCTAGTCAAATTGAGAGCCATAAACGTTTCGGTGGCGTAGTGCCGGAAGTAGCTAGTCGTCACCATGTCGAGGTCATTACAGCCTGTATCGAGGAGGCGCTAGCAGAAGCAGGGATTACTGAAAACTATGTGACAGCTGTTGCGGTTACCTATGGACCAGGCTTGGTTGGAGCGCTGTTAGTTGGTTTGTCAGCTGCCAAGGCCTTTGCTTGGGCTCATGGACTTCCGCTGATTCCTGTTAACCACATGGCTGGCCACCTCATGGCAGCTCAGAGCGTAGAGCCTTTGGAGTTTCCCTTGCTAGCCCTCTTGGTCAGCGGTGGGCACACAGAGCTGGTCTATGTTTCTGAGGCAGGAGATTACAAGATTGTTGGAGAAACGCGAGATGATGCGGTTGGTGAGGCCTATGATAAGGTTGGCCGTGTCATGGGCTTGACCTATCCAGCAGGTCGTGAAATTGACGAGCTGGCTCATCAGGGGCAGGATATTTATGATTTCCCACGTGCCATGATTAAGGAGGATAATCTGGAGTTTTCATTCTCAGGTTTGAAATCTGCCTTTATTAATCTTCACCACAATGCCGAGCAAAAGGGAGAGAGCTTGTCAACAGAGGATTTGTGTGCTTCCTTCCAAGCAGCTGTACTGGATATTCTCATGGCAAAAACCAAGAAGGCTTTGGAGAAATATCCTGTTAAAACTCTAGTTGTGGCAGGTGGCGTGGCAGCCAATAAAGGCCTCAGAGAACGCCTAGCAGCCGAAATCACAGATGTCAAGGTCACCATCCCACCTCTGCGTCTTTGCGGAGATAATGCAGGTATGATTGCCTATGCCAGCGTCAGCGAGTGGAACAAAGAAAACTTTGCAAGCTTGGATCTCAATGCCAAACCAAGTCTCGCTTTTGATACACTGGAATAAGGAGTCAGCTTAAGGCTGGCTTTTTTGTTCTCTTAAATGTCAGAATATTTTGACAAATGATTGTAAATAATGATATACTATATAAAAAATAGGAGGTGGTCAGATGATTGAGAGAATGGAATTGGGAGAATTTTACAAGGAATTGCGCTTGGCGAGAAAGCTCAAGCAGTCAGATGTGTCTTGTGCTGGACTAACAGCTTCTCAGCTATCCAAGTTTGAACTAGGACAGTCTATGCTATCTGCGGACAAGCTAATCCTAGCTATTCAAGGAATCAATATGAATTTTGATGAGTTTGGTCACAAGCTCAATAATTATCAAGAATCCCTACATATGCAGATTGGTAGAAAGGTTGTGGATCGCTTTGCCCATCAAGATATTGCTGGCTTAGAGCAACTGTTGGAGGAAGTCGAGCAAGAACAGATGGCGCAGACCTATCGTCGTTTGAATGCTATTGTGATTAAAAATGCACTCCATTCCTTAGATAAAAGCTACCCGCTAACAGAGGAGGATAGCGAGTTTTTGACTACCTACCTCTATGCTATTGAGTCTTGGACCTGGTTTGAACTCTATCTTTTTTGCAATACCATGCCCTTCCTAAGCAATCAAGATCTGATTTTTTTATCAACCTCTTTGCTTGAAAAATCCAAAGAATTTAAAGAGTTAGTACACAATCGATTGTATATGAAGCAAGGACTATTAAATATCTTATCAGAGCTCATGGAGCGCAAGCTTTTCTCCTATATCCCAATCTTTGAAGCAGAGCTGGAGAGCATGTTGCGTCCGTACGATGTTTTTGAGAAACTATCGTGGCAATTTTTAAAGAAAATGAGTATATTTCTTCAAACCAAAGGAAGTAATCAAAAAGAGATTGAACACTTTATCCAATCTCTGCAAGTATTAGAAAATTCACAATTAACAGCCCTCTTCGAATTGCGTTTTCAGCAATACAAAGAACTTATCGATTGATTAGAAACGGGAAGACGATAACCCACTCCGAAATAAGCAGGAGTATCAGTTGGATTTTTCTTTTCTTCATCATTATATCCCTCCTTGTCAGTAATAACTTTATTATACCAGTGAAATAATCAAATCCACTAAAATCGCAAATCAGAAATTTCTATAAGAAAAAATATCAAATATGCGATTTTCTCAAATACGCCAATTTTCGTGTTATAGTGTTCTTGTAAAGTACTTGAAGCAAATCCTAGGTCGCATAAGTGGTTTACAAAGAAAAATAATTGGAGGAGAAACAATGTCTGCTGTACCATATTCATTTCAAGGGCATCGTTTAGGTGGCCGTTAGTTAAATAATAGCAATCTATAGGATAGAAAAGATAAACTTTGGATTAGATATAGTGGATTGAAATCAAGATAAACATATACGACAAAAATTCTAATTAATATATATTTTGCTGCAAATGCAACGGATATTATACAAAAAATCTTAAATCTTAATAATTGTGAAGAATGATGATATTCATAATGTTTAAAAGTTAATGTCTGCATGCTATTAAGATTTTAACTGAATTTTAGAAGTCGATAAGTTTTTTGTATTTTAATTTATTATATGGATAGAAATTATAAATGAGTTGTATTCGTATTTATAATTTTGGAGTTTAGGAAAATATTTTCCAAACTCCTATTTGTTGTTTATCTTTTAATAGTTTTTGATTAGGAGGATCTAAATGAGAATAAAGAGAACTCTTCAACCGTATATATTTAAAGATAAAATAAAATTTGGTTTTGGTAATGTTTCTCTTGTAAGGGAGATTGATTTTAATGAAGAGAACATCAATTTAATAAAAAAATTAGATAATGACATTGATATAAAATTGTTGTCTAATGGAGAAAAACAAGTTGTTGAGTCGATGATATCTATGGGATTAGTGACTAGTAATCAATATGATAATTCCAAATATTCCCGAAATATTAATTTCTTTGAGTGGGTTGATTTGTCAGAAAATTTAGACCCTAGTAAGTATCAGGATAGATTATTAAATTCAACAGTTTTAATTGTTGGTGTAGGGGGTATTGGATCAACAACAGTCGAAATTTTAGCTCGTCTAGGTATAGGTAATTTCATATTAGTAGATTTTGACATTGTGGAAGAGTCAAATCTTACTAGACAAACATCCTTTAAGAAATCTGATATTGGTAAGCTAAAAATAGACATAATAAAACAGCATATTCAAGAGATTTCTGATTCAAATGTGACAACTATTTATAGGAAGTTAGAGTGTCAGAATGACTTAGAAACTATTTTTAAAGATTATAATTTTGACATTGCTTTATGCTGTGCAGATACTCCTAGAATAGAGATAGACTACTGGTTTGATGATTTAGCTCATAAATATACGAGACCTATTATTGTTGGCTCATATGCATCTACGGTAATAAACTACCTACATATTATTCCGGGCAAAACTATTTCATTGAGGGAGTTTTATAGGGACTTTATGATAACAGATGATCATGTTTTGGATAGTAGAATACCGTATAGTGTTATTTCTCCAATATCATATATGGCTGCATCAATCATATCTTATAAAGTATTAGATACTTTAACAGGATTATTGAATTTAACGGATTATATTCAAATCGATTGCATGAATTTTGAGGTTTATAAGCATGATATTAAGAAAATTTAGCCAAAATTTTATAAATTTAATATTAGGTAGATCGTCTAGGAATATTGCAGATAGTTTTTACTTTATTGCTTTATCGATAGGGTTAGTAAGTGTATATCATATTGAGGCAGGACAGTTATCTCTATTTACTCTAATTGGTTTTATCCCAAATTTGCTTGCTGTTTTTTATGGAAGTTTTATAAATAAAATTCAGAGAGATAAAATTTGGCTAGTGATTTTCCAGATTCTCCAGTTTATTATAATTGTGATTACAATTCTGTGTTTAAGGTATCATTTTCGTGTTGTGTATATCTATGTATTGAATTTTTTGTTCGCATTATCAACTAATTTATTAAATACACTGCAGATGAAAATTGTTCCAGAAACTTTAAATAATGATGACATGCTAATAAAGAAATCGATAGATGTTCAATACTTGGCATCAAATGTGTTAGATATTATTAGTAATTTAACTGCATCTCTACTATTAGGGCTTCTATCTTATTTTGTTGTTTTTAATTTAAGTATTCCGTTTTTTGTGGCTGCTATTTATTTTATGATTAAAATCAGATTGCCCGGTTCCAAAAACAATACTAAAAGTGTTCGACCTGAAAAGGTAGATTTGGAAAGTAATTCTTCTTTCAAATTTTTGGGAACTGTTTCTGCTTTTCGAGAATCAAAATTTGCCTCTTTTATAGTAGTTACAGAGTCAATTTTAAGTGGGGGTACAGATCTACTTTTAACTTTAATGCCACTGTATCTTTTATCAGAAGGCATACCTATTCAATATTTGGGATTGGTACTAGGAGCTCAAAGATTTGCCGATTTGATAGGAGCAATTTTGGCTCCTAGAGTGGGAATTCCGTATAAAATGTTTTTCTTTATTGATTATACTGTATCTGGATTAGCACTCATGCTAGTATTTATTACTCCATTTCCGTTAATAAAGTTGTTGTTATTTTTTTTAGCATTTATTTTAATAGGTATATCAGGAAATATGTTTGAAAAAATGATTTACTCAGAGTATAGATACGACACTATGGGATTGATATATTCGACTAATTCAAGTTTATATGCTTTATTTGCCATTCTATTTTTGATTATTCCTCAATTTTATACAGATATAAAAATTTTGGGTATTTTAATAAATGGATTTACACTATCTATAGGAATTTATTTATTAGTTATTTGTAATTTTTTCAAAAAGAATGATACTAATTGTTAAAATTTATTTTATATGAATGTTGCATGATTATTTGAAAAGAACTTCTAAAAATTTTTAGAGGTGTCCATGAAAGAAACGAAATTTCACCTAGCAACTGGAAGTCTGTACAATATATTTCTAATTTGGAACATACTGTAAATGTTATAGTAGATGGTTGGGGGAAATACCGTCCTTGGAGTCCTAGATAAAATGAGGTAAACGATGGGAAAGCAAAGCCAGTTGCAAATGTTGATTCATTCTCTGTACAATAATAAAGAAATTAGCTTGACGGAAGAATTTAGGAAGCAATTGCTGGAAACAGCAAAACAGTTTTCTAGTACTAGCGAAGATTTGCTAGCTGCACGTCTTTCTTTTGCCGTCTCTAAAGAATTATTGGACTTTAAAGGTGAACCGCCGACAGAGTTGTTGGATTTAGCAAAATTTGTCCAAAAGAAAGAAGCTAAATATAAGCAGGGAATAGTGTGGTCTGGTATTTTTAAAATATGATTCATTATAAAATACGGTATTAACGGTTATATAATGCATGAATCTAACATGAAAAATATATAAGCGAGGCTTGGACCTCAATGCCAAACCTAGCCTCGCTTTTGATAACATGGAATAAAATGGAGTCTGTCTGATTACAATCAGCAGACTTTTTTCTCTTTCCTGAATGTGTTATAATAGTCCATGCTGTGGCTGGAACTGATTCAGCCCATTTATTAAGACAATATGAGGAGAAAGATGAAAGAAAAAGGATTTTGGGAGGGGGCGCAGGCAGCCATGCCAACAGCCCTTGGTTATGTCAGTATCGGCCTGGCCTGTGGGATTATTGGTGCACCCTATGTGACACCTGTTGAGATGGGTTTGATGAGCCTATTTGTTTATGCTGGGAGTGCCCAGTTTGCCATGCTGGCACTGATTGCGGTTCAAGCACCTGTGGCAGCTATTGCTATGACGGTTTTTTTGATCAATTTGCGTCTCTTTTTGCTGAGCTTGCATGCGTCGACCTATTTCCGTCATACTAGTCTCTGGCAAAATATCGGTATGTCTAGTCTCTTGACAGATGAGACTTACGGCGTTTTGATGGGTGAATTAGCCCATACAGATAAGGTCAATCCTATGTGGATGCACGGAAACAATCTCAACAGCTATGTGGCTTGGTTTGTGGGAACAGTTGCCGGAACGGCTCTGGGTGGTCTGCTGCCAAATCCAGAAATCTTTGGATTGGATTTTGCCCTGGTTGGGATGTTCATTGGAATTTTTGCTTCGCAATTCCAGATTATGCAAAGACGGATTCCTGTCCGCAATCTGTTCATCATCCTAGCGGTTGTTGCGGTGTCCTTCTTTTTGCTCTTGACAGTGGTGTCTCAGTCACTAGCTGTTCTGTTTGCGACCTTGCTAGGTTGTACAATGGGGGTGGTTTTAGATGGTCAGTAAGTATCTTTTATTAGCAGTTATTTTCTCTGGTCTTGTGACTTGGATTCCCCGTATGATTCCCTTCATCTTGGTCAAGTATAAGGGTCTGCCTGCGATTGTTGAACGTTTTTTGAAGTTCTTGCCCGTTTCTATTATCTTTGCCTTGATTCTTTCAAGTGTAGTGACAGGCAAGGTTGGGAGTCTTCCTCAAATCAAATGGCTGGACTTCTTAGCCATCTTTCCAACAGCTTGGGTAGCCTTTCGCTACCGCAATCTAGTCGGAACAGTTCTCTTTGGAGTGGTTTTGATTGCCGTCTTGCGTTTGGTCTTTTAATACTCTTCGAAAATCAAATTCAAACCACGTCAGCGTCGCCTTACCGTAGGTATATGTAACTGACTTCGTCAGTCTTATCTCCAACCTCAAAACAGTGTTTTGAGCAACCTGCGGCTAGCTTCCTAGTTTGCTCTTTGATTTTCATTGAGTATAAATCAGCCATAAAGAAAACCTATCACAGAGATAGATATCATATAATGGCGTAAATGCTCTTTTTCTGTTAAGATTATAAGGTATTCTATTTTGGAGGAAATGACATGAAAAAAATCGTTAAATACTCATCTCTTGCTGCCCTAGGGCTTGTTGCTGCAGGTGTTCTAGCAGCTTGCTCAGGTGGTGCTAAGAAAGAGGGAGAAGCAGCTAGCAAGAAAGAAATTATCGTTGCAACTAATGCTACACCAAAACCATTCAACTATGAAGAAAATGGCGAATTGACTGGTTACGAAATTGAAGTGGTTCGCGCTATCTTTAAAGATTCTGACAAATATGATGTCAAGTTTGAGAAGACAGAGTGGTCAGGTGTCTTTGCAGGACTTGATGCTGACCGTTACAATATGGCTGTTAGCAACATCAGCTACACTAAAGAACGTGCTGAAAAATACCTTTATGCAGCTCCAACTGCTAAAAACCCTAACGTTCTTGTAGTGAAAAAAGATGACCCTAGCATCAAATCGCTTGATGATATCGGTGGAAAATCAACAGAAGTTGTTCAAGGGACAACATCTGCTAAACAGCTAGAAGACTACAACAAACAACATTCAGATAATCCAACTGTCCTAAAGTATACTAAAGCAGACTTCCAACAAATCATGGGACGCTTGAGCGATGGCCAGTTTGACTACAAGATTTTTGATAAAATCGGTGTTGAAACAGTCATCAAGGACCAAGGTTTGGACAACTTGAAAGTCATTGAACTTCCAAGCGACCAACAACCTTACGTTTACCCACTTCTTGCTAAAGGTCAAGATGAGTTGAAAACATTTGTAGACAAACGTATCCAAGAACTCTACAAAGACGGAACTCTTGAAAAATTGTCTAAACAATTCTTCGGAGACACTTACTTGCCAGCAGAAGCTGATATTAAATAATTTTTTGAAATCATCCATTCTGAATAAGGTGGATGATTTCTCAGTTTTTAGGGATATAGTTTTAAACTATATATCTGACTATCTAATAACAATTTGTGAAATCAAACAAATTGTGAGATACTAATACGGTATTATTTTTAAGGAGAAAGAATCATGAAAATTAAAAAATGGCTTGGTGTAGCAGCTCTTGCTACAGTCGCAGGTTTGGCTCTTGCAGCTTGCGGAAACTCAGAAAAGAAAGCAGACAATGCAACAACTATCAAAATCGCAACTGTTAACCGTAGCGGTTCTGAAGAAAAACGTTGGGACAAAATCCAAGAATTGGTTAAAAAAGACGGTATCACTTTGGAATTTACAGAGTTCACAGACTACTCACAACCAAACAAGGCAACTGCTGATGGCGAAGTAGACTTGAACGCTTTCCAACACTACAACTTCTTGAACAACTGGAACAAAGAAAACGGAAAAGACCTTGTAGCGATTGCAGATACTTACATCTCTCCAATCCGCCTTTACTCAGGTTTGAATGGAAGTGACAACAAGTACACTAAAGTAGAGGACATCCCAGCAAACGGAGAAATCGCTGTACCGAATGACGCTACAAACGAAAGCCGTGCGCTTTACTTGCTTCAATCAGCCGGCTTGATTAAATTGGACGTTTCAGGAACTGCTCTTGCAACAGTTGCTAACATCAAAGAAAATCCAAAGAACTTGAAAATCACTGAATTGGACGCTAGCCAAACAGCTCGTTCATTGTCATCAGTTGACGCTGCCGTTGTAAACAATACCTTCGTTACAGAAGCAAAATTGGACTACAAGAAAGCACTTTTCAAAGAACAAGCTGATGAAAACTCAAAACAATGGTACAACATCATCGTTGCGAAAAAAGATTGGGAAACATCACCAAAAGCTGATGCTATCAAGAAAGTGATTGCAGCTTACCACACAGATGAAGTGAAAAAAGTTATCGAAGAAACATCAGACGGTTTGGATCAACCAGTTTGGTAATAAGAAACAGGGAGGTGGGAGAGAGAATTCCACCTCTTGCTTTTGTATAGAGCATGTATTGTCAGGAAGAGTAGTTCACAGAAAGGTAGAGAGAATATGGTTTTTCCTAGCGAACAAGAACAGATTGAAAAATTTGAAAAGGATCATGTGGCCCAGCATTATTTTGAGGTTTTGCGTACCTTAATTTCTAAGAAGTCAGTCTTTGCCCAGCAAGTTGGACTTAAGGAAGTTGCAAACTATCTGGGTGAGATTTTCAAGCGTGTTGGGGCTGAAGTGGAGATTGATGAGACTTATACGGCGCCCTTTGTCATGGCGCATTTCAAGAGTTCGCGTCCAGATGCCAAAACCTTGATTTTCTATAACCACTATGACACTGTGCCAGCGGACGGGGATCAGGTCTGGACAGAGGATCCCTTTACGCTTTCGGTCCGCAATGGCTTCATGTATGGGCGTGGGGTTGATGACGACAAGGGTCATATCACAGCTCGTTTGAGTGCTTTGAGAAAATACATGCAGCACCATGATGACCTGCCTGTCAATATCAGTTTTATCATGGAGGGAGCGGAGGAATCGGCTTCAACAGACCTAGATAAGTATTTGGAAAAACATGCGGACAAACTTCGTGGGGCGGATTTGTTGGTCTGGGAACAAGGAACCAAGAATGCCTTGGAGCAGCTAGAAATTTCTGGTGGAAACAAGGGGATTGTGACCTTTGATGCCAAGGTAAAAAGTGCGGATGTGGATATTCACTCGAGTTATGGTGGGGTTGTGGAATCAGCTCCCTGGTATCTCCTTCAAGCCTTACAGTCTCTTCGCGCTGCAGATGGCCGTATCTTGGTTGAAGGTTTGTACGAAGAAGTTCAAGAACCAAATGAACGGGAATTGGACTTGGTGGATACCTACGCTCAACGAAATCCAGGGGAAATCAGCCAGATTTATGGATTGGAATTGCCTCTCTTACAAGAGGACCGTGCAGCCTTCCTAAAACGTTTCTTTTTCGAACCAGCCCTTAATATCGAAGGAATTCAGTCAGGCTATCAAGGACAAGGAGTTAAAACGATTTTGCCAGCAGAAGCCAGCGCTAAGCTAGAAGTTCGTTTGGTTCCTGGCCTAGAACCGCATGATGTTCTGGAAAAAATTCGGAAACAGCTAGACAAAAATGGCTTTGATAAGGTAGAATTATACTATACCTTGGGAGAGATGAGCTATCGAAGCGATATGAGCGCGCCAGCCATTCTCAACGTAATCGAGTTGGCCAAGAAATTCTATCCACAGGGCGTTTCAGTCTTGCCGACAACAGCGGGGACAGGGCCTATGCATACGGTCTTTGATGCCCTAGAGGTGCCTATGGTAGCTTTTGGTCTAGGAAATGCCAATAGCCGAGACCACGGTGGAGATGAAAATGTGCGAATCGCCGATTACTACACCCATATTGAATTAGTAGAGGAGCTGATTAGAAGCTATGAGTAGAGATATTATCAAGTTAGATCAGATCGATGTGACTTTTCACCAAAAGAAGAGAACCATCACAGCGGTTAAGGATGTGACCATTCACATCCAAGAAGGGGATATCTACGGAATTGTTGGATATTCTGGAGCAGGGAAATCAACCCTTGTACGGGTGATTAACCTCTTGCAAAAACCATCTGCAGGGAAAATTACCATTGACGATGATGTGATTTTTGATGGTAAGGTGACCTTGACGGCAGAGCAGTTGCGTCGTAAACGTCAGGATATCGGGATGATTTTCCAGCATTTTAACCTCATGAGTCAAAAGACAGCAGAGGAGAATGTAGCCTTTGCCCTCAAACACTCTGGACTCAGCAAGGAAGAAAAGAAGGCTAAAGTCGCTAAGTTGTTGGACTTGGTTGGCTTAGCAGACCGTGCTGAAAACTACCCTTCACAACTATCTGGAGGGCAAAAACAGCGTGTGGCCATTGCGCGTGCCTTGGCCAATGATCCAAAAATCTTGATTTCAGATGAGTCAACGTCTGCCCTTGACCCTAAGACAACCAAGCAGATTTTGGCCTTGTTGCAAGATTTGAACCAAAAATTAGGCTTGACTGTTGTCTTGATTACGCATGAAATGCAGATTGTCAAAGATATTGCCAACCGTGTGGCAGTTATGCAGGATGGACATTTGATTGAAGAGGGCAGTGTCCTTGAAATCTTCTCAGATCCTAAACAACCTTTGACCCAAGACTTTATCTCAACAGCAACAGGTATTGATGAAGCCATGGTTAAGATTGAGAAGCAAGAAATAGTGGAACACTTGTCTGACAACAGTCTCTTGGTGCAACTCAAGTATGCAGGAGCTTCAACAGATGAGCCACTTTTGAATGAATTGTACAAGCGTTACCAAGTAACGGCTAATATCCTTTATGGGAATATCGAAATCCTCGATGGCACTCCTGTTGGAGAATTGGTGGTGGTCTTGTCAGGTGAAAAAGCAGCGCTAGCAGGTGCTCAAGAAGCCATTCGTCAGGCAGGCGTACAGCTAAAAGTATTGAAGGGAGGACAGTAAGATGGAATCATTGATTCAAACCTATTTACCAAATGTCTATAAAATGGGCTGGGCTGGTCAAGCAGGCTGGGGAACAGCCATCTACCTAACCCTTTATATGACAGTTATTTCCTTCATCATCGGAGGGTTCTTGGGGCTGGTGGCAGGTCTTTTCCTTGTTTTGACAGCACCAGGTGGTGTCTTGGAAAATAAGGTCGTTTTCTGGATTTTAGACAAGATCACGTCAATCTTCCGTGCGGTGCCATTTATTATTCTCTTGGCAGTCTTGTCACCCTTCTCTCATCTAATCGTAGGAACAAGTATCGGACCAAATGCGGCTATCGTACCTCTATCTTTTGCGGTCTTTGCCTTCTTTGCCCGTCAGGTGCAGGTTGTCTTGGCTGAATTGGATGGTGGTGTCATTGAGGCGGCTCAAGCTAGCGGAGCGACTTTCTGGGATATCGTGGGTGTTTACCTATCAGAAGGTCTTCCAGATTTGATCCGTGTGACAACTGTAACCTTGATTTCCCTTGTTGGTGAAACAGCTATGGCTGGTGCGGTTGGAGCTGGTGGTATCGGTAACGTAGCCATCGCCTATGGATTTAACCGCTATAATCACGATGTGACCATTTTGGCAACCATCATTATCATCTTGATTATCTTTGCAATCCAATTCTTGGGAGATTTCTTGACCAAAAAATTGAGTCATAAATAAAATAGGCTCCATAATATCTATAGGGGATTTACCCACTACAAATATTATAGAGCCATAAAAAAGAGCCGTGTGGCTCTTTTTTATTGACTAGATTTTCTGCGCAAATTTTTTACTCAAGGCTTGTCCAATCAAGGCACCCACTAGGGCTCCGATGACAACACTTGCGACAAATAGAAGGATGGTTCCAGGGTTTGGCGCGACCATGATACGGTCGATATATTCTTGGGATTTTCCTCTTGCCAGAAGGGTAGCCATATAGGCTTTGGGAGCAATCCACATAAGCAAGATTGGACCTGTTGAACTAAAGGCAAAAATAACGAAAGAAAGGAAGTTCTTTGTTTGGTCCTTGTATTTTCCTAGGCTAGCTACTGCATCTGCTAGGAGACCACAGATAATTCCAGGAAGGAAGGCACCGGCACCGTGTTTAGTTCTCAAGAAAAAGAGAGCAATGACAAGGCCGATAGTGGTAATGGCTCCAAAGCGCGGAACTTTTGCGACTAGGATCATATAGACGCTACCGCCGACAAGGGCAGTAAAGGCAGGCGCATAAAACATGTTTCCAGTTTGGTCAAAGAGATTGCCCAAAAGGACACCAATCCCCATGCAGAGGAAGTAAAGAACTGCAAAAAGCAGTGTAGTTAAGATAGATTTTTTCATGAATTGTCTCCTGATCATTTTTTCACAATTCTCATTGTATCACGGTTTGATGGGATTGTAAATGGGCACTAGAATTTTTTGAAAACGCTTGAAATATGATATAATAGTTTCATAGTTATTTTTAGGAGGATATCATGGGGAGATTTTTAGACTTTGTCTTTAATCGTTTCTTTTTAGGGATGATTGCGACAGCCTTCTTTTGGCTATTAACCTTAGTAGGAGGGATTATCCTTGGTCTAGCGCCGGCTAGTGCCACCTTGATGAGCTTGTATGCAGAACATGGTTATAGCTTTCGGGAATACAGTTTGAAGGAGGCGTGGTCTCTTTATAAGCAAAATTTTGTCTCAAGCAATCTGATTTTCTATAGCTTTTTAGGGGTGGATTTAGTTTTGGTCTATGGCTTGTATCTCTTGGTGCAATTGCCTCATCAGACTATTATTCATTTGATTGCGACCTTTTTGAATGTTCTAGTAGTTGCCCTGCTGTTTCTGGCTTATACAGTATCTTTGAAATTACAAGTTTATTTTGATTTGTCCTATCGAAATCGTCTCAAACTATCCTTGATTGGCATCTTTATGAGTCTAGCAGCCGTGGCCAAGGTTCTCCTTGGGACAGTGCTACTTGTGGCAATTGGTTACTATATGCCTGCTCTACTTTTCTTTGTAGGAATTGGGATGTGGCATTTCTTTATCAGTGATATGTTGGAACCGGTCTATGAAAGTATCCATGAAAAATTGGCGACAAAATAGAATGAAGCAGTTTTGGCTACATACGCTTCTGAGAACCTACAGTTCAGTTATGATGATTATTATTGCGAGTTTTGCAATCTTACTCTCTTACGCTGACTGGGATTCACGGGAAAAGGAAGCTCAGAGAGTAGCCCAGCGTGTAACCACTCGAACAGTCGAAGAGGTGGAGTATTATTATCGCGAGTCAGCCCAGCTAGCGCAAGATTTAGTAGCCAATCAAGACCGGATACAAGGGGTTTATAAGTACTTTAGCCTGTCAACTTCTGAGTATTTTTATTGGCTGTTGGAGCATCAAGCTGCTTCGTCAACTTCTATTTCGCTGTATGAAAATATTGATGATCTTTATGTCCAAAATGACTATATAACGGGCGTTGCAATTGTCTTACAAGACTTTAAAGAAGTGTATGTTTCGAACAGAAACGAGAGAGGTGGTCATACGGTACTTGCGGAAGGCTTTAAACCGGAGGCCAATAGTTTTGGAGTTCCTATTTTAGATCCAGCGACGGATCAATCCATAGGGGTTGTTTATATATCCTTGGATCCAGAAATCTTATACCATGCTGTAGACAATACCCGAGGTCATATCCCGATGGCTGTGACTGTGACATCGCCTTTTGATACGGAGATTTTTCATATTGGTGAGAGGGTCAATAGGGAGCATGAGAACTGGTTTGTCGGTGTGACCTCTCATGGCTATCAGGTTCAGGTGACAGTTCCCAAAAACTTTGTTTTACAAGGAACGGTGACCAGCTCTGCTTTGATTGTGGGCTTGAGTCTTCTCTTTATTGTCATTCTCTATCTGACTTTGAGGCAGACCTTTGCCAACTATCAAAAGCAGGTAGTGGATTTGGTGGATTCCATCCAAGCTATTGCCCAAGGGGAAGAAGGTCTTCGCATCGATACGCTTGAAAAGGACCAGGAATTGCTCCTAATCGCAGAGACCACCAATGATATGTTGGACCGTTTAGAAAAGAATATTCATGATATTTATCAGCTAGAGCTCAGTCAAAAAGATGCCAATATGCGAGCCCTACAAGCTCAAATCAATCCTCATTTTATGTATAATACGCTGGAATTCTTGCGCATGTATGCAGTTATGCAGAGTCAAGATGAGTTGGCAGATATTATTTATGAGTTCAGTAGTCTCTTGCGGAACAATATTTCTGATGAAAGAGAAACTCTTCTCAAACAGGAATTGGAATTTTGCCGTAAATACAGCTATCTCTGCATGGTTCGCTATCCAAAGTCCATTGCCTATGGTTTCAAGATAGACCCAGAGTTAGAGAATATGAAGATTCCTAAATTTACCTTGCAACCGTTAGTAGAAAACTATTTCGCACATGGTGTTGACCACAGACGGACAGATAATGTGATTAGCATCAAGGCTCTTAAACAGGATGGCTTTGTGGAAATTTTGGTGGTCGATAACGGCCGTGGAATGTCGGCAAAAAAACTGGCAAATCTCCGAGAAAAACTAAGTCAGAGACATTTTGAACACCAAGTTAGCTACAGTGAAAAAAGGCAGTCCATCGGGATTGTCAATGTACACGAGCGTTTTGTGCTCTATTTTGGGGACCGCTATACCATTAGTGTAGAGTCTGCAGAGCAAGCAGGTGTTCAGTATCGTATTACAATTCAAGATGAGTAGAAAGGGAGAAAATGTATAAAGTATTATTAGTAGATGATGAGTACATGGTGACAGAAGGTCTGAAGCGTTTGATTCCCTTTGATAAGTGGGATATGGAGGTCGTCGCAACAGCCAGTCATGCCGATGAAGCCCTAGAATATGTTCAGGAAAATCCTGTCGATGTGGTCATTTCCGATGTTAATATGCCCGACAAAACAGGGCTTGATATGATTCGGGAAATGAAAGAGATTTTACCAGATGCTGCCTATATCTTGCTGTCAGGTTATCAGGAGTTTGATTACGTAAAAAAAGCCATGAATCTTAGTGTTGTGGACTATCTGGTCAAGCCTGTTGATAAGGTAGAGTTGGGAAATCTGCTGGAGAAGATTGCAGGTCAGCTTGGCGAGAGAGGAAAGAAAAGTCAGACCCTCAGCCAAGATTTAGATGAGGCTGGATTTGTCAGTTATTTAGGTGGTAAGGAGAATTGGTGGATAGGACTATCTAAGGAAAAGCAAGGTTCCTTCACCATTCCCTACTATGTCTTGGGTCAGGACTGGCAGATTTTCATTTCTGACCAACCCCTAGATGGCTTAGTCGTTACTCCCTTTGAAGCCCCTTATCAAGAACACTTTGAACGTTGGAAGCTGAATGCTGAGAAAGCCCTCTTTTATGGCTCTGTAAATCTGCAGCAGTCGGAGAGCCTCTTTGCCTACTACGAACCGATTTATCGGGTTATCATTCAGGGAAATCTCAATCAAATCGTGGAAGAGTTAAACCTCTTGGAGAAGGTGGTTCTTGAAAATACACCCCGTGTTCCGATTACCAAACAGCTTTTTATCCAGTTTGTCATGGATGTCTTTCATTTGTTTGAACATCTAAAGGCTGATGATATGACGGACATTGTCAAAACGATTCATGCTATTCAAACCTTCGATGAATTGGTTCCTTATATCAAGGAAACTCTGACCCGCTTCTTTGGGCAATATCGTATGAATGAAAACGTGGTCAGTGTGCTGGAAGTCATTGGGCGTGATTATCAGAAAGAACTTTCCCTCAAGGATATCAGTAAGGATCTCTTTATTAATCCTGTCTATCTAGGTCAGTTGATCAAGCGTGAAACCAATTCGACCTTCGCAGAATTACTAAACAAACAACGCATTAAGGCTGCCCAACAGCTCTTACTTTCAACCAGTGACAGTATCGAAGATATTTGTTATGCTGTTGGTTACAGTAATGTTGGATATTTCTATAAAGTGTTCCGAAAATTGTGCGGAAAATCACCAAAAGCCTACCGAAAACAGGTAGAAATGATACTATAAGACTTGTATTCCCTTACAAAAGGTGCTATAATATCAATAATAACATCAGGAGGTTCTATCATGAAAAAGAAACCGATTTATCTATGGGTCTTGCTAATCTTGTCTGCCCTTATTTCAGCTACGTCTCTGTTTGGAATGTTGAGTCCCTTGCCTAGCAAAGAAGCCCTTCGTGCCGCTGCCGCTCAGAAACAGGTTGCGGGACTTAGTGCCCAGCAATTAGAAGACAACATCAATTACACCTATACAGTAGCAGAATCAACTCATTCTATTTTTAATATGGCCTTGATTGTGCTATCTGCTATTTTAGTTGTAGTAGCGATTGTCTTCCTTGTTCGTAAGAATTTGCAATATGCAAACTATACTTATGTCGGCTATGTTTTGCTAGCCATTATTGGTTCGATTTATGGCTATGTTAGTTTACAGGACGCTGTGCAGTTAGTTCACGATGAGACCATGCGTTTAGGGATAAGTGTTATTTCACAAGCCGTTAGCATTCTCTCTATTGTCATCAATGTTCTCTTCCTAGCCCTTGTCTTCTACAAGATATGGCGTCAACAAAAAGCCTTGGCAGAAGAAGAGGAAACAGAAGAAGTTGCTTAAGTATTGACAAAAAAGAGCTATCAAGTTACAATCTTGGTAGTTCTTTTTCGATTAAAAATAAAATCATGGAGGAAAATATGAAGACAATTTCTTTAGTTTATATTAGTTTGAGCGGTAATACTGAGAGTTTTGTGACGCGCTTGAAAGACTATCTCTTGTCCCAGTACGAGGGAATTGAGGTTCAAAAGATTCATATTAAGGATTTGGTCAAGGAAGGTCACGATTTCTATGAAATGGACCACCCTTACATCGCCTTTCTACCGACCTACCTTGAAGGTGGGAATGGCGTTGATAACGGAGATGTCGAGATCTTGACGACACCAGTGGGGGATTTTATCGCCTATGGTGACAATGCTAGTAAGTGTTTTGGCGTAGTTGGTTCAGGAAATCGTAACTTTAATAACCAATACTGCCTGACAGCCAAGCAATACAGTCAACGTTTTGGTTTCCCTGTATTGGCTGACTTTGAAATGCGAGGCATGCTGGAAGATATCAAACGTGTTGCAGCGATTATCGCAGATTTGTATGAGTTGGAAAGGGAGAATTAATACTCAATATAAGAGGTGGTTGAAGTTGTTCAACTGCTTTTTGAGTATAAACAGTCTTTGAGAACGTAAAAAAGCATAAGTTCAGGTATTCAAAACCTTGTTCTTATGCTTTTTATCATAGAAATATTTGCTGAATTTTCTCTTGAAATGAAACCTTATCTTCATCTAGAGCTTGTTAGTTATCCTGCTTTTCCGATTGCGAGTGCATAGATAAAGAAGATGGCGAAGCCAAAGAGGAAAATCAATCCTGCAATGGCAAGGTGTTTGAGCCAAGAAGGAAGATTTTTGTTTTCACGCGTTACCAAGGCATAATTCAAAAGAGCGAAGAATGGTGTTGTCAGGAAAGAACCAATCATAGCAAAGCGGAGCATGGTTGAAACCTGACCAGCGAAGAACTTGATAATGACGATACCGATGATAGCAGTGATGGTCATCCAGATGTTCAAAGATTTACGATTGTCTTCTTTTTGACGGATTAGCAGTCGGAGAGATTCCTGATTGACACGAGAGTAACCATCGATAACAGTGATAACTGTTCCAAAGATACACAGGAAGGCAATAAAGGTAATCAAGTAACGGGACCATTCGCCAAGAACAGAGGCATACATGCCCACGAATTGAGAGATGTATTTGGCTGAAGCAGCTTCAACTGCTTGCCCTGTAGGATATTGAATCAATGCTCCCAGTGCTACAAAGAACACAGCTAGGATAGCTGTTCCAATATAACCAACGTTAAAGTCGAATAGAGCGTCCTCTGTGTTAAAGTTGACGGTCTTTTTCTTTTCAGCAGACCAAAGTGAATTGATAGCTGAAATTTCAATAGGAGCTGGCATCCATCCTAAGAGGGAAACGATGAAGGGTAGAGCTGCCATTTGCCAAGGTGTTTTCTCGACAAAATCAGAACTGTATTCTGGATGCTTGACCGCCGCTATGATAACTGCAAGAACAGTTGCAATAGTCAAAGCTGACATGATCCATTTTGCCATGCCGTCTAAGAGTTTGTAGCCTCCAAAGAGTAACATAGCCCAAATGATGGCAACGAGAATGAGGGACCACTGAGTGATGCTAAGACCGATCATCGGAAAGGCGCTGGCGATGATAGCTGAGCACAGAATGGCGACACCAGCTGTGTTGACCATAGCCGAAAAGACATTTAGGATAAAGAAAATCCAGAGATAGAGTTTTCCTTTTTCGGCATAACCTTCAACCAAAGTCTTTCCAGTATCAGCTGTGTATTCAGCACCAAAACGGAAAAATGGATATTTAAAGACATTGGCTAAGATGACCAAGAGAAGTAGCGACCACCCATAAGAACCACCAGCTTGAGTGGAAGATACAATGTGAGAACCTCCAACAGCGGCAGAAGCCATTAGGATTCCAGGTCCCATTGCTTTTAGCTTGCTTGCCCAGGTTGATTGATTTAACGAAATAGCTTGTGACATGATAGATACTCCTTTTTGAATTTTCAGAATAATCTGGATATGTAATCTATATTATACAAAAAACTTTGGGAAAATGCAAGAATATTTTGAAAAAAGATAGAAAATTACAGAAAATTTACAAAGAAGACCTGAAAATAACTGCTATGGTAGTAAGGTGCAGCAGGATAAAGCAAAACCGAGAAGTTTCTTTCTCGGCTTTGCTTATTATGAGGTTCTTACTTTCTATGCTCCAAGAGTTGATTGATGTGGTCTACTTTTCTAGCTTCTCTTTTATAGAGAATAGCCCAAATGATGAGGTAGACAATCGCAAACTCGATAATGAGTTGGAGATAGAAGATCCAGTGGAAGGGGAACCAACCAGCCAGAGTTGCTAGTGGAACAAAGCCAGCCAGCATGAGGAAAAAATGAGTCAGAGTGGCACGGAGCATGCTCCAGTCACGGCTGAATAAGCGGTTGCCAAAGTTGAAGAGAATACCTATAGCTGCCCAGATAAGTGTGCAGTAGAGCAAGACCAGGGCACCGTGAACCTGATGTTGAATCATCGCTTGGCCGATGAGAGAGTAGGGATTTAGGGGTGCGTAGGTACTTGGTGCATAAATGAGTGAAAAGAGGATAGAGAGGATGAGGCCGATGAGGACACCAGCAGCTGCGTCGTGAAAGATTTGTTTTTTCATAGTTCTAATTTCTCCTTGATGGTTTTTAGGTAACGGCGTGAAGAGTAGGTGAAGCTTTCATTTTTTAGAAAGATTTCTACCAGACCGTTGGGCGTGAGCTTGAGGTGAGAGATGGAGTTGATATTGATGATTTCTGATTGGGAAATTTGGATAAAATTGGTTGGTAAGAGTTCAAGAACCTGATAGAGTCGCAAATCAATAGTGTAGGTCTGACCTGCCGTTTCTGCCAGAACCTTCCGATTCTCGATATAGAATCGCTGAATCTTGCCAATCTCAACTAGATAGACCTGATCATCGATTTTCCCTTTGATTTTTTCTCTTTGGTCCAGATTTTCTGCAAATTCGATAACTTTTTGGACTTTCTCGGTTTTTTGAGGTGCTTGGACAATCAATTTTTCCTCCTCGTAAGTTTCACTAATTTGTAGTTCTACTTTCATAAATTTCTCTCCTTGTCTTTCATACAAAATTGTGATCACTTCTTGTACACCTTTATTAAACACTATTTTAGGAGACCTGACAAGAGTCTCTGCTTATGTGGACTTATTTGATGTCTATATGGCGCTTGCATTTCTGTCCTATCTGAAATATGGTATAATAGCACTAATCAATTGCTAGGAAAAAAGATACAGAAAGGGGCTGAAAGAACTAGGGGAACAGTTGTAATTAGAAGGTGATAGGTATGAAAAGTGGCGTTGACGCTGGATAAGTTTATAAAGAGCTTGAATGAAGAAATGAAAAGTAAATAAGTTGATGATGAATTACAAAAATAGATTTTATCTACAATTTGTATCTTTTGAATCATTGATTTGAATTTTAGATTTAATCATGTTACAATTAAAACTGAAATCAAATAGAAGAGGAAGATGCAAACGTGGGCACACTATTAGCAACAAGATTAAAAAATAGACGAAAAGAATTAAAAATGTCTCAGCGAGAACTAGCTGAAGGTATCTGTAAACAGGGGCAAATCAGTCGATTAGAGAGCGGAGAGTTTACTCCCGGAGCAGATTTCCTGCATGCCCTTGCTAAGAAGTTAAAAGTCAGTATGGATTATTTTTTTGATGAGCAGGTTGTAGAGAAAGTTGAGGAGTTATCAGAATTTAAGAAATTAGCACAGGCATTTATTACAAATCGCAATTATGAGTCTTTGAAATATATATATGAATTGGAGAATGTAAAAGCTCACCGCTTATCTTTAGCAGATAAAATCTACATGGAATGGATAAAATCTCTGATAGATTTTTATTTTTACGGACAGAAAGAAGATGCGATTGTACGATTAGAGGAGATATTATCACAGTTAAGTGCATCTGATTTGAACTATCTCCAAGTTTCAAACACCCTATTCAATTTTTACTATGATATTGGAGATTTAGGTCGTTTCAATAAAATTCGTGAAAAACTAGAGTATCGAGTAAATCAACTCAATTTGAGTACAATCGAAGAGTTAGAGCTATCTATTAAGTTTAACTACAACGTTTGTCGTTATCTATGGTTACAGAAAAATATTGAAGAAGCTATTACTAAAATTACAGCTACTATAAAACAATGTAAGGCTTACAGAACGAATTATCTTTTGGCTGATTTGTACTTATTGATGGGAAATGTAAGTGAAAATTTTTCTTCTAAAAGTTCGGTGAAAGAATATTTTGAGACGGCACATTTTCTATACAAACTTGAGGAGAACATGTCAATGACTCTGAAAGTTGAGCATTACATTGCAGATATAACAGAATAATGAATACGGTGTTCAAGTGAGCATCGTTTTTCAAACCTAGTTCGGATACAAAAAAGTATCAAACAAAAAAAAATAAAAAAACATTATAAAAACACTTGACGAGCTAATTTTGAAGTGATAAAATAAATGCAAGAAAAAAAGGAGAGGTATATGAGAAGTTTGTTTAAGAAAATAGTTGCTGTATTAGTTATTGGCTTAATTCTGTTAGGAATTGCGAGAACACCTCAAGTTCATAAGATGGCTAGAGGGATTGATCCTGGTCCTGCGAATGGAAAAGCTCTCTAACTGTTCAGACTAATCTATAACGACATTATGAGGTTTGATAAGATTTCTCCTCACCGGATAAAAATCTTAAATCTATTTATGGAAGGATAAACATGCTATGGAAAATACAGAGCTTACTTTAAAACAAGAAGATATTTCTATTGATGTTGACGACATTGATGTAGCTGCTATCTTGATGGGAAGAAATCAGCCAAGTCAGCGTGCATGTTAAAGTGCATTTTGTTGAGTCAGGGGTGATAATTATTATCGCTCCTGATTTTTATTAGGTTAATTAAAGAAGTTATAAAAGAATCTCGAATGAAAAAATATTTTTATCAAAATCCCTTTTTAGTAGGTCAATTCTTAATAGTAAATATTATTGGAGCAATTTCTGTACTGAGCTTGGCTTTTGTGCTAGAAGGCATTATTGATTCTATTTCAAATGTTAATTCAAAAACATTCATCTTATATGTAGTGTTGTTGCTAGTCTACATAGTTTTTGATTCTGCAATGGAGTACTGTGTTGAGGTTTCAAATCAGAAATTAATTCAAAAAATTTTACATGATATACGAAGTGATTTGACTGATAGTAACGGAAGAAAACCATTGATTGATGTTTATCGTAATAATCCTGAAATGCACATTTCAACCTATACTAATGAATTAGAAGTCTTAGAAAAACAATATTTAGAGCAAATTATTAGTATAACTAATGATATTTTAGTTTTTATTTTTGCCTCAGTCATATCTTTGTTTATACAACCGTCATATACTATCATAATGGTCGTTTTGAGTTTACTTCCTCTTTTTTATCCTTTGTTAACTCAAAATTCTTTACAAAATGCAAGAGATGTAAGTGTAAAATCAAAAGAAAATTATTTTAATGTGGTATCAGATTTTTACTCTGGTTTAAAGACAGTCAAACTATTTAATGCAGTGCACTCTTTCATTGATATAGTGAATTCAAAAAGTAAGCAGTTAGGACAAGCTAATGTAGCTTATTACAAAAAGGCAAATTCAATAGAGGCAATATCTTATGCAATAACAATGCTTGTAAATCAGGGAGCTTGGGTAGTAGGAGGATTTTTTGTACTCAAGGGAAGACTTTCTCTAGGAGAATTTATCGGACTTCGTCAATTAGTGATGTATATTACATACCCAATTACTAACATGAAGCATAGCTATACTGATATATTGTCTTCAAAAAAATTGGTTAACGACCTAGTTGGAACTATACATCAAGTACCAGAGGATTCCACCAAGACAGAAAATGTAAAAATTAATACAATTGAACTTGTTGATTTCGGAATATTAGGTGAGAAACAAAATATATTACAAAATATAAATTTAACATTTAAGGTGGGTAAAAAGTATCTTATTGTTGGAAAAAGTGGTAGTGGGAAAAGTACACTTTTGAATGCATTAATAGGTTTGATACCAGATGGTTTTAATACTAATGGTAATATTTTAGTTAATGGACAGGATTTAACTAGCATTAAGTTAGATTACTCATCAGTTGCTTACGTGGAGCAGAAAACATTTATTTTTGATAAACCAGCTATTGATAATTTGACAATGTATAAAGACTATGATAAAAGTCTAATTCATCAAGTGTTACAAAAGGTAAGCTTAGAAAATATTAATTTAGAGGATCCCATCAAAAATAAGTTATCTGGAGGACAAGAGAGGAGACTAGATTTTGCTAGATCTCTGCTTGCGAATAAGGAAATTTTACTTTTGGATGAGGTTACATCGTCTCTGGATAAAGAAAATAGATTGCGTATTGAAAAATTAGTGGACTCATTGCAGGAAAAAATGATTATTTGTATTGCTCACGAGCCATCAGATACTTTTATCTCAATGTTTGATGAAGTGATAACTCTTGAAGAAGGAATGCTTACTTAATGGTAAGATATCATAATCACACTAAATTGCTAGGAAAAATTTATGAAAAAAGAAATACTACCTCAATACATTTATAGACAAAAAACAGGTAATAATTGGGCTTTAAAGGAGTATTACTCGTTAAAATTTGATAACATAGACAGTTGCTATGAGTACCTTTGGAAAAACGTTTTACTTCAAGAAGCAATTTTACTTTGTAATCGCACTCTTTTTATGGAGCTATCAAATTTTTATAAAAAACCAGAGAAAAATAAGAGAAGATTATTACGAACTTTAGAAAATTATTTTATTAGATTTTGTACACGTCCCTCAACATTCTTCACGTTTGGATATGTAGGAGTAGGAGAATTTTCTCATGGTGCGATAGAAGAAAATCTGAAATGTGAATCAAATAGTGTAGAAAAGATAACAGATATTTCTACAGAGTGGGCTTTTGATTTTTTAAAATTGATTTTGAGAGAACGGGATGTATTAAAAGAACTATTCGTATTTTTAAATCCCAATTTAATAGGAGTCGGAACAAAGCTGTTAAATCAGAAACTGTATTTTTGCCAATCAGATATACAAAAAATTGTCTTGACGGATTTAAACAATGTTCTTTCAGACATTATCGAGACTTGTAAAACACCTTTAAAAATAAGTTCCCTAGTTAATTTGTTATTAGAGAAGGGATTTGAATTAAATACTATCTATGATTATATACAGCAATTGATAGATAGTGAGATATTATTTTTTGAATGTTTTGAGATATTAACCAGGGACAATAAAATAAATTTGATAGATGATTTTATTAATAGAATAGAATTAATACCTGCAAAATTCAAAAGGCAAATATCTTGTATAAAATCAAAAATAGAATTATATAATAGTATTCCTCTAGGAGAGGGGAGTCGAGTTCTGATAGATTTATATAGAATTATGGACGATATATGTAAGGTAAATACTCCGCTTAATATTTTATGTATTAGTCATCAGAAATTTCAAATAGATTATCAGATAAAGAATGAAATAGAAGAGTTTCTTAACATACTATTAACTATTAATTTAAAATATAAGCAAGAGCGCAGTCTGAAAGAATATACAAGAAAATTTTATAATTTGTATGGTAGTAACAATTTAGTGCCTTTAACGGAATTGCTTTCAGTTAAAGGGCTAGGTTCTCCCTCAAACTATTCAAACCCAATTTTGAGTACTTATTTGGGAGAAACTTTAAATATTAATGATGGAACAGATAAATTCCAACATGATTTAGTGAATCATATTTTGAACACTACAAGTGGTGAAGAGATAAAATTAGAGAATTTAATTGAACAAGGACAGGTAGTCAAGGATAGTTTTCCTACTGCTGAAGTAGTTTTTTCAATCTATGAAGTTGATAATAGGATTAAATTAAGATGGCATGGGAATCAATACTCAGATAATTTTTTTTCGATTTCTGGGAAATATGTGTCTTACTTTAAGGAAAATCTCAATATACACAAGATGTTAGAGATAGAGAGAAAATTTTATAACGAACTTCTAATTGGAGTTGATGAATTTTATAATAATTTAGTATTAAATGACATCAAAAGAGAGAATGCCTTAGATAACTTGATATTAGATTTTCCATTTTTTAAAAATATTGATATTTCAGATATATATGTATATTTAGATAATAAGAATAATTTTCAAGTTTTTTCTAAGAAAATAGATACTAATATGCGTGTTGTAAAAAGAAATAGAATTTCTCCAGATCTATTAAATAATCAAACCCGATTTTTATATAGTATTTTTTGCAATCAATTATCGTATTATGATTTCTATAAGATTTTTTCAATTGAGTATTTACATTATCAAAATAGGATAGTCTATAAAGACATAATTGTATATCCTGAAACATGGAGGTTATCTAAAAATTCTAATTTTGATAAGTTTATAAAAAACTATAATGTTCCGAAATTTGTAAATTTAGTAGAAGGAGACATGGAGTTACTGATAAATTTAGATAAAAAAGGAGATATAGAGAAGGTAAAACAAAAATTAAAGACAGATAAAGTAGTTTTAACAGAGTACTTAGGGGAGTTAAAAAGCTCTAATGAAATAATAGCATTTTCAAAAAATATAGATAATAGTACACAGTGTTTAGAAAAAAACTGTAGCTTGGAGGAAGTACATCTGGTATCTAAAGACTGGTTTAGTTTTAATTTGTATTGTAAAGAGGAATTAACATCGATTTGTGTAGAAGATATTTTAAAGAGGTTCTTAAATTTGATTGATGACGATATTCAATATAGTATAAATTTTGTTCAATATTACTACGATGAATATCATATTCGATTTAGAATTAAAATTTTGGGAACAAATGATACGGATAAAATTAAAGTCTTAATGTTAATGATAAAACTTTTTTCATCTAGTATAGACGACGGACTTCTAACACGGTATGAAATGCTACCGTATCGAATAGATTTTTCACTACTTGGTGGTTCAGATAGTGCTTGTAATATCGAGAAGATATTAACACTAGATTCTCTTTATGTTATTTCTAATTATTCCATTTTGAGAACACTTCCGATACAATATTATGTACTTATACTACAAAGCATTTTTGAATCATTTGGAATAGACACTGCGGAATTAATTAAACATTTTAAGGACATTGAAGTATCAAAAAATTACTCGTTATATAGAAATGTAAAAAAAGAAATTAAAAATATAGATTTAGATGTTTTTCCATTTAGTGAGGAACTTTTCAAAAAATGTAAATATCTAGTCGGACTATCAAATGAAATTGAGAGTAAACGAAAAGTTAATACATCTGAAAAAATAGAAATTGCTAAGAGATATATACATCTATTTTTAAATAAAATTTTTTTCAATAAATTTTATGAGGAGAAAATTTATCAACTGTTCTATCTATATTTAATGGATAAAAAATTTATCCAGAAATCTAAAATGTAAGTTTGATTATAAATGATTAAGGAGGAGTAAATGTTTATAAATTTACCTTATAAAGGACGAACGAAAGTACCAGGATCCGAATGTGGATTTAATAATTTTATTAGAAATAACTATTTAGAGAGAAAGTATTATTTACAAAATAACTTTATAAATGCCTCTGATTATGAAAATAGTGACTTAATATCAGAATTGAAATCAAAAATATCTTCTCGGCATAGTGAAGAGGACATATTTATTTTTGGCGGCGATCATTGTACTACCAGTTTTGTTTTTGATCATATTATTGATACTGAGAAAAGTATCGGAATTATAATATTTGATGCTCATTTAGATAAAGGAGATATATCGGATGGATATTATAATTGGAATGTTCTTAGTTGGATAGAGGATAGTATTGAGAGCGGTATGATAATAGGAACTAGACACGATTATTATAAGGTTCTTACCCCTAGAAAATATAAAGTTTATGATGATATCGCAGTATATGAAAATAAAGAAATTATTTTAGAAAATATAAAAGAATACTTTGAAAAATTTGATACTATTTACATTAGTCTTGATGTCGATGTTCTAAATGTATCGGACTTTCCAGGTGTTAGCTTTCCAATGCCTGGGGGGTTAAGTTTAGTAAATCTTGTATACTTTATTAGACAAATAAAAGAAATCAAAAAAATATATGGAAAAAATATAATTTGGGACTTGGTTGAATATAATCCTCTTGTAGAGTCTACAATTTCTAACATCACCTTACAGCGTATACTAACGGAAATTAATACAGATAATTATACCAAATATGATTGAAAGAATACTGAACAAAATTGAGCAGGATTTTCTGCAACTAGATTTTAAAGAACTATCGAATAATGAAAATTATCCAGAAATATTGTATAATATATTACTTTTTTTGTCTTGTTTATCAGATGCAGAATATATAGATTACATTGATGAGCAGTTCTATGAATTTATTTTAAAAGAAATATATCTTAATAAATCAAGATTTAAGTTGTCATTTTATAATGGTATGACCGGTATTGTTTTCTTGTTAGAACATAGTAAGTTGAATAGCGAGTATTCTGATTTATTGAGTCAATATTTCAATAAAACTATAAGTGATACTATGTTGGTATTACTTCCTTTTTTTAAGGACTCAAAGAAAGAGTATGAATTTTTTGGAGGCTTGTTAGGAATTGTATATTATTATTTACAGAGAAAAACACCAATAAATCATAAGGAATCGTACATTTTAGAAGAAAGTTTAAATAAATTATTAGGGGTTATAAAAAAAGAAATAAATATAGAAAGTTTTGATATTTCGCTTATACATGGAATAGTATCGTTTTTGAAAATATTTCGTAGTTATTTGGAAAAAGAAGAATCTGAAGAAATAAAGGAAATATATAATAAAATGATGGATTGTTACTTGAAGCTAGTTATAGACAAAGAAAAATTTGAGGAAATTTTTGGTAAAAAAATGGGATGGTGTAACAGTAGACTTTCTATACTTTTATTACTATATTCACTACCAGTTGAACAAGAGATAAGTAGCTACTTGTACAATGAATTATTAGAGATATTTGATAGTAGTGGAAGTTGGGAATATGATGATTCATATCTTTGCCATGGTTATGCTGGAATGAGCATTATGATGTGTGCATTTAATTACACCGGAAAAAATAGAATTTTTGTAAGAGAGAAGCTTTGTGAAGAATTACAAAATAGTAAAAATTTACTTGGTAATCTAAATCAATCACCGAATATCATTGAAAATTGCTTAGGGGTCATACTGGCTCTTATTAATGATTATTCTAATAAAGTGGATATTCTTAACAAAATCATGTTAACACTATGAAAACTGAGCCAATCTCGGTTTTTGTCTATCCCAAACATATAATTGTTTCTTTTATAGCTAGTTAGTTTTAAAAAAGCGCTCTAAACATTCAAAAATAGTTGGGACTTCCCTTAATAGATCCGTCACTTTCTTTTTCAAGATAGCCCAAGCTTGCTCAATAGGATTCAAATCTGGTGAATAAGGTTGTAGAGGTGAGAAAAAGTGTTTATCTTGAATGCAAAGTTCATCCAAAATGTTCTTGGGATGAAAACTAGCATTGTCCATGACAATAATATGAGGTGTCTTCAAAGCAGGCAGGAGTTGCGTTTTGAACCACTCCACAAAGAAGTCGCTCGTCATACTTTTCTTGTAAATCATGGGATCTATAAACTCTCCGTCTACTTGTCCTGCAACAATTGAAGTCCGCTCAAAACGCCGTCCGCTAATCTTTTCATAGACTTTTTCCCCTCCCCTAGCTTTCTAGTTTGCTCTTTGATTTTTATTGAGTATACCACTATTTTACGCCTCCTTACAAGGGACTTTGTCTATGTGGGGGAATTTGGCTTCTATGTGGTGCAGCTTTTCTGTCCTATCTGAAATATGGTATAATAGCACTAATCAATTGCTAGGAAAATAGATACAGAAAGGGGCTGAAAGATGTCTCATATTATTGAATTGCCAGAGGTGCTGGCAAACCAGATTGCAGCTGGAGAGGTTATCGAGCGTCCAGCTAGCGTTGTTAAGGAGCTGGTAGAAAATGCCATTGACGCTGGCTCTAACCAGATTATCATTGAGATTGAGGAAGCTGGTCTCAAGAAGATTCAAATCACAGATAATGGTCATGGAATTGCCCACGATGAGGTGGAGTTGGCCCTGCGTCGCCATGCAACCAGTAAGATAAAAAATCAAGCAGATCTTTTTCGGATTCGGACGCTTGGTTTTCGTGGTGAAGCCCTGCCTTCTATTGCTTCTGTTAGTGTCTTGACTCTGTTGACGGCGATGGATGGTGCAAGTCATGGAACCAAGCTCGTCGCGCGTGGGGGAGAAGTTGAAGAAGTCGTCCCAGCGACTAGTCCTGTGGGAACCAAGGTTTGTGTGGAGGACCTCTTCTTCAACACGCCTGCCCGTCTCAAGTATATGAAGAGCCAGCAAGCGGAGTTGTCTCATATCATTGATATTGTCAACCGTCTGGGCTTGGCCCATCCTGAGATTTCTTTCAGCTTGATTAGTGATGGCAAGGAAATGACGCGGACAGCAGGGACTGGTCAACTGCGACAAGCAATCGCAGGGATTTACGGTTTGGTCAGTGCAAAGAAGATGATTGAAATTGAGAATTCTGACCTTGATTTCGAAATTTCTGGCTTTGTGTCCTTGCCTGAGTTAACTAGAGCCAACCGCAACTATATCAGTCTCTTCATCAATGGCCGTTATATCAAGAACTTTTTACTCAATCGTGCTATTCTTGACGGTTATGGCAGTAAGCTCATGGTGGGGCGTTTTCCACTGGCTGTCATTCACATCCATATCGATCCTTATCTAGCGGATGTCAATGTGCATCCAACCAAGCAAGAGGTGCGGATTTCCAAGGAAAAAGAACTGATGACCCTGGTTTCAGAAGCTATTGCAAATAGCCTCAAGGAACAAACCTTGATACCAGATGCCTTGGAAAATCTTGCCAAATCGACCGTGCGCAATCGTGAGAAGGTGGAGCAGACCATTCTCCCTCTCAAAGAAAATACTCTCTACTATGAGAAAACTGAGCCGACAAGACCTAGTCAAGCTGAGGTGGCTGATTATCAGGTAGAATTAACTGAGGAAGGGCAAGACTTGACCTTGTTTGCCAAGGAAACCTTGGACCAGCTGACCAAGCCAGCAAAACTGCATTTTGCAGAGAGAAAACCTGCTAACTATGACCAACTAGATCATCCTGAGTTGGACCTTGCCAGTCTCGATAAGGCTTATGACAAGCTGGAGCGAGAAGAATCTTCAAGCTTCCCAGAGTTGGAATTTTTCGGGCAAATGCACGGGACTTATCTCTTTGCCCAGGGACGAGATGGGCTCTACATCATAGATCAGCATGCGGCTCAGGAACGAGTTAAGTATGAGGAATACCGTGAGAGCATTGGCGATGTTGACCAGAGCCAGCAGCAACTCCTAGTGCCCTATATCTTTGAATTCCCAGCGGATGATGCCCTTCGTCTCAAGGAAAGAATGTCGCTTTTGGAGGAAGTGGGTGTCTTTCTAGCAGAGTACGGGGAAAATCAATTTATCCTGCGTGAACATCCTATTTGGATGGCAGAAGAAGAGATTGAATCAGGCATCTATGAAATGTGCGACATGCTGCTCTTAACCAAGGAGGTTTCTATCAAGAAATACCGGGCAGAGCTGGCTATCATGATGTCCTGCAAGCGGTCTATCAAGGCCAACCATCGTATCGATGACCACTCAGCTAGACAGCTGCTTTATCAACTTTCTCAATGTGATAATCCCTATAACTGCCCCCACGGACGTCCTGTTTTGGTGCATTTTACCAAGTCGGATATGGAAAAGATGTTCCGACGTATTCAGGAAAATCACACCAGTCTCCGTGAGTTGGGGAAATATTAAACTAAAAGGAAAACTATGTACGAATATTTAAAAGGAATCATTACCAAAATCACTGCCAAATACATTGTTCTTGAAGTCAACGGTATTGGTTATATCCTGCATGTGGCCAATCCCTATGCCTACTCAGGACAAGTCAATCAAGAAGCTCAAATTTATGTGCATCAGGTCGTGCGTGAGGATGCACATCTGCTTTATGGATTTCGCTCAGAAGATGAGAAAAAGCTCTTTCTCAGTCTGATTTCGGTATCTGGGATTGGTCCTGTATCAGCTCTTGCTATTATCGCTGCTGATGACAATGCTGGCTTGGTTCAAGCCATTGAAACCAAGAACATCACTTACTTGACTAAGTTCCCTAAAATTGGTAAGAAAACAGCCCAGCAGATGGTGCTGGACTTGGAAGGTAAGGTAGTAGTTGCTGGAGATGACCTTCCTGCTAAAGTCGCAGTGCAAGCTAGCGCTGAAAACCAAGAATTGGAAGAAGCTATGGAAGCTATGTTGGCTCTGGGCTACAAGGCAACCGAGCTCAAGAAAATCAAGAAATTCTTTGAAGGAACGACAGATACAGCTGAGAACTATATCAAGTCGGCCCTTAAAATGTTGGTCAAATAGGAGCAGAACATGACAAAACGTTGTTCGTGGGTCAAGATGACCAATCCGCTCTACATCGCCTATCATGATGAGGAGTGGGGCCAGCCCCTCCATGATGACCAAGCATTGTTTGAGTTGTTGTGTATGGAAACCTATCAGGCCGGCCTGTCTTGGGAAACGGTGCTCAACAAACGCCAAGCTTTCCGAGAAGCATTTTATGGCTATCAAATTCACGCAGTCGCAGAGATGACCGACACCGAACTGGAAGACTTGCTGGAGAATCCAGCCATCATTCGAAATAGAGCCAAGATTTTTGCTACACGCGCTAACGCCCAAGCCTTTCTACGACTACAGGCAGAGTACGGCTCTTTTGATGCCTATCTTTGGTCTTTTGTTGAGGGAAAAACCATCGTTAACGATGTTCCCGATTACCGCCAAGCCCCAGCTAAAACACCCTTGTCTGAAAGATTGGCCAAAGATCTCAAAAAACGAGGTTTCAAGTTCACAGGCCCAGTCGCCATCTTGTCTTTTCTACAGGCAGCAGGCCTAGTTGATGACCACGAGAATGATTGTGAGTGGAAAAGCGGAAGTTAGTGTGTACAGGTAACTAGTATATCTGAGAATATAGAAAAAAGCTGAGAAATTCTTCCCAGCTTTTTATATATACTATTAGATTTGTTAGAGTGAAGTCAAAAAAGTGATTCCACCTAAAATAACACCAGCTGAATTTGGAATGATTAGTATCCAATCCTTCTTAGGTTCCTTTGTCCATCCATAAATAACCCAGATTAAGCAAGATATAGCAGCTGATAAAGGTTGAAATGGTTGAGCTTTATTTCCCTGTAAATTAGCGATAATTTGAGGTATGTAGGCAATAAATACTATGATTCCAATAAAGGCACCAATAGAACCTACGATTCGATTAATTTTTTGTTTTGTCATATACACCTCCTTCAAAAGGATATCATAGAAATTAGCGAAATGCAATAAATTCAGATACAAATTGTAACGAAAACGAATACAAAAGCACAAAAATAGAGAAACTATTTATTTTTTGTTATAGTCAAAGCGAATGACTTGTTCCTGTGTATCTACATGAGCATGGACTCCGAAGGGAACAATTGCTCTTGGAGTTGCGTGGCCAACATTCAGATTATAGAGAATCGGGATATTACTGTCAATAATATCCAATAGTGCCTCTTTATAGTCGTCATAGAAAGTTTCATCCATAGGTTTTCCGACCAAGAGTCCACTGATGACCTCGAATATACCAGTGTTCTTTAAAGTCTGCAACATCTTTTTGAAGTCTTCTGGCTCAGGCTTTTCTTCGCTTGTTTCTAGCAAGAGGATCTTTCCTTCCCAGTCTGACAAGTCAGGGAAAAGTTTGTATTTTTGGCAGAGCTCCGTGCTATCTGCGTATCGAGAGTTGTCAAAGATATCGTAGAGGGATTCGAGGCAACCACCGAGGATTTTTCCCTCGAACTGGGCATTTCCTTGCAACAACTCAAAACCGGTATTTGCATGACTGACACGAGGTGTTCCCAAAGCCTTGGGACTAAAATCAGTTCGTTCCTCATACCAAACGTCACTAGGGCGGATTTCTGAGATTCTTCCCGTCTCAATCAATTTTTTAAAGTAGTGAAGGCTATAGGCTAGCATTTCTTTGTCCAATTCACAAATGTCTGCTAAGAAGGATTGACCATAAAAAGTCTTGATTCCTAGTTTATGCAACATGAGATGGTTCATGGTTGTATCCGAGAAGCCAAGAAAAATTTTTTGTTTGATAACCTTTTGTAGTTGGTCATTTTCAAAAAGATAAGGTAGTAAGCGATAGGTATCGTCTCCACCGATGGCGCATAGGATCATATCGATGCTATCATCAGAAAAGGCCTGAATCAAATCCTCTGCACGCGCTTCAGGATGGTCCTTGATAAAGTCTAATCCATTTAGCGAATGGGGCAAAAAGATAGGATTGAGTCCCAGGTCCTTGAGACGTTGGACGCCCAAGTCAACTTCGTGTTTGACAAAGTCCTCTCCGATAATGCCACTAGATAAACTAACAATACCAATAGTAGAAATCATATTTTATCCTCCTAGAAATAGATTGAGCCTATTTTATCACAAAAGATAAGAGGAAGCTATGTGGGATGTCAGAAGAATACTTTAAAATCAAAAAAGTAAGTGAAAAAGCAACCGCACCTGCAGTTGCTTTTATCATTCTCTTAATAGCGTGTTGGTCCTGCACTTGCGCTGCGGATGTTCAAGCGTTTCTTGAGATAAAAGCGAAGGGCTAGGAGGGCTGCTCCGATAATAGCTAGTGGCAATGGAGCCAGTACGGGGTTAAGGCTAGCTGGTAGGAAGCTTGTTGCAAAGAAGACAAGCAACCAAAGGAACATAGAGGCTAGGATAACCAGTACAGATTTCCAGAAAGGTGGGCGTTGACTGCGATCCATGTCTGGTCCATAGTATTGGTAAACGAAGTAGTACATCAAGTAGAAAGCAAATCCACCAACCAGCCCAACTAATAGGAGGGTAATCAAACCGTAACCGATAGCTTGATCTGCTGCAAAGAAGGTTGTAAGGGCGCTGACGAGGGCAAAGAGACTAGTGATGAAAAGGGCTGAGTCCATAATCATGAGTTTTGGATCATCATTTTCTTTTGGATGCTCTTTTTCGTACTGCTCTTTGACAGTAAAGCTATGAGCCCAGTGAGTTGGTGCGCCATAGAGGGAACGAGCAGTCGTACCCTTGGCTTGCTCTTCAAGGATTTTGGGAATAATTTCCTTAAAAATAGCTTTAATTTCAGCATCTGTTTTCCCATCTTTGATGAATTGTTGGGTAGCGATATGGATAAACTCTTGGTTTTTCTTGGTTAATTTTTGTAGATCAATCTGAGACATAGGAACTCCTCTTAGAACCATTTTTTATGGATGAGATAGAGAGTGAGCGAGACACTCATAGCAAAGGCGATAAAGACGATTAACCAGAAGGCATTTGGCTCGCCGTTTAGGGGGATTTCATTATCCTTAAAGTTCATCCCGTAGGCAGAAAAGACCATGGTTGGGATGGACATGACGATGGTCACAAGGGCCAAGGTCTTCATAATGTTGTTCTGGTTATTGGAAATGATAGAGGCGAAGGTTTCTGTCATAGAATGCAAGACGTTTCCATAAATGTCTGCCATCTCGATGGCCTGTTGGGTTTCAATCAGGGTATCTTCAAGCAGGTCCTCGTCCTCAAGGTATTTCTTGATATTACTGGTTGAGCTGGTCAATTTCTTAATCACGCGCTCATTTGTTTTAAGTGAGGCTTTGAAATAGACGATGGTTTTTTCTAATTCCATGAGCTCAATCAATTCTTCATTACGAGTTGATTGATGCAGTTGACTTTCGATTTGTTCACTCTTACGGTCAATCGAACGAAGGGCTGTTAGGTAAAGCTCAGCATTTCGATAGAGAATCTGGAAGATGAAACGCGAACGCATGAAAGTATAGAAATTACGCAAACGACGGTTGATAAAGACATCGAGGACTGGTAGTGGTTCCAAACACGTAGTGATAATGGTTTCCTCGGTGATGATAATACCAAGCGGGATGGTTACGTAGTAGGTGCGGTTATTTCTTTCCTCTGTGACCGGAACGTCTACGATAATCAGGGTATACTCGTCTTCAATGGTAATACGAGACATTTCTTCCGCATCGAGCGGTGCTCGAAGGTCGGCAATATCAATATCGAAGGCGTTAGCGATTTCGAGTGATTCATTTTGAGTTGGATTAACGAGATTGATCCAAGTACCCGGTTCAAGCGTATCGATCTCTTTAAATTCAGTTGTTGTAGAGAGAAAAACTTGTTTCATATCCCTTATCCTTTCTCATTTTTCAGATTTTTTCACACCGTACTATTATACTACAAAATCGGCCTTTTGGGTAATAGAATCTCACTTTTTTTGGTATAATGGTAAGCAATAATGGACTAGAAAGAACAAAGATGCAAGATAAAATTGTCATTCATGGGGCGCGTGCCCATAATTTAAAAAATATTGATGTGGAGATTCCGCGAGACAAGTTGGTTGTCGTGACCGGTTTGTCAGGTTCTGGGAAATCCAGTCTGGCCTTTGACACCCTCTATGCGGAGGGGCAACGTCGCTATGTGGAGAGTTTGTCAGCCTACGCTCGCCAGTTTTTGGGAAATATGGAGAAACCAGATGTAGATGCTATTGATGGTCTCAGCCCTGCTATTTCCATCGACCAGAAAACGACCAGCAAAAACCCTCGTTCGACGGTGGGAACAACGACTGAAATCAATGACTATCTGCGTCTCCTCTACGCGCGTGTGGGGACGCCTTACTGTATCAACGGACATGGAGCTATCAAGGCCTCTTCTGTGGAGCAAATCGTGGACAAGGTTTTGGAGTTACCAGAACGCCAGCGCCTGCAAATCTTAGCACCAGTTATCCGTAAGAAAAAAGGCCAACACAAGAGCGTCATTGAAAAGGTTCAGAAAGACGGCTATGTTCGTGTCCGTGTGGATGGGGAAGTCTATGATGTGACCGAAGTGCCAGAGTTGTCCAAGAGCAAGCAACACAATATTGATGTCGTGGTTGACCGTATTGTTATCAAGGAGGGCATCCGTAGCCGTCTCTTTGATTCCATTGAGGCTGCCCTTCGTATTGCAGAAGGTTATGTCATTATCGACACGATGGACGACTCTGAGTTGCTCTTCTCTGAGCATTATGCCTGCCCAGTTTGTGGATTTACTGTTCCAGAGTTAGAGCCACGTCTCTTCTCCTTCAATGCTCCTTTTGGTTCTTGTAGTGAGTGTGACGGGCTGGGCATCAAGCTAGAGGTGGATACTGATTTGGTGGTGCCAGATGCCAGCAAAACGCTACGCGAGGGAGCTTTGGCCCCTTGGAATCCTATCTCATCCAACTACTATCCAAACATGCTGGAACAAGCCATGACAGCCTTTGGAGTGGATATGGATAAGCCTTTTGAGGACTTGTCAGAAGAAGATAAGAACTTGATTCTCTATGGATCAGATGGTAAGGAATTCCATTTCCACTATGAGAATGAATTTGGTGGCGTGCGCGATATTGATATTCCTTTTGAGGGAGTTGTCAATAATATCAAGCGTCGCTATCACGAGACCAACAGTGATTACACGCGCACCCAGATGCGTCTCTACATGAATGAGCTGACCTGCGGAACCTGTCACGGCTATCGTCTCAATGACCAGGCCTTGTCTGTCCGTGTGGGTGGCGAGCAAGGACCACATATCGGAGAAATTTCAGACCTGTCTATCGCAGACCACTTGGAATTGGTGAGCAAGCTGACCCTGTCTGAAAATGAAGCTATCATTGCCCGTCCCATTCTCAAGGAAATCAAAGACCGTTTGACCTTCCTTAATAATGTGGGTCTTAACTATCTGACCCTGTCACGTTCGGCAGGAACCCTTTCAGGTGGAGAGAGTCAGCGTATTCGCTTGGCGACCCAGATTGGTTCCAACCTATCAGGTGTCCTCTATATCTTGGATGAGCCGTCGATTGGTCTTCACCAGAGGGACAATGACCGTCTGATTGCCAGTCTGAAAAAGATGCGTGATTTGGGTAATACTCTCATCGTAGTGGAACACGATGAAGATACCATGCGTGAGGCGGATTATCTGATTGACGTTGGTCCCGGTGCCGGTGTTTTTGGTGGGGAAATTGTTTCTGCAGGTACGCCCAAACAGGTTGCTCGCAACAGCAAGTCTATCACAGGCCAGTACTTGTCAGGCAAACGTGCCATTCCAGTGCCAGAAGAGCGCCGTACCGGAAATGGTCGTTTTATCGAGGTGACGGGAGCGCGTGAGAATAACTTGCAAAATATCACTGCTCGCTTCCCACTAGGGAAATTCATCGCGGTGACAGGTGTGTCAGGTTCAGGGAAATCGACCTTAATCAACAGTATCCTCAAAAAAGCCATTGCTCAAAAACTCAACCGCAATTCAGACAAACCTGGTAAATTCAAAACCATCACAGGGATTGAGCATGTAGACCGCTTGATTGACATTGACCAGAGTCCAATCGGACGAACACCAAGGTCTAACCCTGCTACCTATACGGGAGTTTTTGACGATATACGTGACCTCTTTGCCCAGACAAATGAAGCCAAGATACGAGGCTACAAGAAGGGTCGTTTCAGTTTCAACGTCAAGGGTGGTCGTTGCGAAGCCTGCTCAGGTGACGGGATTATCAAGATTGAGATGCACTTCTTGCCAGATGTTTATGTGGCTTGTGAAGTTTGCCACGGGACTCGTTACAACAGTGAGACCCTAGAAGTTCACTACAAGGAAAAGAATATCTCGCAAGTCTTGGACATGACAGTCAACGATGCGGTAGAGTTCTTCCAACACATTCCTAAGATTCAACGCAAACTCCAGACTATCAAGGATGTAGGGCTAGGATATGTGACGCTAGGGCAGCCAGCTACCACCCTTTCTGGGGGAGAAGCCCAGCGTATGAAGTTGGCTAGCGAACTCCACAAACGCTCGACAGGAAAATCTTTCTACATTCTGGATGAGCCGACGACAGGGCTTCATACAGAGGATATCGCTCGCTTGCTTAAAGTCTTGGCTCGCTTT
This sequence comes from bacterium, assembly GCA_905221375.1. Classification (GTDB taxonomy): domain Bacteria; phylum Bacillota; class Bacilli; order Lactobacillales; family Streptococcaceae; genus Streptococcus. The sequence continues at coordinate 89,289 of CAJNCY010000009.1, forward strand.
GTCGACGATGGCAATACAGTTCTTGTCATTGAGCACAATCTGGATGTTATCAAGACGGCAGACCATATTATTGACTTGGGACCTGAGGGCGGTGTCGGTGGTGGAACCATCATCGCAACAGGAACTCCAGAAGAAGTAGCGGCCAATGAAGCCAGCTACACAGGACATTATTTGAAAGGAAAATTACATCATGAATAAACGCGTACAAGCATTTCTAGCTAAAATGCAAGAAAAAGAACTAGATGGCATCATTATCAACAACCTTAAAAACGTCTACTACTTGACTGGTTTTTGGGGTTCGAACGGAACAGTTTTTCTCAGCCGTGACCGTCAGGTCTTGGTGACAGACTCTCGCTATATCATTGCAGCCAAGCAAGAAACCAGTGGTTTTGAGATCGTGGCAGATCGCGATGAATTGGCTGTCATTGCAGGGATTGTTAAGGACATGGGCTTGTCTCGAATCGGTTTTGAGGACGAGATTTCGGTCTCTTATTATCACCGTATGCAGGCAGCTTTTGAAGGTTTGGACTTGCTTCCACAAACTCAATTTGTTGAAGGCCTTCGTATGATTAAGGATGAGGCGGAGATTGCAGCTATTCGCAAGGCTTGTTCTATTTCAGACCAAGCTTTCCGCGATGCGCTTGACTTCATCAAACCAGGAAAAACTGAGATTGAGATTGCCAACTTCCTTGACTTCCGCATGCGTGAGTTGGGAGCATCTGGCTTGTCTTTTGACACTATTCTAGCTAGTGGGATCAACTCTTCCAAACCCCATGCCCATCCTATGCACAAACCAGTGGAGCTAGGAGAAGCCATTACCATGGACTTCGGTTGCCTTTATGATCACTATGTCAGCGATATGACCCGGACTATCTATCTGGGACATGTTAGCGACGAGCAGGCAGAGATTTACAATACGGTTTTGAAAGCCAACCAAGCTCTGATTGACCAAGCTAAGGCTGGCTTAGGTTTCCGTGACTTTGACAAAATTCCTCGTGATATTATCATCGAGGCAGGTTATGGAGACTACTTTACCCACGGTATCGGACACGGTATTGGACTGGATATCCATGAGGAACCATACTTTAGCCAGACTTCTACAGAAACTATTAAGGCAGGTATGGCCTTGACAGACGAGCCGGGTATTTATATTGAAGGTAAATATGGTGTTCGTATCGAGGATGATATTCTGATTACAGAAACAGGTTGTGAATTGTTGACCCTAGCTCCAAAAGAGTTGATAGTTATTTAAGAGTCAAACAACTCAAATGATTGACTTTTAAATTTTAAAGGTTTATACTGAAAGACGAAAACGGTAGGTGAGGCTACCATAGGGATACGGATGACTACCGCAAAGCAGTGGAGACACTACTCGTTGGTCAACAGTCCTGGTCGCGAAGGCCAAGACTAAGCTCATTTCATTGCCCTATGGAGTTAAAGCTTGAACGAAAAAACAGATATTTAGTTTTTTAATCCTGCCATTTTTTGATGGTAGGATTTTCTACTGTTTTAAAACAAAGAAAGGAGACAGACGATGCAAATTGACGACCATCCGGAACCGCACATACACAGCCAATCGCTGATTTGTGTCGTTCTGCCCTTATAAAGTGATTGGTCTCTGTGTATGAAACACATCATTCATACAGATAGGAGAAACCAATGAAAATAACAAAAGAAAGATTAGCAACAGCTATTCAAGTCCCTTTAGACGAGAGTCTAACTTTTTATCATACCAGTTTAAACGGCTTGACAGAGGAACAGGTCGAAAAAAATCGTGGCCTCTATGGCGAAAATGTGATTACCAAAGGCCAAGAAGATTCGATTTTGAAAAAGATTTACGAATCGATTATCAATCCTTTTACAATCATCTTGCTGGTCATCGCCGTGATTTCCTTAGTGACCAATGTCTGGTTGGCAAAACCAGGTCAAGAAGATCCGACGACTTCCATTATCATCGTTGTCCTAGTCCTCATTTCTGGTGGCATACGCTTTGTCCAAGAACTCCGTAGTGATAAGGCAGCCACCAATCTTTCAAAAATGATTGTCAACACAGCGACAGTCATTCGTCAAGGAGAAATTCAAGAAGTACCTATCGATGACTTGGTAGTAGGTGACGTGGTTAAATTAAGCGCTGGAGATATGATTCCAGCAGATATTCTTTTATTTGAGTCGCGCGATTTCTTTGTCCAACAGTCGGGCTTGACAGGAGAAAGTGATTCTGTTGAAAAATTGGCCTTGACCAAGGCAACAGTTCAACAACCTGATAGTCTTCTCGAAGCCGAATCCTTGGCTTTTATGGGAACCAATGTCTTATCTGGTAGTGCCAAGGCCGTGGTTTTGGCGGTTGGTGATGCTACCATGATGGGGGCCATTGAGCAGACTCTGAACACCTATGACGAGCCCACTTCGTTTGAGCGGGAGATGAATAGTATCTCTTGGCTCTTGATCCGTTTGATGTTGGTCATGGTGCCCATCGTTTTCTTGTCCAATGGTTTAACAGATGGCGACTGGCTGGAAGCTGGCGTATTTGCCTTGAGTGTTGGTGTTGGATTGACACCTGAGATGCTTCCTATGATCATCACGGCCAGTCTAGCAAAAGGTTCTATTATCATGGCTAAGGAAAAAGTGGTTATCAAGAAACTCAATGCCATACAGGACTTAGGGGCGATTGATATCTTGTGTACAGATAAGACAGGAACTCTAACCCAAGACGAAATCGTTCTAGAATATCCCTTGGACATCCACGGACGCTTGGATTTGACGGTCTTGAGACGTGCCTATCTCAATTCCTACTTTCAAACGGGCTTGAAAAATTTGATGGACAGAGCCATCATAAAACGGACTGAAAAGGAAGCAAAAGAACACGCCCTCTTGCAAAATCTGGCTCAAACTTTTCAAAAAATAGATGAATTGCCCTTTGATTTTGAACGCAGACGGATGAGTGTCATCGTTAAGGATGAACACGAAGTTGTTAGTTTGGTAACCAAGGGTGCCCTAGAGGAAATGTTGATGATTTCCAGTCATGCGGAATACCAAGGAGTGATTACTCCCTTGACAGATGTTATTAGAGAAGAAATTTTAGCAGAAGTCAGACAACTCAATCAACAAGGTTTGCGTGTCTTGGGAGTGGCCTATAAGTCAGGTTTGAGGGAAGGTCATGCCTATACAGTTGATGATGAAGGGGATATGATTCTAACTGGTTATTTAGCCTTCCTAGATCCACCAAAACCATCTGCAGCACCAGCAATTAAGGCTCTGTTAGAACATGGGGTTCAAACAAAGATTTTGACGGGAGACAACGAAAAGGTTACCCAAGCAGTCTGTGAAAAGGTTGGTTTAGATATCAATCAGATGCTGTTGGGATCTGAAATTGATCAGATGAGCGATCAAGAATTGGCTCAAGCCGTAGAGGAGGTAACCGTCTTCGCCAAACTTTCTCCTGACCAAAAAGCACGGATTATTTTGCAATTTAAGGCTAATGGTCATGCTGTCGGCTATATGGGAGATGGAATCAATGATGCCCCTTCTATGAAAGTAGCAGATGTGGGGATTTCTGTTGATACAGCGGTAGATATTGCTAAAGAAACAGCTGATGTTATCCTACTTGATAAGGATCTCATGGTGCTTGAAAAAGGACTGGTTGAAGGGCGTAAGGTCTATGCAAATATGACCAAATATATCAAGATGACGGTCAGTTCTAATTTTGGAAATATCTTATCCCTATTGGTCTCTGGAATCTTTTTACCATTTTTACCTATGGCACCAGTCCATTTGATTATCCTAAATCTAGTCTATGATTTGTCTTGTATTGCCTTGCCTTTTGACAAGGTGGATAAAGATTTTTTGAGAAATCCGCATACATGGGAAGCTAAGTCCATCACACGTTTCATGGTTTGGATGGGGCCTATCTCTTCTGCCTTTGATATTTTGACCTTTATTTTGCTTTATTTTATCATTGTACCCATGACGACAGGTCATGCCTATGTTCATGGAGCAGAGTCGGCCGTAGGCTTTATTGTCTTGTTCCAGACAGGTTGGTTTATCGAGTCCATGTGGTCACAAACTATGGTTATCCATATGCTGCGTTCAGCCAAAATTCCCTTTTTACAAAGTCGTCCAGCTTGGCTAGTCCTTGTGACAACCTTATTGGCTGCAGCCTTTGTGACCTTCCTTCCCTACAGTCCACTTGTAAGCCTACTTCATCTCACTCCTTTAAAACCGATTTATTTCATCTTCTTACTTTTCATCATTATTTTGTATATGATTAGCGTGACAATTGTGAAAAAAATCTATATCAAGAAATATAAAGAATGGCTGTGAATTTCATTTTGTCAAGAAAAAAGTACGAAAATGACGAAAAAAGTCAAAAAAATTTAAAAATAGGTCGCAAGTCGGATGTTTTTTATGGTATAATAGACTAAACTGATAGTAACATGTAGCGAAAGGGGTAGGTACATGATTAAAATTTATACAGTCTCAAGTTGTACTAGCTGTAAAAAAGCAAAAACCTGGCTCAATGCCCACCAGTTAAGTTATAAAGAACAAAACCTTGGTAAAGAAGGAATTACGAGAGAAGAATTACTGGATATTCTAACAAAAACAGATAACGGAATAGCCAGCATCGTTTCATCTAAAAATCGCTATGCCAAAGCCCTTGGAGTGGATATTGAAGATTTGAGCGTCAACGAAGTCCTCAATCTGATTATGGAAACACCGAGAATTTTAAAGAGCCCAATTCTTGTGGATGAAAAACGCCTGCAGGTTGGCTACAAGGAAGACGATATTCGTGCCTTCCTACCACGCTCTGTCCGTAATGTAGAAAATGCAGAAGCACGTTTGCGTGCAGCTCTATAAACATCAAGGCTGGGAGCAATTCCCAGTCTTATTCTATTTTAATCTCAAAAAGAAAGAAGAAAGAAATGAAAAAAATAGTTCTTGTTAGTCTAGCTTTCCTTTTTGTCCTGGTTGGTTGTGGACAGAAAAAAGAAGCTGGACCAGCTACAAAAACAGAAAAGGATACGCTTCAGTCGGTATTGCCAGTTATTGAAAATGCTGAGAAGAATACAGTTGTAACCAAGACTTTGATCTTGCCCAAGTCAGATGATGGCAGCCAGCAAACCCAAACCATTACATACAAGGACAAGACTTTTTTGAGCTTAACGATTCAACAAAAACGTCCAGTTTCTGATGAGTTGAAAACTTATATTGACCAACATGGAGTGGAAGAAACTCAAAAAGCTCTCCTTGAGGCGGAGGAGAAGGATGAGGCTATCATAGCAGCTCGTAAATTAGCAGGCTTTAAGCTTGAAACCAAATTATTGAGCGCAACAGAACTTCAAACAACGACTAGTTTTGATTTTCAAGTTCTGGATGTCAAGAAGGCTTCTCAGTTGGAATATTTGAAGAATATTGGCTTGGAAAATCTCTTGAAGAATGAACCAAGCAAATATATTTCAGACAGATTGGCAAATGGCGCGACAGAACAATAGAAAATCCAAATAAATAGACTGCCTGAATTGTAGAACGTAAGGAATTATGCTATAATGGTACTATTCTAAGGAAAGAGGGTGTTAGAATGGGATTTACTGAAGAAACAGTACGTTTTAAATTGGACGATTCCAATAAAAAAGAAATTAGCGAAACTTTGACTGATGTCTATGCTTCGTTGAACGATAAGGGCTACAACCCAATTAACCAAATCGTAGGCTACGTATTGAGTGGAGACCCTGCCTACGTTCCTCGTTATAATAATGCACGAAATCAAATTCGTAAGTATGAGCGTGATGAAATCGTTGAGGAATTGGTCCGCTACTACCTAAAAGGACAAGGAGTCGATCTGTAACCTATGAGAATTATGGGATTGGACGTCGGTTCAAAAACGGTAGGGGTGGCCATTAGCGATCCGCTCGGTTTTACAGCTCAAGGGCTTGAAATCATCCAAATCAATGAGGAACAAGGCCAATTTGGTTTTGATCGCGTTAAGGAATTGGTTGATACTTACAAGGTGGAACGATTTGTAGTGGGCTTGCCTAAAAACATGAACAATACAAGCGGACCGCGCGTGGAAGCTAGTCGAGCATACGGAGCAAAGCTAGAAGAGCTTTTTGGTTTACCAGTAGACTATCAAGATGAACGCTTGACAACAGTGGCTGCTGAGCGCATGTTGATTGAGCAAGCAGATATCAGTCGCAATAAGCGCAAGAAAGTCATTGATAAGTTAGCAGCTCAGCTGATTTTACAAAATTATTTAGATAGAAAATTTTAATATAAAGGAGAGGCTATGTCACACGATCATAACCACGACCACGAAGAACGTGAACTAATCACACTAGTAGATGAGCAAGGAAATGAAACCTTGTTTGAAATCCTTTTGACGATTGACGGAAAAGAAGAATTTGGTAAAAACTATGTTCTTCTAGTACCAGTTAACGCAGAAGAAGACGAAGACGGACAAGTTGAAATCCAAGCTTACTCATTCATCGAAAACGAAGATGGAACAGAAGGCGAATTGCAACCAATCCCAGAAGACTCAGAAGACGAATGGAACATGATTGAAGAAGTCTTCAATAGTTTTATGGAGGAGTAAAAACGTCCGGGGGACGTTTTTACCCCAACTCCTAGAAATTGGAAGAGTTGGAACGTCCGGGGGACGTTTTTACCCCAACTCCTAGAAATTGGAAGAGTTGGAACGTCCGGGGGATATTTTTACCCTTACGCTAAAAATAAAGACCATAAGTAAGTCTGGGAGACTGTATCACCCCAACTCCTAGAAATTGGAAGAGTTGGAACATCCAGTGGATGTTTTTAGCCCAAGTTAATATTCATAGTTGCTAGTGATTAGCTAACCAGGTAAGAGGTCGGGACGAAAATCCTGACCTCATTTTTTGTTATCTACGGAATTTTGCTAGATAATTGATTAGACTTTTGTCAAGGAGATGTGTATGTTTGAAGTGGAAGAATGGCTTCATAGTCGGATTGGTTTGAATTTTAGGTCAGGTTTAGGCCGAATGCAGCAAGCAGTGGATTTGTTAGGAAATCCTGAGCAGTCTTACCCTATTATCCACGTAACAGGGACTAATGGGAAAGGATCTACCATTGCTTTTATGAGGGAGTTATTTATGGGACATGGCAAAAAAGTTGCGACCTTTACCTCCCCTCATATCGTCTCCATCAATGACCGAATCTGCATTAATGGACAACCAATAGCTGATGCAGACTTTATCCGTTTAGCTGAGCAGATCAAGGAGATGGAAAAGACGCTTTTGCAAACCCATGATCAGTTGTCCTTTTTTGAATTGCTGACCTTGATCGCTTTTCTTTATTTTAGAGAGCAAGAGGTGGACTTGGTTTTACTAGAAGTGGGAATTGGTGGCTTACTTGACACAACCAATGTGGTAATTGGAGAGATTGCTGTCATCACCTCCATCGGGTTCGATCATCAAGAAACCTTGGGTAATAGTCTAGAAGCAATTGCAGAGCAGAAAGCTGGTATTTTCAAGGCTGGTAAAAAGGCAGTGATTGCGAAATTGCCTCCAGAAGCTAGACTTGTCTGTCAGGAAAAAGCCGAATCTTTAGCTGTTGACCTTTATCAGGCAGGTCAAGATTTTTCAATGCTGAATGGCGATTTTTCAAGCTCTTTGGGAACTTTTTCGCAGTTGAAAATAGGATTGGAAGGAGCTTATCAGCAGGAGAATGCGGCCTTGGCGTTGCAAACGTTTCTTCTTTTTATGGGAAAAAGAAAGGAAGCTGTTGATGAGCAGGTTGTAAGACAGGCTTTGGAGAAGACCCATTGGGCTGGTCGCTTGGAGCGTATTCGTCCTCAGATATACTTGGACGGTGCCCATAACCTCCCTGCCTTGATTCGCTTGGTTGAGTTTATCAAAGAAAAAGAGCAGGAAGACTATCGACCTCAAATCCTCTTTGGAGCCTTGAAACGTAAGGATTATCAAGGGATGTTGGCTTACCTGACTGAGAATTTGCCTCAGGTAGAACTCAAGGTGACCGGCTTTGACTATCAAGGGTCTTTAGATGAGACAGATGTAACAGGTTACCATGTAATTCCCTCTTACCGAGAATTTATCAGCAGTTTTGAAGAAAGAGCCGATACCAAGGACTTGTTATTCATTACAGGGTCTCTCTATTTTATCTCAGAAGTACGGAGCCACATACTGGGGCATGAGCAGATAAATTGACCTCTCTAGCAAGTCTTAGTCTCTTAGTAGCTTGTTCACAAAGAGTTCAACAGGTTCAACAACCAGCAGCTCAACAGCAAACACAACAAACTCAGCAATCACAACCTGTTGCTTCATCTTCTACAGAAAATAGCAACCAGGCAGCAACAAGTTCTTCACAAAATGCTCCTGAGGCTCAATCAATTAATATTGATGGAACTTATACTGGTCAGGACGAAGGAGACCGTATCACTTTAGTGGTAACTGGAACAACTGGTACTTGGACTCAGGTAGAAACTGACGGGGAACAAGAAATCAAGCAGGTCAGCTTCGATGCAGCCAATCAACGCATGATTATTGGGGATGATGTCAAGATTTATGCAATCAATGGAAGTCAGATGATTATCGACGATATGGATAGAGAGGCGTCTGATCGCATCGTTTTATCAAAATAGACTAGAAGGAGACTGGATTTTTCGGTCTCTTTTATGATTGCTCAGAAAAATAATCATAAATACTTGCCTTTTGTCGAATACCTGAGTTATACTAGTATCAATTACCTGTTTTTAGCATTCAAACTATCAAGGAGGGGATATGAAATATAGAAAATTTCAATTATTGATGTCCAAGTATGGCTTTAGTCTTTCGATTATGTTACTTGAGCTTTGTCTTGTTTTTGGTCTCTTTCTCTATTTAGGGCGGATGGCCCCTATTCTATGGGTAATTGTCTTAATTTTTATGAGTATGGCGACTATCGTAGCGATTGTCAATCGTTCCATGGCGCCTGAAAGCAAAGTGATGTGGTTAGTGGTAACTTTTGTTCCTGTCATCGGCCCCTTGCTCTATCTGATGTTTGGTGAAAGGCGATTGTCCAAAAAAGAAATCAAGCAGTTGGACAAACTTGGTTCCATGCATTTTCGGGAGGATAACAGTAAAGCTCTCCGCCAGAAATTGAAGGAAGAGGATAAGGCGGCTTACGGAGTTATCAAATCTTTGTTAAGTATGGATAGTAACGCCGATGTCTATGATCGAACAGACTCACAATTCTTTTCTTCGGGTGAAAGGATGTGGCAATATATGTTGGAAGACCTCAAGAAAGCTGAAAAGTTTATCTTTCTAGAGTACTATATTGTCGAAGAAGGTCTGATGTGGAATAGCATACTAGACATACTAGAGCAAAAGGCAGCTCAAGGTGTAGAGGTCAAGATGCTCTATGATGATATCGGCTGTATGGCGACTTTGCCTGGAGACTATACTATTCAGCTTCGTAGTCGAGGAATTGAAGCACATAAGTTTAACAAGGTGATTCCTCGCTTGACGGTGGCTTACAACAATCGGGACCATCGTAAAATCCTTGTCATAGATGGTCAGGTAGCCTATACAGGAGGCATTAACTTAGCCGATGAGTACATCAACCATGTAGAACGTTTTGGCTACTGGAAGGACAGTGGGATTCGCTTAGATGGCCCTGGTGTCAAGGCTCTCACCCGTCTCTTTTTGATGACTTGGTACATCAATCGTGGGGAAATCAGCGATTTTGACCAGTATCACTTGGAAAATCAGCCTTGTTCTGGCCAAGGGCTCTGCATTCCTTACGGTAGTGGACCCAAGCCCATCTTCCGTACTCAAGTAGGGAAAAAAGTCTATCAAAGTTTGATTAATCAGGCTACTGATTCAGTTTATATCACAACACCCTATTTGATTATTGACTATGACTTAACTGAGAGTATTAAAAATGCAGCTATGAGGGGTGTTGATATCCGCATTGTAACACCTTTCATTCCGGATAAAAAATTAATCCAACTCATCACAAGAGGGGCTTATTCGGATTTGTTATCAGCAGGAGTAAGGATTTTTGAGTATAGTCCAGGATTCATCCACAGTAAACAAATCTTAGTGGATAAGGACTTTGCTGCAGTTGGAACCATTAACTTAGATTATAGAAGTTTGCTTCACCACTATGAAAATGCAGTTTTGCTATATAAAACGGCATCAATCACAGAGATTCAAAAAGATTTTGAGGAGATTTTTTCAGTATCTCAAGAAATTTTCCCTCATACGATAAAAAATAGCTGGTATCAAAAATTGATTAAGGAAATTGCCCAGTTATTTGCCCCAATCTTATAAAAAATCTAGGACTTAGGACACAAACCAGTCCTCTTTTTCTTGTCTTTTACGAATAAGAAGATGTAGGAGGCAAGATGTTAACTCAGAAAGAATTGGATTATATCATGATATTTAAACAGACACATTTACACCGATTTCGAGAAATTGAAACCTTTGTGAAACTATACAAAAAATCACTCAAACACCCATCGCAAGCTGACAATCCTAGGACTTTTTGATATACTAAGACAGATAAATTGAATAGGAGAAACGATATGAGTGTGTATGGTAGAGTAGAAGAAGTTCATCAGGAGAATCGTGAACCTCTAGAATACCAAATCGAACAAGAATCGCATCATCGTGAATCAAGTCGTCTTCCTTTGGTAAAAATTTTACTATGGAGTACGCTTGTAACGGGGATAACTCTAGGAGTACCGCTATTACTCGATTTAATGAGTGCGCAGGAAGTGCAGGATTTTTATGCAGGTTGGGCCCTTCATCAGACAGGGAAAATTTACAGCGACTATTATGGAAGTCAAGGTTTGCTTTATTATTTGCTGACTTACGTGACTCAGGGCGGATTTCTCTTTGCCATCTTTGAGTGGTTAGCCTTGGTAGCAGGAGGATTTTTCCTCTTTCGATCGGCGGACACCTTGACAGAGCAAGGAGACCAAGCTGGACAACTGGTGACTATTTTTTATATGCTAGTTACAGGTCTTGCGTTTGGTGGAGGTTATGCGACTCTTTTAGCGCTTCCTTTCTTATTCGCGGCCTTTAGCTTAGTTGCTGCTTACCTAAGCAATCCAAGCCATGATAAGGGATTTGTACGAATTGGGCTGGCTTTGGCGGGCGGATTTTTCTTTGCTCCCTTATCATCGCTCCTGTTTATTGCTGTAGTGAGTTTAGGCTTGTTGGTCTTTAACCTTGGGCATAGACGTTTTGCACATGGATTTTATCAGTTTCTTGCAGTGGCTTTAGGTTTTTCACTTGTCTTTTATCCAACTGCCTATTATAGTGTTGCAACAGGAAGTTTTGAGGATGCGATTAGTGGAATTTTGTATCCAATTCATTCCATTCGTTTGACTTCTGTTTCGGCATTGTTAGAAAATGTTTTGTTTTACGGGTTGTTGGCTCTTGGCATGGGAGTTTTGGTTTTTATCTTTTTAGGTCTCTTTCAATCTAAATCCTCTAAACTATATGTCATCTCAGTGCCTGCGAGTTTGTTCCTGATTTTAGGTTTGGTAGTGATTTTCTTTACACAGGATCCTCTACATGCATCCCGTTTGATGCTCATTTTCCCTGTCTTTCTTCTGCTTTTAGTGTCCAATATCAAGGGGCAACAGAGTGGTCGTAGTGTTAGAAGAAGACGCAGAGAAGAGCCCGTTAGTCTCTGGCATCGCTATACTAAAGGAAATCTTTACCTACCGATTTTAACTTTGTTATATCTTTTGGCTGTTCCTTTTTTGATGAGATTTGTCCTTTATCCAGTACCTTATCAAGAACGTGAACGTCTTGCTGATTTGGTGAAAGAGGAGACAAGTACGGAAGATGCTATCTATGCATGGGATGATACTGCAACTCTTTATCGTAAGAGTGAGCGCTTGTCGCCATCGGCTATTTTGTCCCCGATGCACTATACAGCAACTGAGGAAAATCGGAATAAGCTACTCAATGACTTGAAAGAAAAACAACCTAAGGTGATTGTGGTGAACGATAAGGTGGCAGTCTGGTCTGAAGTGGAAACAATCTTGAAAGAAAATTACCAACCAGTAAAGACTGATTACTCAGAGTTTAAAGTCTATAAAATTAAATAACCAAATCAATATCTTGTGTATTTTTAAAAATTTTAGGATTTTTAACACAAGATATTGATTTTTCTTTTTAGAGTGGTATAATACTTTTTAGAAAGAACATTTTAGAAAAGAGCATGCATATGATTGCACTAGAAGAAAAAATTACAATTTTGCCAACTCTCTTCGTCGAGAAACGAGATGGGAGACGTGTTGTATTTGATGTGAACAAGATTGACAAGGCTCTCCACAAGGCGGCAGACAAGGTTATGGATGTGACACCCTTGGTCGAAAAACGCCTCAATGCTCTGACTGAGCGAATTGTCACAGAAATTCATAGTCGCTTTCCACAGGGGGTTAAGATTTACGAAATTCAAAATATCGTAGAACATGAACTGCTTGAAGCCAAAGAATATGCTCTGGCTGAGGAGTATATTACTTATCGGACACAAAGGGATTTTGAGCGCTCAAAAGCGACAGATATTAACTTTAGCATCCATAAACTTCTCAACAAAGACCAGGCAGTTGTTAATGAAAATGCAAATAAAGACAGCGATGTCTTTAATACCCAGCGTGATTTGACAGCGGGCATCGTTGGAAAATCAATCGGGCTGCAAATGCTTCCTAAGCACGTAGCCAATGCCCACCAAAAAGGGGATATCCACTATCACGATTTGGACTACAGTCCCTATACACCTATGACCAACTGCTGTTTGATTGATTTCAAGGGGATGTTGGAAAATGGTTTTAAGATTGGAAATGCAGAGGTAGAGCGTCCCAAGTCTATCCAGACTGCGACAGCTCAGATCTCTCAGATCATCGCCAACGTTGCTTCTAGCCAGTACGGTGGCTGTTCAGCTGACCGTATCGATGAAGTCTTGGCTCCGTATGCAGAGAAGAATTATCAAAAACACCTCAAAGATGCAGAAGAGTGGGTATTGCCTGAAAAACGGGAAGATTATGCTTGGAAGAAAACTCAAAAGGACATCTATGATGCTATGCAATCTCTTGAGTATGAAATCAACACCCTCTTCACTTCAAATGGTCAAACACCTTTTACTTCACTAGGTTTTGGTCTGGGAACCAATCGTTTTGAGCGTGAAATTCAAAAAGCAATTTTAAACATTCGTATCAATGGGCTTGGTTCGGAACACCGCACAGCTATCTTCCCTAAACTTATCTTCACGCTTAAAAGAGGCCTCAACTTAGAGGAAGGGACACCCAACTACGATATTAAGCAGTTGGCCCTCGAGTGTGCAACCAAGCGGATGTACCCAGATGTTTTGTCCTATGATAAGATTGTTGACTTGACAGGTTCTTTCAAAGTTCCTATGGGCTGCCGTTCTTTCCTTCAAGGGTGGAAGGATGAGAATGGTGTAGAAGTCAATTCAGGTCGGATGAATCTAGGTGTTGTGACGGTCAATCTTCCTCGTATTGCCCTCGAATCTGAGGGAGACATGAATAAGTTCTGGGAAATCTTCAACGAGCGGATGAACATTGCAGAAGATGCTCTGGTTTACCGTGTCGAACGGACCAAGGAAGCTACACCAGCTAACGCACCAATCCTCTACCAATACGGTGCTTTTGGCCATCGTCTAGGTAAAGAAGAAAGTGTTGACCAGCTCTTTAAGAATCGTCGTGCGACAGTTTCACTAGGCTATATCGGTTTGTATGAAGTAGCGACTGTCTTCTTTGGTAATAGCTGGGAACACAATCCAGACGCCAAGGAATTCACGCTGGATATCATTCGTGATATGAAACGCCGTGTAGAAGAGTGGTCGGATCAATATGGTTACCATTTCTCAATTTATTCAACACCATCTGAAAGTCTGACAGACCGTTTCTGCCGACTAGATACAGAGAAGTTTGGCTCTATTCCTGACATCACAGACAAGGAATACTACACCAATTCTTTCCATTATGATGTTCGTAAAAATCCAACCCCGTTTGAAAAATTGGACTTTGAGAAAGTCTATCCAGAAGCAGGTGCGTCAGGTGGTTTTATTCACTATTGTGAGTATCCAGTCCTCCAGCAAAATCCAAAGGCCTTGGAAGCTGTCTGGGACTATGCCTATGACCGCGTGGGCTATCTAGGAACCAATACTCCGATTGACCGTTGCTACAAGTGTGACTTTGAAGGGGATTTTGAACCAACTGAAAGAGGGTTTGCTTGTCCAAACTGTGGCAATAGCGACCCTAAAACAGTAGACGTTGTTAAACGGACTTGTGGCTATCTTGGCAATCCTCAAGCGCGTCCGATGGTTAATGGACGTCACAAGGAAATCACTGCGCGTGTCAAACACATGAATGGCTCAACGATTAAAATAGCTGGTCACCAAGTAACCAATTAGAAAGAAATGAAATGGGAAAATATCAATTAGACGATAAGGGGCGTGCGCAAGTGACCCGTTATCACGAGAAACACTCTAAAGGTGGAGCTGGTAAAAAAGAACGCTTGCTCAACCTCAGAGAACAATTTTTAAACAAGAATAAGAAAAAATAAAAGTGAGAGTCAGCTCTCGCTTTTCTCATAGTGGGAGGTAAGGATGGAACTACGTAGACCAAGACTAGCAGATAAGAAAGCTATTATAGACATGATGGAGGAATTTGAAAAATATCAGTCGCTTCACGATGGTGGTTTCTGGGATACAGAGAATTTTGTGTATGAAGAGTGGTTGGAAACAAATATGCAAAAAGAGATGGGAATAAACTTGCCTGAAAATCGTGTTCCTTCTATTCAATTTGTATCATTTGATGATGTAGGTCGTGCTCTAGGATTTTTGAATCTGCGATTGAGACTGAATGAGGGTTTACTGAATTATGCTGGCCACATTGGCTACTCCATTCGTCCATCTCAAAGAGGCAAAGGTTATGCTAAGGAAACTCTCCGTCAGGGCTTGCAAGCTGCTAAGGAAAAGAACATCAAGAAAGCTCTTGTGACCTGTAGCGTGAATAATCCTGCTAGCAGAGCAGTCATTCTAGAAAATGGAGGGATTCTTGAGGATGTTCGTAATGGAGTCGAGCGTTATTGGATAGAGGTAGCGAATGAATAATCCAAAACCACAAGAATGGAAAAGCGAGGAACTCAGTCAGGGGCGTATCATCGACTACAAGGCCTTTAACTTTGTAGACGGAGAAGGTGTGCGCAACTCCCTCTATGTATCAGGCTGTATGTTTCACTGCGAGGGGTGCTATAATGTTGCGACTTGGTCTTTTAATGCTGGCATTCCCTATACCGCAGAATTAGAAGAACAGATCATGGCAGATCTTGCTCAACCTTATGTTCAAGGCTTGACCTTATTGGGAGGAGAGCCCTTTCTCAATACGGGCATTCTCTTACCCCTCGTTAAACGCATCCGAAAGGAATTGCCAGAAAAAGACATCTGGTCCTGGACGGGCTACACTTGGGAAGAAATGATGCTGGAAACTCCAGATAAACTAGAACTCTTATCACTAATTGACATTCTTGTAGATGGAAGATATGATCGAACTAAGAGAAATCTTATGCTCCAGTTTCGAGGTTCGTCCAATCAACGAATTATCGATGTGCAAAAATCCCTCAAAAGTGGGCAAGTGGTGATTTGGGACAAGCTCAATGACGGAAAAGAAAGCTATGAACAGGTGAAAAGAGAATAACTTTCTCCTATAAAAATAGTTAAATAAATGACCTGTCAAAAAAGAAAACAGTTTCATTGTAAAAAAACGAAAAAATAGCAACAAATCCCTTGCAATCGCAGGGGCTTTGTGTTATTCTATTATGGTGCTGTAAATTACAGCTTTAGCTTTGATGCAAGAGGTTGCGACACGCTCGGTTGCATTGCCACGCAACCCCGCGTCGGTTTTCTTGTGGAGCTAGCCTATTATCTTAAATAGACGAAAAGGAGAAAAAGATGGCAAACAAAAAAATCCGTATCCGTTTGAAAGCCTACGAACACCGTACGCTTGACACAGCGGCTGCAAAAATCGTAGAATCAGCTACTCGTACAGGTGCACAAGTTGCGGGTCCAATCCCACTTCCAACTGAACGTAGCCTCTACACAATCATTCGTGCGACTCACAAATACAAAGACTCTCGCGAACAATTTGAAATGCGTACACACAAACGTTTGATCGATATCGTTAACCCGACTCAAAAAACAGTTGATGCGTTGATGAAATTGGATCTTCCAAGTGGTGTAAACGTAGAAATCAAACTTTAATCTAAAGCTTGATATTTGAGCATAAAAAACGCTCGTTAAAAACTTTTTGAATAAAAAATATAGAAAAGGAACTATTTTCTCATGACAAAAGGAATCTTAGGGAAAAAAGTGGGAATGACTCAAATCTTCACTGAAGCTGGCGAATTGATCCCTGTAACAGTTATTGAAGCAACTCCAAACGTTGTTCTTCAAGTTAAAACTGTTGAAACAGACGGATACAACGCTATCCAAGTTGGTTTCGATGACAAACGCGAAGTATTGAGCAACAAACCTGCTAAAGGACATGTAGCGAAAGCTAACACGGCTCCTAAGCGCTTCATTCGTGAATTCAAAAACGTTGAAGGCTTGGAAGTTGGTGCTGAAATCACAGTTGAAACATTCGCAGCTGGAGACGTTGTTGACGTAACTGGTACTTCTAAAGGTAAAGGTTTCCAAGGTGTTATCAAACGCCACGGACAATCACGTGGACCAATGGCTCACGGTTCTCGTTACCACCGTCGTCCAGGTTCTATGGGACCTGTTGCACCTAACCGCGTATTCAAAGGTAAAAACCTTGCAGGACGTATGGGTGGTGACCGCGTAACAATTCAAAACCTTGAAGTTGTACAAGTTGTTCCAGAAAAGAACGTTATCCTTATTAAAGGTAACGTACCAGGTGCTAAGAAATCTCTTATCACTATCAAGTCAGCAGTTAAAGCTGGTAAATAATAAGGAAAGGGGAATACAGTCAAAATGGCAAATGTAACATTATTCGACCAAACTGGTAAACAAGCTGGCGAAGTTGTTCTTAACGATGCAATCTTTGGTATCGAACCAAACCAATCTGTTGTGTTTGATGTGATCATCAGCCAACGTGCTAGCCTTCGTCAAGGAACTCACGCAGTTAAAAACCGCTCAGCTGTTTCAGGTGGCGGACGCAAACCATGGCGTCAAAAAGGAACTGGACGTGCTCGTCAAGGTTCTATCCGCTCTCCACAATGGCGTGGTGGTGGAATCGTCTTCGGACCAACTCCACGTAGCTATGCGTACAAACTTCCTCAAAAAGTTCGTCGCCTTGCGCTTAAATCTGTTTACTCAGAAAAAGTTGCTGAAAATAAATTTGTAGCCGTTGATTCTCTTGAATTTACAGCTCCAAAAACTGCTGAATTTGCAAAAGTTCTTGCAGCTTTGAGCATCGATTCTAAAGTCCTTGTTATTCTTGAAGAAGGAAACGAATTCGCAGCTCTCTCAGCTCGTAACCTTCCAAACGTGAAAGTTGCGACTGCTACAACTGCAAGTGTTCTTGACATCGCAAATAGTGACAAACTTCTTGTTACTCAAGCAGCTATCTCTAAAATCGAGGAGGTTCTTGCATAATGAATTTGTATGATGTTATCAAAAAACCTGTCATCACTGAAAGCTCAATGGCTCAGCTTGAAGCAGGAAAATATGTATTTGAAGTTGACACTCGTGCACACAAACTTTTGATCAAGCAAGCTGTTGAAGCTGCTTTCGAAGGTGTTAAAGTTGCTAATGTTAACACAATCAACGTAAAACCAAAAGCTAAACGTGTTGGACGTTACACTGGTTTTACTAACAAAACTAAAAAAGCTATCATCACACTTACAGCTGATTCTAAAGCAATCGAGTTGTTTGCTGCTGAAGCTGAATAATCTAAGGAGGAAATATCGTGGGAATTCGTGTTTATAAACCAACAACAAACGGTCGCCGTAATATGACTTCTTTGGATTTCGCTGAAATCACAACAAGCACTCCTGAAAAATCATTGCTTGTTGCATTGAAGAGCAAGGCTGGTCGTAACAACAACGGTCGTATCACAGTTCGTCACCAAGGTGGTGGACACAAACGTTTCTACCGTTTGGTTGACTTCAAACGTAACAAAGACAACGTTGAAGCAGTTGTTAAAACAATCGAGTACGATCCAAACCGTTCTGCAAACATCGCTCTTGTACACTACACTGACGGTGTGAAAGCGTACATCATCGCTCCAAAAGGTCTTGAAGTTGGTCAACGTATCGTTTCAGGTCCAGAAGCAGATATCAAAGTCGGAAACGCTCTTCCACTTGCTAACATCCCAGTTGGTACTTTGATCCACAACATCGAGTTGAAACCAGGTCGTGGTGGTGAATTGGTACGTGCTGCTGGAGCCTCTGCTCAAGTATTGGGTTCTGAAGGTAAATACGTTCTTGTTCGTCTTCAATCAGGTGAAGTTCGTATGATTCTTGGAACTTGCCGTGCTACAGTTGGTGTTGTCGGAAACGAACAACATGGACTTGTAAACCTTGGTAAAGCAGGACGTAGCCGTTGGAAAGGTATCCGTCCAACAGTTCGTGGTTCTGTAATGAACCCTAACGATCACCCACACGGTGGTGGTGAAGGTAAAGCACCAGTTGGTCGTAAAGCACCATCTACTCCATGGGGCAAACCTGCTCTTGGTCTTAAAACTCGTAACAAGAAAGCGAAATCTGACAAACTTATCGTTCGTCGTCGCAACGAGAAATAATATTAAACTAGTCGCTTAAGTAACTAGTAAATCCGCCAGCTCGGTAGCGCTCCATGTGAGCGCAAGCCGCTGTGGTACAACATTTAAAGGAGAAAATATAAAAATGGGACGCAGTCTTAAAAAAGGACCTTTCGTCGATGAGCATTTGATGAAAAAAGTTGAAGCTCAAGCTAACGACGAAAAGAAAAAAGTTATTAAAACTTGGTCACGTCGTTCAACGATCTTCCCAAGTTTCATTGGTTACACTATTGCAGTTTATGACGGACGTAAACACGTACCTGTTTACATCCAAGAAGACATGGTAGGTCACAAACTTGGTGAATTTGCACCAACTCGTACTTACAAAGGTCATGCTGCAGACGACAAGAAAACACGTAGAAAATAAGGAGAACATAAATGGCAGAAATTACTTCAGCTAAAGCAATGGCTCGTACAGTACGTGTTTCACCTCGTAAATCACGTCTTGTTCTTGATAACATCCGTGGTAAAAGCGTAGCCGATGCAATCGCAATCTTGACATTCACTCCAAACAAAGCTGCTGAAATCATCTTGAAAGTTTTGAACTCAGCTGTAGCTAACGCTGAAAACAACTTTGGTTTGGATAAAGCTAACTTGGTAGTATCTGAAGCATTCGCAAACGAAGGACCAACTATGAAACGTTTCCGTCCACGTGCGAAAGGTTCAGCTTCACCAATCAACAAACGTACAGCTCACATCACTGTAGCTGTTGCAGAAAAATAAGGAGGTAAAATCGTGGGTCAAAAAGTACATCCAATTGGTATGCGTGTCGGCATCATCCGTGATTGGGATGCCAAATGGTATGCTGAAAAAGAATACGCGGATTACCTTCATGAAGATCTTGCAATCCGTAAATTCGTTCAAAAAGAACTTGCTGACGCAGCAGTTTCAACTATCGAAATCGAACGCGCAGTAAACAAAGTTAACGTTTCACTTCACACTGCTAAACCAGGTATGGTTATCGGTAAAGGTGGTGCTAACGTTGATGCACTCCGTGCAAAACTTAACAAATTGACTGGAAAACAAGTACACATCAACATCATCGAAATCAAACAACCTGATTTGGATGCTCACCTTGTAGGTGAAGGTATTGCTCGTCAATTGGAGCAACGTGTTGCTTTCCGTCGTGCACAAAAACAAGCAATCCAACGTGCAATGCGTGCTGGAGCTAAAGGAATCAAAACTCAAGTATCAGGTCGTTTGAACGGTGCAGATATCGCCCGTGCTGAAGGATACTCTGAAGGAACTGTTCCGCTTCACACACTTCGTGCAGATATCGATTACGCTTGGGAAGAAGCAGATACTACATACGGTAAACTTGGTGTTAAAGTATGGATCTACCGTGGTGAAGTTCTTCCAGCTCGCAAAAACACTAAAGGAGGTAAATAACCAATGTTAGTACCTAAACGTGTTAAACACCGTCGTGAATTCCGTGGAAAAATGCGCGGTGAAGCAAAAGGTGGAAAAGAAGTAGCATTCGGTGAATACGGTCTTCAAGCTACAACTAGCCACTGGATCACTAACCGCCAAATCGAAGCTGCTCGTATCGCCATGACTCGTTACATGAAACGTGGTGGTAAAGTTTGGATTAAAATCTTCCCACACAAATCATACACTGCTAAAGCTATCGGTGTGCGTATGGGATCTGGTAAAGGGGCACCTGAAGGTTGGGTAGCACCAGTTAAACGTGGTAAAGTGATGTTCGAAATCGCTGGTGTATCTGAAGAGATCGCTCGCGAAGCGCTTCGTCTTGCTAGCCACAAATTGCCAGTTAAATGTAAATTCGTAAAACGTGAAGCAGAATAAGGAGAAGGCATGAAACTTAATGAAGTAAAAGAATTTGTTAAAGAACTTCGTGGTCTTTCTCAAGAAGAACTCGCGAAGCGCGAAAACGAATTGAAAAAAGAATTGTTTGAACTTCGTTTCCAAGCTGCTACTGGTCAATTGGAACAAACAGCTCGCTTGAAAGAAGTTAAAAAACAAATCGCTCGTATCAAAACAGTTCAATCTGAAGCGAAATAATAGACTAGGGAAGGAGAAATTTCAATGGAACGCAATAATCGTAAAGTTCTTGTTGGACGTGTTGTATCTGACAAAATGGACAAGACAATCACAGTTGTAGTTGAAACAAAACGTAACCACCCAGTCTATGGTAAACGTATTAACTACTCTAAAAAATACAAAGCTCATGATGAAAACAATGTTGCCAAAGAAGGCGATATCGTACGTATCATGGAAACTCGTCCGCTTTCAGCTACAAAACGTTTCCGTCTTGTAGAAGTTGTTGAAGAAGCGGTCATCATCTAATCAAACCTGAAAGGAGAAAACTGAAATGATTCAAACAGAAACTCGTTTGAAAGTCGCAGACAACAGCGGTGCTCGCGAAATCTTGACTATCAAAGTTCTTGGTGGTTCAGGACGTAAATTTGCAAACATCGGTGATGTTATCGTGGCATCTGTAAAACAAGCTACTCCTGGTGGTGCGGTTAAAAAAGGTGACGTTGTTAAAGCAGTTATCGTTCGTACTAAATCAGGTGCTCGTCGTGCTGATGGTTCATACATCAAATTTGACGAAAACGCAGCAGTTATCATCCGTGAAGACAAAACTCCTCGCGGAACACGTATCTTTGGCCCAGTTGCACGTGAATTGCGTGAAGGTGGCTTCATGAAGATCGTGTCACTTGCTCCAGAAGTACTTTAATTTTTAAAAACAAACTAGTCCCCTAGCTTTAAGCTAGGGTGCCCTTATGGGCGTAAGAAAAATCAAGGAGAAACCTAATGTTTGTAAAAAAAGGCGACAAAGTTCGCGTAATCGCTGGTAAAGATAAGGGAACAGAAGCTGTTGTCCTTACTGCCCTTCCAAAAGTAAACAAAGTTATCGTTGAAGGTGTTAACATCGTTAAGAAACACCAACGTCCAACTAACGAGCTTCCTCAAGGTGGTATCATCGAGAAAGAAGCAGCTATCCACGTATCAAACGTACAAGTATTGGACAAAAATGGTGTAGCTGGTCGTGTTGGTTACAAATTTGTAGACGGTAAAAAAGTTCGCTACAACAAAAAATCAGGCGAAGTGCTTGATTAATCACGAAGGAAAGGAGAAGTATAATGGCAAATCGTTTAAAAGAAAAATATCTTAATGAAGTAGTTCCTGCTTTGACAGAACAATTCAACTACTCATCAGTGATGGCTGTACCTAAAGTAGATAAGATCGTTTTGAACATGGGTGTTGGTGAAGCTGTATCAAACGCTAAAAGCCTTGAAAAAGCTGCTGAAGAATTGGCACTTATCTCAGGTCAAAAACCACTTATCACTAAAGCTAAAAAATCAATCGCCGGCTTCCGTCTTCGTGAAGGTGTTGCGATCGGTGCAAAAGTTACCCTTCGTGGTGAACGTATGTACGAATTCTTGGATAAATTGGTTTCAGTTTCACTTCCACGTGTACGTGACTTCCACGGTGTTCCAACAAAATCATTTGATGGACGGGGAAACTACACACTTGGTGTGAAAGAACAATTGATCTTCCCAGAAATCAACTTCGATGATGTTGACAAAACTCGTGGTCTTGACATCGTTATCGTAACAACTGCTAACACTGACGAAGAGTCACGTGCATTGCTTACAGGCCTTGGAATGCCTTTTGCAAAATAATATAGGAGGTAAATCTAATGGCTAAAAAATCAATGATTGCTAAGAACAAACGTCCAGCGAAGTTCTCTACTCAAGCTTATACTCGTTGTGAAAAATGTGGTCGTCCACATTCAGTTTACCGCAAATTTAAACTTTGCCGTGTTTGCTTCCGTGAATTAGCTTACAAAGGACAAATTCCTGGTGTAACAAAAGCATCTTGGTAATTTAAGATATCAAAGGCGTCAAAACTCTAAGTGAAAATAGGAAACTTGACGAAGAAACTGAAGTTTCTAGGAAAGTTTATCTTTTTCACACAGAGTTTAGCCCGGGTTCAGTTGGGCTTGCCAATTTGAACACGAGCTACAGCTTTGGCAAAAAAGACCAATTTTCTTTGGAGCATCGCTCCTGCATCAAATTGCCTATTTTTGCTTTTGCTGTTACGCTCTTTGTATCATGTATTAACTAGCAAGTGCAACTTGCAAACTACTAGTAAGAGGAGAAAAACAAAATGGTTATGACTGACCCAATCGCAGACTTCCTAACTCGTATTCGTAACGCTAACCAAGCGAAACACGAAGTACTTGAAGTACCTGCATCAAACATCAAAAAAGGGATTGCTGAAATCCTTAAACGCGAAGGTTTTGTAAAAAACGTTGAAATCATCGAAGATGACAAACAAGGCATCATCCGTGTATTCCTTAAATACGGACCAAACGGTGAAAAAGTTATCACTAACTTGAAACGTGTTTCTAAACCAGGACTTCGTGTCTACAAAAAACGTGAAGACCTTCCAAAAGTTCTTAACGGACTTGGAATTGCTATCCTTTCAACTTCTGAAGGTTTGCTTACTGATAAAGAAGCACGCCAAAAGAATGTTGGTGGTGAGGTTATCGCTTACGTTTGGTAAAATCAAGATACAAAGCTCGTAAAGAACAAAGCAAAATTAGGAAGTTGGAGAAGTTTGTTTACAAACAAGCCAACTTATCTATTTTGCACAGTTCTTAGAGCGTGTTCAATTTAGCTATTGAACTCAATAAGTATCTTTAACCCCGTGAAAACTGGCCATTCTGGCCTGACAATTTAACAGGAGAAAATAAACATGTCACGTATTGGTAATAAAGTTATCGTGTTGCCTGCTGGTGTTGAAATCACTAACAATGACAACGTTGTAACTGTAAAAGGACCTAAAGGAGAACTTACTCGTGAGTTCTCAAAAGATATTGAAATCCGTGTGGAAGGTACTGAAGTAACTCTTCACCGTCCAAACGATTCAAAAGAAATGAAAACTATCCACGGAACTACTCGTGCCCTTTTGAACAACATGGTTGTTGGTGTATCAGAAGGATTCAAGAAAGAACTTGAAATGCGCGGGGTTGGTTACCGTGCACAACTTCAAGGATCTAAACTTGTTTTGGCTGTTGGTAAATCTCATCCAGACGAAGTTGAAGCTCCAGAAGGAATTACTTTTGAACTTCCAAACCCAACAACAATCGTTGTTAGCGGAATTTCAAAAGAAGTAGTTGGTCAAACAGCTGCTTACGTACGTAGCCTTCGTTCACCAGAACCATATAAAGGTAAAGGTATCCGTTACGTTGGTGAATTCGTTCGCCGTAAAGAAGGTAAAACAGGTAAATAATGTTGAGTGGTTGAGTCTCAACCACCAACCTATTTTCCAACTTTGTGCATAGCACACGATTTAAAACTAAAGAGGTGAAAACTGTGATTTCAAAACCAGATAAAAACAAACTCCGCCAAAAACGCCACCGTCGCGTTCGCGGAAAACTCTCTGGAACTGCTGATCGCCCACGTTTGAACGTATTCCGTTCTAATACAGGCATCTACGCTCAAGTGATTGATGACGTAGCGGGTGTAACGCTCGCAAGTGCTTCAACTCTTGACAAAGAAGTTTCAAAAGGAACTAAAACTGAACAAGCCGTTGCTGTCGGTAAACTCGTTGCAGAACGTGCAAACGCTAAAGGTATTTCAGAAGTGGTGTTCGACCGCGGTGGATATCTATATCACGGACGTGTGAAAGCTTTGGCTGATGCAGCTCGTGAAAACGGATTGAAATTCTAATAGGAGGACACTAGAAAATGGCATTTAAAGACAATGCAGTTGAATTAGAAGAACGCGTAGTTGCTGTCAACCGTGTTACAAAAGTTGTTAAAGGTGGACGTCGTCTTCGTTTCGCAGCTCTTGTTGTTGTTGGTGACCACAACGGTCGCGTAGGATTTGGTACTGGTAAAGCTCAAGAAGTTCCAGAAGCAATCCGTAAAGCAGTAGACGATGCTAAGAAAAACTTGATCGAAGTTCCTATGGTTGGAACAACAATCCCACACGAAGTTCTTTCAGAATTCGGTGGAGCTAAAGTATTGTTGAAACCTGCTGTAGAAGGTTCTGGAGTTGCCGCTGGTGGTGCAGTTCGTGCCGTTGTGGAATTGGCAGGTGTGGCAGATATTACATCTAAATCACTTGGTTCTAACACTCCAATCAACATCGTTCGTGCAACTGTTGAAGGTTTGAAACAATTGAAACGCGCTGAAGAAGTTGCTGCCCTTCGTGGTATTTCAGTTTCTGATTTGGCATAAGAAAGGGGATAAAATGGCTCAAATTAAAATTACTTTGACTAAGTCTCCAATCGGACGCATTCCATCACAACGTAAAACTGTTGTAGCACTTGGACTTGGCAAATTGAACAGCTCTGTTATTAAAGAAGATAACGCTGCTATCCGTGGTATGATCACAGCAGTATCTCACTTGGTAACAGTTGAAGAAGTAAACTAATGAATTTTTAGGGGATGTGCAGTGTACCATCCCCTAAAACTAGATATAGTCATCTATGATGACGTCGTATAGGCGAGTTGATGGGGGAGACAACCTTTTCTCCCTTATCGGCGCTAGCATTTTACAAAAGAGGAGAAAATAAAAATGAAACTTCATGAATTGAAACCTGCAGAAGGTTCTCGTAAAGTACGTAACCGCGTTGGTCGTGGTACTTCATCAGGTAACGGTAAAACATCTGGTCGTGGTCAAAAAGGTCAAAAAGCTCGTAGCGGTGGCGGAGTTCGCCTTGGTTTTGAAGGTGGACAAACTCCATTGTTCCGTCGTCTTCCAAAACGTGGATTTACTAACATCAACGCTAAAGAATACGCAATTGTGAACCTTGACCAATTGAACGTCTTTGAAGATGGTGCTGAAGTTACTCCAGTTGTTCTTATCGAAGCAGGAATTGTTAAAGCTGAAAAATCAGGCGTTAAAATTCTTGGTAACGGTGAGTTGACTAAGAAATTGACTGTGAAAGCAGCTAAATTCTCTAAATCAGCTGAAGAAGCTATCACTGCTAAAGGTGGTTCAGTAGAAGTCATCTAAGAGAGGTGACCTATGTTTTTTAAATTATTAAGAGAAGCTCTTAAAGTCAAGCAGGTTCGATCAAAAATTTTATTTACAATTTTTATCGTTTTGGTCTTTCGTATCGGGACTAGTATTACAGTTCCTGGTGTGAATGCCAATAGCTTGAATGCTTTAAGTGGATTATCCTTCTTAAACATGTTGAGCTTGGTGTCAGGGAATGCCATGAAAAACTTCTCAGTTTTTGCACTTGGTGTTAGTCCCTACATTACAGCCTCTATCGTTGTCCAACTCTTGCAAATGGATATTTTACCCAAGTTTGTAGAGTGGGGGAAACAAGGGGAAGTAGGTCGAAGAAAATTGAATCAAGCTACTCGTTATATTGCTCTAGGTTTAGCCTTTGTGCAATCTATCGGGATTACAGCTGGTTTTAATACTTTGGCTGGAGCTCAATTGTTGAAAACGGCTCTTACTCCACAAGTCTTTATCATGATTGGTATCATCTTAACAGCTGGTAGCATGATTGTGACGTGGTTGGGAGAGCAAATTACAGATAAGGGATACGGAAATGGTGTTTCTATGATTATCTTTGCTGGGATTGTCGCTTCAATTCCAGAGATGATTCAAGGAATCTATGTAGACTACTTTGTGAATGTTCCAAGTAGCCGTATTAACTCATCTATCATTTTCGTAATCATCTTGATTATTACTGTATTGTTGATCATTTACTTTACAACTTATGTTCAACAAGCAGAATACAAAATTCCAATCCAATATACGAAGGTTGCACAAGGTGCTCCATCTAGCTCTTATCTTCCATTGAAGGTAAACCCTGCTGGAGTTATCCCTGTTATCTTCGCAAGTTCCATTACTGCAGCGCCTGCGGCTATTCTTCAGTTTTTGAGCGCTACAGGTCATGATTGGGCTTGGGTAAGAACAGCACAAGAAATGCTGGCAACAACTTCACCAACTGGTATTGCCATGTATGCTTTGTTGATTATTCTCTTTACATTCTTCTACACGTTTGTACAGATTAATCCTGAAAAAGCGGCAGAGAACCTACAAAAGAGCGGTGCCTATATCCACGGAGTTCGTCCTGGTAAAGGTACAGAAGAATATATGTCTAAACTTCTTCGTCGTCTTGCAACTGTTGGTTCCCTCTTCCTTGGTGTGATTTCTATTTTACCGATTGTGGCAAAAGATGTTTTCGGGCTTTCAGAAGCGGTCGCTTTTGGAGGAACTAGTCTTTTGATCATTATCTCTACAGGTATTGAAGGAATTAAACAATTGGAAGGTTACCTATTGAAACGTAAGTATGTTGGTTTCATGGATAGAACAGAATAAAAGCATTTACTGACTCAGTAAATGCTGAGGGAGTGGAGGTTTAAACTCTGACATTTGTGAGAGTTTGGTCTCCCCTCTTCTATTTTGTTTTTAAATAGGGGTGAAAAGACTTTTTGCTTCTATTTAAAAATAAAATAAGGAGATCAAATCATGAATCTTTTGATTATGGGCTTACCTGGTGCAGGTAAGGGAACTCAAGCAGCAAAAATCGTAGAACAATTCCATGTTGCACATATCTCAACAGGTGATATGTTCCGCGCTGCTATGGCAAATCAAACTGAAATGGGTGTTCTTGCTAAGTCATACATTGACAAGGGTGAATTGGTTCCTGACGAAGTTACAAATGGAATAGTAAAAGAACGTCTTTCACAAGATGATATTAAAGAAACAGGATTCTTGTTGGATGGTTACCCACGTACAATTGAACAAGCTCATGCATTGGACAAAACATTGGCTGAACTTGGCATTGAACTAGAGGGTGTCATCAACATTGAAGTGAATCCAGATAGCCTCTTGGAACGTTTGAGTGGCCGTATCATCCATCGCGTAACTGGAGAAACTTTCCACAAGGTCTTTAACCCACCAGTTGACTATAAAGAAGAAGATTACTACCAACGTGAAGATGATAAACCTGAGACAGTAAAACGTCGTTTGGACGTTAATATTGCTCAAGGAGAACCAATCATTGCTCACTACCGTGCCAAAGGTTTGGTTCATGACATCGAAGGTAATCAAGATATCAATGATGTCTTCTCAGATATCGAAAAAGTATTGACAAATTTGAAATAAAGCGTTTTTCACACTTGCAAAAATCCGCTACAAATGTTATACTGAGATAGTCTGACTTATAATTGTTGTCTCTGTGTCTAGAGGCATCGAATCGAAATTTATGGAGGTGCTTTTGCGTGGCAAAAGACGATGTGATTGAAGTTGAAGGCAAAGTAGTTGATACAATGCCGAATGCAATGTTTACGGTTGAACTTGAAAATGGACATCAGATTTTAGCAACAGTTTCTGGTAAAATTCGTAAAAACTATATTCGTATTTTAGCGGGAGATCGTGTTACTGTCGAAATGAGTCCATATGACTTGACACGTGGACGTATCACTTACCGCTTTAAATAATCGAAAAACTTGGAGGGATAAGAAATGAAAGTAAGACCATCGGTCAAACCAATTTGCGAATACTGTAAAGTTATTCGTCGTAATGGTCGTGTTATGGTAATTTGCCCAGCAAATCCAAAACACAAACAACGTCAAGGATAAGATAGAAAGGAGAAAACATGGCTCGTATTGCTGGAGTTGACATTCCAAATGACAAACGCGTAGTAATCTCATTGACTTATGTTTATGGTATCGGACTTGCAACATCTAAGAAAATTTTGGCTGCTGCTGGAATCTCAGAAGATGTTCGTGTACGTGATCTTACATCAGATCAAGAAGATGCTATCCGTCGTGAAGTGGATGCAATCAAAGTTGAAGGTGACCTTCGTCGTGAAGTAAACTTGAACATCAAACGTTTGATGGAAATCGGTTCATACCGTGGTATCCGTCACCGTCGTGGACTTCCTGTCCGTGGACAAAACACTAAAAACAACGCTCGCACTCGTAAAGGTAAAGCTGTTGCGATTGCTGGTAAGAAAAAATAATATAGGAGGTAAAAGTCTTGGCTAAACCAACACGTAAACGTCGTGTGAAAAAGAATATCGAATCTGGTATTGCTCATATTCACGCTACATTTAATAACACTATTGTTATGATTACTGATGTGCATGGTAATGCAATTGCTTGGTCATCAGCTGGTGCTCTTGGTTTCAAAGGTTCTCGTAAATCTACACCATTCGCTGCTCAAATGGCTTCTGAAGCTGCTGCTAAATCTGCACAAGAACACGGTCTTAAATCAGTTGAAGTTACTGTAAAAGGTCCAGGTTCTGGTCGTGAGTCAGCTATTCGTGCGCTTGCTGCCGCTGGTCTTGAAGTAACAGCAATTCGTGATGTGACTCCAGTGCCACACAATGGTGCTCGTCCTCCAAAACGTCGCCGTGTATAATCATCGCATTACACTGCTTTTCGTTTAAGAGGGAGTAACTAAATGATCGAGTTTGAAAAACCAAATATAACAAAAATTGATGAAAATAAAGATTATGGCAAGTTTGTAATCGAACCACTTGAACGTGGCTACGGTACAACTCTTGGTAACTCTCTTCGTCGTGTACTTCTAGCTTCTCTACCAGGAGCAGCTGTGACATCTATCAATATCGATGGTGTGTTACATGAGTTTGACACAGTTCCAGGTGTTCGTGAAGACGTGATGCAAATCATTCTGAACATTAAAGGAATTGCAGTGAAATCGTACGTTGAAGACGAAAAAATCATCGAACTGGATGTTGAAGGTCCTGCTGAAGTAACAGCTGGTGACATTTTGACAGATAGCGATATTGAAATTGTAAATCCAGATCATTATCTCTTTACAATCGGTGAAGGTTCTTCTCTAAAAGCGACTATGACTGTTAACAGTGGTCGTGGATATGTACCTGCAGATGAAAATAAAAAGGATAATGCACCAGTTGGGACACTTGCTGTAGATTCTATTTATACACCAGTTACCAAAGTCAACTATCAAGTTGAACCTGCTCGTGTAGGTAGCAACGATGGATTTGACAAACTAACCCTTGAAATCTTGACAAATGGAACAATTATTCCAGAAGATGCTTTAGGGCTTTCAGCACGTATTTTGACAGAACATCTTGATTTGTTTACAAATCTTACTGAGATTGCTAAGTCAACTGAAGTGATGAAAGAAGCTGATACTGAATCTGACGACCGTATTTTGGATCGTACGATTGAGGAACTGGACTTGTCTGTGCGTTCATACAACTGTTTGAAACGTGCCGGTATCAATACTGTGCATGACTTGACAGAAAAATCTGAAGCAGAGATGATGAAAGTACGAAATCTTGGACGCAAGAGTTTGGAAGAAGTGAAATTCAAACTTATTGATTTGGGTCTTGGATTAAAAGATAAATAAAGGAGGAATAAATGGCTTACCGTAAACTAGGACGCACTAGCTCACAACGTAAAGCAATGCTTCGCGATTTGACAACTGACCTTTTGATCAACGAATCAATCGTGACAACTGAAGCTCGTGCTAAAGAAATCCGTAAAACTGTTGAAAAAATGATTACTCTAGGTAAACGTGGTGATTTGCATGCACGTCGTCAAGCAGCTGCTTTCGTACGTAATGAAATCGCATCTGAAAACTATGATGAAGCAACTGATAAGTACACTTCTACTACAGCACTTCAAAAATTGTTCTCAGAAATCGCACCTCGTTATGCTGAACGTAACGGTGGATACACTCGTATCCTTAAAACTGAACCACGTCGTGGTGATGCAGCGCCAATGGCAATCATCGAACTAGTATAAAATCATCAATTTTGTTGAGTGTTATGATGATGGAGTCTTGTGCTCTTAGTCTAGCTCTGGTCTACCGCTAGGATTTCGGTCCTAGCGGGAACACTCATCATAAGTTGGGATAGTAGACGCTTGTTTACGAAATTGTTTTTTGCTTAAGAACAACTTCGTAAGCAGGCGTTTTTGAGTATTTTCGTTAGAATTATGCTATACTATTTGAAAAGAATCCTATTTAATGTTCAGGTTTCTTATTTTAAGAAGAATTGGAGTTTGCTTATGAAAGCGATTATAACTGTTGTTGGTAAAGATAAATCTGGAATTGTTGCAGGTGTTTCTAGTAAAATTGCAGAATTGGGTTTGAACATTGATGATATCTCTCAAACTGTCTTGGATGAATATTTCACGATGATGGCTGTCGTATCTAGTGATGAAAAACAAGATTTCACTTATCTTCGTAATGAATTTGAAGCTTTTGGGCAAACTTTGAATGTGAAAATCAATATTCAGAGTGCAGCGATTTTCGAAGCTATGTATAATATCTAGGAGGTGCACATGGATATTAGACAAGTTACTGAAACCATCGCCATGATTGAAGAGCAAAATTTTGATATCAGAACTATTACAATGGGAATTTCCCTTTTGGACTGTATCGATCCAGATATCAATCGTGCTGCGGAGAAAATTTATCAAAAGATTACGACCAAGGCAGCTAATTTAGTAGCAGTTGGGGATGAAATTGCGGCTGAGTTGGGAATTCCAATCGTTAATAAGCGTGTATCGGTGACTCCCATTTCTCTGATTGGGGCCGCGACAGATGCTCCAGACTATGTGGTTCTGGCAAAAGCGCTTGATAAGGCTGCGAAAGAGATTGGTGTGGACTTTATTGGTGGTTTTTCTGCCTTGGTACAGAAGGGTTATCAAAAGGGAGATGAGATTCTCATCAATTCTATTCCTCGTGCTTTGGCAGAAACTGACAAGGTCTGCTCGTCAGTCAATATCGGCTCAACCAAGTCTGGTATTAATATGACGGCTGTGGCAGATATGGGACGTATTATCAAGGAAACGGCTAATTTATCTGATATGGGTGCAGCCAAGTTGGTTGTATTCGCTAATGCTGTTGAGGACAATCCATTTATGGCGGGTGCCTTCCATGGTGTTGGGGAGGCAGATGTTATCATCAATGTCGGGGTTTCTGGTCCTGGTGTGGTCAAGCGTGCCTTGGAAAAAGTTCGTGGAGAGAGCTTTGATGTAGTAGCCGAAACGGTCAAGAAGACTGCCTTCAAAATCACTCGTATCGGTCAATTGGTTGGTCAAATGGCCAGTGAGAGACTGGGTGTGGAGTTTGGTATTGTGGACTTGAGTTTGGCACCAACCCCTGCGGTTGGAGACTCTGTGGCACGTGTCCTTGAGGAAATGGGACTAGAAACAGTTGGAACGCATGGAACGACAGCTGCCTTGGCTCTCTTGAATGACCAAGTTAAGAAGGGCGGAGTGATGGCCTGCAACCAAGTCGGTGGTTTGTCTGGTGCCTTTATCCCTGTTTCTGAGGATGAGGGGATGATTGCTGCAGTGCAAAATGGCTCTCTTAATCTGGAAAAACTAGAAGCTATGACGGCTATCTGTTCCGTTGGCTTGGATATGATTGCTATTCCAGAAGATACGCCTGCTGAAACCATTGCTGCCATGATTGCGGATGAAGCAGCAATTGGTGTTATTAATATGAAAACAACAGCTGTTCGAATCATTCCAAAAGGAAAAGAAGGCGATATGATTGAGTTTGGAGGCCTATTAGGAACTGCACCTGTTATGAAAGTCAATGGGGCTTCATCTGTCGATTTCATTTCTCGTGGGGGACAAATCCCAGCACCAATTCATAGTTTTAAAAATTAAGAAAATAGGAGAAAGTGATGAAAAAAGAAATGAAACATGCTTTAGTAGCTTTAGGACTGTCGACTTTACTAGTCCCAACTTTTGCTAGTCAAGTAGTTTATGCACAGGAAGAAAGCCATGAAACTACCACTAGTGTGAGTCTAGAAGAGATTAATAAAATGATTGAGGAAACGAAAAATGATTTACAAAATTTTAAAGAGAAAGTAAAACATCGTCTCTTTGAACAGATTGACAAAGGAGAATGGGATAAAGTTTCTATTTCCAAAAGCGATGTAAGCTCTATCAGAGATAAATTGGTAGAAGAACTTGATAATATGTTAAGAGATTCCGTGGGACAGTTAGAGAACATAAGAAAGTATAGTTTAGAAATTAATACGCCTTTGAAAGAGTTATCAAAGATTTTATCAGATTTTAAAAAATCGCAATTAAGCTACATTAATGGTGATGGAGAAAAAGGTAATTTTTTTGATTATAGAATAAAGTATGGTGTTGCTAAACTTGCTATATTAAAGAAAATGAATCTTGTAATTTCTCAAGTAAATAATGATTTGCATTATACAGAATTAGAGAAAAAAGAAATGTTAGCTAGCGTTTCAAGCTACTATGCACCTGGTTTTCATCAATCTGGTTTCAATGTTGATAGTGATAAGTATTTATCATTAGATAATAATAAAGATGATATAAACACTTATATTAAGAAAGTTTCTCTATTTTTATCTAACAGTCATTATCCGATTTCTACAGTACCTAAAGAAAAGAATATCCGAGAAATTAATGCTGTTGCCTTTATGGAGAAGACAGCTATTAGTAATGATGATACACTTTCGAAAGCAGAAAAGATTTCTATGTTTAGTAAGATTGATGATATAGTTGAAGAAGGAATACACAAAGTCAAGAAAGAAGCTGGTCTTTTATATGAGGAGAAACCTGAGTTAGTACACATGTTATCCCCTGAAGAATTATCTGTATTTACTAAGCGTATTGAGGATGTTTACCAAGGCAAAGCTAAGCCTAAGGTGACAAAAGAAGAGGCTATTCAAGCAGTTTCTACTGTTACATCAGCTTCAGTTTCAACTTCATCTCAATCTACTGTTACCTCTAATGGGGAGACTAAGAAGGATTATCAAGCAAGTAAGTGGTTTAAAGAGTCTGGCAAATGGTACTATAATGACCTTTCGGGTAATCTTGTAAGAAACCGTTGGGTAGGACGTTATTATCTAAAAGCAGATGCTTCAATGGCTGCGAGTGAATGGATTTATGATGAAGACTATAAGAGCTGGTTTTATGTAGATTCAACTGGTAGTTATGTGGAGAAAGCTTGGCAGGGCGAATACTACCTAAAACGTGGCGGTTACATGGCTAAGAGTGAGTGGGTATTTGATTCTCAGTATGATAGCTGGTATTATCTGAACCAAGACGGCAAGTACGCTCGTAACCAATGGATTAAGGATGGAGATAAGTGGTATTACTTGTTAGCTGATGGGAAATTGGCAAAAAATATGACCATTAACGGCTATAAAGTAAATGAAAAAGGTGAATGGGTTTAATTTTTTAAGTTCTATTTAAGGTTGGATGTGTATACTATAATCATTAAATAAAGACCTCCTAATATTATTTGAAACAGATAACTCTGATTTAGTTTGAATTTGATTTTCATCTAATATCTTTATTTAATAGAACTCCTAAACTTTTTCATAATAATCTCCTGCAAAAGTCGCCTGTATGGGTGGCTTTTGTTTTATCATCCATGATATAATAGAGACAAACGGAGGACGGAAAATGGTAAAAGTACGATTGTATTTGGTACGTCATGGCAAGACCATGTTTAACACGATTGGTCGAGCGCAAGGTTGGAGCGATACTCCCTTAACAGCTGAAGGTGAGCGAGGGATTCAAGAATTAGGAATCGGTTTGCGAGAATCTGGTTTGCAGTTTGAGCGCGCTTATTCCAGTGATTCTGGCCGCACCATTCAGACTATAGGAATCATCCTTGATGAACTTGGCTTGCAAGGGAAAATCCCTTATCGCATGGACAAGCGTATCAGAGAATGGTGTTTTGGTAGCTTTGACGGAGCCTACGATGGTGATCTTTTCATGGGTATTATTCCTCGTATCTTTAATGTGGACCACGTTCACCAATTGTCTTATGCCGAACTGGCTGAGGGCTTAGTAGAGGTTGATACAGCCGGTTGGGCTGAAGGCTGGGAAAAACTCAGTGGCCGAATCAAGGAAGGCTTTGAAGCGATTGCCAAAGAAATGGAAGATCAAGGTGGGGGCAACGCCCTTGTCGTTAGCCACGGAATGACCATTGGAACCATTGTTTATCTGATTAATGGCATGCATCCGCATGGTCTCGATAATGGTAGCGTGACGATTCTTGAATATGAGGACGGGCAGTTTAGCGTTGAAGTTGTCGGCGATCGTAGTTACCGAGAACTAGGACGGGAGAAAATGGAGGAAGCCTCTATTTAATCAGTCTAGACTTGCTTGCTATGAACTAGGGATTTGATAGGAATATCAAGATAAGAAAAAAGGCTCTTTGTCAACTGTAGTGGGTTGAAGAAAAGCTAAGCTCGAGAAAGGACACATTTCGTCCTTTCTTTTTTGATA
>CAJNCY010000010.1 GCA_905221375.1 bacterium
TTAACTTTATCTTCGATCGCTTTCTTCTCAGCGTCTGTAAGTTTTTCTGGATTTGCTACTACTGTCTTATCTGCTGGGTTTACAATGTCATTTCCTGCATTTGGTGTAGTTGCATCTGCTTCTGATCTGAATAAATCTTCTGATGGGATTGTTGCTGTAGTTCCATCTTTCAGTGTAACTGTCGCATTACCATCTTCATCAAATTTAACAGATTTAGTTTCTGGGTTTAATTCTCTTAATTTTTCTTCTGCTTTAGCTTGATCATCTGGATCATTTGCTTCACCAACTACTTTGTTTGCTGGTTTAACAATATTAGAGTTACCTGCTCCAGCTTTTGCTGTATCTTCTTTAGTTCTTACTAAATCTGATGCTGGAATTGCAGCAGTTTTACCATCTGGAGTAGAAACAGAAACAGTTCCGTTTTCATCTATTGTTACGATAGCATCTGGATTTACTTCTTCAACTTTAGCAACAATCTTAGCTTTTTCTTCATCTGTTAATGCACTTGGATCTTTTACGATAACTTTATCAAGTGGTTTATGAATGTTATTTCCACCTTTACCGTTATCTAAATCTCCCTCAGTTTTAACTAATTTAGCTGGCTTAATCGTTCCTTTATTACCATTTTCTGTAGTAACTTCAATATCACCATTCTCGTTATATTTAACTTCTTTGGCTGTAGGATTAACTTTCTTAACTTCTTCTAAGACTTTAGCTTTTTCATCATCTGTTAAAGCACTTGGGTCTTTTACTAGAACTTTATCGATTGGTCTATTGATATCTCCAATTGCTTTAATAGCTGCTTTATCTGCTTCTTCTATTGTATTAACATCTTCTACACTAGTTACTGCATCGATTGCTGCTTTTGCTTTTTCAGCAACTTTATCTACTTTAGCTTTTAATGCTTCTTTAGCTTTAGGAGTTAAATCATTACGAGCATCAATTTCTGCTTTTTTAGCTTTAGCTTCGTCTTCAATCGCTTTACGCGCATTTGGTTTATCTTCTACAACAGGAAGCTCATCGATTGTACCTTTGGCACCATCCTTACCTACTGCTGCATCTTTTTCAGTTTCAACTGCCGCATCTGTTGTCGCTTTATCAACTGCTGCTTTTGCTTTTTCGGCTGCTGCTTTTGCTTTTTCAGTTGCTGCTGCTTTTTCTTCATCAGTAGCATCTGGAGTGTTAGCAATATCTTCCAATTGTTTTGCTAATTTATCTTCGATTGCTTTCTTGGCTGCTGGTTTAGTTACTGCTTCTGGATTTACAGCTGCAACTTCAGCTACACCTGATTTCTTAGCTGCGTCTACTGCTGCATCTGTTGTTGCTGCATCGACTGCTGCTTTAGCTTTATCAGCGGCTGCTTTAGCTTCTTTCTTAGCTGCAGTTTTTTCTTCATCAGTTAAGTCTGTACGAGCATCGATTTCTTGGTTTTTAGCTTCTAACGCTGTATCGATTGCTTTTTTAGCTTCTGGTTTAGCTTTAGCTACTGGATTTACTGCTGTAACTTCAGCTACACCTGTTTTCTTAGCTGTATCTACTACATCTTGAGCTGTTTTAGCTGCTGCTGGTGTAGCTGCTGCATCAGGTTGTTCATTAATTTTCGCTAATTGGGCATCAGCCTTATCTTTTGCTTCCTTCTTAGCTGCTGTTTTTTCTTCATCAGTTAAGTCTGTACGCTTATCAATTTCGCTATTTTTATCTTCTAATGCTTTTGCAATTGCTTTCTTAGCTTCCGCTTTGGCTACTGGAGTTACATCTGCAACTGCTGTAGTTCCAGCTTCTTTAGCTTTAGTAACTTCTGCATCTGTTTTTGCTGCATCGACAGCTTCCTTAGCTTTATCAGCGGCTGCTTTAGCTGCATCCTTAGCGGCTTTCTTATCGTCATCTGTTAAATCTGGACGATCAGCGATTTCTTTGTTTTTAGCTGCTAACGCATCGTCAATCGCTTTCTTAGCTGCTGGTTTTGCAGCTACTACTGGGTTATCTTTTGCGATTGCATCAGTTCCTGCATTTTGAGCTTTATCAAGAGCATCTTTTGTTGTAACTTCAGGTTTTGCGATTTCATCAAGAGCTTTAGCTTTATCTGCATTTACTTTCTTGATTGCTTCATCTTTTTCTTCTTTAGTTGCTTCTGGGTTATTATTAATAGCCTCAATTTGCTTCTCAGCTGCTTTATTAACCTCATCGACAGCTGGTTGTTTGTCTAAGGTTACAAACTCTGATAATGGTCTTGTATCTTTTGAACCATCTGCATATGTTACTACAAGATTTCCTTGGTCATCTTTTGTTACTGAAGCAATTTTAGCATCTTTATCTGTAACTGGAGCATCTTTTGAGATATTTGCATCGTCATTATTCTTATTGTGCTCAAGTTGTAGTTTTTCTTTGATTTTAGCTAATTCTGCTTCTGTAACGTTAGCTGGATCAGTTACAGCAACTTTTTCAGTTGGTGCCTTGATATCGTACTTGTCTGTTTGAGATTTAACGATGAAGTTAACATATCCTGGTTTTTGTTGACGTGCTGCATCATCAGTTTCAGCATTATAGTTTGCGCCTGTCATTGATTTTGCATCATCGCTATCTTTAGATTCAATGAAACTTGTCCATTGTTGGCCAGCTTTAAGGTTTGTAGTTCCAGTCATCTTGATAGTAGCTGTTCTCTTATCAGGAGTGACTGTTCCATCGCCAGTTACCACACCATTTTCAACTTTACCTGTTGTAAAACCAAATCCTGTAGTGTTATTCCAAGTTACATCTCCTGGTCCACGTAGGTATAAGTCTTTAACTTCAGTTTCGTCCTTACCTGTAAATGTTAAGTCAGTATTTTCACCAGTGTAAACATAGATTTGACGTTTGCCAGCATTTGAATATGGAAGTTCAACTGTTGGAGCTTGATTTACTTTAACAGTATGTGTATACTCAGCAGACTCTTTACCTTGACTATCTACTGCTTTATATTTAACAGTATATGTTCCTGGCGCTGCTAAATCTGCTGCTTCAAGAGTTGTTTTACTTGTATCACCATTGATAGATACTACTGTTGGTGTACCTTTGGCACCTAATGTAGCATTTTGATCATCTTCATGGTCTGTTACTTTCGCTAGAGTTGAAAGATCTACAGTTCCCCCTGCAGTTACTGTCGTTACATCTGAGTCTGTTGCTGATGATACTACTGGTGCTTCGTTAGTTACTGGAAGTTTAGTTCTTCCTAAGTATGTTCCTTTAGTTGCTTTACCATTATGTGGAATAACTTCAACGTTAGT
Source organism: bacterium (assembly GCA_905221375.1). Classification (GTDB taxonomy): domain Bacteria; phylum Bacillota; class Bacilli; order Lactobacillales; family Streptococcaceae; genus Streptococcus. Next base: position 3,264 of record CAJNCY010000010.1, read on the forward strand.
TCCTTCTTTAACTGGTTCTGTTAAAGTTAATGTTACAGTATCAGAGAATGCACCTTTAACTATATTCTTAACTGTTGCTTTTGCTGCGTTAGACCCATCTAAATTTAAACTTCCGTCTTCAGCACGTTTTATATCAAGTTGAGTTGTTGCACCAGCTTTTGGCGTGTAGAACACATATGTAAATCCTGCATCATGTGGAACTGTAACAGTCACTTCTTTCGTTCCTGCTACGATACTCTTACCATCTTTTGCCGCTTCTGATGGGAATAGTTTCGAAGGACCTTCTGATACTGTTACCGCTGTTGCTGCACTGGATACTCCATTGACAACTTGCGTAACTTCCACTTTATTTTTAGGAGCATAGAATGCATTTGACGCTGCATTACCACCTAAAATTTCGTTACTATTCAATCCTTTATCTAAACCAAGTTTCCAAGTACCGTCTTCTCCAACTTGTGTTGTTTTTTCTGAGATTACTGTTGTTCCTTCTGGATCTTTAACAGTCACTTTAACGGTTGCTCCTGGTGTACCTGTTCCTGTTAATTCCTCATCAGTTGAAAGAACTGTATTTCTAGCGTTAGCGTTTGTATTGACTACAGGAGCAGGGTTTGTAAGCGCAAATTTAGTTAATGGTAATGTATCTGTAGATCCATCTTTATACGTTACCACCATATTGTTAGCTACTTTTTCAACAGATTTAATCTTAGCTTCTTTATCGTCAACATTTTGACCTTGTTTCGCAACTAAGTTAGCATCTGCATTCTTTTTAGAATAGTGAAGTTTAATATTGGCATTGTTTTCACCAACTATTTTCTTAAACTCTGCATCTGTTACATTATTAGCATCAACTACTGGTACTTTAGCAGCTTCGTTTTCTGGTGTTGTAACATCGTATTTTTGAGTTTGTGGTTTAAGGATAACAACGAAAGAACCTGGATCATCTGCACCTGTTGCGCTTCCTCCAATTTCTCCTCCATCAGCATCTGCAACTCGTAGGAAACGCCATCCTAAAGTTAAACCTGCTGGGGTTTCTCCTCTAGTCGCTGCATCTAACTTATCTTGTTTTAAACCATCTGTCGCCGCTGGTGTACCTGAGTAAGTGATTACCGCTGGATTTGCATCTGTTGCTGGCGTCTCAGTAGTAATAGTATTCGCTGTGTATCCATATTGAGTACTAATTTTATTTGTTGCACCCGGAACTGGATCAAATTCTCTGTTACCACCTCGTCTTACTGTTGCACTTGAAATTTTTCCGCTATCATCTTTGATTTTAATATCAAATGAGTTTTCTTCTGCACCGTAAACATAAATTTCTTTAGCTTGCGCATTAGAGAATGGAAATTCTGCTGTTGGTGCTTGGTTTACACGTGCGAAGTCAGTTACTGGTCGTTCAGCTGTTGTTCCATCGTTATAAGTAATAACAACTTTATCTCCTGATTGAGTAACTGTTGCAATCTTACCGTTAAGGTTGTTATCAGCACCTTCTTGCAATTTAGCTTTAATTTTATCCAATTCTGGTTGTTGAAGTTGTGCTGGATCAGCTACAGCAACTTTATCAAAGTTTGCAGCTTTATTTGCTAAAGCTTCTGTGTATTTTACGTTTTGTGAACGAATTTTGAAGAATACTTGATATTCCGGATCAGATGAACCTTCGTTGTCGATTTCATTGTTACTTGCATCTTTAGCACGAACTTTACGTGATACTACTGTTGAACCATTAGACCACGGCTTACCATTAGGATGAAGTCTTTGCAATGTTCCTGTAACAGAAAGTGTAGCTGGTTGGTCAGCTGTGGCGGTTGTTTCACCATCAATGTTAGAGTTATTTAATCCATACCCTATATTAGTATCGGTTCCGCTACCCATTTTTTGCATCCAACCTTTAACAATCTTACCACTGTTATCTGTAATCTTGATACGGTTAGTAATATTTGTTTCTTCTGTTGGTGTTACCCAGAATGTTTTAGATGCTGGATCATCATAATCGATTGATACTTTTGGTTTTTCTGTATCAGTTTCCGCACGGAAAGCATTGTTTTTGTCTAATGCTTGGCCATTACGAGCATCATTAGATCCTGTGTTTTCGATAGCGTTAGAGTCAGTTTTTTTCTCTGTATTTTCTGCTTGTTTACCTACAGTTTCTTTACCTTCAGTTGTGTCTACTGCTGGAGTTTCTTTTTTCTCTACAGGTTTGTTTTTTAATTTAGAGTTAGCTGTAGTGACAAGTTTGCTGTAAGCTGTTTTTAGTTCAGCTTGAGTAGTTGCATTCGCTAATGTAGCTTTTGAAGATTCTAGTTCAGCTTTTAATACTGCAACACTTTCTTCTGTTTTGTTGTCGTAAGAACCGTTAGAAAGTTTTGTTTCAATTTCTGAAATATAGCTTTCAAGTTGGGTCTTGTCCAAAGCTGGAGTTACTGGCTGAGCAGCAGCTGTGTCTCCAGGTTGGATTTGATCCGCTTGAACAGATACAGCTCCATTACCTAAGAACATGAAAAGAGCAGCGACCGCTACACTAGCCGCCCCAAAACTATATTTACGGATCGAGTAACGAGTGACCTTCTCACGGTGCAGACGTTCAACACGACTCATAGATGGTTTGTTTTCCATTATTTTCTTTTCTCCTTTTGTGAGGTTAATTGATTTGATTTCCACATGACACCTGTATGTAGAAATCTACAATTTACATTTTATCTTATTTTCAATATATATGCAAATAATTTGATTTAAAATTTTCGCAAAAAAAAAAAAGCGTTTTGGGAAAGTAAGGAATTTTCAGATAAATTAGTTTTGTATATTTTCTTGTTTTTGTAAATAAATAATTCACATGTTTTTATAATAAATTTGCTTTTGTTTTAATTCCATCCATAAAGATAGCGCATTCATATAGGATTGGTAGTAAAATAAATAAGTTTGATGGGTGAAACAAACTATTTTTGCACTGCATAAGAAAAAATTATCCGTAAAACACATGAACCAAAAATAAAACATGCTACCTCATTTCGGTAACATGTCATCGTTTTCTACTTACAACAAGGCCTCAAACTTAGCGACAGTCATACCCAATTGTTCACTAGCAACCTCAGCTGTCAGAAGACCTTGACGGACCATATCTAGGAAGGCAAATACTCTTCCTTCGACTTTCCCACGCTCTAGACCTTGTTCAACACCCTCTGCTCGTCCTCGTTCCAGTCCTTGTTCAATACCTTCTGCTCGACCACGTTCTAAGCCTTTTTCTTCAGCTTGTTCCAAGGCATAGTCCTGTGCTAACAAGGCTTGTTCTTCACGTCTGCGCTGTTCACTAAACATCTTCCTGTCCTCCTCGGACCAGCTCTTATAGTCCAGCAGTTGATCTGCTTGGCTGATGGCTCGCTCGGGTTCTTGAGTAAAAGGCTTGTTCCCAAAAAACTCCAACCACGGCTTGCGAACCTCGTCTTTGCTGGTTTCTCTGTATTTTTAGGTCTTATTTATGATGGTCTTTCAAGAGTTCTTCAAACTCAGCCACGGTCATGCCTAATTGCTCACTCGCAAATTCGGAAGTTATAACATGTTGGCGTACTAAATCTAGAAAGGTAAAAATTTTCCCTTCTTCCCTAGCAGTTTCCAAGGCATAGTCCTGTGCTAACAATGCCTGTTCTTCACGCATACGTAGTTGACTAAACATCTTCCTGTCCTCCTCGGACCAGCTTTTGTAGTCCAGCAGTTGGTCTGCTTGGCTAATAGCTCGCTCAGGTTGTTGGGTAAAAGGTTTGTTACCGAAAAACTCCAACCACGGCTTGCGAACCTCGTCTTTGCTGGTTTCTCTGTATTTTTTTAATTCTAAGAATGCCATCTTGACCAGATGGTTTTCTTGACCGTTATTTGTGATGGTCTTTCAATAGCGCCTCAAACTCAGCTACTGACATGCCCAACTGCTCACTCGCGAATTCGGAAGTTAGAGCATGTTGGCGAACCATGTCCAAGAAAGCAAAGAGTTTTCCTCGTTCAAGTCCTTGTTCAATCCCCTCAGCACGGCCACGTTCAAGTCCACGCTCTAAACCTTGTTCAATACCTTGTTCGATACCTTCCGCCCTAGCAGTTTCCAAGGCATAGTTCTGTGCTAACAAGGCTTGTTCTTCACGCATACGTAATTGACTAAACATTTTCCTGTCCTCCTCGGACCAGCTCTTGTAGTCCAGCAGTTGGTCTGCTTGGCTGATGGCTCGCTCGGGTTGCTGGGTAAAGGGTTTGTTCCCGAAAAACTCCAACCACGGCTTGCGAACCTCGTCTTTGCTGGTTTCTCTGTATTTTTAGGTCTTATTTATGATGGTCTTTCAATAGCTCCTCAAACTCAGAGACAGTCATACCTAATTGCTGACTGGCAACCTCCGAAGTTAAAAGATGTTGGCGAACGAGATTTAGTAGCATAGACAGACTTCCTTCAACTTTCCCGCGCTCCAGTCCCTGTTCAATCCCCTCTGCTCGACCTCGTTCAAGTCCACGCTCTAAACCTTGTTCAATACCTTCTGCACGACCACGTTCTAAGCCCTTTTCCTCCGCTTGTTCCAAGGCATAGTCATGCGCTAATAAGGCTTGTTCTTCGCGCATACGTAGTTGACTAAACATTTTCCTGTCCTCCTCGGACCAGCTCTTGTAGTCCAGCAGTTGGTCTGCTTGGCTGATGGCTCGCTCGGGTTGTTGAGTAAAGGGTTTATTCCCAAAAAACTCCAACCACGGTTTGCGAACGCTATCTTTGCTGGTTTCTCTGTATTTTTTTAATTCCAAGAACGCCATCTTGACTAGATGGTTTTCTTGACCGTTATTTGTGATAGTTAAGACTTCACCTGTCGTGTCCTCTCGCATACTAAAGCTATGAAAAGCTAGGTCATCTGAGAAATAATTACTATCCACAATTGCGATAGCATAAACAGGCGCGATGTGTTTGTAACTCTGATGAGTATTGCCCTCTTGCTGGCGAATTTTTTCTAGGTTTTGATTGACCTGACTACATAGATAAGCCCACAAACGATTGATGAAAAAATTTTGATGATGAACTTGAATTTCAATAATTACTTGCGTTCCATTATCTAGTTCAGCCAAGACATCAATACTTGTATAGAAATCCTGGGCCGAGTACGGCAAGGAAGGTAGTACATGAATATTGCTCCCCTCCAAAATGGTCACATTTTTAGCTGGTAAGTCCAGCATATCGCGAATAAACTGACAAGTGATTTCTGGATTGCTAAAGATTTTCTTAGCAACCAAGTCATTGGTTGGGCTGATGCCCGGATGTCTTAAAATCATCCATTTCCTCCTTCTATTATACCATAGTTTGAAATCTAATTTTGTTAGATTCGATGGTTCTATCTATTTATTCGAAAAGGAAATGAATTGTGAAGATATTTTATCTCGTTTCAACTAAAATATGAGCTTGATCAACCAACTGTCCATCCACAGTCAGATTCAGATAGAAATCCAAGGTCTTATCAGCAGCAAAATACAGAGTTGGTATGCTCAAGTCTTTTTTGCTTTCCCCTGCTTGGAATTGAAGGACTTGAATCTCGTCCTGATAGGCGACACCATGGACACCTGTCCCTGGTTGAATCGAAATCTTAGCTTCCAAAGGAGTATTACTTTCGCTACGTTCAATCCTAAAATGAAGAGTCTCTCCCTTTGCCACAGCTAGACTTGTTTCTGCAAATGCTAATCCCTGAACAACTTCTTTGTTTGCTAAGCTAGGAGTTTTATAAAGTGAAATTTTTGTTAAGATAGGCAAAGCCTGTGCCTCCGTAATAAGCACGCGCACCTTTTGCGCCTCTACTAGTGGACCTCGCAAGAGACGCTTATGACCAACTGTAAAATCCGTTCCAAATTCCTGCCAGGCACCATCCACCTCTACTTGCACCTGAAAAGCAGCGATTCGTTGCCCTAGCTTCAAATCTTCTCTTAACTCAAGCACATCGAAAGTTTTAGGTGTCCCTAAGTCGAGTTCTAACTGGATGGGCAGGTCTGTATCGCTTGCCCAAGAGCTGGTCTCAAGGCCATCTGTCAGATGATGACAAGCAAAGGCTGCGGAAGGAGCAGGACCAGATACCTTGGCTCCCAGAGCCAAATCTTCTTTATAGAGCGCGTCACGGTAGGCAGCAAATTCATAGAGACGCTTGATATCCTTATCATCAAAGAGGCCATCTTGATTCGGTGGGATATTGAGCAAAAGAGGGGTGCCTCTCCCTACCGAATGAAAATAAATCTCTACCAACTCCTCGAGAGACTTGGGATCCTGATCTTCATGGTAAAACCAGCCCGGCCTGATGGAAACGTCTGCCTCACCGATTGAAAAAATCGTACCTGAAGGATCTCCGTGCTGAAGATAGTCCAACTCTGCTTCTGTCCCTAATTTTTCAGGATTCACCTTTTGCCACAGAGGATCACCTGCATACCCTCGTTCATTGCCAATCCAGCGGATACTGGTGCCTTCTGTTGAAAAAATCAAGCAATCGCCCTGCAGATAACGAATGGTTTCAAACCATTTCTCAAATTCATAATTGACCTTTTGAGCGCCCTCTCCTCTGGCACCATCCATCCAGACCTCAGCAAATTTCCCTCTATTTCCATAGGCAGGATTTGATAAGATTTCCTTCAGCTGAGCCAGATAATAGGCATTATAGTCCGCTTCTCGGTTCACATGATAGAGGGGGCTGTGGGCATCCCAGGGTGATAGGTAGACCCCCATATCCATATCAAACTCTGTGGCAGCTTGGGATACCTCAAGGAGCAAGTCCCCTTCTCCATTCCTCCAAGGACTGGCCTTGACCGAATAATCTGTGTGAGCCGTCGGATAGAGGACAAAGCCATCGTGGTGCTTGACCACCAAAATCAACTTTTTAAAGCCCGTTTCCTTGAGCACGCGAACCCACTCACGCGCATCTAACCTTGTCGGATTAAAGCATTCAGGATCCTCCTGACCTGTCCCCCATTCCTGATCATAAAAGGTATTGGGGCCAAAATGGATAAAGGCTGCTAGTTCATCCTCTAAATAAGCTAGCTGAGCCTGACTAGGCAAGGGCCCATGCGGTTTTATTTCTCTTACCATACTACTTCCTATCTACATTTTTCTTTACTTTTTTGGCATGTACTTGCAATTCTGTTAGCGCTAGGGGACTGGTCAAGTCTTCAAATCGAAGACGAAGGGCATAAGTCTCCACCTTGTCAAATTCAAAACGAAGCTCTTCATCTTTGTCACTTGACACTTTTCGGACAGCTGACACAGGGCGCCAATTCTCCTCTTGCTTGAGCAGAGAATCCTTGTCCAAATGATTGGGAGTCCGAGGCAAGGCAGGCTCATTTCCTACATAATAATCAATGAAAGTCGGCTCCACCGCCACGTAATCTTGATTTTCAACATAATGCAAGGTCAGGTTATCCACAAATCGCGGTTTTAAAATCCCTGCATATCCAAACAGAATGCCCACGCTGGCTTTCTCTGACTTAGCAATCCAAGTATTAGCTGTCGATTTCTTACGTGCAATAACCTTGTCATTGAGGTAAGAGGCTGGGTGAGTAGGCTCTGAATGGGAAGCAAAGACCAGAGGCAGATTGGATCCTGTCCACTGATTGGAAATAACTTCCCCATCTACACTGACATCTGTCACATGAATGGTGACTGTTGCTGGCAATTCACAGCCCGCTACCTGCCCTGTGAGAACATATTCTCCTACCTGAGCATAGATTTGAGGATCTAGTTCATCCCAAGTCACCTTGGCCGTATCTCGTCTGCCATCTGATAAGACTAGCTTGACTCGGTCTGGTAAGTGTGGGGCTTCCTTGACAAGCGTCCAGACCCTTTCAGGATTAATAGCACAAATCCCTTGAACACAAATCTGAGCAGAAGCCTTTATATCCAGACCCTCTAGCTGGCCAGATATCGTAAATTCATGAAATTTTTCCAAATCTTCTTTAGGAATTTCCTCCCAGACAACCTTGACTCGTTTTGCACCGCCAAACTCATAGTCCACCAAAACTGAAGATGGCAGCTGTGGATAAGTTCCCTTATTTGTATACAAGCGAAGTGGTCGTACAGAAACTGCCCTACCTAGCGAGGTATTTTCTGCCACCTGCAAATGAGTTTGATAGGTCTTTCCTTGATAAATGGCGTGAATCGCCAAGTCGCCTGCAGACAAGCAATGAAGCACCCCCTGCTTGATAATGGCATGAGCACTACCACTCGTCTCCCAAATCACTTCACTATTCCCCACCTTGTTCACAGAGTTATCCACAGTTTGTGGATAAAACCCAATAGCTGGGGAATTTCCTTCCTGTAAACCTGCCTGCTTGTCCACTCGAATCTCAAACAAGCGCTTATTTTCCACTGGTTGGGTAGCCAAAGCATCTCCCACTAAGATATCAAAACTTGCTGGCTCTAGCCCTCTAGCACTAGCTTTTACTCTGACTAGACCTGCCTGCTCCAAGCTCTGAACTAAGAGGACACCTCTGCCATGAAAGACTTTCCTCTTAAACCGACCATTTTTCTGAGCCTGGTAACGTTCACGACTGGCCTGTCTGCCATTATCCACACCTACAATGCGAGCAGGCCCTTCAATTTCAAAATGAAGTTGATTGGAAGCAGTCGGAACCCAGTTTCCATCCTTGTCCAATACATCAAAATAGAGATAGAGGAGGTCTTGCCCATCTGGCTCCAGTTTTGTTTTCTCGGCATGAAGCCCAATCTTAGTAGGCTTACCTGCAGTCACCACCCTATCTTCTGCCACAAGCTGACCTTGACAGTCATAGGCTACAGCATGCAATTCTCCCGGTTGATAGGGCAAATACCATTCGAGATAGAGTTGGTCAGATCCTTCTCCCTCTTGGTATTTTCTGCCATCTGAAGTCCATTTTTCCTGAAAGGTCTTCCTACCTTGAGATTTTCCATTGAGAAATAGCTCTACTGAACCAACATTTGAATACACTCGAACCGGGATATCCCCATACTTATCCACAACTTGTTGATAACTCTTGTGAATTTCCCAATTCCAGTGGGGTAGGATATGAACCATGGGATGCTGATTTACGTCCAACCACTGACTTTGATAGAGATAATAGTCATTTTTAGGAATCCCTGCCGTGTCCACAAGCCCAAAATAGGAACTCTTGACCGGCGTGTCATTTTGGTTGTGCCAAGGAGTCGGCTCACCGATATAGTCCACTCCTGTCCAGATAAACTGACCTGCATAGTCTAGCCGATTTCGATCTGCTATCCAAGAAGCCATTGCCGTCTTCCCCCAAGGAACCCGATCATTGCCATAGTCCGACTGTTCAAAATTCCGCACGCGACGATTATCCCCAACCCATTCCTTATCTGGTCGAAAATAGCTGTCACGCGTTCGTGTAGCCGATGAGGTCTCAGATCCATAAAGACGCCACTTGGGATGTCTTTTGCGAATCGCGTCAATATTATCTTCCGAGTAATTCAAACCCACCACATCCAACAAATCAGCAATCTTTTCATGGCCTCCAGAACCATCTCCGAAGCGGAACTGGTCCATTCCCATGGTCACAAAACGGCTATCATCAACTTCCTTAACCCTTTCTAGCAAGCGTTTGATCGTCTTCAATGAATGAGCATCTCCATTTGCTTCGCTGACTTCATTTCCCAAGGACCACATAAAAATCGCTGGATTGTTCTTGCTACGCTGGACCATGGTTCGCAAATCGTAATCTGACCAGAAATCACCTGCTTTCGCTTCTGGATGAGTCGCTTCTTCCTCAAAAAAGCGACCATAGTCATATTCTTTCTTGCCTCCATACCAGGTATCAAAGGCTTCTTCTTGGATGAGTAAGCCCATTTTGGCAGCCAGATCCAGCAAAATACTACTAGCTGGATTATGGGTAATTCGGATAGCATTGACCCCCATTTCCTTCATCTGACGCAAGCGTCTCTCAGCAGCTGACTTGTTTTCCACAGCTCCCAGCGCTCCGTAGTCATGGTGGAGACAGACTCCATGAATTTTCAACCAGCAACCATTTAGAAAGAAGCCCTTATCTGCTTGCCAATCCATATAGCGGTAACCAAAGGTCTCCTCTTCTTCATCAACTAAAACGCTATTTTTGTAAAGGCGAATCTTCAATTGGTAAAGGTGAGGATGGTCAATATCCCAAAGCAAGGGTTGAAAAATTGATATTGCTTGTTGGAAAGAATATTTGTCCCCAGATTCAATCACTACAGAGTCTGTCGCCTGCCAGTCTGACAGTTGCTGCCCATCATACCAGATACCCTGTTCCAAATACACCGACACAGACTGAGGCCCATCATTTGAAACCTTGCTTTCAAGCTGAGTTTCCACCCATCCATCTCTTTGTTCCTTTAGCTTGGGACTTGCTATCTTAATCCCATACAAATCTAGATGAACTGCATCTGTAATCAACAATTTCACTTCTCGATAAATACCGCTACCCGAATACCAACGACTGCTAGGTTGCTGATTTTCCACAAAAACTGCAAGCTGGTTGGCCGTCCCATCGTTTCTTAGATAAGGTGTGATATCATAAGAAAAAGGTGTATAGCCATTGGGATAATAGCCCAGCACTTGCCCGTTGATATAGACCTGAGCATTCATGTAAACCCCATCAAAGAGTAAACGCACCGAAACAAGACTGGCATCTTCTTCCAAGTAAAACTGCGTCCGGTACCAGGCCTGACCCCCATTTAGCTGGCCACCCTCATTTTGCGCTGGCGAATAATGGTCAAAATCATTGTAAATACTCCAGTCATGCGGCACTTGAATAGCCTGCCAATTTTCCCTTTGAAAATCAGGTGCCAAGGCCTCTTCTTTCCCCACTTCCTGGCTAAAAAACCAGTGATTTCGTAAAACTTCTTCTCTTCTCATACAATCATTCCTCTTTAAACGAATCGATTTACTTGACTATAGCACAAAACAAAAGCGCTTTCAAGATTTCCTCCATCACTCCCTAAATACTCAGAAAAGATTCTATAATTTGTGGAGAAGTCTGAAAATCACTCCATGTTCATATAAACTGTCATTTTCAAGAAACAAGGTCAAATCTGACAAGAACCAAAAAACACCCCTCTGAATGTTCATTCCAGAGAGATGTTCCTTTTGTCTTAGCTATTGTAAATCGATTGTCTAAAGTCATCTGAATCTTTGAGGTAAGCTTTATAAATCGCTTTTTTCAGTTTTTGAACGGGTGTTTCGATAAAGCTATAGGTGCGAGCAGTTGTATTGCCTGCTTTTATTTGAGCAAGTTCTTCTTTAACAGCTTTCTGCATCAAGTCACTTAACTTCTGACTTGTCAGACTTATTTGCTGACCTTCATATTGGATTGTCAAAGGTTTCAATTGATTAAGTCTATCTACTCTTTCCTTGATCTGTGCTTTTTTGAACTCAGCATAGCTCTTACCATTCAAAACTTTATTGAAAATGTAAGTATCAGATAAAGGCTTGTTTTCAGCCTCTGCTGCTTCTTTAAACTGATTTGACACATAAGGAACAAATCCTTCATAATAGCCCAAAGCAGCCATCAATTCAAAGGCTTGTTTTCTAAAGGTGATATCCCCACTCATACCAGAGTCATTTTGACTAACACCATAAATGGTATCAAACATATCAACGGTATAATAACCATTTGCTGCAATTTTACCTTTATCTGAAAAACCAGCAATGATATAACGATTGACCAGAATATGATTGTCAATCAAACTATCAATATCTGTCAATTTTTTGGCATCTTCTAAGGTCAGAGCTTGAATTTCCTCACTCTTATGAGTTGGTTTAACCGCTGTATTGCGGTAATCTACCCAAGTTCTAGGCCCTGTTGAAGGAATCGGCATTATTTTTTTGAAATAACTCATCTTGTCTTCTGCAGATAAGCCTTTACTTGCCTCTGCTTCTAGGTAATCTAGAGTATAAAGGACATCAAAACTTCCCTTCATGTAAGATTGCAAATCTTCTGCCGTTTTAAATCGATCAGGTGTTCTATTGTAAAATCCATTCTTATCACTCTCATCATATACAAAGTTGAGATTGAAGTAAGTATCCTTTTCTGGATTATAGGAGTTTTCAAAAATACCACGCGCATAAAACTCTGCTCCTGTACCATCTCGACGACCGTGATTATTAAACAAGACCGTTCTATCTAGTAAGTGCGTCATTTCATGAGAATAAGTCGCTGAACCTCTATCATCCAGAACTCTATCTATAAAGTAACGGACACCTAATCCATTAGCCTCAGCTCCCACCTTACTTACTGGAGAATAGTAATTCATAGGAGTCATAAATTGGTCGACTCCCTTATCAGCTCCACTACCAGAAGCTGGTGACCAAGTGCTATCAATCTGGGCATTCGAATTGCTTGTATATTTCTTCATCGTATCAATAATCAAGCGATTTGTCAGCAACTTATCACGATTTTCTGGTTTTGTTATACGATAAAGAGTATCAACATAGTTGGCTTGTTGTACAGCCGCCTTTTCAATTAAAGACTTGACTCTAGCAAGCTCAGCCTGATACTTAGTTGGATTAGACTGGGCAAGAGAAGTATCTATATAGGAACCAATATTACCGTAAGTAATCGTCGCCATATTACTAATCACGTAAACATTTGGTTCTTTCACATTCAAAAGTCCCAAAATAGCAGCCATATTAGCCTCTTGTTTACGAGAATCCTTTTCCCCAGCTATCAACTTGCTATACAACCCGACATGCGCTGAAGGATTTTCCTTAGATGGTTTTTCAACAATCATAGCTTGGCTAGATTTTTTAAGCCAAGTATCCGCATCATCTGACGTAAAGAGTTGGCGATTGCTGTCTAAAAATTCCTTCAAGCTAGCCTTACCTGTAATGGTAGATAAATACTTTGTAAATGTTTGAGGACTATTGGTCAATTTCATCTCTTCATAAGACATGGATCCTAATTTTTTCAAACTATCCAAGGCGGTCATTGTCTTATTACCAAATGAGCTTGGATTAAAGGCCAGAATATCACGAATATTCGTGTCCCCAAATTGAATATTATAAAAACGATTGATATAAGACAGTCCCAACAAGATCTGCTCTTTGTATTGTTCAAGCTCTTGTTTGACCTTGCTGCGATTTTCAGGGGTATCTCCTATAATTCCCAATGTATGCGAGGCTATCTTTTTGAAACTTGACTCAGCTTGCGTCTTCATCTGATCAAAACTTTCTTGAATTGATAGTTTTTGAAGATACTCTGTACGCAACATATCTTTGACTTCTTGGTCAGTGATATTTGGGTGTGTTTTTCTGAGCGCAATTCTCTTTGTTATAATATCTCGAGGATCATAGACAGGCTCCAACTGTTCTTTTAGTTTACTGTCATGTAAGAAGTCTACTGACCTCGCGCTTGTGGTCAGAGCAGACACATCCACAGCATCTTCTCTCTCACTATTAGCTGGAAGCAAGTGTGGTTTATCCTCCTGACTACCAACTAAAACAACTCTCGGTTTCATTGGCTTTGTTATTTGACTCACTTCTTGAGGATTAACCAATTCACCAGTTTGTTCATTGATAGCGTAGGTTCTGGTAAGTGTATTCTCACCAACTTCTCCTTCAGATGCTATCTTTTCTATATTTTTAGCAAGTGAAGAATCCTCTCTTCGCTCCTCAGTAACAGCAATCGGTTGTATTACTTTTTCCACATTACCAACTTGAATCACTTTATCGACTGCTGGATTTACTTGTCTAGTAGTATCAGATACCGTCACCTGACCTGTTGCCTTGTCTAGTTGATAAGTCGTCCTAGTTTCCACCGAACCATCATGCCCTGCAACCGCTACTTCCTGTCGTCTGAACTCCAAAGCAGGATTCACTTGGTAAATCGTTTTATGAGATAGGACAGTAGTTTCAACACTCGGTTTAGTTCCAACTTCTACAACTTGATCAACTTTGTTAACTACTATTTTGACAGTTTTATGCTCAGAAATATTTCCACTTGCTTGATCTTTAGTATAGGTAGTAGTAACTTGTTCTTGTCCCTCAACACCCGGAATTTTTACTCTTGTAACGCCGTGGTCTAGTTCCTCATTCTTTTCATAAACGGTTTCATAAGGAACAGCTTTGGTCTCCACTTTGGTCTGAGGAAGTTGAGTGTCTTCTTTGTACTCTGGGAGAGCCTCCTGTATCTCAGGCTCACCGGAAACGCCACCTTCATAAGACGGAAGAGACGACTCTACCGAAGGCTCACCGGAAACACCGCCTTCATAAGACGGAAGCGCTGGTTCTACCAAGGATTCACCGGAAACACCGCCTTCATAAGAGGGAAGGGACGGTTCCACCAAGGATTCACCTGAGACGCCACCCTCATAAGATGGAAGAGGTGGTTCGACCAAGGATTCGCCGGAAACACCACCTTCATAAGAGGGAAGAGACGGCTCTACTAACGATTCGCCGGAAACGCTACCTTCATAAGAGGGAAGAGGTGGTTCGACCAAGGATTCGCCAGAGACGCCACCTTCATAAGAGGGAAGGGGTGGTTCGACCAAGGATTCGCCAGAAACACCGCCCTCATAAGATAGAAGAGGTGGTTCGACCAAGGACTCACCAGAAACTCCGCCTTCATAAGAGGGAAGGGGTGGTTGGACTTCTGGGGCTGTACTTATACCATTTTCTTGAGGTTCCTTCTCTTTTGTCCCGACCAGAATCACCTGAGCAACTGGTTCACGAAGCACTTCTCTCCCTACTTCATTTCGCGTAACAATACCATCGACAACCCTTACTTCTGTTAAGATTCGTTCTTGTCCCTTGGCACCTTCTATAGAAATTCTTTTTTCTCCCTTAGCCAGAGTTGGGTCAGACTGAAATTGAGTTTCAAACTCTATCTCCCCTATCCTAACTTCCAGTTCTGGCTTGTCTTCAGTAACAGTTTTCATTCCTTCATCTGGTACTTTTTTAGACTCAATACTCATACTTTTTTCAGGAGATGGATTTAAAACAGGATCAACTGCGTAAGATGGTTGAGGAGATTGCACAAGATCTTCAGTCGAGCTAAAATGAGATGCAGTCTGTGGTACAATCTTCTTAGATTGAGGTTCTGAACTGTCCTCTTTTTGAGATAATGCTGGCGACTCTACCTTATCAACAGAAAGTTCCTTGCTACCACTATCTCTTACCAAATAATATCCCGTAAATTCATATCCTTGGACTCTTTCAGGACTTGGTAGAAACTGACCTTCTACTCTCTTAACAAGGGCT
Source organism: bacterium (assembly GCA_905221375.1). GTDB lineage: Bacteria > Bacillota > Bacilli > Lactobacillales > Streptococcaceae > Streptococcus. The sequence goes on from CAJNCY010000010.1 coordinate 18,464, forward strand.
GGTTGCAATTCTACCAGATTTTCTAAAGCAGAGATGGATGCTCCCCAACCACCAACAGCAAAGGCTGTCACAAGGAAGTAAGACGCTCCCTTTTTTCTCTTGATTAAAGTGAAGGAAAGCAATAATAATCCTGCTCCCAAGATAAACATCCCATCATTAGAAAACAGACCTGTTTCTGGTAATCTTGTAGCCAATTTTCGATAGATAAAGTAGTATTCTTTTCCCTCTTTTACCTCAATCTTATTTTCTTCAAACCATTGCAACTCAGATTTTAGCTTTTCAGATAAATCCTGCTCATCCAAATAATGACTTGAAATTAGTGTTGAACTCGTTTCTGTAGCCTGTGCAGGTTGAGCACCCATACCAGCAAAAAATAAACTCGTTCCTAGCAAGACCGAACAAGCTCCTATTGTATATTTCCTCAAAGAAAAACGCTGCTTTCTCTCAAATTGAAATTCTTTCATCCCATATCCTATCATTCATTATTACTGTATATTTAGTATATCAGAAATAGTTTGTATTCACAAATCTTTCTAGTTATTCCCTTATCATTCCAAATTAAGGGGGACAACATACAATAATTTTAGTTAAATGTATATCAATGTTCTTTGCTTTTCTTAACAACCGCAATACAAAAAGAGCCTGTTGCCAAGCTCTTTAGTCTATTACTTCTTCTCAGCACGGAGGGCTGACAAGATTTGTGTACGGATATCATCTACACCATTTGGCGTATTTGGTAAAAAGATAGTTTGGTTTCCTTTAGAGGCAAAGGTATTCAAGGTATCCAAATACTGGTTGGTCAAGAGGATGGACATGATTTGTTCTTCTGTCATGCCAACATTGGCTTCCTTGAGTTCTGTGATAGACTCTGCCAATCCATCCACAATGGCCTTACGTTGTTGGGCAATCCCCACACCATGAAGGCGATCCTTTTCTGCTTCAGCTTCAGCTGCGGTGACGATTTTAATCTTGTCGGCTTCCGCCAATTCTTGCGCTGCGACCCGCTTACGTTGCGCCGCATTGATCTCATTCATGGATTGCTTGACTTCTGCATCTGGCTCAACCTTGGTAATCAAGGTTTTCACGATAATATAACCGTAAGTAGTCATTTCTTCTGCTACTTGGTGTTGAACTTCAAGGGCAATCTCGTCTTTTTTCTCAAACAATTCATCCAAGGTTAATTTGGGAACAGAAGAGCGAAGGGCGTCTTCGATATAAGATTTAATCTGAGATTCTGGACGCATGAGTTTATAGTAGGCATCTGTCACGCTCTGCTCATTGACACGGTACTGGGTCGCTACATTCATCATAACGAACACATTGTCCTTGGTCTTGGTCTCAACCACAATATCGCTTTGCAACAAGCGCAACTGAATCCGAGCTGCAATCGAGTCAATTCCAAAAGGCAATCGAATATGAATACCGCTATTGGCAACCTTTTGGTATTTCCCAAAGCGTTCAATAATCGCCACCGACTGCTGACGAACCACATAAATTGTACTCAGTGTGACTATCACCAATAGGAGCACACAAACCACCACAAAAATCATCAAAAATGTTGTTATCATCGCGACGACCTCCATCATTATTTTTTCCTGTATTATAGCACATTTAAAGAAGGTTGTGCAGTTTTTACTGCGATTTTTCCTGAAATGTCAATAATTAGAGGTGAAACTACATTTCAAGTTAGTAATCGCTTTTTTCATTACATTAACTTCTATAGAATCTACATCAATGGTCAGGGAATAACTTGCCTTAACTTTTCCCTCGTGCTATACTATTTATTGAAATGAATGAATAGGAGATATTTCATGAAAACAGCAAAAACTACTGTTACAATCCTTTCTGCACTTGCTTCTGTCGTCTTATTGGCTAGTTGTGCAACAAAGTCCACAGAAACACAGTCAAGCAATAATAGCTCATCTGATAATCAAATTACAATGACATATGACCAACTACGGTCAAGAGAAAACACTATGTCAACCCTTTGGTATCAAAAATCAGCTGAAACTAAAGCTTTATACATACAGGGTTATAACGTTGCAACAAATCACCTAAAGGAATTGCTCAAAACAGAATCAGACAAACCTTACTCTATCGTTTTAGACTTGGATGAAACTGTCCTAGATAATAGCCCTTATCAAGTACAAAATGTCAAAGACGGTACAGCATTTACACCTGAAAATTGGGATATTTGGGTTCAAAAAGCTGCAGCAAAAGCTGTCCCAGGCGCCAAGGATTTTCTTCAGTTTGCTGATCAAAACGGTGTCCAAATCTACTATATTTCTGACCGCTCAGCTAATCAAGTAGATGCTACTATTAAAAATCTTGAAAGTGAAGGAATTCCTGTTCAAGGACGTGATCATCTCATGTTCTTAGAAAGTGGTGTAAAATCCAAAGAAGGTCGTCGCCAAAAAGTTCAAGAAAAAACAAATCTTATCTTATTATTTGGTGATAACCTCGTAGACTTTGCAGATTTTTCTAAGACTTCTGAATCTGACCGTAATAAACAACTTGAAGAATTGCAAAAAGAATTCGGTGAAAAATTCATCATCTTCCCAAATCCAATGTACGGATCATGGGAATCAGCTGTATACGGTGGTAATAAACTAGATGCTAAAGGTCAAGTAGAAGAACGACAAAAAGCCTTGCAAGGTTTTGATAAATAAAACAAATAAGCTGATTCTACATAAAATTAGGCTAACTTACAATCTTCAAAAAGTGGATAGGAGGGAATTCTGATAATCAGAAAACTTTCCTATCCACTTTTATAATTAATATAACATCAAGCTTTTATACATCTGATACTATACGTTTTTTGATTTTAACGATTTTTTGCCTATCCCCTATACTTCAAGAATTAAGCAATCTTGATGATCTAAATGTAGTGTGGTATACTATTTTTGTCATCGGTTACCGATTACGTTCCTTACGGTTCGTGAGAGGAGGTGAAACTAATGAACTTTGCCCCAGAGCTCGTTCTTACTATTGTAGCGGACGTCATAGCAGGAATCATCTTGTATTTCGTTTGCAAATGGCTAGATGGTAAGAAGTAGACCGAATGACTAGCCTATCAACACCCGTTAAATCGCTAAGATACGTCAAAAAATCCCTTAACTACGGCCATAGTTAAGGGATTTGGTGTTCTAATGAACCTTGCCCGATAAAATTATTCTAACATACAGGTCCAGATATTTCAAGAGTTTTATTCATTGTTTAAAGTTCCTTAGGTATCTGAAAGGTCTCTAATAGAGTTAGCTATCTAGTACCCAAAAACCGACTAGCTCTTATGAACTAGTCAGTTTCTCATCAATGCGCCAACATTTCTTGGGCGATTTCTTGTCCAGATAGGTTATCTGGGTAGTAGGTTGGCCAGTTATCCATTTCTTCAAAGAGGGCTTCTTGGCTTGTGCCTCCAAAGAAGATATGGAAATGTTCTGCCTTAACTGGGGCAATATTGTGGTCACTAAACTGAACATACTTGAATTGTCCAGCGTCTGCATCTGTGGCTTCAAAGAGGAAGCGCACGCCACGATTGCCTTTCTTATAAGTCAAGATTTTCTTTCCAACATACTTGTAGGTGAATTTCTTACTTTGTCCACCTTGAACAAATTCCATAGTGTTATCAGTAATGTTGATCTTAGTGACATCTGTCTGATAACCTTTTGTATAGTAGGCCTTGTACTCAGCCTGAGTCATCTTACCAGTCAACTTAGCCTTGTAGTCAAAGACTTGGTCAAACGTACCATCTTCAAGGAAAGGATAAACTGATTGCCAGTTACCTGCATAGTCACTCAAGGTGCGGTCCTTGACGTCTGCATCCTCAAAGTAACCATTTTGGACTGTCTTGGTATCCTCTGCCTTTTCAGGTTCGATAGCTGGACCTTCTTGGTCTATTGTTTGTTTTAGAGCCTTGAGGTTTTTCTCCATGATAGAGATGTAATTTTCTCCAGCCTTGGTGTCCTCTTCTGTCAGACTTTCTAAAGGATTAAGGACATCTGTTTTGACACCTGCTTCTTTTGAAAGTGTGTTAGCAAGGGCTTGTGAGGCATTTTCTTCAAAGTAGATATAGGCAATTTTATTTTTCTTGACGTACTCTGTCAATTCTGCCAGACGTGCAGCTGATGGCTCTGCATCTGGAGAAAGTCCTGAGATAGCGACTTGCTTGAGCCCATAGTCTAAAGCGAGATAGTTAAAGGCTGCGTGTTGCGTTACAAAGCTCTTTTGTTTGGCTTGAGACAAGCCTTCTGCATAAGCCTTATCCAAGGCTTGTAATTTTTCGATATAGGCAGCAGCATTCTTCTCAAAGGTATCTTTTTTATCAGGATAATCTGCTGACAAGCTGTCACGGATGTGCTCTACAAGTTTAATGGCACGAACTGGTGATAACCAAACATGGGGATCGTACTCATGGTGATGGCCTTCTTCTCCATGGTCATGGTCTCCCTCTTCTTCCTCACCACCTGGCAAGAGCAACATATCGCCTGTCGCCTTGATGGTTTTGACCTTTTTCTTATCCAAAGTATCTAGCAATTTAGGTACCCATGTTTCCATGTTTTCATTTTCATAAACGAAGGTATCTGCGTCTTGGATTTTGGCAACTGCCTTGGCAGACGGTTCATATTCATGGGGTTCTGTCCCAGCACCGATGAGGAGTTCTACATTAGCCGTATCTCCTGCGACTTGCTTGGTAAATTCATAGACAGGGTAAAAGGTTGTCACGATATTTAGTTTGCCATCTGCCTGCTTTTGATTGGAACAAGCCACTAAAAACAAGGCACATAGACTGGCTAGCAATAAGCTAATTTTTTTCACGTTCATCTCCTATTTGATAAAACGTCTTACTAAACTAATGAGTAAAAAGACAGTTACAAAAATAATGGTAATACTTGCACTTGCAGGTGTTTCTGCATAGTAGGAAATGTAAAGTCCTGCTACCATTCCCAAAAATCCAATAGCACTGGCAAGCAGCATAACCGATTTAAAGTTTTTCCCCAGACGAAGGGCAATACTAGCTGGCAAGACCATAATGGTCGACACCAGAAGAGCTCCTGCTGCAGGAATCATAAGGGCAATGGCCACCCCCGTCACCATGTTAAAAAGAATGGACATTGTACGAACTGGTAAGCCATCCACAAAGGCCGTATCCTCATCAAAGGTCAAAATGTACATCGGACGAAGGAAGAGGAAGGTCAAAATCAAAACAACCGCCGCAATGACAAAGAGGGAAATGACCTGCTCTTCGCTGATAGTCACGATTGAACCAAAAAGATACTGGTCCAAACTCATAGAACTCGAGCTTTTACCCTTGCTCATGACAATCAGAGAAACAGCCAAACCTGTAGACATGAGGATAGCTGTCCCGATTTCCATAAAGCTCTTGTAAACCGTACGGAGATACTCCAAAAAGACCGCCGCAATCAAGACAATGGCAATCGTAGAAACAGTCGGAGAAATCCCTAGTACCAGACCAAAGGCTACACCCGAAAGCGAGACGTGGCTGAGGGTATCACTCATCAAACTCTGACGACGCAAGATAAGGAAGGTTCCCAATACCGGCGAGAAAAGACTCATGGCAATAACCGCCAGAAAGGCACGTTGCATAAAGTCATAAGATAATAAACTAAGCATGGCCCACCTCCTGATCATTCTCATGAACATTGAAACAACGCCATGGCGAGTCTTGGTTACGGACTAGATGAATATTGCGGTCCGCATAGTCCTTAACTTCTTCAGGGTCATGGGTAATCATCAAAACAGCCTTGCCATGATGATGGGCGCTGTGGTGCATGAGTTCGTAAAATTCATTTTTACTTCCTGCATCCATCCCCGTTGTCGGCTCATCTAGGATAAACACATCAGGGTCAGAAGCAAACATACGCGCAATCACCGCTCGCTGCTTTTGTCCCCCAGATAGAGAGCCCAAGCGTTTGTCTCGGTGTTCCCACATACCAACTGAGTCCAGACTGGCCTTGATATGCTCCTCATCATGAGCATTCAAGCGACGGAACCAACCTTTTCGTGGGTAGCGTCCCGACTTGACAAATTCATAAACCGTACTTGGAAAACCTGCATTAAAACTGGCAATCTGTTGGGGAAGATAGGCTATTCTCAATTTCTTGCCCTGGGTATTTGTCTTTGAAATGGTCACCTTACCAATGCGTGGTTGGAGGATTCCAAGACTGGCCTTAATCAGTGTCGTCTTAGCTGCCCCATTCTCCCCCGTCAAGGTAACAAATTCCCCACTATCAACACTATAATTGATATGTTCAAGAACAGGCTCCTTATCATAATAGAAGGATAAATCCTCTACCGTAATATATCTCATTATTTGATTTCTCCTACTAAAGCAGTCAAAAACCGCTGAATCACTTTTTGTTCATTTGGAGTAAACTGAGTCGCCACTTGTTCATAGGTTAAAAGTGTATGCTCATGGTGATGATGATGCTCCTCAGCAATTGGACGAGCCAAATCAGTCAACTGATAAAAAATCACACGCGCATCCTTAGGATCTTTAGATGTTTCCAACATCCCTTCCTTAACCAAAGACTTAATGGCCTTGGTAACTGCTGCCTGACTGACATTGAGGCGACGCGCCAATTCTGAATTTGTTAAAGATTCCTCTGACAAGAGCATGAGAATGTGCTCCTGAGTATTGGTCAGAGCCACCTCGCTAGTACAATGACCTATTAGGATTTCATGCTGATTTTCTGCCTGCAAAATCACCTCATTCAAAAAAGCATCGATATCCTTCGCTAGCTGTCTCATATCTGACTCCTTTCCTTTTAGACTTCTCTTTTTTTAAGAGAAAAATACTACTCTTTGGCATTTTATTTACCAGTTAATTATATCACAAGCAAAAAAAGAGTCAAGAAAAAACGTGAAAACTAGTTTCATTCTTGAACTCTTCTATATTATCTATTGAAATTCTTTGACATCTCCATCATAAGTCGCCCAATCTTTGCTGAAAAAGCGCTCATTCAGATGGTAAGTCGGAGCTGGTGTGGGATTGGATAGGAAAGGATCAACTGCCTTGTCAAAAGCCAACCAACCTAACCAACCAATATGAATTGTATCTTTTACAAAATAAGGTTCAGCACCATTTTTTGAAAAATCTGCTATATTGGTAAAACCTTGGCTTTCTAACTGGTAACGAATCTTTTCAACTGCGTGTTGATACATATCTTGATTTAATCCTGTATAATCCATCCATTTTTTATTAACAGGTTGAATCACAAACAATACATTCACTTTTGAATTCGCAAATTGATTCAAGACTAATTGCAAGTCATTATATTCGGATGATTTTAGAAAATTATAATTTTTCTGATAATCCTTCCACTTGTTTAAATCTTTCTTTACTTGCGTATCATAGAAACGATTTTCCATTCCCATATCATTATTCGTGGTATTTGCTTCAGCATCTTTTACAGCGATTTCTCTCAATTCATCGTAGGAAAATTTATCTGGTAAGTCTTTTAAATACTTCTCCACACGATCTCTATATTTTTCTCCATCATTCACTGACAATTGTCCAAATAGAAATGATTGTTTTTGGTTGAATCGTGCCAATGTATCTATAAGTGTCTGATCTATTTCTGAAAGTTGCTCACCCTCGGTTATTTTTTTGACTATATCTCCCAATACTACATTAGGATACTTTTTCATTAAACGCGTAGCGGCGTAACGACTTGACACATCTCCAGACTGATTTTCCAAAAAAGCGCCCAATTGATCCGTGTTAAAATACCTACGAAAAACTGCAGGTTCATACTCCGTTTCTGTAAACCACTGAGGAGAAATAACAAAAACAGCTTGTTTATTTTCTAGCTCTGGCAATATTTGCTGCATACCAAAGTACTGATTCAAAGAAGCTGCTCCTGCTTGTCCTAAAAAATAGGGTCTATACGAACGATTGTACTTCTCCGCTAAAACAGCTGGATGCATACTATCAAATCGAATCCACTCACTAGAACCAAAAAAGGGAATGAACCGTAGACTTGGATCCGAAAGAGCTCTCACTTTCTGAAATCTTTCTCTGAAACTTTGTGTACTAATCGCTGCCGCATATCGTTTTTCTTCTGATAAATTATAACTTTTACTAGTAGGATAAAAGAAAATGAGCAGAAAAACCAACAAACCAGCTATCAAGACCGGCCCGAAGATCATCCATAAGCGTTTAAGCATTTTGTAGCTCCACAATACCAGCTATAATTTTATTAGCTGTATTCCAGTCATCACGACCAAACTCTGTTACAGGGACACGAATGTCAAAACGGTTTTCAATCTCCACAATCAACTCAACCGTGCCCATGCTATCCAAGACACCTGCGTCAAAAAGATCTTCATCCATCATGTCAGAAACATCTTCCATAAACAACTCATCAATAATTTCGATAACTTCTGATTTGATATCCATATTTTATTTCCTTTATTTTTTAAACCATAAATCATTCAAGAATCCAGAAAAGATTAAGAATGACAGCATGACGACATGGAAGGTCACAACCATGCCAAGCAACTGAATCCAGCGATTCTCAGGTAGAGCAGCTTTCCCTGCTTTTTTCCGTTCCTTATTAAGCGTTTTTTTCTTGCGAATCCAAGCATCATTAATGACCAAGCCTAATCCATGAAAGAGTCCATAGGCGATATAGTACCAAGTCACTCCATGCCAAAATCCCATAATCAGCATATTTACAATATAAGCCACGCTTGAGGTTACATTGCGATTCTTAAAGACCTTCTTTCTGGTTAACACCATCACCATCCGCATAAAGACAAAGTCACGGAACCAGAAAGAGAGACTCATATGCCAGCGATTCCAAAATTCCTTTAAATCCCTTGATAAAAAAGGTTTGTTAAAGTTGATAGGGCTACGAATTCCCATCAAATTTGAAATGGCTAAGGCAAACATAGAGTAACCTGCAAAATCAAAGAAGAGCTCCAGACCAAATGTATACATAACTGCCAAGGCATAGAGGTTAAAGAAGCCACCTGACTGCAAGGCTAAATTCTTCAAAGGAGGCAACAAGGTCTCTCCTAAAACATGAGCTAAGATAAACTTATATAAAAATCCCCACATGATATAGCGAACAGATTCATCCAGCATATCCATCAACTCATCTCGCTCAGGAATGGTCTGATAATTTTCATTAAAACGCTTAAAGCGATCGATTGGACCACTTGAAAAAGTCGGCATGAAGAGAAGGAAACGAAGGAATTCCCAGAGGGTAAAATCCTTAATCACTCCATCTCTCAGCTCGATGATAATCCCAACCGAACGAAAGGTCAGGTAAGAAATTCCCAAAAATCCAAGCAAAGACTGCGTTCCATTGATAGCTGGCTGCACCTTAACAAAGATAATCGGAAGTAGGGACAGAAAACTAACTAAGTAGAAGACCCACTTGCCATCCTTGCTTTTTCGATAATGCTTGTAGAAAAGCAGGAGCAATATTTCCCAGCAAAGGTAAATACCCAAGGCAGCCAACTGATTGGTCTTCCCACCCACCAACATAGTGACGATAAAGAAGAGACTAACCAATACCTCGTACCAGGCAAAGCGTTTCTTGAAAAAGAGACCGATAAAGATGGGCAAGGTTGCAGCAATCACATAAACAAAATACTGAGGATTGCCATATGGCTCTAAATGAGGAAGCTGTTGAAAGAACTCCATCATCTCTTATTCACCTCGTTAATCAATCCTTTGATGTCAATCTTTCCATTTGGAGTCAGTGGCAAACTGTCTCGATAAAGGAATTTAGACGGCATCATGTAGGACATCATGATATCTGTTAAATCTTCCTTGATAGCCTTGGTAATATCAATATCTCGCTCAAACTGCTCACGAACACCGTCTTTCAAGATGACATAAGCCAATAGATTTTGTACCTTGTGGTCCTTGTTATAACGCGGTACTGCGACAGCAGACTCGATATAGCGAGACTTATTAAGATTTTGAGAGACATCTTCTAACTCGATGCGGTAACCGTTGAACTTAATTTGGAAGTCCATGCGTCCGCCGTAGAGAAGCAAGCCCTCATCTGTCATGGTTCCCACATCTCCTGTATGGTAGGCTGGCAGACCTTCAAACTCAAAGAAGGCTTCTGCCGTTTTTTCAGGATTGTTCATATAACCTTTTGAAACAGCTGGCCCAGAAACAATGATTTCTCCCTGTTCGCCATTTGGCAGTTTATTTCCTTCCTCGTCAATGATAAAGGTTGGAGAATCAGCCTTGGTATAGCCAATTGGTAGGCGCTTGAGAGTCGCTAACATCTCGTCTGTCACGGCGACAGCCGATAGGGCTACTGTCGCTTCTGTTGGGCCATAGGCATTGATAATACGGGCATGTGGGAAACGCTCACGCAGTTTTTGAGCCGTTTTGACCGTCAATTCTTCGCCATCAAAGTAGAAATGCGTGATGCCAGGCATTTTCTCACTGTTGAAGTCTTCAGACAACATGGCCATATCCGCAAAGGATGGTGTTGAAGTCCAGATAGCGATTGGCAATGAAAAGATGGTCGCAAAGAGTTGCTTAAAGTCCTGAGTAATGGCAGAAGGAAGAGCGAAAAGCGTACCACCAAGCGCCAAGGTCGGTGCCCAGTACATGACAGACAGGTCAAAAGAATAAGGTGGCTGAGCCAGCATTTGTGGACGACTTGGCGTCGCAAATTCCTTGTCCGTAATCATCCAATTGGTAAAGCTGAGGAGATTATCATGTGAAATCTGCACTCCCTTTGGCTTACCAGTCGTACCAGAAGTAAAGATGATATAGTAATTATCATCGCCCTTGACTGGATGCGTGATTTCATAGTTATTCCCTTGAGCAAAGGCTTCTTGAACCTGAGCTAGAGTCATCATCGGTGTAGAAACCTGCTCTAATGGAAAATCTGAAATGGCAATAATCAAGCTTGGCTCTGCCACTTCTAAAATAGCCGAAACTCGCTCCAAGGCCGAATGACTATCAATTGGAATGTAGGCATGTCCTGACTTAGTCAGCGCTACAAAAGTTGCCAACATTTCATATTCTTGGCCACCAAAAACAACCACAGGAGACTTCTTAGGCAAGCCTAGTTGGTCAATGGCTGCAGCCAAACTATCCGAATCAGCCTTCAAATCTCCATAAGTGTGTTCCTGCCCTAAAACATTATAGACAGGATAGCTAGGCTGTGTCTGAGCAAAATGCTCAATGGTTTCAATCATATCTGCTATTGGTTTATTTGACACAATAGGGATTCTCCTTCAAGTTAAAATTCATTATAGATAAAGCTTCCTTGACCCTGACCAAGATAGCTAAAGAAGTAAAGCAGCCCTAGAAAGATAAGAAAATACAAGGCTGTCCGACCAAGAAAGAGGTACAATTCTTTTCTCTGTTTCATCAAGAAAAACCATTCATTTCTGTAATTTTTGCTAAATAAGATAGACTCTTACTATAGTATTTTTCTACTATTGTACCACTTTATAGACTAGTTTTTCAATTGTTTACCGTACATTTTCACTAGATTTCAGTTTATTTTAAGAATTATGCGGTTTTTCTATGTATATTTCAAATAGAGTGATCCTGGGCAAAAACTCAATTTCAGTAGAAAATGAAGGGAATCTTTCCATAATAAAACGCACAATATCAAGTTTTTTCAACACCTGATACTATGCGCTTTTCTGATTTTTAAAGACTTTTTAACCAGTCTCTCATTTAAAATAATCTCGTCTGATATAAATTAAAATAGCTTCTATCATCAGACAAATGGCTGATAGCCAAAAACTTATGCTAATACCAAAACTCTCAGTAATATAGCTCATTAGCAAAACAAATACTGAAAATGCTAATGTCGAAATCACTTCAAGAACGGAATAGACATTAACCAAGTTATTTTCCTCTACTGTTTCCTGAAGAAATACACTTTCAGGAACTTCTTTTAGCTGCGATAACATACCAACTAAAGCTGAAAATAATAAAAACATCTGTGCATTTGGAAAAAATAGAATAGTCAGCGTCACTATTGCCATGCCTACAAGAGAAAAAAGAATACTTTCCCATTTAGCAGCGAGAAACTTTTCAGATAGCCTAAAAGCAATTAAGCCACTAATTATAATCCCAATAGAGTATGCTGTATTAGAATATCCCCAGTAACTTTCCGTTTCATTTAATAACTCAGTTACAAAGACAAGTATGATAGACGAAACCCAAATCGTATTTGAGAAAATTTCAAATAAATTTGCTGATACAAAAAGTCTTAATCTAGGATCTCTGGCAACTAACTTCCAACCTTTGAGCAAAATTTCAAGATTAGTTTCTGACTCTAGCACCTCCACTTCAGCCTTCGGAAGAAATAACATCAGAAAGCTAGAAATGATATACAAGATTAAAATGATAAACGTGGTAGGTAAGAGACCAATTGTTGCAAACAAGAGTCCACCTAAGCCCCAACCCACTAACTGAACAGCTTCACCAGTCATTGACAAGGCTGAGTTAGCCTTGCCCAAATCGGTCGCATAGCGTGGCACAATAGCATAGGAAACAGGTGCAGCAAAACCATCTAATATTGAAATTGCCACAACAAATAGATAGGTTACCAAAGGCGCTACGGATTGCATTACGGTAAACATTCCTACCAATATCGCCAATAATATGGTCTTTCCAAATTGGGATAAAGATAAAACCCTATTTAGCGCTATCCTTTTAGTAACTAAAGGAACTAAAAGACTCGCAACAAAAGAGGATATCCCTATTAAAATGGGAACTAGTGACGTGGCAATTACTGATTTTGAAATAATGTATATGTTAGCAATGATTGTTACTCTAAAGAAAATATCTGCTAAATTTGCAAACAATTGAGAGACTAACAACTTGATAAATGAATTAGACATGTAACGCTCCTATAACATAAAAATATTTAACTGATAAATGGTATAGTAGACTTTGTTTGATAACTATTTGACACAAGATTAGGTGGTCAGAAATTGAATTTTTAACATTCCAACTTAGCCATAGTTTTTAGTTCTCACATCTTTAAATCAGCTAAAACAATCCATAATATAGAATATATATTATAGCTTGTAAGATGCCGAACAAGTCTATTTATTTTATTCTATATTTTCCCAAATCAATTACTTGATTATAAACCGTTTCTGAATCAATATGATGAGCAACTTCAATCAAAATGATAGGCAACTGCAAAAGTAACTGGCGCACTTGATATGCATTGTCCTTGTCTAAGGATGATGTAACCTCATCCGCCAACACAATGTCTTTTTGTCGAAGCAGACAGCGAACTAATTCAAGTCGTAAACGTTGTCCACCTGAAATGTTTTCTCCATTATTTATCAGTTGATAATCCAAGATATTGGTGATTTCATTCGTCAAGCCAACTTGTTCTAGGCAACAGAGTAATTCTTTATCCGAAATCTCCTGTCCTAATGTTAAATTTTCTCGGATTGTCCCATGTCTGAAAAATGGATTCTGAGAGATATAAGCGACATTCCCTTGATAATGAGTAAATTCTCGACCTGATTTATCACGTACGATAATTCTACCACTATTCGGACTTATCTTTCCTGCTACCAACTGTAGGAGAGTTGACTTTCCGGTACCACTAGCTCCCTTTATTAAAACTTTACTTGGCTTAGTTAATCTAAGTGACAAATCATAAAAGAGCACTTGCTCTCCAACCTGTTTTGAAACGCCCTCCAAAACTAGCTCAGCTAAAGATTCGACTGTCGGATATGATGTTTCTAAACAAGATTCTTCCAATAATGAAAATATTTTTTCTTTCACTGTTTGCGATCGCTGTATATCAGATATGCTATACATAATTCTTTGAATAGGTCCGCTAAGATTCATTGTAGCTATATACATAGAGACCAAACTAGCTGTTGTTAACTCTATACCACTCTTTTGTAATAAAAGACCAAGTGCAAGAGGTAGTACCTGACTAAGGAATTCTAAAGGACCATTGAAAAAATAAACGACATTACTAGTCCATTCATTTTTCCAACGAGCATTCTCGTAACACTCGTTGTTTTTTCTCATCTTAGCAAAGTTTTCTTTACTAGCACCATAAAAATAGATCGTATCTGCTCCCTTAAAAAAATCTCCTACAGATAGATGAAAAGCTTTTTGCATTTCCGAAAAATTTGCACCACTTTTCATTAAACGATTATTCATTACCCATTGAGGTAATGGTCGAAGAAAAGAAAACACGATAAAAACAAGACCAAGCCAAAAATTTTGCACCAAAATAAAAACAATCGTTGTACAAAGTATAAAAACTCTTCCAACTATCATATCCAGGGGTAAAAAGAAGCGATTATAGAGCAGTTCCATATCTTGTGTAACAATTGAAACTTTTTCATCATATACAACATTTTCTTTCAAAAATAGTTTCTTAATAAGCTGATCTTTTAACCGAATTTGCATATGACGCTGCAAATTATTACTGACAAAATTTGCTAGCAACATCGTGCTATAAAAAAACAGGTGTAAACACAGGCCATATAAAACAAAGTATGAAATTGTACCAATTGTAAGTTGCTCTTCACGAATATTCAATAGCTTATCCAATAACAATGGCTTTATTAGAGCCATCCCACTATTCAAAAGCACTCCTATTAAAAAATAGATAAAAATATTAGTTTTAATGTATTTTAGAAATTTCATAAATAAGCCTATCTAAAAGAAAGCGAATAGATATAAAAGCCTCAGTCTAAAATTTATAAACAAATTAACTCCAACTGAGACTATACAATAATTTAATTAACCTATATATGATGCTGTTTATTAAGAATAATTATTGTTACTATTGAAGAATAATTCTCCTGTTTCACTTTTCTTTCTTAAAATATATGGAGATAGAACTTGCATATTAAATACCTCAAAATTCATAATTATGGTGACAACTTCGAAAAATCCTATCGCTCAAATACAATGAACTGATAAAACAACCGTAATTGAAATTTCTAAAGACAATTCTACCAAAATATTATTTCGAGATACTTCCTTTCCCATATCTGCACACTACCCTTTATCTGCTAAAATTTTTTCTAAGTGCCTTTCATAAGTCTTTGCTAAGTTGTTACTTCCCGCTAATTTCATTGCTCCAATACACTTCCTCATTTCAATAATTGCTTTACAATCCATCTCTTTTTTGTATCGATACAGATGTTGTGCATACTGAAACACCAACCGTTCATAAATTTCTATCTCGGTGAAAAAGCATTGATTCAGTTGCTTTTCAAAATATAAAGCATCAAGAAATTTTCCTCTTTCAATACATGTGATATATCCGTTTAATAGCATAGATGAAATCAATCGTCTATTATTAGGAATTTCTTTATAAAAATCAGAACGTCTAGACATCTCTCTAGCCAAAAGCATGAAGACATCGTGTTTTAGGACATCTAACGTATTTGAAAAAATCAATAATTCATAGTATCCCCAATATTCAACACTAAATAGATAATCAGTTAGATAAGATAAATCATCACCAGAATAATAAGCTTCTCCCGATAAATCTTGTAAACGAATTTTTAATAAAATAATGTTAAGCTTATGAAATTTCTCTTGTTTAGAATCTGACTCCATCTGAGAATAAAGTAATTTTTTCAACCCATCAACATCATGATTTGATACAAAATGCCTAACCTTTGATAAGAGTTCGTTCAGTTCATCACGATGAAAATCATGAACAGCATACATAAATTCGTCAATAGGTATGTTAATTTCATCCAAAATAGCCATAAATTTTGAAATGGTTAAATCAGTCTCTCCCTTTTCAAAACGTGAGAGCTGCGATGTTGATATACCAGCTTTTTCGACATCTTTTAAGCGAAACCCTCTAGATTCTCGAAACTTTTTAAAAATTTCTCCAAATTTTTTCATAGTATCTCTCCAATAATCATATATGGGAATAGTTTTTAATTTTTAATATTTTAGCATAAAATAGCAGAAAACAAAAGTGATGGTTTTTACATGAAAAAGCCTGAGATTTTCATCTCAAGCTTTTCAACATAATTGTTTTCTAGATTAGAAAAGTGAGAATACAAGCACGGCCAAGGCTGCACCGATAACAGGTCCCACAACAGGAATCCAGGCATAAGACCAGTCTCCGTCTCCCTTGTTTGAAATTGGAAGGATACTGTGCATGATACGAGGTCCAAGGTCACGCGCTGGGTTCAAGGCATAACCTGTTGTCCCACCTAGTGATAGACCGATACCGACAATCAAGGTACCCACTGCAAAGGTTCCGATACCTGCCTGAAAATCGTAAAGACCCAAAGCAAAAATTGTCAACACCAAAACAAAGGTTCCAAGGATTTCACTAATCAAGTTTGATACAGTATCTTTGATGGCTGGTCCTGTGCTGAAAGTAGCTAAAATATTTCCTGCATTTTCTTCTGCCTCATAATGCGGCTTGAATTGTAACCAAACCAAAATCTGACCCAGCATAGCCCCTGCGAACTGGGCTAAGATATAAGGAAATACGGAAGCCCAAGGCAAACCACCTTTCAAGGCCACACCAATCGTCACAGCTGGGTTTAAATGAGCTGGACTAAGCTTGCCAGATACAAAGACCGCAACTGCAACTGCAATCCCCCAACCCATAGTAATCACAATCCAACCTGAGCTGTTGCTCTTGGTTTTAGGAAGAACCACACCTGCAACAACACCATTTCCTAGAAGAATCAGGATTAAAGTCCCCAAAAATTCTCCAAATAATTCATTCATCATCTTTCTGTCTCCATTAAAAAGAAGGGGCGGGCGACAAGGAGTCCTGCCCTCCACCTCTTTTCCTTTTTCTTAATTTTTTAATTCTGCTAAATCATTGTTAGCAAGAGCTGCTTCGACATCCGCACGGTAGGCTGCTTTTTCTTCTTCTAACCAGTCATAGAATCGTCCCATTTCATCCAAAACTGGCTCAACGATGCTATCCAAACTATCACGCATAAAGAGCATGTGGTTGGTACGACGAAGAAGGAAATCAACTGGGCTGAGAGTCAACTCATTGCGCATTGCATAGTGAAGTGACAGAGTATCTGCCAAACTGAGTCCTGGCGCTTGTTCCAAACTATGAGCAAGAGCAAAGACTTTCGGTGCATTTGAACCGTAAAGATTTGCTAGGTAATGAGCTTCCTTGCTATCCAAACCACGTGACACTCCAAGTTGCGCAAAGGCTTCGATTTCTGAGTCCACATTTGCTGGGTTCAATTCTCCACCTGAAACAGGGTAAGTCTTAGAGTTGATGAGTTTAAAACTACGGTCAAATTCTGCTTTGAGGATATCAACCACGCGCTCCATAGCTCCTTCTGCCATTTTACGGTAGTCTGTGATTTTACCACCAGCAAGGGTCAAAAGGCCATTGTCATCACGGTCCAAGCTCGAACCACGTGAAACTGCAGATGGGTCCAAATGTTTCTCAGAGGTACTGCTTTCAAGCTTGCTGACAGCAGACTCAACATCTTCACGCGTTTTTTCTTTCGATAGATAAGATTCAACAGTCGCAATCAAGCTATTGAAGCTTTCGTCGCTAATGGTTCCGTTATTTCCGCCATTGTAGTCAGAAGCGCTATTGCCTGCAATCAATGGACGAAGACCTGCCCAGCTGCTTTCGATATCGTCAATGGTGATGTTTGCTTCTGGGAAGCGGTTGTTGACAATGCCAAGTAGATAATCCACATCTTCTTGAGTCACTTTTGGATGTTCCAAATCGCCTGTGTAGTCTGTATCTGTTGTACCGAAGTAGGTTTTGTTTTCACGTGGGAGAACAAAGACCATACGGCCATCACCCAAACCTGTATCAAAGTAAACTGGTTGAGAAACCTTGATCTTGCTTGAATCCACTACTAAGTGCACTCCCTTAGTTGGGCGCATTTGTGAGAATTGGGTTCCCTTATTAGACAAATTGCGTACCTTGTCGCTCCAAGGACCTGTCGTATTGATAACCAGACGAGCTTTGATTTCAAAGACTTGGTCTGTCAACAAATCACGGGCTACAACACCAGTAATCTTGCCACTTTCGTCAAAGAGGAAGCCTTCTGCCTTCACGTGGTTGGCAATGAGGGCACCGTCTTGGTTGGCACGTTTAATGTTTTCAATCACGAGACGCGCATCATTGTTACGGAAGTCAAGGTAAACCCCACCTCCTACCAAACCTTCTTTCTTCAAGTTTGGCTGGCGTTCCAAGACTTGATCCTTGCTCAAGACCTTGTTTGCAGCTGGTGTGTTGTTAACTCCTGCCAAAAGGTCGTACAAGTCCATAGCTACTTTAAGACGGAAGAGGCTAAAGGTCGCTCCATCTTCATCGTAAACTGGCAAGAGCATTGGATCTGGTTTTGGAATGTGTGGAGCGATTTGTTGAACTACAGCACGTTCTGAAACTGTATCTGAGACCACTTCTACGTCAAATTGTTTGAGGTAACGAAGACCGCCGTGAACCAATTTTGTTGAACGGCTGGATGTTCCTTCTGCGAAGTCCTGCATTTCAATCAAACCAGTATCTAGACCACTAGCTGCAGCCTGCAAAGCTACACCAGCACCAGTGATCCCCCCACCGATAATCAAGAGGTCCAGGGTACGTTCCTGCATTTTTTGAATTGATAATTCACGTGTTTTCTTTGAAAATTCCATATTTACACACTTTCTAACTAAGTCGCTTTATTCTTCCAGTATTAGTCGTCTACTTCCGCAAAGACTTGGGTTGCTTTCACAGCTTTCTTCCAGCCCTTGTAGAGTTGTTCCTTGCGCGATTCGTTCATAGATGGCTCGAAGAGCTCTCCTGTCTCGTTCAAGAGTTTCAACTCATCCAAGTCTTTCCAATAGCCCACAGACAAACCTGCTAGGAAGGCTGCCCCTAGAGCTGTTGTTTCCAAGTTTTTGGCACGTGCGATATCGATTCCCAAAATATCAGCTTGGAATTGCATGAGGAAATTGTTCATAGCTGCACCACCGTCTACTTTCAAGACTTGGATAGCTGTTTGAGCATCTACCTGCATTGTGTCAATGATATCACGCACTTGATAAGCGATAGATTGCAAAGTCGCCTTGATAAAGTCTTCTTTAGTTGTTCCACGAGTCAAGCCAAAGACAGAACCGCGAGCGTTTTGGTTCCAGTATGGAGCACCTAGACCTGTAAAGGCTGGAACGACATAAACTTCATCATTGTTGTGAGAATCACGAGCGTATTTTTCAGATTCTGGTGAATTTTCTACCATGCGAAGACCGTCACGAAGCCACTGAATGGCACTTCCTGCGATGAAGATAGAACCTTCCAAGGCATAGTAAACCTTGCCGTTAATTCCATAACCAATGGTTGTCAAGAGGTTATTTTCAGACAACTGCATCTCTTCACCAGTATTCATGATGATGAAAGAACCTGTTCCATAAGTATTCTTAACCATACCAGGTTCAAAGGCCAACTGCCCAAAGAGGGCTGCCTGTTGGTCCCCAGCCATACCTGAGATTGGCACTTCTCCACCGTAGAAATGGAATGGAGCTGTTTTACCGTAGATTTCAGAGTTAGAACGAACTTCTGGAAGCATAGCCTTAGGAATGTTGAGGATTTCCAAAATCTCATCATCCCATTTGAGTTCTTTAATGTTATAAAGCATGGTACGGGCTGCATTTGAGTAATCCGTCACGTGAGCCGCACCGTCAGTCAATTTCCAAACCAACCAAGTGTCAATGGTACCAAAGAGCAATTCTCCCTCTTCAGCTCTCTCTTGCGCACCCTCTACATGGTCCAAAATCCAACGAACCTTGGTAGCAGAGAAGTAAGCATCGATGATCAAACCAGTCTTTTCATGGAATTTTTCCACATAACCTTGACTTTTTAGTTGCTCAGCCAAAGGAGCTGTCTGACGTGATTGCCAAACAATAGCGTTGTAGATAGGAAGTCCTGTTTTCTTATCCCAGACAACAGTTGTTTCACGCTGGTTGGTAATCCCGATGGCTTCGATTTGATTTGGCTTGACACCACTTTCGATGAAAGCTCCAGCAATAACTGACTGAACAGAGTTCCAAATTTCATTGGCATTGTGCTCAACCCAACCTGCCTGAGGGAAAATCTGAGTAAACTCTTTTTGACTCGAGCTAACCTTTTCCCCTTTTTTGTTGAAAATGATGGCACGAGAACTTGTAGTTCCCTGGTCAATGGCCATGATGTATTTTTCTTGTGACATGTGCTGTCCTCCTGATAAAGATCTTGAGGATGTCTCCTCTTTACAGTAACTAGTATACAAAATAAAGCGCTTTCTTGTTTATCAACTTTTTTTAATTTTAAAAAAAATGTGAGGAGATTGTGTAAATTTCACAAAAAGACCTGGAACAACCAAGCCTTTTAAGTGAATAATAACTGGCGAATCGCTGCCAAATCCTCCATATCCAAGTCATTTTTTAAATAATAGACTGGTGTTTGTTCCTTCTTATGAATCGGGTTATTGGTAACCAGCAAATCATAATGCCGACTAGGCTCATAGGCTTCAATGGTAATAAAACGATTATATTCTAAATACCGTTTCAAAATGGCTGCCATTCTTGAAAAGACAAGAAAACCAGATGTCAAATCCAGACCAATCCGCATATGTTGACCACCATTTTCAGCCATATATTCGATCAACTGGAGCCATTCCCAGAGAATTTTCTTATCCAAATCCGTCCCCTGTTGAAAGGCAGGTAGAGCATGAAAAATCTCCTCTGCTATCTCTTTAAAATTATGTTCCATCAACAAATAAGGATGACGATTCTCCAACTGGTACTTGTAGCGGTCCTGTAAAATATAGCCCTTGTATAGATAGACTTGAGCACAAAGCTGACTAAGTTCATAGGTAACGTGATCCTCTGTATAATCACCCAGCAGCTCCTCCTTCTTCATTTCTTGAATCAATTGCGTCAGCAAATCGGCCAACTGCCCTCCAAAACCAAGGATATACTCCATTGTATGAAGAGGAAGAATGCGATGGGATAGGAGGAAAGAGAAGAATATCATCATCTCCCCATCCTCAGTTCCAAGAGGAAGGTGTTGCCCAGCAAAAAAGGACGGAGCCTTTCTCAACAAACGAAGGTAGAAAATATTGTCAAAATACCCTCGCATTTTTTCTTCTATCACTTGAAACTGACAGGCATTGACCCGAAGACGTTGTTGACTGATATGAGACCAGAGAACCAAGTCCAATTTTTGACCCGAAGACAAGCTCGCACCGCAGATTTCTTCTAAACTAGCAATCTCCTGCTTTCTCTCTGGTTTCTGCAGGTGACTTTCCCACTCCTGACTGGACCAGACCTTGCGTAAAAGACAGAAATAGAAGTAACGAATCTGATGCTCTGGACCTCGCCAACGGCCATTTTGGATGGATAAGTCAAATTCTGACAAAATCTGATTTAAACTAGCCAAGTGGCGGCCAAGCGTTGCCTCACTAATCATCAATTCTTGAGCCAGCTGATGGGCTAAAAACTGTTGGTGGTAGAGAAGATAAACAAGAATCTGATATTTAACAGCATTCTCCAAAAACAGGCTCCTAATATCTCTCCCCTTGGTAGCTGCACCGATCGACAGACGCAGATTCTCATCTTCTAAGTAGATTGTCAGCTCTAAGCCACTGTCCAAAGCCTTGTCATTGAGCAGGGTGACATATTTGGTTAGGGTTGCTTTTGAAAATCCTGTTTCCTCCATTACAGCCTTGACGGTCGTCTGAGACTCTTGTAATAGAAAGGAAAGGATTGAAAATTGGCCAGATTCAGCCTTTTCCATCAAGTCTCCTAAATACATTTGTTACCCCTTTCATGTTCTACCTTAAGCATAGCATAAATCTAACAAATGCTGAAATAATCTGTTTCTCTTTTTATTTTCATGCTGCTTTCCTGGTCCATTATCCTCAAAATCAACAAACACACGGCTCCCCCTTTGGGCATTTTTATGCTAAAATAGTAGCTATGGATAAAATTATTAAAACTATATCAGAAAGCGGCGCCTTTCGTGCTTTTGTCCTTGACAGCACAGAAACCGTCCGCACTGCTCAAGAAAAACACCAAACCCAAGCTAGCTCAACTGTAGCGCTTGGTCGAACTCTTATCGCTAGCCAGATTCTCGCAGCCAATGAAAAAGGAAATACCAAACTTACAGTTAAGGTGCTGGGATCTAGCTCTCTAGGCGCTATCATCACCGTCGCAGATACCAAGGGGAATGTCAAAGGATACGTTCAAAACCCTGGTGTTGACATCAAAAAGACTGCAACTGGTGAAGTCCTAGTCGGACCTTTTGTCGGCAATGGCCAATTCCTCGTTATCACAGACTATGGTACTGGAAATCCTTACAACTCTATGACTCCCCTTATCTCTGGGGAAATTGGTGAAGACCTTGCCTTTTACCTGACTGAAAGCCAACAAACGCCTTCTGCAGTCGGCCTCAATGTCCTTTTGGACGAGGAAGACAAAGTCAAGGTTGCAGGCGGTTTCCTAGTTCAAGTCTTGCCGGGAGCCAAGGAAGAAGAGATTGCTCGCTTTGAAAAACGCATCCAAGAAATGCCAGCTATCTCAATGCTTCTAGAAAGTGAAGACCATATCGAAGCCCTCCTCAAGGCAATCTACGGGGACGAGGCCTACAAGCGTCTTTCTGAAGAAGAAATTCGTTTCCAATGTGACTGTAGCCATGAACGCTTTATGAACGCTCTTGCTAGCCTTCCAAGCTCAGACTTACAGGAAATGAAAGAGGAAGACCACGGAGCAGAAATCACTTGTCAATTCTGCCAAACAACTTATAACTTTGATGAAAACGACCTGGAGGAACTCATTCGTGACAAATCTTAATACACCTTTTATGATTGGCAATGTTGAGATTCCCAATCGTACCGTTTTAGCACCTATGGCTGGTGTCACCAACTCAGCCTTTCGTACTATCGCAAAAGAGCTTGGGGCTGGACTCGTTGTCATGGAGATGGTCTCTGACAAGGGAATCCAATACAACAACGAAAAAACCCTGCACATGCTTCATATCGATGAAGGCGAAAACCCTGTTTCTATCCAACTTTTTGGTAGTGATGAAGACAGCCTAGCACGCGCAGCAGAATTTATCCAAGAAAACACCAAAACCGATATCGTGGATATCAACATGGGCTGCCCAGTTAACAAAATCGTGAAGAACGAAGCTGGCGCTATGTGGCTCAAGGACCCAGACAAGATCTACTCTATTATCAACAAGGTCCAGTCTGTCCTTGATATTCCACTTACTGTCAAAATGCGTACCGGCTGGGCCGACCCATCTCTTGCAGTAGAAAATGCCCTCGCTGCTGAAGCTGCAGGCGTTTCTGCCCTCGCCATGCACGGCCGTACCCGTGAGCAAATGTATACAGGTCACGCAGACCTTGAGACTCTCCATAAAGTTGCTCAAGCTTTGACCAAGATTCCCTTCATCGCCAACGGTGACATCCGTACGGTCCAAGAAGCCAAACAACGTATCGAAGAAGTCGGTGCTGACGCAGTCATGATTGGCCGCGCTGCCATGGGAAATCCCTACCTCTTCAACCAAATCAACCATTACTTTGAAACAGGAGAAATCCTACCTGATTTGACCTTTGAAGACAAGATGAAAATCGCCTACGAACACTTGAAACGCTTGATTAACCTCAAAGGGGAAAACGTCGCAGTTCGTGAGTTTCGTGGACTCGCTCCTCACTACCTCCGTGGAACATCTGGCGCTGCCAAACTCCGCGGAGCTATTTCACAAGCTAGCACCCTAGCAGAGATTGAAGCCCTCTTGCAATTGGATAAGGCATAAAATGGTTCATACGGCTCTACTGATTATCGATATGCAAAAAGCATTTGATAACCCTATCTGGGGAGAACGAAACAACCCTCAAGCTGAACAACAAGCATTGAGGGTACTGGCATACTTTCGTAAACACGCTCTTCCAGTCTTACATGTTCAACACATATCTGACAATCCCCAGTCGCAATTTCATAACAAACAAAATCAGGTGTTTAAAAGTGGATTTGAGCCAGTCACCTCAGAACCTGTCTTTCAAAAAACGGTTAATAGCGCCTTTATTGGAACAAATCTTGAAACATATTTACGAAAAAAACAGATTTGTCATTTAGTTGTTGTTGGTTTGACTCTGCCTCATTGTGTATCCACTACTACACGAATGGCAGCAAATCTTGGTTTTGAAGTCACTTTACTAGCAGATGCTACTGCCAGTTTTACCCTATCTAACAAAAACGGGCAGGCCATCTCTCCTGAGACTATCCATGAGATTAATCTCCTTTCTCTACAAGATGAGTTTGCTCAAATTCTTACTACAGAAGAATTTTTAACCCAAGTATAAGTATAAAAGAATCCGTCAACTCTTATTTGAGCTGACGGATTTTCTTTTATTGTAAATATTCAAATACTGAGGGTTGTTATTGATTCAAAGCAACACTGGAAACCTTACCATCTGCTCCTGTTGTAATCTGGATGACTCTCCCTCCACCGATTTTGGCATTATACTTGCCACCATCAAGAGTATAAGAGTAGCCTCTGATAGAGTAATTTTCTTTCTTTCCATCAGCAGATTCTACTGTAAATTGACCACCTGATGAAACTGTGATGGTTTCGCCATTTGCTCCCTTCCAGTTGCCTGCTGCTGCTGAGAAATCACCGTCTACCATGGCTAAAACACCCTTGTAGCGTTTATTCTGCTCTGCTTGCTTGTCTTGAAGTTTACGGTCAGTTGTTGGGTCATAGCTTGATTGGTTAGACTGGGCTTGAGGAGCCTGTTGAGTTGAAGGAGCCTGAGCAGGCGTTTGTTGACTAGCTACCTGTTGATTAGACACCTCTTGACCTTGTCTTTGCTCTGGTGCAGGTGTTGCTGGTGATGATGTTGTAGTTGCTGCAGACTGGTCAGTAGACGCCTTGGCCTTTTCAGATGAAGCTGAACTTGAGGATTTCTGAGTCTTGCTTTCTTCGCTAGCAGAAGTTGCTTTAGAACTTGATGATTGGCTTGTCTTAACAGAACTGCTTGCTTGAGTTGTTTCCTTTTTATTTCCACAAGCTCCTAATAGCAAGGTAGAAGCCAATACAGTTGCTGCCATCAATTTGATATATGTTTTCTTTTTCATTTCTCTACTCCTTTGTAATGTTTTTGAAATATTAAGAAATCTTTTTGTAATATAATTGTAACATCGAGATTTGAATATGTCAACGATTTGTTTAAACTATTTTAAAAATCTCACATAATTTAAACACCTTTACTCCTCCTACTCTTCTATTCGTAATAAAACAGAAAAACAGGATATTTTCCTGTTAAAAATTTAAATTTGTTTTTATGTAATCGTTTGCATTGCGTTAGACAAAGGAATATAATAATAGTGAAATAGAATATAGGAGGTGCACTCTTATGCTAAATAAGTATTATAAGTATCTTCCTTGAGTGATTTTGGGAGCTTTCTGTTCTTATCAGTCTGCAGTTCGCTACGCTCAGACTACATTTGATTTATTTTACCTAATAACCATTTTTATGATTGTAGATATAGCTTTACTGTACTTACATGAAACCTATTTAAAATATAAATACAAAGATTTATTCATTCGCATCATGAGCAATTCTAAGAAAAATAGCCATCCCTAAAACAGTCGCAACAGCAAAGCAAACTAATAAAGGTAAACAACGAGGTCAGGAACTTTGTCCCGACCTCGTTTTTATACAATATCAAATTTTAACTGGCCTGCTTTGACACCAATCTTAAGTGTGCTACCTGCCACTAATTCTCCCTTAAGAAGAAGTTCTGACAACTTGTCTTCCACTTCTGTTTGCAGAGTTCTGCGAAGTGGACGAGCTCCCATATCTGGATCGTAGCCTTGATTTGCCAACAATTTCAGGGCTGAAGCTTGTAATTTCAAATCAATGCCTTTTTCAGCCAAACTTGCCACTAAAGGTTTGACCATAATCTTCACCACTTCCTGCATATGGTCGCTAGAAAGGCTATGGAAGACCACCTTTTCATCAATACGGTTGATAAACTCAGGTCTATAAGCCTTTTTCAACTCTTCAAACATACGTTTTTCCATATTTTCCTGGTCAAAACGAATGTCCTTAGCCCCAAAACCAACAGTCTTATCATCACGAAGGGCTGTTGCACCCAAGTTTGACGTCATGATGATAATGGTATTTGAAAAGTCAACCTTGCGTCCCTTACTATCTGTCAAAACACCATCATCCAAGACTTGCAAGAGCACATTAAAGATATCTGGGTGAGCCTTTTCTACCTCATCAAAGAGCAAGACTGAATATGGTTTATTGCGAACCTTCTCGGTCAACTCCCCACCTTCTTCATAACCCACATAGCCTGGAGGAGCTCCGTTGAGACGGCTGGCTGCGAATTTCTCCATATACTCACTCATATCAAAGCGGATAAGAGCTGATTCGTCGTCAAAAAGAACTTCCGCTAGAGCCTTAGCCAATTCGGTCTTCCCGACACCTGTGGGTCCTAGGAACATAAAGGAACCAATCGGACGCTTGTGACTGCGAATCCCTGACTGATTGCGGCGAATGGCACGGCTAATGCTTGAAACTGCTTGATCTTGACCGATGACACGTTTGTGCAATTCAGCTTCCAGATTCAGGTATTTTTTAGCATCCGTTTGAGTCAGTTTTTGGACTGGAATACCTGACAAGCGACTCAAGGTGGTCAAAATATCAGACTCTGTCACCAAGTCTTTATAGACAGGCACTTTCTCTTCTTTTGCGATTAGCTGGGCTGCCTGTTTCCACTTGCCATCCATCAAGGCCTTGTCAGCTGGACTCAAACCTGAATCGTCTGCTTTTACATGCTTAGCCTTATTTTGCACTGTTGCTGCTGCTTCATCCAAGAGATCGATAGCAGAGTCTGGCAAGTGACGACTAGTCAAGTAACGATGAGCCATCTTGACGGCTGTTTCAACCGCTTCATCTGTGATTTGCACCCGGTGATGTTTCTCATAAGTCGCCTTCAAACCTTGCAAAATGGTCATGCTGTCTGCCACACTTGGTTCTTCAATCGTCACTTTGGCGAAACGACGAGAAAGGGCCGCATCTTTTTCGATGTGTTTTTGATATTCTTCCTGAGTGGTCGCACCAACCGTTCTCAAAGTTCCACGCGCCAAGGCTGGCTTCAAGATATTGGCCGCATCTAGAGTTGAGTCAATCCCGCTCCCAGAACCCATGATGGTGTGGAGTTCGTCGATAAATAGAATTACTTGACCATCTTCTTCAATATCCTTGATGATATTGTTCATGCGCTCTTCAAAGTCACCACGGAAGCGTGTCCCTGCAACGACATTCATCAAATCAAGCTCTAACACGCGCATCTTAGCCATTTCCGCAGGTACATCACCACTAGCAATACGCTGGGCAAGACCAAGCGCCAGAGCAGTTTTCCCGACACCAGCATCTCCAACCAAGACAGGATTGTTCTTGGTCTTACGGCTCAAGATTTGAATCATACGCGAGATTTCCTTGTCCCGACCGATGACTGGTTCTAACTTGCCAGAACGCGCTTGCTCTGTCAAATCATGCGTATAGTCCTCGAGACCACCACTCGGAGTCTGGGGCATGCCCATCATATTAGCCATAGAATTTTGCTTGTCAGCTACTGTACGATGACGTTGGCGTAAAGCCTTGAGGTCTTCACGAGTCCAACCTGCACGTTCTTCTAGATTTCGACGTAGGGCAGCAATCTTGACCTGATCTTTCTTGTCTTCATAAGAAAAACCAGCCCTCTCCAAGATACGAGTCGCCAAGGCATTTCCATCATGCAAAATCGCATAAAGGACGTGCTCTGTCCCTAGCACCTTAGCATGGACCACTGACGCCACATACTCTGCTTCATCAAAAAGGACCCGCAAACGATGGGAGAACGGCAATTCCGTATAGGTTTCATCCTTGCTATAGTCCGTTTCAGTCAGTTCCAAAGCGACTTCTTCTAAACGATCCATCTCATATGGATAATCATTTAAAGTCGCCCCTGCCACACTATAACTGTGATTGGACATGGCAATCAACAAGTGCCAAGACTCTAGATAACGAGCTCCAAAATGGCCAGCAACCATGTAGGCACTTTCGATACATTCATTCAATGCTTTTGAATAGTTCATCTTACTTCCCTTTTCTATCTACCTCTTGTATGACCTGTCGTAGCATGTTTGCTCGAACAACTGGAGCTTCTTCTCCTAGAACACGATCCAAAGCTACTGATACTAGCAAATTCATCTCCTGCTTGGTCATCAATTCCTGCTCAACCAAAAGCTGGAGAATATCCTCATAAATTTCTTGACTGACCCGCTCACCAATTGAGTAAAGCAGCTCCCTGAGCATTTCATGATGACTGGAAAACTCAATCCGTCCTATACGAATGTAGCCTCCGCCACCACGCTTACTTTCAACCAAGTAGCCTCTACTTTCCGTAAAGCGTGTCTTGATCACATAGTTAATCTGACTAGGAACAACCTGAAAAGTATCGGCCAACTGACTCCGTTGCAACTCCACGATACCAGATTGATCTAAAATTGCCTTGATGTAGGCCTCAATATGATCCGATGTATTTTTAAATCTCATTACAAACCCACCTCTCTCTTTAAACCTTGACTATCTTTGACTATTATACCGAAATTTTCTCATTTTTAAAAGAAAAAGGGCGCTGGTAAAGGATAATCTTCACCAACTCCCTATTTTTCTACTTATCTAAGCCTAATTCTGCTAAGATCTGACGTTTATAGGCAATCTTTTGAACTTCCTTGTCCTCATCTTCAGACCAATCTAGTTTAATTTCTGAAACAATTTTCCCAGGGCGATTTTTCAAGATATAAATGCGGTCGCTGAGATTGAGGGCCTCTTCGATACTATGCGTGATAATCAAGGTCGTCAGCTGCAACTGTTTGTGAATATCAAGGTACCAAGCGTGGAGTTCCATCTTTGTCATCTCATCTAAGGCACTAAAGGCCTCATCCAAGAGAAAGAGCTTGTGTCCAAAAAGATAGGTACGAAGCAAAGCCACACGCTGACGCATCCCCCCACTCAGTTCATGAGGATACTTGTCCCGTACAGCTGTCAACTGGAAGGTCGCAAGGATTTCATCCGCGCGAGCAATAGCCTCTGCCTTATCCACTTTTTGAATCAAGAGGGGCAGGATGATATTGCCCAGCACAGTCTTGTGCTCCAAGAGCAGATCCTTTTGCAACATATAACTCACGCGCCCCTTAGGATTTTCTTCACCATCAAGGACAATTCGCCCTGACTGGACTTCTAAAATCCCTGCAATTAAGTTAAAGAGGGTGGTCTTACCAACACCACTTGGGCCTAGGATGGAAACCACTTCACCTGAAGTCACTCTCAGATTGATGTCCTCTAAAATCCTCTCCTGACCATAAGCATAACTGACGTGTTCTAGTCTAATTTCTGTCATTATTTCACAAATTCATTGGTGAAGCCTTTGTCTGTCAAGTCTTCTTTAAGGATACCATTTTCTTTATCCCATTTGTAGAAGGCATTCCAGCGAGCTGCATCAAATTGACCCCATTTTTCCTTGTCGCTTGCGTATTCTTTTGACAAGTATTTTTGAGATTCGATGACAAAGTCACGTTTTTCCTTGAGTTCAGGTGCATTTTTGATGAGGATATCAGCTGCTTCCTCTGGATGCTCCATGGCATATTGGTAACCTTTTTTGATAGCTTGGATGACTTTACGTGCTTCTTCTTTGTTATCTTTCAAATAGTCATTGTTGGCGATGATAACTGGTGAGTAGTAGTCAAATTCTTTAACGTAGTCTTTCAAGTACATGAAGTTAGCCTCTACACCTTGAGATTTGGCAAGGATACCATCCCATCCATAGTAGATCCATGCAGTATCAAATACTCCATTAGCAATCGGTGTGATAGAGTTTGAGTCGTTGTTTGGTACTTTTTCAACTTTTTCAAAATCTCCGCCTTGTGATTCTACCAAGGTTTTCAACATAGCAAGTTCAGTTGGGTCATTCCATGTACCATATTTCTTACCAACCAAGTCCTTTGGACTAGCTACATTGTCAGATTTACGAGAGATAATTCCTGATGTATTGTGCTCTACGATAGCTGCAACGGCAGTAATTCCTGCTCCTTTTTCCAATTTTTTAGCCATGTAGTCTTGGAAATAGACTGCAAATGGTGCCTTACCATTGATAACCAAATCAGAAGAACTTTCTTCTGGTGGCAATTTCAAATCAACATCCACTCCAGCTTCTTTGAAATAACCTTTTTCCTTAGCCACATAAAGCCCTGTGTGGTTGGTATTTGGTGTCCAGTCTAAGATAAAGTCGATTTTCTTAAGTTCTGCTTCCTTATTATCCTTAGAAGCAGTTCCTTGACCACAAGCTACAAGCACAACAGCTACAAGAGCTGTTAAAACAGTTAAAAACACTTTCCATGTTTTCTTCATTTCAATTTCCTCTTTTCTTTTTTGAAACATTCTTATCTCACGAACGTTTCCATTTAATAACATATTTTTCACTAATATCGACCAGCTTCATACCGAGAAGACTGATAATCGATACCAGAATAATAATAGCAAACATGGTATCATACTGAAACAGTTTCTTGGACTGAATCATGTAGACACCTAGACCCTCAAAGCCTCCCAACCACTCAGATACCACTGTTGTGATAAAGGCGTAGGAGACACTGACCCTCAGACCTGCATAAAAGTAAGGCAAGCTGACTGGGATTTTAAAATGCCACAGGATTTGCCAAGGCTTGGCCCGCATCAGACTAAACAAGGTCAGCATATCCTTGTCACAATGCCTAAAACCGTCCAAAATGCTGACGATGATAGGAAAGGTTGTCGTCAAGATAATCAGGACAATTTTGGGCAAAATCCCATAACCTAGCCACAAGACTAGAATAGGAGCTAGGGCAATGGTCGGAATGGTCTGAACAACCACCATCATAGGGTAAATCAGGTCATTGAGCCAAGTCAAACTATCCATAAGTACAGCCATGAGACAGGCAATCAAGACTCCCAAAATTAGTCCCAATAAAGCCACTCTCAAGGTGGCCCAGCTATGGTGCCAGAGAAATTCTCTATCACGAACAAAGGCCTGGAGAATTTCAAGAGGTGTCGGCAGGATAAACTTGGGGAGAAGTTTAAGAAAACCTGCTAACTGCCAGATTGACAAGACTCCTAGAAAGCCCAATAGACTAATGTGTCGTCTCAGTATACTTTTCAAGTTTCTCATCAATACTTAAAATCTCTCCTACATTTATTTTGACATTGGCAAAGACATTATCTGCCTCCTGTCCTGCCACCTCTAGCGCTTCTTTGAGAATGCGCATAAGCTCATCAAACTCCCCTTCCAAGACTGTTTCAAATGGTGTCACTACCATGGTCACTTCTTGAGCTTGCAGATAAGCAATGACCTGATCGATAACAGCAATCCGATTAATCCCCTGTGTTAGGGGTAAAACTTGCAAGGCAATGCTTGCTTTCATAAAAACCTCCTCTTCTCGTTTTCCTTTTTACAAAAAGAAAAACCTTTACCATATATGGAAAAAGGTCAAGA
Source organism: bacterium (assembly GCA_905221375.1). Classification (GTDB taxonomy): domain Bacteria; phylum Bacillota; class Bacilli; order Lactobacillales; family Streptococcaceae; genus Streptococcus. The sequence continues at coordinate 49,992 of CAJNCY010000010.1, forward strand.
ATAGACTAAGTATCGTTCCCTCCGCTGGCATTACCCAGATCAGGTGCGGTCGAAGTTTAACACTTCCTCTCAGACTGTACACAGACTCCCATATATTATATGGACATATGATAGCGCAAAATAAAAAAAATGTCAAGGAAACTGCTTACAGAAAAGAGCAGGAAAAATTTCCTACTCCCATTTTCTATACTCGTTCTCCATCACTGTTTACTCTGTAGCCATCCACCGTCGTATTAACAGCTAAGGCACCTGAAGAGTAAGAATAATACCACTTACCATAGACTTGATACCAGCCTGTTTTCATTGCCCCTGAACTATCCAAATAATACCACAGACCATTTTCCTTTAACCATCCTGTCTGCATTTCACCAGATGATTTCAAATAATACCAGCTAGAACCATCCTTCAACCAACCCGTTGATTTAGAGCTATTTGATTTGAAATGATACCAACTACCATTTATTTTTTTCCAACCAACAGTCAGAACATCATTGGAACTACCTTCTGTTTGATTCTGCGATGACACAACCTCCTCTAACTGAATATAGCGACGACTTCCACTATAAGATATATAACTCAACCACTTGTACCCATCTTTTTCAAGTACCTGATCATAATGAACACTCTCACCTGGAGAATAATATGCAATTGAAGTTGCACTAACTAAAGGTTGATTTTTTATAGCTGCCATATTCTTAAAATAATGAGTTCCTCCTGTCGAAGAAGGTTGACTATTGAATACTTTGCCACTACTTACTACATTACCCCCATCCAAATCTTTAAAATGAATAAATCCTGTCATCGTATTTGCTTTTATAATTCGTTTATTATAGGATCCTGTATAACCATAGTTGTATTCCTCAATTTCTATATTATCCCCCATTACATTTGAAACCCAGGCAACATGACCATATCCTCCTGCAGTAGACCAAGCAATAGATCCAATCGTTGGTACACTATCTACACGATAGCCTTCACGACGAGCACGATAGCCCCATTCATTCGCATTTCCATAAGCTCCTGGAATCTCAAAACCATTGACACTACTCAAGCGAAAGGCTGCAAATGAAGTACACTGACGAGAGTACATGCGCCACTTATCAATTTCCTGACTCCCATTTTTATAGTAAGCAGGATAATCATCCCCACGCGCAATCGATCCATTTCCTCCGGAATAGGCATATACACTATTACCCGCTGCTAACATCAATCCTACTACTAAAAAGGGAACAACCTTTTTAGCTGATTTTGTCAAAGAAAATCCTGTCTCTGTTACTTTGAATGGTAAAATTTTCATTCTTCCTCCTTGAAAAATAATATAAATTGAAGATTATCTTCACTTAAACTATTCGGAGAAAAAAGAAAAAGTGAGAAAATTTCTCACTTTAGTCCAGATAATGAATCAAATTCTTTTCCGTAAGGATATCTGAATAAGTAAAGGATTCAACGTAAACATTAGCTTGTTTATCTCCTTCAACATTTCCAAATTCAACGATAAATAGGGATGGATAAACCTCAATTAGCTTACCCAATCTATTTTTTTGGCGCTTACGCCCATTTTCCAAAGTCATTTCGATTACATGACCCTCATGCGCCTTGATTTCCTCTTTAATTTTTTTCATCTTAGCTACATCTGTAAATGCATCTGTCATCTTATTTCCTCCCTTTTTGATATACTTGAAAATTTATTGTATTCTTTTTGGAAAATTAATTCCACCGTTCCACGAGCTCCACTACGGTTTTTCTCGATAATAACTTCTACCTTATTATTTGGGATGCCTTCCTCTTCTTCACCACCACGCTCATAGTAGTCGTCGCGATAAAGAAAGGCTACGATATCAGCGTCCTGCTCAATAGACCCAGATTCACGAATATCAGACAAGACTGGCCTCTTGTCCTGACGTTGTTCTACACCACGAGAAAGCTGACTCAGAGCAATTACGGGAACTTTCAGTTCCTTGGCTAAAATTTTCAACTGACGTGAAATTTCTGAAACCTCTTGTTGACGATTTTCCCGACCAGTTCCCGTGATAAGCTGCAAATAGTCTATTAAAATCAAACCAAGATTTCCAGTTTCTTGAGCCAGTTTACGAGAACGAGAACGAATCTCTGTAATCCGAATCCCTGGCGTATCATCGATATAGATACTTGCATTCGCTAGATTCCCTTGAGCAATGGTATATTTTTGCCACTCCTCATCAGTCAATTGACCCGTACGGATAGAATGAGATTCCACCAAACCTTCTGCCGCTAACATACGGTCCACTAGACTTTCCGCACCCATTTCCAGTGAAAAAATAGCAACAGTTTTGTCCAACTTAGTCCCAATATTCTGTGCAATATTCAAGGCAAAGGCTGTCTTACCAACCGCTGGACGAGCTGCTAAGATAATCAACTCCTCTTCATGCAGACCAGTCGTCATATGATCTAAATCACGATAGCCTGTCGCAATACCTGTAATATCGGTCGTTTGTTGCGAGCGAGCTTCCAGATTTCCAAAGTTGACATTCAACACATCTCGAATATTCTTAAATCCACTTCGATTAGCATTTTCGCTGACATCAATCAGGCCTTTTTCTGCCTGAGCAATGATTTCATCAGCTGGTTGCGAAGCCTCGTAAGCTTGATTGACAGACTCTGTCAACTTAGCGATTAATCGCCGTAACATAGCCTTTTCTGCAACAATTTTAGCATAATACTCCGCATTAGCAGAAGTTGGCACAGAATTGACAATCTCAACCAGGTAAGACAAGCCGCCAATATTCTGCAAATCACCTTGATTATCAAGGATAGTACGAACCGTTGTTGCATCTATGGCATCCCCACGATCGGATAAATCGACCATAGCTTGGAAAATCAAACGATGGGCATACTTAAAAAAGTCTCGAGACTCAATATATTCTCGCACAAAAACAAGTTTACTCTCGTCAATAAAGATAGCCCCTAAAACGGATTGCTCAGCTAAGATATCTTGAGGTTGTACTCGTAACTCTTCTACTTCTGCCATCAGACTTCCCTTCCTTTTACAATCTTGTCAAGAAAGTATAAATTTACCCTTCTTTCACACGAAGATTGATCACACTTGTGATATCTTGATAGATTTTCACTGGTACATCAATCAAACCAACTGCTCGAATCGGAGCTTGTACTTGAATATGACGTTTATCAATCTTAATTCCAAATTGCTTTTGCAGTTCTTCTGCAATCTTCTTATTGGTAATTGAACCAAAGGTACGACCATCTGGACCAACTTTTTCAACAAATTCTACAACTGTTTCTTCTGCTTCTAGTTGGGCTTTAATTGCTTTTGCTTCTGCAATCATCTCAGCGTGAGCTTTTTCTTCAGATTTTTGTTTACCACGAAGCTCACCTACCGCTTGAGCAGTCGCTTCTTTGGCTAGATTCTTTTTGATAAGAAAGTTTTGCGCATACCCTGTTGGTACTTCCTTAATTTCGCCTTTTTTACCTTTTCCTTTAACATCTGCTAAAAAGATTACTTTCATTCTTCTTTCTCCTTTTCCTTTATTTCATTTAATACAATTTCTGTCAGTTTTTCACCTGCTTCTGACAAGGTTGAATCCTTAATTTGAGCTGCTGCCAAATTAAAGTGGCCTCCACCTCCCAGCTCTTCCATGATCCGTTGTACATTCAGCTTACTACGACTACGAGCTGAGATAGAGATAAATCCTTGTGTATTCTTCGCAAGAACAAAACTCGCTTCAATACCTGACATAGCTAACATGGCATCTGCTGCTTTACTAATAACAACTGTATCATAGCATTTCGAGTCCTTAGCCTCTGCTATCAGTACATCTGAACCTAATTTACGTCCCTGTAAAATCAGTTCATTGACCTCACGATATTCTTCAAAATCTGTCGCAGCGATTTCTTGGATAGCAATACTATCACTTCCTCTCGTTCTGAGATAGCTAGCAACATCAAATGTCCGACTAGTCACTCGTGAGGTGAAATTTTTAGTATCCAGCATCATACCAGCCATTAAAACACTTGCTTGCATACGACTCAAACGATTTTTCTTAGAATTCTGGAACTGAATCAATTCCGTTACCAACTCACTGGCACTACTTGCACCACTTTCGATATAAGTAATAACCGCATTATCTGGAAAATCCTGATCCCTTCTATGGTGGTCAATAACAATAGTTTGGGTAAATAAATCATAAAATTCTTTCGATAAAGTTAAAGCTGTCTTTGAATGGTCTACAAGAATCAACAAAGAACGATTGGTTACCATCCCCATTGCATCCTTAACAGACAACAACTTCGTAACTCCTTCTTTTTCTAAGAATGAAACAGCTCGTTCAATATCCGGCGACATTTGTTCTTCATCATAAAGAGCATAACTATTTTCTGTTACATTACTAGCAAATAACTGCATACCTACAGCAGAACCCAAAGCATCCATATCAAGGTTTTTATGACCAACTACAAAAACCTGATCTACACTTCTAATTTTATCTGAAATAGCTGTCATCATAGCGCGCGTACGTGTCCTTGTACGCTTGATTGACGCCGCAGATCCACCACCAAAATAAACGGGATTTTTCGTTTCGTCATTCTCCTTGACAACCACTTGGTCGCCACCACGCACTTCAGCCAAGTTTAAGTTGAGCAATGCAACTTTCCCTATCTCATCATGATTTCCATCACCATAAGAAAATCCCATACTTAAGGTCAAGGGCAACTGTCTCTGTTTCGACTCTTCTCTGAAAGAATCAATAACAGAAAATTTATCGTTCATCAATCCCTCAAGCACCGTGTAGTCCGTAAATAGATAAAAGCGATCCATACTTACTCGACGGGAGAACATGGCATGTTTACCAGCAAATTCTGAAACAAAATTGGCTACAAAACTATTGATATGACTGATATCAGACTCCGATGTTTCATCTTCTAAATCATCATAGTTGTCAACGGAAACGATCCCAATCACAGGTCGACTCGTTACTAACTCAACAGTCGCTTCGTATTCTCCAGACACATCAAAGAAGTAAAGAACTCCAGATACCTTGTCCATATGAACCGAATAACGGGTTTCACCCAAGGTGGCATAAGAACCTGGATTCCCTACAGAAGCCTTGATAATTGTTTGAATTAATGCCACATCAATCTCGCCCACTTCATTAGTCAAAATCAATTCAGCGTAAGGATTGAACCATTCAACTTCACCTGACGACAAGTCTAATTTAATAACTCCAACAGGCATCTGTTCTAACAAGGTTGTCAAACTTTCTTCAGCTTGGTGGTTTACATACTGGATTTGTTCTACTTCACTCCTTGAGTAGTAGTCTCTCTGATGGATGAACAATAAAATATATGAACCCAAAATAAGTAGCAAAAGAAATAGCGTCACCAGTGTATTCGTTACAAAAACAAGTTGCACAGATAGCACTCCGAACGCCACTATTCCTAATATTAAGGGGAAAATAGGACTTACATAAAATTTTTTCATTCCAAACCTCTTGGCACCCATTATACCATAATAACCACCAAAAAGCGACTTTTTAAAAGTGTAATCAGTAATTCTATCCATTGTAAGAAAAAGAAAGGTTTACAATTCAGTAAACCTTCCTTTACACATATTGGAATTAAGATTCTTTAACTTCTAACAAACCAATTTCGCCATCCTCACGACGATAAATCACATTAGTTGTTTGATCTTCAACATCCACATAGATAAAGAAATCATGTCCCAACAAATCCATCTGTAGAATAGCTTCTTCCAAATCCATTGGTTTTAAATCAATTTGTTTTGAACGAACAACTCTAGACTGGACAACATTTGGATCTTCCACCAAGGCATCTGTAAATAATTGACTAGTTGCTACCTTATTTTTATTTTTACGCTCGATTTTTGTTTTATTTTTACGAATCTGACGTTCAATTTTATCGGTTACAAGGTCAATTGAACCATACATATCTTGGGACACATCTTCCGCACGAAGAGTAATTGAGCCAAGTGGAATTGTCACTTCCACTTTAGCAGTTTTTTCACGATACACCTTCAAGTTAACTCGAGCATCCAACTCTTGTTCAGCTTGAAAATACTTTTCGATCTTTTCGAGTTTAGAAACTACATAATCACGAATTGCTTCTGTTACTTCTAGGTTTTCACCACGGATACTATATTTAATCATATGAGTACCTTCTTTCTAAACATTTTTGTTTTTATGATTTTATTATAACGCTTTCATTCTATTTTTGCAAATTTTTTCCTCATCTTACAAGGGAAAAAGTTTTTACATCCTCAGCACCAGCTTCTGCCAGCAGTTTCTTCACACGATTTATAGTTGTTCCTGTAGTATAAATATCATCTATAAGTAGGATTTTCTTAGGAATGCTGACTCCACTTTTAATAAAGAACGGAAGTTCTGTCGCCAGACGTTCTGAGCGACTTTTAGAAGAACTAGCTCTCTCTTCTCTTTTCTCTAATAAATCCAGATACTTGAAACCTGCTGCTTCAACTAAACCTTCAACCTGATTAAATCCTCTGTCAAGCAATCTTTCAGGACTTAGGGGAATGACTACAAATTGATAGTCTTTGTACTTTTTCAACTCCTCACTTAAAAATGAAGAAAAAACTTTTCTTAAAAGGAAGTCCCCATCAAACTTATATCGACTAAAAAAATCTTTCATAGCTTGATTGTAAGTAAAAATCGATCTATGATTGACCTCAACTCCTTCTTTACACCAAAATTGACAATCTTGACACTTTATTGACAAGCCTGTTTTCATACAATTTGGACAGTTTTCTTCTCCAATCCTCTCAAAAGTAGAGTCACAGTCTGAACAAAGACAAGAGTCATCATTCTTCAGAAGTAAGAGACTACTAAAAGTTAAAACAGTCTTCATTGTCTGCCCACATAGCAAACACTTCATAAGCCTGCCTCCTTGTTCATCTGCTGAATTTCCTTAATCGCCTTCTTGATTGAGGCATTTAACCCGTCATGAAAGAAAAGCAAATCCCCTGTCGGTCTATCCATGCTTCGTCCAACTCGTCCACCAATCTGAATCAAACTAGACTTGGTAAACAAACGATGATTGGCCTCTACTACAAAAACATCCACACAAGGGAAGGTAACTCCACGTTCCAATATCGTCGTACTGATCAGTATTGTCAATTCTCCATCTCGAAAAGCTTGTACTTGCTCTAATCGATCTTCTGTGACAGAAGACACAAAACCAATTTTCTCATGCGGAAATTGCTCCTGTAAGATTTCTTTTAGCTGCTCCCCTTTTTTAATTTCTGATGCAAAAATGAGCAACGGATAAGCTGTCTTTCTCTGTTTCTCAATATAAAACTTTAACTTTGGTGACAAACGATTCTTATCCAAATAGCGATTAAAATCCGATAACCAAACTGGTTTAGGAATAATCAAAGGATTCCCATGAAATCGCCTAGGCAAGCTCAGTCGTTTTAATTCTCCTAAACGGACTTTCCTATCTAACTCATCTGTCGAAGTCGCTGTTAAAAAGATTCTCAGCCCATTCTCCTTTACACTATTCTTGACAGCATAGTAAAGCATGGGATTGTCAACATAAGGAAAGGCATCTACTTCATCCACTATCAGTAAATCAAAAGCTTGATAAAATTTCAATAACTGATGGGTCGTCGCAACAACTAATGGTGTTCGGAAATAAGGCTCTGATTCTCCATGTAGGAGGGCTATCTCACAAGCAAAATCATCTTGTAGGCGCTTGTACAGCTCCAAACAAACATCTATGCGAGGACTGGCCAAACACACTGCACCACCCCTATTAATCACCTTAGCCACAACTTGATAAATCATTTCCGTCTTTCCAGCCCCTGTCACCGCATGAACTAAAGTTGGCTCTTGCTTGTCTACTGCTTGAATCAGTCCCTCTGACACCTTCTCTTGAAAAGGAGTTAATTTACCACGCCATTTAAGAACGTCTTGTTTAGGAAAATCCTCCTGCGGAAAATAGTATAAAGCTTGATCACTCCTAACTTGCTTCATCAGCAAGCACTCTCGACAATAGTAAGCACCAATGGGTAAATACCATTCCTCCAGAATAGCAATATTACAACGTTGACAGAAAAGTTTCCCCTTCTCCTTTCTCATTGCTGGAAGTTTCTCCGCCAACTGACGCTCCTCTTCTGTTAATTCATTCTCCGTAAACAAACGACCGAGATAATTTGGATTTACTTTCATACTTCTTTATTCGTAAAAACCTAGCGCTTTAGATGATTTTTTAGTACAATTAAATCATGGAATTTAGAACAATTAAAGAGGACGGACAAGTCCAAGAAGAAATCAAAAAATCCCGCTTTATCTGTCATGCCAAGCGTGTTTATAGCGAAGAAGAGGCTCGTGACTTCATTACTGCCATCAAAAAAGAACACTACAAAGCTACGCATAACTGCTCTGCTTTTATTATTGGGGAACGTAGTGAAATTAAACGTACAAGTGATGATGGTGAGCCCAGTGGTACTGCTGGCGTTCCCATGCTTGGGGTACTAGAAAATCACAATCTCACCAATGTCTGTGTGGTAGTGACACGCTACTTTGGTGGCATTAAACTAGGCGCTGGAGGACTGATTCGTGCTTACGCCGGCAGTGTTGCCTTAGCTGTCAAAGAAATTGGCATCATTGAAATAAAGGAACAGGCGGGCATTGCTATTCAAATGTCTTACGCTCAGTACCAAGAATATAATAACTTCCTTAAAGAACATAATCTCATGGAGCTGGATACAAACTTTACAGATCAAGTCGATACGATGATTTATGTTGATAAAGAAGAAAAAGAAACTATTAAAGCTGCACTTGTAGAGTTTTTTAATGGAAAAGTCACTTTAACTGATCAAGGTTTACGCGAAGTTGAAGTTCCTGTAAACTTAGTGTAAACAAAGGAGAGAAATATGGCATTTGGAAAGTTCATTCAAGGACTCGCTGGTAACTTTAGCGAGCAAAACAAAGAAACTCTTATCAAAGAATATGGACAATATTTACTAGAAAACGAAGAAATTCAAAGTGGATATAAACTTATTCGTGACTCAATTATATTTACCAATATACGTATTATCTTTACAGATAAACAAGGCGCTACTGGTCGTAAGATGTCTATTAAATCAATCTTTTTGATGAACATTGTTAACGTTGAAATGGAAACTGCGGGAGCAGGTATAGATGATAGTGAAATTACTATTACTTATTTAGAAAATATCTTTCTAAAAGCACATAATGAACATTTTAGTGTTCACAAATTTGAATTCCCTAAGAAAACAGATATCGTTCCACTTTATACATATTTACTAGAATTAGCCTATCACAATCGCTTAAAAATTAATGGCTTAGACCTATGATATAAAAAAATCCTATCGCTTCGATAGGATTTCTATATTTTACAAATGGTATAGATAGCGTTATACTAGAGATATCTTATACAAAGAGGTATTCATATGTCTATTTATAACAACATTACTGAACTAATCGGTCAAACTCCGATTGTTAAACTCAACAATATGGTGCCAGAAGGGGCTGCAGATGTCTATGTAAAACTTGAAGCATTTAACCCTGGTTCTTCTGTAAAAGACCGTATTGCTCTTAACATGATTGAAAAAGCTGAACAAGACGGTATTCTGAAATCTGGTTCTACTATTGTTGAAGCAACAAGTGGAAACACTGGTATTGGACTTTCATGGGTAGGGGCTGCTAAAGGGTATAAAGTTGTTATCGTTATGCCTGAAACTATGAGTGTGGAACGACGTAAGATTATCCAAGCCTATGGTGCTGAACTCGTCCTTACTCCTGGTAGCGAAGGAATGAAAGGTGCTATTGCTAAGGCTCAAGAAATCGCTGCTGAACGTGATGGTTTCCTTCCTCTTCAATTTGATAACCCAGCAAATCCAGAAGTACACGAAAGAACAACAGGAGCTGAAATACTAGCTGCTTTCGGTAAAGATGGACTAGATGCCTTTGTTGCTGGAGTGGGTACCGGTGGAACGATTTCTGGTGTTTCTCATGCACTCAAATCAGCAAATTCTAACATTCAAGTTTTTGCAGTAGAGGCAGACGAATCTGCTATTCTATCTGGTGAAAAACCTGGTCCTCACAAAATTCAAGGTATCTCAGCTGGATTTATTCCTGATACACTGGATACAAAGGCTTATGATGGTATCGTTCGTGTAACGTCAGACGATGCTTTAGCACTAGGCCGTGAAATTGGTGGAAAAGAAGGTTTCCTTGTAGGGATTTCTTCAGCTGCAGCTATCTACGGAGCCATCGAGATTGCCAAAAAATTAGGTACAGGTAAAAAAGTCCTTGCTCTAGCACCAGATAACGGTGAACGTTATCTCTCTACAGCACTCTATGAATTTGAAGTTTAGTCTCCTAAATACAATTGGCCCTTATTATAGGGCTTTTTATTTTTACCTTGAAAATAGGAAGTTCTCCCTATAAGGATCGACTGCATAGAAAAAAGGAAGCAAATTTACTTCCTTTCTATAATTAGTTATTCAAGGCTGCTGCCATTGTAGCTGCAACTTCAGCTTCAAAGTCGTTTGCAGCTTTTTCGATACCTTCACCAACTTCAAAGCGAGCGAACTCAACTACTGAAGCGTTAACTGATTCAAGGTATGCTTCAACTGTCTTGCTATCATCCATGATGTAAACTTGTGCAAGAAGTGTGTAAGCTTGGTCAACTTTAGTGTTGTCAAGCATGAAGCGATCCATTTTACCTGGGATAATTTTGTCCCAGATTTTTTCTGGTTTGCCTTCTGCAGCCAACTCAGCTTTGATGTCAGCTTCAGCTTGAGCAATCACTTCATCAGTCAATTGAGATTTTGATCCATACTTCAAGTGTGGAAGAGCTGGTTTGTTAACCATTGCACGGCTTTCGTTATCTTGGTCGATAACGTGGTTCAATTGTGCCAACTCATCTTTAACGAATTGTTCATCCAATTCTTTGTAAGAAAGAACTGTTGGTTTCATAGCAGCGATGTGCATTGAAATTTGTTTAGCAAGTGCTTCGTCTCCACCTTCGATTACAGAGATAACACCGATACGTCCACCGTTATGTTGGTATGCTCCGAAGTGTTGTGCATCTGTTTTTTCAATCAAAGCAAAGCGACGGAATGAGATTTTTTCTCCGATAGTCGCTGTTGCAGACACATAAGCTGCTTCAAGAGTTTCACCTGAAGGCATTGTCAAAGCAAGAGCTTCTTCGTTGTTAGCTGGTTTTCCTTCAGCAATAACTTTAGCTGTAGTATTTACCAATTCAACGAATTGAGCGTTTTTCGCAACGAAGTCAGTTTCAGCATTTACTTCAATAACTGCTGCAATGTTACCGTCAACATAAACACCAGTCAGACCTTCTGCAGCAACACGGTCAGCCTTCTTAGCTGCTTTTGCCATACCTTTTTCGCGAAGCAATTCAATCGCTTTTTCGATATCGCCTTCCACTTCAACCAATGCTTTTTTAGCGTCCATAACACCGGCACCAGATTTTTCACGCAACTCTTTAACAAGTTTAGCTGTAATTTCTGCCATTTTGATTCTCCTATATTTTTTAAAAATAGGAGAGCCGGGCTAAGCCCCGCCCTCCTAGGTAATTACTATTTATTATGAATTAAGCGTTGTCGCCTTCTACAACTTCAACGATTTCTTCGATTGAATCTGCTTGAGCTTCTGAAGCTGCAAATTCTGCTTCAACTGCTGCTGCATCTTCACCTTGACGTCCTTCGATGATAGCGTCAGCCAATTTAGCTGTGATCAATTTAACAGCGCGGATAGCATCATCGTTAGCTGGGATGATTACATCGATATCATCTGGATCAGTGTTTGTATCAACCATCGCTACAACTGGGATTCCCAATTTCTTAGCTTCTTTAACAGCGATTTGCTCTTTATGTGGGTCAACTACATACATTACATCTGGGATACGAGGCATATCTTCGATACCACCCAAGAATTTTTCAAGACGTGCACGTTGTTTATTAAGAAGTGCAACTTCTTTCTTAGGAAGAACTTCGAAAGTTCCATCTTCTTCCATACGTTTGATTTCTTTCAAACGAGCGATACGTTTTTGGATTGTTCCCCAGTTTGTAAGAGTTCCACCCAACCAACGGTGGTTAATAAAGTATTGACCTGAACGTACTGCTTCTTCAGCAACTGCATCAGCTGCTTGTTTCTTAGTACCAACGAACAATACAACTGCATCGTTAGCTGCTGCATCACGCATGAAGTCGTATGCTTGGTCAGCGTATTTTACTGTTTGTTGCAAGTCGATAACGTGGATTCCGTTACGCTCAGTAAAGATGTACTTAGCCATCTTAGGATTCCAGCGACGAGTTTGGTGACCAAAGTGTACACCAGCCTCAAGAAGTTGTTTCATTGAAATTACTGCCATGAGTATTTCTCCTTTTTGTTTTTTTCCTCTTCTTGACTTCAACTTGCAAAACGACCCAAGAGCAACTGTTTCACAATTCATCAAGAATGAGTATTATCGTTCACACGACAAGTTTCATTTTACCATACTTTTTCAATATTTTCAAGCTATTTTGATATAATTTTTAATAGGGATTGTCACGGTAAAACATGAAAAAGAGGGCTCTATTCGAGTCCCTCTGTAAATTAATCTGCATAAATATATGTTACAAAACCTGACGATGTAGTTGTCGGATTGAACCACCCACGATGATTTCCAAGCGTGCGATTACCAGCATAATTTGATTCTGAAACTTGGATACGTGTTGTTGATTCTACAGCAGTGACTACCGCTACGTGTCCATAGCCACCATCATTCCAACATGCAATCGCACCAACTTGAGGTGTTGAACCTGTACGGAATCCTGCAGCAGCTGCACTTGTAGCCCACTGCGCTCCATTACCCCAATAGTCTCCAGCCCAAGGTGCTAATGTTTTAACTCCCCATGTACATTCTCCAATTGGATAGCTTGAAGCATTTGTACTGTATGTTGGGCGTTGTTTGACTGCCACAGGAGTATATGTTGCTGATTCCGAAGAAGCTACAGCTTGAACCTGTGCTGCAAAAGTCGTATTCCCAGAAGCAACAACTGTTTGTTGTTGACTTACTTGTTTTGCCTTGTAAGCTGCTTCTGCCTCTGCTGCTGCTTTTGCTGCTACTTCTGCTTCTGCTTTTTTCTCTAGCAAACTTGCTTTTTCATCTTCTGCTGTCGCTTTTTCAGCAGCAAGATTTAATTCTGCAGCCTTCAACTCAGCTTGTTTCGTTGTTAAAGCTTGCGCATCATCAGACAATTTCTGTTGATTTGCAATTACTGTATTAATTGCGTCATTGTTTGCCACTTGCTTCTCAGAAATTGCTTTTTTATCTGCTTTTTGTTGTTCCAACATTTTGTTGTTAGCAGATACAATTTCATTCATTGCTGCAACACGTGAAATAGCTTCTGTAATTGATTTTGAATTTACAATCGTATTGATGTAGCTAGTTGCAGCTCCATTTGTTTGAGCACTACGAGCTTGTTTTTCCAAAGAATCATTGCGAGATACAATGTTTTTAGAAAGTTCTGTAATCTCACTCTCAAGTTTTTTGGATTCTGCTTGTAATCTATCATTTTCAGCTTGCAAGTTAGATTGCTCAGCTTGAATAGCTGATACTTGCTCCTGAATTTGGTCAACTTGTTTTTGAGCTTCTTGTTGTTGCGCTGTTAAGTTACTAATTTTATTATCTTGAGCAGCAATTTTGTCATCAGTCGTTTCTGCATGCGCAGTTGTTAAAACAGCTACTTGAGAAACCATTACTGTACTTAATAAAAGTGACGCTAAGATTTTTTTCTTCATATTACGTAGATACTCCTTCTTTTAAAGACAATACTAGTATACCAAAAAAAGGCCTAATGAATATTACGCCTTTGTTACATTTTTGTTTCTTTCTTATAGATAATATCTTTCAAAAATAAACTGAAAAATAAGCATCCACACAAGATTTAAAATCATGGATGGTACTAGGCTATAAACGATAAAAATCGGCAGACTATCTAGAGTTAAACCTACCGCTAATGCAAAGAGATAAGCTCCCATATCAAATAGAAAACTCATAACAATCATAGCCAAGATTCTTGTCCAACGATTCAATAAAATAACACTATTCAATTTATGAAGAAAGGCTCCCAGTAAGATAAATAATAGAGTTGCAATCCCTATTAGATGGAAAAAGTAAACATCGTAAACCAAGCCTATCACAAAACAATAGACTAGGTAGAAATACTCTGATACTTCTATCGTCTCAAATAAGAGAAATAGAAAAAGAAAATGACTAGCCAAATGTACATGGGGGAAAAATGAGCCCAGAAGCTGGCTAATATGGGCGTCAATTAGAACAAAGAAAGGAAGCAATAAAAACACTCCAACCCGCTTCAACTGTCTCATTATGAATTCCCCACTAATTCTATCACATCCACATTATGAGTATCTGCACTCAATTTAACAGTTACTTCTCGTGTCAAATAGTCTGTACTATGCGTTGTGGCAACCACTTCACCAACAGGAATATCCGCAACGTTAAAGTTTCCTAATCCACCCGTTGTCACCTTATCGCCTGTACTAATATCGCTATTGCTATTTAATTGGCTAATTTTAAGAACTTCATTTTCCTTGTCGTAGCCAACAATAATTCCATAAATTGTGGTAGTGCCGTGTTGAATTTTAACAGAAATCTTATCTGTATTTTCCGTATTTGTCAGAAGGTTGACCATAGTAGAGTTCTCCTCCACTTTTGAAACACTCCCAATCAAACCACCATTTGCAATGGCTAACATGTTCTCAGAAGCTCCTTTTGATTTACCTGCATCCAAGGTCAATTCCTGTTTCCAAGATACCGGAGAACGCATAATAACATCTGCTGCTAAAGTCTTTGTGGCTTGTAACTTGGACTTCATATCAAGCAGTTGACGCAGTTGTTCATTTTCCGTCTTTAAACTTTCCGCCTCATTTGATTTCACTTCTAATTGGTAAATCTGTTTCTTCAAACTTTCATTTTCATTATAAGTTCGTGTCAAATGAGCCAAATCTGATTTGACAGAATCAAACCACTGAAAAGGTTTTTGCACAACTCTATCAACCAATGAGATTCCATCTCCTAATTTTGTCACAATTGTACTTGAATAAGTCGTCGCTAAGAGAGCTGAGACAAGCAGAACAGTGACAAAAACAATAATGACATATTTTGATTTTTTAAAACGGTTCATATCCCTACCTTTATATCAAAAACTGTTACAGTAACTTTTTCATCAATTCCTGAAAGCTACTAAGATTTTAAGAAAAATAAACAACAACCAAGT
The DNA here is from genome assembly GCA_905221375.1 of bacterium. GTDB lineage: Bacteria > Bacillota > Bacilli > Lactobacillales > Streptococcaceae > Streptococcus. The sequence goes on from CAJNCY010000010.1 coordinate 65,293, forward strand.
ACGAGAATAACAAGAATGGTCAGCGTATCTTTTCGAGTCCATTTCAATTGTCGGTATTGACTTCTGCCTTTTCCACCCTGATAACCACGCGCTTCCATGGCGATAGCCAAGGAATCTGCACGTTTTAAACTTGTCGCAAAAAGAGGAATCAAAATGGGAATCATCGCCTTTACTTTTTGAATAATGCTTCCTTCGCCAAAATCTACTCCACGCGCTTTCTGTGCATTCATAATCCGCGTCGTATCATCCATTAAGGTCGGAACAAAACGCAAACTCATAGATAGCATTAAGCCAATTTCATGAACTGGCACTTTCACACGCTTCAAAGGTGCTAATAAAGCTTCGACAGCTGACGCCAAACTTAAGGGCATGGTCGTTAAGGTTAACAAAGTTGAAAAGAAAATAATCAATACAAAGCGACAAAAGATAATTCCAGCTTGTTGCAACGCATAATCCGTGATTCTCACAAACGAAAACTCAAATAAAACATTCCCATTAGAAATGAAAAACAGTTGAAAAATAGTTGTGAAGGCAATCAAGAAAAACATAGACTTCAAGCCCTGAATAAAAAATGAAAGAGATACTCCTGACAAGGCAATAAAGATCCCTGTCGCTATAAAAAGAATCAGATTCGTCAAGGGATTATTAGCCCAAAAAACGATCAAAATCAGTAGTATCATAGCCAGTAATTTGCTACGTGGATCCAACCGGTGAACAATCGAATCCCCTGGGATATAACGCCCCAAAATCATACTATCCATTTAGCGACTCCTTGAACTCCTCTATCTTAATCGGTAATCGTTTAAATGACACGCCTCTATCAGCCAACCGTTTACAAAAGGCCGTAATTTTAGGTACTCCCAGCTGCACTTCTTCCATAAAAACAACATCTTGAAAGACATCACTCGGTCTACCACCCTTCACTAAACGTCCCTTTTCCATCACATAGACTTGATTCGCATATTCAGCCACATCATCCATCAAATGCGTTACCAAAACAATAGTCATCCCTGACTGATGGAGTTTTTTGAACAAATTCATCAACTCTTTTCTCCCCAGGGGATCTAGGCCTGCTGTGGGCTCATCTAAGACTAATATAGCTGGTTCCATGGCAAGTATGCCTGCAATGGCGACACGTCTCATTTGTCCACCTGATAGCTCAAACGGACTGCGATCAAAAAGTGATTCATCAATTCCAACCAGAGCCAGTTTCTCACGCGCAATCTGCTCCGCATCTTCTTCAGAAACTCCAAAATTTTGTGGTCCAAAAGCAACGTCCTTCAAAACTGTTTCTTCAAAGATCTGATTTTCAGCAAACTGAAATACCAAGCCAACCTGTTTTCTAATTTGACGAATATCTTTATTTTTAGAATTCGAGGTGATTAAGGTATCAAAAACTCGTACAGTTCCTTGACTTGGCACCAATAAACCATTTAAGAGTTGCAAAATAGTTGATTTCCCGCTACCTGTATGCCCAATTAAGGCCGTATAAGAACCATCCTCAATCGTCAAAGAAACATCCGACAAAGCTGTTGAAGCTAAGGGAGTACCTTCTTGATATGTAAAACTCACATTTTCTAGAGCAATTCCCATAGCTTATCCTCTAGCTCACTTTCTGTCAAATAATTTTCAGGCAAATCATAGCCATTCTGGCTCAAAGAATGTTTTAATTGATTGGCAAAAGGATCGTCTAATCCAATTTGATCCAAATCATTTCGAGAGAAAAGATCTCTTGGACTACTAGTTGATTCAATTTCCCCTTTTTTCATGACCAACACACGATCACTCATGGCAACTTCTTCCAAATCATGTGTAATGGAAATGACCGTCATATCATAGTCTTTTCGAATTCCTTTTACTGTCTCAATCAGTTCTCTACGCCCCTCAGGATCCAACATACTTGTTGCTTCATCTAGGATTAGAATCGCTGGTCTTAGGGCTACAACACCTGCAATAGCCACACGTTGCTTTTGACCACCCGATAGACGCGCTGGCTCTCTCTTTTTAAAGTCCAACATGCCAACCAAATCCAGAGCTTCTTCCACTCTCTTTTTCATTTCTTGACGAGAAAGTCCCTGATTTTCCAAACCAAAGGCAACATCATCTTCAACAGTCGCTCCAACGAATTGATTATCTGGATTTTGAAAAACCATACCGATTTGACGACGTATATTCCAAACATTTTCCTCAGTCAGCCGTTGGCCATCAATTACAATCTCTCCGGATTCTGCTTCCAGTAAGCCATCAATTAAGCGAACCGTCGTTGATTTACCACTACCATTATGCCCTACAATCGAAAGCCATTCTCCACGTTTCACGTGAAACGTAATATCCTTCACATCATAGTATCCCTGACTTTCCTTATAACGAAAAGAAAGATTTTTTACATCAATTACTGATTTCATTTCGAACCAAATGTCCCTTTAAATACATAGGCACTACCCTTGAAATAGTCATAGCCAGAGTAGATAGTGAAAAACAAGGCCACATAAAGTAGAACTTGACCAATCAAAGTCCAATGTAATAGCAAGAAAATAATTGCAAACATCTGACTGAAAGTTTTAATTTTCCCAGGCATTGCTGCCGCTAAAACTGTTCCGCCAGTTTCAACCAATAAAAGCCTTAAACCTGTCACAGCCAACTCTCGACAGATAATAACTGCAACAATCCAAGCCGGAGCCATACCTAACTCAATCAACATAATAAAAGCCGACATAACTAGTAACTTATCCGCCATAGGATCTGCAAATTTACCAAAATTACTGACCACATTCCATTTACGAGCTAAATATCCATCTAAATAATCGGTAATACTAGCAATAGCAAAGATAATAGCTGCTACTATATGACTCTCTATCGAATTTCCTACTGTTAAAATAAAGATAAAAATAGGTATAAAAAGAATTCGACCTATTGTTAAGAGATTTGGAATTTGTTCTTTTTTCATTCGTTTTTCCTTAATTCTTAGTGAAGGTTATCGTAATTGTCCCAGTATAAGCTGTTAATTTAGATAAATCCACAGTTTGATTATCTACTGTCAAAGCAACACCTTTGACAACACCTAATGTAATGATAACAGGATTTGCTGTTGAAACAGTTGTTTCCGAACTTTTATTATCCGGTGATAAAGTCACACCACCCTCAAGCTCGCTTTCTGAAACACTGACCCAACTTCTAGCATCTGAAACTGCCAATTGCAATTTAACTGTTTCCTTACTTGTCTTGTAAGCGATTTCTACATGATTTCCTTCACCTGATACACTTATAGCTGATTCTACACTAGAGGAACTGCTAGATGAACTACTACTTGAGGAGTGGGGAACAGAGCTAGTTGAACTTATTGAACTTGTTGATTGAACCACACTGTAATTAGAAAGAGAAGGCCCCTCTGGTTGAGTTTGAATATAGTTCCAAACATAATAGGTCACAAAAATTAAAATCGATAAAGCAAAAAGGATAAAATAAAATAAAGGTAAAAAGGATGTTTTTTTCTTCTTTTTCTTACTTGAACGTCTACGACCTGTCAACTCATCTTCATCAACATCTACTTCCTCATAAGTAATCATACTCCCCGAATCATAAGCATCCAAAACAATTTGATCATCTAACTCAACAGCCCATGCATATTTTTTCAAGAAAGAACGCGTGTAAAAAGGACTTGGAAGTTGATCGAAATCGTCTGCCTCCATCGCTTCCAACATATCTAACTGAATTTCTGTCTTTTTCTGCAATTCATCTAAACTCAATCCCTGATTGATTCTAGCTAATCGTAAAACCTCACCAATTGTTTTTTTCCTCATACTTGTCATCCCTTCTTTCTAGTGTCTATTATGATAGGTTACTACGATGGGAATATTGTAAAATCAACTATATCCCCTTCATCTATTAAGTGATGCCCTGCTTCAAGGACATCCTCTAAAGTAATTTCCTGTAAAATCTTTGGTAAATCAAAAATTGTCTCACCATGTTCAAAAGCATCATATTGCGTTGCAATAAATTCAAGAGAGTTCATGCTACTGAAAAATTCTCCAAACATCTCTCTTTTTATAATATCTAAATGATCCTCTGTAATATCTAAATCCTTTGTAAAATTACGAATAGCCTTCCTAAACTGATGAGATAAAGCAACTGGCTCTCTCGTATCCATTGTCAACATAACAAAATGAAAACGACTTGTTACTTCAATTTCAAGAGATAAGGAAGCATCTATTTTACCTGATTCATATAACTTTTGAAAACGATCCGAAGTCCAACCAAACATCATTGCAAACAATAATTTTAATAAAATATGATGTCGATAGCAATCCGCTTCAGCAACTTTTCGCTTACCTCTAATCCCAATCGCTAGTTTAGGAGAAGATACTTCCATTCTCATACTGTCTGTTTGCTTTACAGCCTGTAAAACAAACTTTTCTCTTGCTACATCCTGAACATCTAAATCTTTCAGTTCTTTTCTTTCAAAATAGTCCTGTACTCGCTCCACATCAAAATTACCAACTAAAAACAGAGACATGTTTACAGGTTTGTAAAATCTTGTAAAATTTTCTTGCAAATTAGTTAGATTGATTTGGGAAATGGACTCCTCACTTCCAACTATATCAGTTGCTAAAGGTGTGCCAGGATACAAATTCGCTAAAGTTGAAAAGAATAAACACGAATCTGGATCATCTTGATACATTTCTCGTTCTTGCTGAATAATATCCTGCTCTCTTAAAATGGAAGCTTCAGTAAAATGTGCTGATGTTACCAATTCATCAAGTAAGTCTAAATTTTCTAAAAAATGATCCGTTGCTGAAAAAAGATAGCTTGTTTTTGTAAAGCTTGTAAAGGCATTACTATCTGCACCTAGACTCGTAAAAGCTGACATCAAATCGCTAGCATCTTCTCTCTCAAATAATTTATGTTCAAGAAAATGAGCAATTCCTGCAGGATATTCTTTTACATCTCCGTCAACTTCTGTGACAAGCGTATCTACCGAACCAAATTGTACAGTTACACTCCCGTAAACCTCTTTAAATTCCTTTTTAGGCAAAAGAGCTACTGTCAATCCATTTGACAAACGAGTCCGATAAACTATTTCTTTTACAGCTGGATAGTATTTTTCTTCAAAAACAACCTTTGTCATTCTATTCCTTCCATAAAGTAAATCGCTTGTAGTTTCACATTATTAGCTGCTCTACAAATAGCCTCCTTGTCAACTTGCTCTAGTTTTACAATCCAACTTTTAAAGTCTGCTGAAGATTTTCCAAGCAAGGCATTTTGATAAGCACGTTCAATCAATGAACTTTGATTATCTTGAGAAAGCAACAAAGACCGACGAATCATTTCCTTGGTCTGCTCTAGCTCAAGCTCTGTAAAATATCCTTTTTTTAAATCAAGCAGTTGATTATTCATCATTTTTCGAGCCTGATTCCGATTTTCTCGATCAATGCCAGCATACATCCTCAAGAATCCACTAAACAAATCAAGCTGACTTGAAATAGTATAAGCTAATCCAGCATTTTCACGGACATTTGTAAAGAGCTTAGAATGAGCAAAGCCACCAAGTAAACCATTCATTACAATCATGGGTAAATGTTGCTCATCGCCATATTCAGCAGAGCAATAATATCCCAACTCTAAAATAGACTGTCCCACATTTTTCCGAACCATACCTTCCTGAAGGATATTGGAATAAGGTTGACGATACTGAACCTTCACATCTCCTTTTCGACCTTTAAAGCCAAATGATTCTAATACATTTTGAATTTCAACCTCATTAAAATCACCTAGGAAAAAGAAATCTATTCGATCATTGGCCAAAAATTCTTGGAAACAAGAATAAGAACTTTGTGGAGTCTCAGCTAAAATACGATTTCGTAAATCACTATATTCCAATTGGAGACGTTCATCATGAAAAAATAATTTGTCTAATTCTTTATGTGCAAAATAAAAAGAATCGTCCATATCAGCTGCTAAACTTGCTAGCAATTGCTTTTTCTCAATTTCAAATAAGGACGGATCAAATCCATTATCAAATACTACGGGTGAAAAAAGAGTTTCTTTTACAAGTTCCAAAACCTGAGAAGTTAGCACATTTTTCCTACTTAAAAACTCATCACGAACATAGGTAAATGTCAATTCTACAATGTGACTTTGCCCTCTTCTGAAACAATTGGTTGACATATCTGTACCGTATAAACTGGCCAAATGTCTTCTCAAATCTTGAGAAATGGGGTACATCTGATTAGCAGTCTCTAGCATACTCGCACTCAACATGCGACCTGCAATCGTATCGAGGGATAATGGAGCGGTAAAACGCACGGCGATTTTGTTCGTTTTAAACTTTTTTGATTGGATAAAATGTGTTGAAATTCCATGCACTAACTCCATGATTTACCTCCTTATATACAGACTTCTATTATATCACGAAAACCTGAAATTTTCTTGTTCTCTGTAACACTTTTGAAATAAAAATCGCTTACATTTCTCCCTGTTTCTCTCACTATTTTTAAGAAAATATGGTATAATACCAAAGATTGAGGTGAATTATGGAATACAAATTATTTGAAGAATTTATTACCCTCCAAGCACTACTCAAAGAACTTGGAATTACACATAGCGGAGGAGCTATCAAATCATTTCTCTCTGAACATTCTGTTTACTTTAATGGGGAATTAGAGAATCGTCGCGGTAAAAAACTTCGTATTGGCGATAAAATTGACATCCCTGACATGAATATTGACATCTTGTTGACACAACCTACTTCTGAGGAGCAAGATGAATACCAAGCTGATAAAGTTGAAAAAGAACGAATCGCTAAACTCGTCAAAGAGATGAATAAGGGAGTAAAAAAAGACAAATCGAAACTTTCTTCATCACCCAAAAGCAAACAAGCTCCTCGATTCCCTGGTAGATAATCATGTGGCTACAACACCTATCTCTCAAAACTTTTCGTAACTACAAAGAGACGAAAATAGACTTTAATCCTAAATTAAATATCTTTTTAGGACGCAATGCACAAGGTAAAACAAATATGTTAGAGGCTATCTATTTTTTAGCCTTAACACGCAGTCATCGAACTCGAACAGATAAAAATCTCATTCATTTTGATGAGGAACAGCTTCATCTTTCAGGTCTCGTTCAGAAAAAAACTGGATCCATTCCTCTCGAAATTGAACTAACACAAAAAGGCCGTGTAACAAAAGTTAATCACTTAAAACAGGCACGACTTTCAGATTATGTCGGACACATGAATGTTGTCTTATTTGCTCCTGAAGATTTACAACTAATTAAAGGAGCACCTTCGGTTCGACGAAAATTTATTGATATAGAGCTTGGACAAATTAAGCCAATCTATTTATCAGATTTAACCAATTATAACCATATTCTTAAGCAAAGAAACACTTATCTAAAATCAGCTCAAAAAATAGATGAAACCTTCCTTTCTGTGTTGGATGATCAGCTAATTGATTATGGATGTCGTGTAATGAATCACCGCTTAGATTTCATAAAAAAACTAGAATCATTTGGACGTAAGAAACATTTTGAACTCTCTAATCAGATCGAAGAGTTGTCAATATCCTATCAATCTTCTGTCAAGATAACTGACAAAGAAAACTTATCCGAATCTTTCAAAATCGCTTTAGAAAAAAGTAGATCCAGAGATTTATTTAAAAAGAATACTGGTGTCGGTCCTCATCGAGATGATATTTCTTTTTATATAAATGAGATGGATGCTAGTTTCGGAAGTCAAGGCCAACATCGTAGTCTCGTCCTTTCTATAAAATTAGCAGAAATCGAGTTAATGGAAAGTATTACTACAGAATCTCCAATATTACTACTTGACGATGTTATGAGCGAGCTTGACAACACTAGACAACTAAAATTATTAGAAACGATTTCTCAGTCAATCCAAACCTTTATCACAACAACAAGCTTAGATCATCTGCAAAATCTACCAGAAAATCTAAGCATCTTCACTATTCAAAATGGTAAAGTTACTGTAAACGAAAGTTGACAATATTGTAAAAGAACTCCTGTTTTCACGGGAGTTCTTTTTATTTCTTTTACATAGAATAATTTGGCGCCTCATTAGTAATTTGTACATCATGAGGATGGCTTTCTTTCAAACCAGCACCAGACATTTCAATAAATTGAGCATTATCATGCAACTCTTTAAGGTTAGCTGCACCACAATAACCCATACCAGAACGGATACCACCAATCATTTGGAAGACGATATCAGCTGCCGCTCCTTTATAAGCAACACGACCTTCAATTCCTTCTGGAACAAGTTTATTTGCTTCATTGACAGAACCTTGGAAGTAACGATCGCTTGAACCTTTCTTCATTGCTGCGATTGATCCCATACCACGGTAAGTCTTGAATTTACGTCCTTGGAAGATTTCAGTTTCACCTGGTGCTTCGTCTGTTCCAGCAAACATTGATCCAAGCATAACAGCATTTCCACCTGCAGCAAGGGCTTTTACAATATCTCCAGAATACTTGATTCCACCGTCAGCAATGATCGTTTTTCCATATTCACGCGCAACGGCTGCAGCATCATAGATAGCTGTTACTTGCGGAACACCAACACCAGCAATTACTCGAGTAGTACAGATAGAACCTGGTCCAATACCAACCTTGACAACATCTACACCTGCTTCGTAAAGGGCACGCGCTCCCTCAGCAGTAGCAATATTTCCAGCAATCAAAGTACGATCTGGAAAGTGAGCACGAATCTCAGCAATTTTACGCAAGACACCTGCAGAATGACCATGTGCAGTATCAATAACAATCGCATCCGCCCCTGCCTCAAAAAGTGCCTCTGCACGTTCAAAGGTATCTGAAGTAACACCTACTGCACCGGCAACTAGAAGACGACCAAACTCATCTTTAGCAGCATTTGGAAACTCAATAACTTTTTCAATATCTTTGATAGTAATCAAACCAGAAAGACGACCTTCTTCATCTACCAAAGGAAGTTTTTCAATACGGTGTTCTTGAAGAATGCTCTCAGCTGTTGCAAGATCTGTACCCACAGGAGCAGTAACAAGATTTTCACTAGTCATATGGTTTGAAATTGGTTGATTATAATCTGAAATAAAACGAAGATCTCGGTTTGTCAAAATACCAACCAATTTACGATTTTCAAGTGTTTCAACAACTGGAACACCACTGATACGGTAACGACCCATAAGCTCATCTGCTTCAGCAATTGTATGTTCAGGAGTCAAGAAGAACGGATCAATAATAACTCCATTTTCAGAACGTTTTACCTTGCGAACCTCGTCTGCTTGTTGAGCAATTGACATGTTTTTATGGATAACTCCGAGACCACCTGCACGAGCAATAGCAATAGCCATTTGACTCTCTGTTACTGTGTCCATAGCAGCGGTAATAATTGGGATATTTAAAGTCAAATTATCTGCCAATTTAGTTGTTAAATCTGCATCGTTAGGCAACACATGACTTTCAGCTGGAATAAGCAATACATCATCAAAGGTAAAACCTTTTTTCAAAAATTTAGTGTCCCAATTAGACATTCGAAGTTTCCTCTTTTCTTTCTTTTTGAGCTTGACTCTTTTTATATTGTATCTATCATACCATTCTATAAAAATTTGTCAAATGTTACAGGAGTAAATAAAAAACTATCTTTTCTTTCTGATAGAAATGATAGTTTCATGTAAAAATAAACTTAGTTAAAGTAATGAAGTCCCATTGCTCCCTTAACATCAGATAGGGTTTGACCTGCAACTTCACGCGCTCTTTCACTACCTTTTTGAAGCATATTATACACTTCTCCCATATCCTTAGCAAATTCGATACGGCGCTCACGAATAGGACCCAGTTCACGTTCTAATATTTCAAGTAGATAACGCTTGGTCTTCACATCACCAAGACCACCTCGTTGATAATGTTCTTTCATTTCAGCAATTTCTTGAGCATCTTCTGGACGACCAAAAACATCTAGATAATGGAAAACCATATTTCCTTCAATTTTACCTGGATCCTCAACACGGATATGATCTGGATCTGTATACATACTCATTACTTTTTTACGCAAAGTATCCGCATCATCAGCTAAATAAATACCATTATTGAGTGATTTAGACATTTTAGCATTTCCATCTAAACCAGGCAAACGACCTGCTCTTTCATTTTCTGGATAAATACCTTCCGGTTCTACCAAGACATTACAGTTATATGCATTGTTAAAAGAACGAACAATCTCGCGAGTTTGCTCAATCATTGGTTTCTGATCTGTCCCAACAGGAACATAATCGGCCTTAAATGCTGTGATGTCAGCTGCTTGAGCGATTGGATAGACCAAGAATCCTGTCGGAATACTTTCTCCAAATCCTTTCTGAGCAATCTCTGTTTTGACAGTTGGATTTCGTTCCAAACGAGCTAGTGACACCAAATTCATATAATACATAGACAACTCAGCTAATTCTGGAATTTGACTTTGAATAAAGATAGTTGATTTACTCGGATCCAATCCAACTGCAAGGTAATCCAAAGCCACATTTCCAATAGACTCTACAATGGTTTGAGGATCTTTGGCATGATCTGTCAAGGCTTGTTGGTCAGCCAAGAACACAAACATGTCATACTTATCCTCTTCCTGTAATAATACTCGATTTTTGAGACTTCCAACATAATGTCCAATATGCAATTTTCCTGTTGGACGGTCTCCTGTTAAAATAATGGGTTTAGTCATTTTGTTCTCCTTCGATATAGTCCCTTCAATTATAGCATTTTTTTAATGAAATAACCGCAATTTATCAAAATAAATCAACCTTGCTATTCACGGTTTTGTGTAAAGTGTACTGTAAATGTAATTTACACAAAATTGACAGATAAAAATTTGAATATTTCCGTATTTTCTAGTAGAATAAATATATTACATATATAGGAGAAAAACATTGCTTACAGTATCTGATGTTTCACTACGTTTTAGTGATCGTAAACTTTTTGATGATGTCAATATCAAATTTACAGAAGGAAATACTTATGGATTAATCGGTGCTAATGGTGCCGGAAAATCAACCTTTTTAAAAATTTTAGCTGGAGATATCGAACCTACTACTGGTCACATCTCTCTTGGTCCAGATGAACGTCTCTCTGTTCTTCGTCAAAATCACTTTGACTATGAAGATGAACGTGCTATTGATGTCGTTATCATGGGAAATGAAAAACTTTATAGCATCATGAAGGAAAAAGATGCTATATACATGAAGGAAGATTTCTCAGATGAGGACGGAGTCCGTGCTGCCGAACTTGAAGGAGAGTTTGCCGAGCTTGGAGGCTGGGAAGCAGAAAGTGAAGCCTCTCAACTACTTCAAAACCTAAACATTCCAGAAGAATTGCACTACCAAAATATGAGCGAATTAGCCAATGGTGAGAAAGTAAAGGTTCTCCTCGCCAAAGCACTTTTTGGTAAACCAGATGTTCTTCTATTGGACGAGCCGACCAACGGTTTGGATATCCAATCTATTACTTGGTTAGAAGACTTCTTGATTGACTTTGATAACACAGTTATCGTAGTATCCCATGACCGTCACTTCTTAAACAAAGTATGTACTCACATGGCCGACCTTGACTTTGGAAAAATCAAACTCTATGTCGGAAACTACGACTTCTGGAAGGAATCTTCTGAACTTGCTGCTAAATTGCTAGCAGACCGTAATGCTAAAGCAGAAGAAAAAATTAAGCAATTGCAAGAATTCGTTGCTCGTTTCTCTGCCAATGCTTCCAAATCAAGACAAGCAACATCACGTAAGAAAATGCTTGATAAGATTGAGCTAGAAGAGATTGTACCATCTAGTCGTAAATATCCATTTATTAACTTTAAAGCGGAGCGTGAAATTGGTAATGATCTCTTGACAGTAGAAAATCTAACTGTAAAGATTGATGGTGAGACTATTTTAGATAATATCAGCTTTATCTTGCGTCCAGGTGATAAGACCGCTCTTATTGGACAAAATGATATCCAAACGACTGCATTAATTCGTGCAATCATGGGAGATATTGACTATGAAGGAACTGTCAAGTGGGGAGTTACAACTAGTCAATCTTACCTACCAAAAGATAACTCAGCTGATTTTGCAGGGGGAGAATCAATCCTTGACTGGTTGCGTCAATTTGCAAGTAAAGAAGAAGATGACAATACTTTCCTACGCGGTTTCCTCGGCCGTATGCTCTTCTCTGGAGATGAGGTTAACAAACCTGTCAACGTCTTGTCAGGAGGAGAAAAAGTGCGTGTCATGCTTTCAAAACTCATGCTCTTGAAATCAAATGTCCTTGTACTTGATGATCCAACCAATCACTTGGACTTGGAATCAATCTCAAGCTTGAACGATGGATTGAAAAACTTTAAAGAATCAATCATCTTTGCCAGTCATGACCACGAGTTTATCCAAACTTTGGCTAACCATATCATTGTCTTGTCTAAAAATGGCGTCATTGACCGTATCGATGAAACCTATGATGAATTCCTAGAAAATGCAGAAGTACAAGCAAAAGTTAAAGAACTTTGGAAAGACTAAATAAAACTTCAAAACTCAGTTGGGTTAACCAACTGAGTTTTCTAACATTTTATGAGGTAACATGAAATTATTTTTTAAAACATATTGGACCTATTTTGTTTCTTTCACCATTCCTGTAGTCATTATGACAGGAGTATATCTATCTCAAGGTATCTACTGGAATAGTGACAACTCTCCACTATTAGGAGATGGATTTCATCAATACGTTATTTTTGATGTAGCTTTACGAAACATCCTACATGGAAATGGTAGTCTGTTTTACACCTTTACAAGTAGCCTCGGATTGAATTTCTATGCCCTATCTAGTTATTACTTGGGTAGTTTCCTTTCACCACTAGTTTACTTTTTTGATTTAACGAATATGCCAGATGCTGTCTATCTGACAACTCTCTTAAAATTTGGATTGATTGGTTTGTCAACCTTCTTTAGTCTAAATAGATTATTTAAAGATATTCCGAAATCTTTAAAACTAGCCTTATCCACTTCTTATGCTCTGATGAGCTTTACCGTTAGTCAGTTAGAGATAAAAACCTGGCTGGATATTTTTATCTTGATTCCTTTCATTATCACTGGTTTACACCTACTTATCACTGAAAAGAAATTCCTATTGTACTTTACAAGTCTGTCAATCTTATTTATCCAAAACTATTATTTTGGCTATATGACAGCATTGTTTCTTATTTTCTGGTATCTCTGTCAAATTTCGTGGGACTTTAAGACTCGAAAATCATCTTTTCTTGATTTCATAATCACCTCCGTTTTAGCTGGTATGGCTAGTTTGATTATGACTCTTCCCACTCTGTTTGATTTACAGACACATGGGGAAAAATTGACTGAAATTACAAAGTTTCAAACTGAAAGTAGCTGGTATCTTGATCTCTTTGCTAAACAATTCATCGGTTCCTTTGACACAACAAAGTATGGAGCTATTCCAATGATTTTTGTTGGACTGCTTCCCTTTATTTTAACTATTTTATTTTTTACGCTGAAATCTATTAAGTTTCATGTGAAACTTATCTATGCAGTCTTCTTTACATTTCTAATTGTAAGCTTTTATATTGAAGCGCTTGATTTATTTTGGCAAGGCCTGCATACTCCAAACATGTTTTTACATCGCTATGCTTGGATTTTCTCTACCTTGTTAATTTATACAGCAGCGGAAGTCTTAAATCGTCTAAGGGAAATTAAAATCTGGAACTTTTTAGTTTCGCTTTTTCTTGTAGTAACAGGATTTTTAGCTACCATCTATCTAAAATCGCATTATTCTTTTTTAACAGATTTGAATATTCTACTTACTCTTGAATTTTTGGTTGTCTATTCGCTTTTACTCCTTGCATTTATCAAAAAGTTTATCTCTGTAAATCTATTTGCCATTCTAATCTCTTTATTTATAATGGTTGAAATGAGTTTAAATGCTTCATCTCAAATGGACGGAATTGCAAAGGAATGGGGATTTGCTTCTCGAAGTGCATATAGTCGAGATATTCCAGCTATGGAATCTTTCTCAGCATATATTGGAAATTCATTTACTCGTACTGAAAAACTACAAACTCAGACAGGAAATGACAGTATGAAATTCAACTACAATGGAATCTCTCAATTTTCATCTGTTCGAAATCGTTCAGCAAGCTCTACTTTGGATAAACTTGGCTTTAAATCCTCTGGGACTAATCTCAATCTCCGCTATGCAAATAATAGTATTTTGGCTGATAGTTTATTTGGGATCCAGTATAATATCTCAGACAGTCCTATTGATAAGTATGGTTTTAAAGATATCTATCAAAAAGATAATCTTACCCTATATGAAAATCAATTCTCTCTTCCGATTGCCTTTGCTGGTCAATCTGTTTACAATGATGTCAAGTTCACTGAACACACTCTAGATAATCAGGCCTCGTTTTTAAATCAACTTGCTGACGCCAATTTTGATTATTTTTCTCCAATACCCTATGAAAAAACAGAGAATACTGATGATTTGATTAGTGTTACAAGTTCTTCAAATGAGGATGCAGAAATCCAGTATCAAATTGAAGTGCCAGAAAACAGTCAAGTTTATCTTTCTTTCACAAACCTTCACTTTTCTAATGACAAACAAAAAAAGGTTGACATCCTTGTAAATGGGGAAAAGAAAACTTTTACAACTGATAATGTCTTCTCCTTCTTTAATCTAGGATATACTAAAGAGAAAAAAACTTTCAATATTAATGTTAGTTTCCCTGGAAATTCACAAGTATCATTTGAATCTCCTACCTTCTATCGTTTAGATATCAACACTTTCACCGAGGCAATTCAAAAAATTAAAGAACAACCTGTCACAGTATCAACTTCTAAAAATAAGGTCTTTGCTACATATGATGTCAAACAAGATACGTCGATTTTCTTCACCATTCCTTATGACAAAGGCTGGTCTGCCTACCAAGATGATAAGAAAATAGAAATTAAACAAGCTCAAACTGGCTTTATGAAAGTTGATGTTCCTAAGGGGAAAGGAACTATTACACTTTCCTTCATTCCCAATGGTTTTATTACTGGAGCAATCTGTTCCTTTACTTCTCTTTTACTATTTGGAATCTATAATCACAAACGAAAGTCATCTAAGACATAAAAAAATCGACCAGTTGGTCGATTTTTTTAATCTTCTTCCATTTTCTTAGGTCGATAGGCTAGCATACCCAAACCAGTAAATAGGGCTAATATCACAACAAGGAAAATGACTTGATGATGAATATTTCCTGTCATAGAGATTGTTTGTCGTAATCCAGAAACCGAATAACTCATTGGTAACCAAGGATTAATAGCTCTAAAGAAATTATTTGTCAAAGCAAGTGGATAGGTACCTGCACTTGATGCTAACTGTAATAATAGCAAAATAAGAGAGAAGAAAGCTCCTACACGGCTATTCCATGTTGTTAATGCAGTTACCATAGACATAAATGTTAAGCTTGCGATAATAATTAAGAACAAGGTTCTCATTTCATGATTTGCTGTTAGACCAATAAGATGAACTCCACCATAGACTAAGAAAGCGGCTAAAACAGCTATAACTCCATTTATCTCAAAGCGAGATTTGAACCAAGCCCAGCGAGTTTCAGGATGACGACCTGAAGGTAATTTAGCAAAAATCATATTTGTTGATAATGCAGCGACAAAAAGAGCGACTGATATCATATAAGGAGCCATAGCAATCCCATTTACAGGAACTTGATCATTGTCTGTTTTTGAAAGATTGAGTGGATTTGACAAAATCTCTGCATTTTTAGATTCTGTTGATGCTGATTTGAGTTGATCACTAGCATTACCTAGTCCTTGTCCTAAAGAAGCAACTCCTGTCTGTAAATCCTCCAATCCAGAAGTTAACTTTGTTCCACCTTCTGCAAGTTTCCCAGATCCATCTGCCAATTTATTAGCTCCATTCTCTAATTGAGAAGCACCTGAAAGTAACTGACTGGATTTGTCTGCTAATTGACCAGATCCTGATTGTAATTTATCAACTCCTGCCATTAATTCTTGACTCTTTTGATTCAATTGGTTAGAGCCAGTTGATAATTTTTCAATACCAGATACTAATTCTGGAGTTTTTTTAGCTAATTTTTCAATACCAGATACTAATTCTGGAGTTTTTTTAGCTAATTGACCAACTCCTGCTGTCAAGCTAGAAGATTTTTGTGTCAAGGTGGCATTTTTTTCACTTAGTTGACTTGCTCCCTGAGAAACTTTATCAACACCTGCAGTATATGCATTTACACCTGATGCAATCGACTGACTGGCAGGAACTAATTTACTCGTCACTGCTCCCTGCATTTCTGTTAATCCACTTGACAATCCTGTCAAAGAAGTAGAAGCAAGCGGTAATACTTGATTGGCTTTATTTTTTAATGTCGAAAGATTTGAAGATTGATTTTGTAAGTTTTTTAAACCTCCCTGTAAACCTTGTACTAAAGCTATAATTGACTGAGCCGATTGAATACTATCAGTCGAATTTTGAGATACAGAAGCACTTATCTCAGCTTGTTGCTCACTTGTCAAGGATTGATAAGCTGCTGTCGATTGAATATTTGCTAATGTAGCTGCTTTTTCAGACTGAGCACTTGCTAACATTTGATTAGAAAGAGACACTATATTTGATAAAACAGAAGATAACTGTTTTGTATCTCCAACATCAATATTTTGAATGGCTTGATTTAACTGATTTAGACCAGAAGATAATTGATTAATTTGATCTTTTTTCCCAGACGAAGCATCTAACTTGCTAGAAAGTTGTTGAATCCCTTCACTTAATTGCTCCACACCCATTCGAAGTGTAGCTGATTGATTAGATAACTGCTTCGCACCTGTTGCAAGATTTCCCACTCCATTTGTATAGGCACTAACACCAGATGAAAATTGATTAAGACCAGTATTGAGCTGAGAAACACCGCCAGTATAGGATTCTACACCAGTATATAACTGATTGATTCCCCTTACTAATTCAGGACTTTTAGAAGATAATTGATCTAATCCGCTATCTAATTGACTCACTGCACCAGTATATGTAAGCAAACCACTATTAAAAGTCCCTAAGCCAAGATGAAGTTGTTCAACACCAGAAACATAAGAGGACAATCCTTTAGTAAACTGCTCCGTTCCATTTGAAAATGTTAAACTTGAAGCTGCTAAAGAGTGTAGGTTAGTAGTCAATGTTTGACTTCCTGTCACTAACTGATTCGCTCCATCAGTTAATTTTTCACTACCAGAAGCCGCTTGACTCATACCATCCTTTAATTCGACCATCTTATCAAATAAAGCTTTGGTATAGGTCTCGGTTACATTGGTAGAAACATTCTGCTTCAATTGTGTCATCGCAGAATCGCTCATCTTGCTAGCAATAAAACTATGACCACTTGAAGTCTGATAATCGATTTGCATTTGCTCTGGATGATCCGTTAAAATAGAAGCTGCTTTTTCAGATAAATCACTTGGTAAAGTCACTACCATATAGTAATTGCCATCTTCCAATCCCTTCTTTCCTTCCTCTTCATCTACGAAATGAAAATCTAAGCTTTTATTTTCTTTTAAATTTGACACCATGTCTTTTCCTATAGCCATGGTATTACCGTTATAGGAAGCTTCTTTATCATTATTGACAACTGCCACAGGTAAGTCAGACACTTGCCCATATGGATCCCACATTGATGACAAAAATATGATATTGTACAGAGCTGGAATAAGAGAAATCCCTATCATGACAATAATAAAGGTTGGTTTTTTAAAAATTGCTTTCCATTCTTTAAACATATCTTCTCCTTTTTTAAACATATTGTCTAAAATTTTGATATAATAGATTATACAATAAAAAATCTAAATTACAAGATAAAAAATCAATTTTTAGACAGATAGTCTAATTTGTTTACAAGGAGGAAATATGCAAGAAAGTAACAAACGCTTAAAAACAAAGCGAACTATTGAAAATGCTATGGTACAACTACTGATGGAACAACCATTTGATCAAATTTCTACTGTCAAGTTAGCAGACAAAGCCGGAATTAGTCGTTCCAGCTTCTATACTCACTATAAGGATAAGTATGATATGATTGAGCACTATCAAAGCAAGCTATTCCATACATTTGAATATATTTTTCAAAAACATGCTCATCACAAAAGAGATGCTATTTTAGAAGTATTTGAATATCTAGAATCAGAACCACTTTTGGCTGCTCTGCTTTCTGAAAATGGGACTAAAGAAATCCAAAATTTCTTACGAAATAAACTTCATATCATGCTCAGTACGGATTTACAAAAGCAATTTATGCAACTGAATCTAAATACCACTGAATTAGAATATAGTAGCATCTATCTAACTCACGCACTTTTTGGTGTCTGTCAAACTTGGATTGCACATGGAAAAAAAGAAAGTCCTCAAGAAATAACAGACTTTCTTATGAAGATGCTTGGTGATACAAATTGATACAAAAAAGGGAACAACACTATGTTCCCTTTTATCTATACTCCGCCAGTAGGACTCGAACCTACGACATCATGATTAACAGTCATGCGCTACTACCAACTGAGCTATGGCGGATAAAATAGTCCGTACGGGATTCGAACCCGTGTTACCGCCGTGAAAAGGCGGTGTCTTAACCCCTTGACCAACGGACCTTCTATCTGTAGCAGATATAACCATTATATCAATTTCTTACTAATTGTCAATCACTTTTGAGATTTTTTCTCTAAAATATCTTTTAACTTTCTAATTTTTAACCTTGAAATAGGACAGCGATGATCTTCATAGAAAACAACTTCTAGATTCTTTCGGTCAATTTCTCTGATATTGCCTATATTTACCAAAAATGACTTATGAGGGGAATAAAATCGTTGGGTATGTTTATCCTTTTCCTGAATATCTGTCATGGTACCGTAAAATTCTTTGGCAAAATTCTTACCAATAATGCGTAATTTATGAGAGACACCTGTCGTTTCAATATACAAAATATCATGGTAAGGAATTTTTAAATCATTTCCCTTGTAATTGTAATCAAAATAATCTACAACATCTTCATTTTCAAGCAACATACTCTTCGTGTAGAATATATTTTGCTCAATTCTCTTCTTAAACATCTCATCATTGATATCCTTATCAACAAAATCTAGGGCTGATACCTGGTATTTATAGGTTAGAGTCGCAAACTCTGATCGACTGGTAATAAAGACGATAATAGCGTAAGGATTGTAATGACGAATGAGCTGAGCCACTTCAAATCCCTTTTTCTCAATCCCATGAATATCGATATCTAGGAAATAAAGCTGATTTACTTCATCGTTTTCAATATATTCTTCAAATTCACGGACTTTTCCCGTTGTCTTGTATGATATTGGAATATTCGATTCTTTCGAAATTTCATCCAATATTCTTTCTAGTCTCACTTGATGTTCAATAACATCCTCTAAAATTAAAACTTTCATTCAAATTCCCTCTTAAATCTAATAATTTGTCTAAATGTACTGCCTTCCATCTCTGTTTCTAAAATGATGTTGTTGTACTTATCTAGTAGTTCTTTCACATTATTTAATCCTACTCCGCGATTCCTTCCCTTAGTGGAGAATCCTAAGGCAAATAGATCTCCTGAAGGAGTCATCGTCATTTTACATGAATTCTGAATCACAATAACTGTTTCAGTTTCCATCTTAATAACTGCTACTTCCATCTGCTTTTTATAACTATCAGCCGATCCTTCGACAGCATTGTTCAATAAAACGCTCATGATACGAACCAAATCCAATAGTTCAATTGGGAGCTTGGTAATCGTATCTTTTACTTCCAGTGTAAACTCTACACCATTATTTCGAGCATAGACAATGGACTGAGCAACCAAACTTCGTAAAGCTGAATCTTCTATGTTGTTCAAGTCAAAGTAAGTGTACTTATCTGAACGCAGTTTGTGATTAGCTTTGACCAAAACTTCATTGTAAATTCTGTCAATTTCCTGTAAATCACCACTGTCAATTGCCATCTGCATACTGACAAGCATCCCAGCATAATCATGTCGAAAACCACGAATTTCATTATACAGACCAACAATTTCATCTGTATAATTCTGTAAATGTTTCTGTTCAAATTTCTTCTGCTTCAACGCAATCTCTTTCTCCATTTGATCTTTATGAGAATTCATTGCAAAGAAGGTCAAAAGTAACGATATAAAGACAATAGATGATAAAATACTTCCAAAACTATTCAAATGTTTAATCGTACTTACCATATCTGAAACAAAAGATACAATATGTAGCAATAGTAAAGCAAAAAATACTTTTTTCAAGAAAGGATAGAGGTAGTCCTTATCAAAATAGGCTAGTTCCAAATGGAAATAATGAATGATTTTTAAGATAACAACATAAGTCAACACCGTTACAACGAAAAAGAATGGGGCATGATATTGTGAAACAAAATTGTCTCCTGTTATAGAGGAGAAAGTTACGGACAGAAAGTTATGAGTGCTCTCATATAAAAGAGATAGTAGTAAACTTAGGAATAGTCCTCTATCCCTCTCATACTGTTTAATCCATAGAAAATAGGAATATAAGCCCAAAGGAAATAAAAATCTTTCAATCCCTGCCCCATCTAAATTTAGAAGATAAAAGAAAAGTTCAAGTACTATTTCAGTTAGTAATGTATAAGCACCAAAAACGTATAGTTCTTTTCTATTTATTTGACCTTTACAAATTAAACGGTAACTGTGACTAATAATTAAAAAATGAACAATAACTATCCCAAATCCAAATAAATCCATTACTCTTTCTCCTTATTTCATTACTTTTTTCGTAGGAAAAGAAAATCAAGGAGGATTTTTGGTAGCCTACTTTCCCCACCTTTAATCTTTTGCAAGTCTTTTTCCTTCAAGGCTACAAACTGTTCCAATTTAACTGTGTTTTTCATAATAAAATCTCCTAAAAATTTTTTTCTTGTAAGCTAACTTACAAAAACTATTATACAAAATAGAATTTCGTTTTAGATAAAATTCTCTCAACTGTCATTTTTTTCTCCCCAAGTGTACTTTTTTAAGAAAAAAGCCGGGAAAATTCCCAGCTTTGCTACTATATTGATCCCAGCAGGATTCGAACCTGCGACCGTTCGCTTAGAAGGCGAATGCTCTATCCAGCTGAGCTATGAGACCTAACACAATTATTCTACCAAAAATTCAATTAAAAGTCAATTTTCTATTTATGATAGGGGGATCCCTGCTGAATCGTAAAAGCACGATAGATTTGTTCAGCAAGGACTAGTCTCATTAACTGATGGGGCAAGGTTAAACGACCAAAACTGACAGAAAGATTGGCTCTCTTTTTTACATCCTGTGCTAATCCCAGACTCCCTCCAATAATAAATGTAAGAGTAGAAAATCCTTTTATAGAAGCTTCTTCTAATTGTTTACTAAATTCTTCTGATGAGAAAGTTTTCCCTTCGATAGCCAACACAATAACGAAATCACGGTCACCAACTTTTGATAAAATTCTCTGCCCTTCTATTTCTAAAATCTTTTGATTTTCTGACTCACTGGCCTTATCTGGTGTTTTTTCATCTGCTAGCTCAATCATTTCAAGCTTAGCAAATCGAGAAATTCGTTTTGAATACTCTGCAATACCATCTTTTAAATACTTTTCTTTCAGTTTCCCAACTGTTACAACTTTAATTTTCATGAATCTATTCTAACATATTCTCTATTTTTTCACATCTTATTCACAAAACAAAAGGTTAATTTTAGCCGAGAAAACCACAGATTTTTGAAAGTTATCCACAATCTGTGAAAAACTTTTATGTTTAAGTTATAATTAAGCTAGTCAGTTTATACTTTCAGTAATTCAAAAATATGGAGGCAAATATGAAACATTTAAAAACATTTTACAAAAAAGGGTTTCAATTATTAGTCATTATCGTCATTAGCTTTTTTAGTGGAGCCTTGGGTAGTTTTTCAATAGCTCAACTAACTCAAAAAAGTAGTGTAAGCAACTCTAACAACAATAGTACTATTACACAAACTGCCTATAAGAACGAAAATTCAACAACACAGGCTGTTAATAAAGTAAAAGATGCCGTTGTTTCTGTTATTACTTATTCAGCTAACAGACAAAATAGCGTATTTGGCAATGATGATACTGACACAGATTCTCAACAAATCTCTAGTGAAGGATCTGGGGTTATTTATAAAAAGAATGACAAAGAAGCTTACATTGTCACCAATAATCACGTTATAAATGGTGCCAGCAAAGTAGATATTCGTTTGTCAGATGGAACTAAAGTACCTGGAGAAATTGTCGGAGCTGACACTTTCTCTGATATTGCTGTCGTCAAAATCTCTTCAGAAAAAGTGACAACAGTAGCTGAGTTTGGTGATTCTAGCAAGTTAACCGTAGGAGAAACTGCTATTGCCATCGGTAGCCCGTTAGGTTCTGAATATGCTAATACTGTCACTCAAGGTATCGTATCTAGTCTCAATCGAAATGTATCCTTAAAATCTGAAGATGGACAAGCCATTTCTACAAAAGCCATCCAAACTGATACTGCTATTAACCCAGGTAACTCTGGTGGCCCACTGATCAATATTCAAGGGCAGGTTATTGGAATTACCTCAAGTAAAATTGCCACAAATGGAGGTACATCTGTAGAAGGCCTTGGTTTTGCAATCCCTGCAAATGATGCTATCAATATTATTGAACAGTTGGAAAAGAACGGAAAAGTGACGCGTCCAGCTTTGGGCATCCAAATGGTCAATCTCTCAAATATTAATACAAGTGATCTTAGAAGACTGAATATTCCAAGCAATGTAACATCTGGTGTAGTTGTTCGTTCTGTACAAAGTAATATGCCCGCCAATGGTCACCTTGAAAAATACGATGTTATTACCAAAGTAGATGACAAAGATATTGCTTCATCAACAGACTTACAAAGTGCTCTTTACAACCATTCTATCGGAGACACCATTAAGATAACTTACTATCGTAACGGTAAAGAAGACACTACATCTATTAAACTTGACAAAAATTCAAGTGATTTAGAATCTTAATTGACATCTATGTAAAGAAAGCTTTACATAAGAGAAAAGATGTGTTAGTGTAGAATCATGGAAAAATTTGAAATGATTTCTATCACAGATATACAAAAAAATCCCTATCAACCTCGAAAAGAATTTGATAAAGAAAAACTAGATGAACTAGCACAGTCTATCAAAGAAAATGGAGTCATTCAACCGATTATTGTTCGTCAATCTCCTGTTATTGGTTATGAAATCCTTGCAGGAGAAAGACGCTATCGGGCTTCACTTTTAGCTGGTCTAAGGTCTATCCCAGCTGTTGTTAAACAGCTTTCAGATCAAGAGATGATGGTCCAGTCCATCATTGAAAATTTGCAAAGAGAAAATTTAAATCCAATAGAAGAAGCACGCGCCTATGAATCTCTTGTAGAGAAAGGATTTACCCATGCTGAAATTGCAGATAAAATGGGCAAGTCTCGTCCATATATCAGCAACTCCATTCGTTTGCTTTCCTTGCCAGATGCTATCCTCTCAGAAGTAGAAAATGGCAAACTATCACAAGCTCATGCGCGTTCTCTAGTTGGGTTGAATAAGGAACAACAAGACTATTTCTTTCAACGAATTATAGAAGAAGACATTTCTGTAAGGAAGTTAGAAGCTCTTCTGACAGAGAAAAAACAAAAGAAACTGCAAAAAAATGATCATTTCATACAAAATGAAGAAGAACAGTTAAAAAAACTACTCGGATTAGATGTAGAGATTAAACTGTCTAAAAAAGATAGTGGAAAAATCATTATTTCTTTTTCAAATCAAGAAGAATACAGTAGAATTATCAACAGCCTGAAATAAGGCTGTTCTTTTATTTTTTTATCTCACAAGGTTATCCACTATTTTTTTCAATAAAAAGCTTAATAAATCAATAGTTTCTGCTTTTATCCCCAACCTGTGGATAAAACTTGGTAACATTGTGGATTATTTTTCACAGCTTGTGGAAAATTCTTGTTCTCTATGGTAAAATAGGTCTAGTATTAAACTTTTAAATAGTAAAGGAGGAGAAAGGATTGAAAGAAAAACAATTTTGGAATCGTATCTTAGAATTTGCTCAAGAAAGACTGACTCGATCCATGTATGATTTCTATGCTATTCAAGCTGAACTCATTAAGGTAGAGGAAAATGTTGCCACTATATTTTTACCACGATCTGAAATGGAAATGGTCTGGGAAAAACAACTAAAAGATATTATTGTCGTTGCTGGATTTGAAATTTATGATGCTGAGATTACTCCCCACTATATTTTCACCAAACCTCAAGATACGACTATCTCACAAGTTGAAGAAGCTACAAATTCAACTCTTTATGATTATAGTCCAAAGTTAGCATCTATTCCTTATTCAGATACTGGGTTAAAAGAAAAGTATACCTTTGATAATTTTATTCAAGGGGATGGAAATGTTTGGGCAGTATCAGCCGCTTTAGCTGTCTCTGAAGATTTAGCTCTGACCTATAACCCTCTTTTTATCTATGGAGGACCTGGGCTTGGTAAGACTCATCTGTTAAACGCTATTGGAAATGAAATTCTAAAAAATATTCCAAATGCGCGTGTCAAATACATACCTGCTGAAAGCTTTATTAATGACTTTCTTGATCACCTAAGACTTGGGGAAATGGAAAAATTTAAAAAAACCTATCGTAGTCTTGATCTTTTGTTAATCGATGATATCCAGTCACTCAGCGGAAAAAAAGTCGCAACTCAGGAAGAATTTTTCAATACCTTTAACGCCCTTCATGACAAGCAAAAACAGATTGTCCTAACCAGTGATCGTAGTCCAAAACATCTAGAAGGGCTCGAGGAGAGGCTTGTCACGCGCTTTAGTTGGGGATTGACACAAACTATCACACCCCCTGACTTTGAAACACGTATTGCCATTTTACAAAGTAAAACGGAACATTTAGGCTACAATTTCCAAAGTGATACTCTAGAATACCTAGCTGGGCAATTTGATTCAAATGTTCGAGATCTTGAGGGAGCTATCAACGATATCACTTTAATTGCCAGAGTAAAAAAAATCAAGGATATCACTATTGATATTGCTGCAGAAGCTATTAGAGCTCGCAAACAAGATGTTAGCCAAATGCTCGTCATCCCAATTGACAAAATCCAAAATGAAGTTGGTAACTTTTATGGTGTTAGCGTCAAAGAAATGAAGGGAAGCAGACGCCTTCAAAATATCGTTTTGGCCCGTCAAGTAGCCATGTATTTATCTAGAGAACTAACAGATAATAGTCTTCCAAAAATTGGGAAGGAATTTGGTGGAAAAGATCATACAACAGTCATTCATGCCCATGCAAAAATTAAATCTTTGATTGATGAAGACGATAATTTACGTTTAGAAATTGAATCCATCAAAAAGAAAATTAAATAACTTGTGGATAACTTTTACTTTATTATCTTTTTTATCCACATTTTTTAAACAAGCCAAAAAACTTGATATGACTTGTTTAAAGTCTGTTTTCCACAGATTTCACAGACTCTATTATTACTATTATCCTTCTAATACTAAAAATAAATAAAGGAGAATCCATGATTCATTTTTCAATTAATAAAAATTTATTTCTACAAGCATTAAATATTACTAAGAGAGCTATTAGTTCTAAAAATGCCATTCCTATTTTATCAACTGTCAAAATTGACGTAACCAATGAAGGTGTTACTTTAATTGGTTCAAATGGTCAAATTTCAATTGAAAATTTTATTTCTCAAAAAAATGAAGATGCTGGTCTATTAATTACTTCTTTAGGTTCGATCCTTCTTGAAGCTTCTTTCTTTATCAATGTTGTATCTAGTCTTCCAGATGTAACTCTTGATTTTAAAGAAATTGAACAAAATCAAATTGTTTTAACTAGCGGCAAATCAGAAATTACCTTAAAAGGAAAAGATAGCGAACAGTACCCACGAATCCAAGAAATTTCAGCAAGCACTCCTTTAGTTCTTGAAACAAAATTACTCAAGAAAATTATCAATGAAACAGCATTTGCTGCAAGTACACAAGAAAGTCGTCCAATTTTGACAGGTGTTCATTTTGTATTGAGTCAACACAAAGAGTTAAAAACAGTGGCAACAGACTCTCATCGTTTAAGCCAGAAAAAATTAACGCTTGAGAAAAATAGTGATGATTTTGATGTCGTGATTCCTAGCCGTTCTCTACGCGAATTTTCAGCGGTATTTACAGATGATATCGAAACTGTAGAGATTTTCTTTGCCAATAACCAAATCCTCTTTAGAAGCGAAAATATTAGCTTTTATACACGTTTGTTAGAAGGTAACTATCCTGATACAGATCGTTTGATTCCAACAGACTTTAACACTACAATTACTTTTGATGTTGTAAACTTGCGTCAGTCAATGGAACGTGCTCGTCTTTTATCAAGTGCGACTCAAAATGGTACTGTGAAGCTTGAAATTAAAGGTGGGGTTGTTAGCGCCCATGTTCATTCTCCAGAAGTTGGTAAAGTAAACGAAGAAATCGATACTGATCAGGTGACTGGTGAAGATTTGACTATTAGTTTCAACCCAACTTACTTGATTGATTCTCTTAAAGCTTTAAATAGCGAAAAAGTGACTATTAGTTTTATCTCAGCTGTTCGTCCATTTACTCTTGTGCCAGCAGACACTGATGAGGACTTCATGCAGCTCATTACACCAGTTCGTACAAATTAAGTGAAAGAGGTTGAGCCTAGCTCGCCTCTTTTATGATATAATCGAAAAAGAAAAGGAGAGTAGTATGTATCAAGTTGGAAATTTTGTTGAAATGAAAAAACCACATGCTTGCACCATCAAGTCAACAGGTAAAAAGGCCAATCGTTGGGAAATTACACGTGTAGGAGCAGATATCAAAATAAAATGTAGCAATTGTGACCATGTTGTCATGATGGGACGCTATGATTTTGATCGAAAAATGAATAAAATTATTGACTAAGAACCCTTAGTTAGAGGGTTAGCAAGTTTTCCCTTTTTGTGTTATAATATTAGGGATTGAAATGAAAACGGAGAATGAAAAAATATGGCTTTAACAGCAGGTATCGTTGGTTTGCCAAACGTTGGTAAATCAACACTATTTAATGCAATTACAAAAGCAGGAGCAGAGGCAGCGAACTACCCATTTGCAACGATTGACCCAAACGTTGGAATGGTAGAAGTTCCAGATGAACGCCTACAAAAACTAACTGAAATGATTACTCCTAAAAAGACAGTTCCAACAACATTTGAATTTACAGATATTGCAGGGATTGTAAAAGGAGCTTCAAAAGGAGAAGGACTAGGGAATAAATTCTTGGCCAATATCCGTGAAGTAGATGCGATTGTTCATGTAGTTCGTGCTTTTGATGATGAAAATGTTATGCGTGAACAAGGACGTGAAGACGCCTTTGTAGATCCACTTGCAGATATTGATACAATTAATCTGGAATTGATTCTTGCTGACTTAGAATCAGTGAACAAACGATATGCGCGTGTAGAAAAGATGGCACGTACGCAAAAAGATAAGGAATCAGTAGCAGAGTTTAATGTTCTTCAAAAAATTAAACCAGTCCTTGAAGATGGGAAATCAGCTCGAACTATTGAATTTACAGATGAAGAACAAAAGGTTGTAAAAGGTCTCTTCCTTTTGACGACTAAACCAGTTCTTTATGTAGCGAATGTAGATGAAGATGTAGTTTCAGATCCAGATTCTATCGACTATGTCAAACAAATTCGTGAATTTGCAGCTACAGAAAATGCTGAAGTAGTCGTTATTTCTGCGCGTGCTGAGGAAGAAATTTCTGAGTTAGACGATGAAGACAAGCAAGAATTTCTTGAAGCACTTGGATTGACAGAATCAGGCGTTGACAAGTTGACTCGTGCAGCTTATCACTTACTTGGACTTGGAACTTACTTCACAGCTGGTGAAAAAGAAGTTCGTGCTTGGACCTTCAAACGTGGTATGAAGGCTCCACAAGCAGCTGGTATTATTCACTCAGACTTTGAAAAAGGCTTTATTCGTGCAGTAACCATGTCATATGAGGATCTAGTAAAATACGGATCTGAAAAGGCCGTAAAAGAAGCTGGACGTTTGCGTGAAGAAGGAAAAGAATATATCGTCCAAGACGGCGATATCATGGAATTCCGCTTTAATGTCTAAAAAATTTAATGAATAGTATCAATTAGGTTGGAAAAAAATTCCAACCCTTTTGGCTTTTGAAAGGAAAAATAAATGACAAAATTACTTGTAGGCTTGGGAAATCCAGGAGATAAATATTTTGAAACAAAACATAATGTTGGCTTTATGTTGATTGACCAACTAGCTAAGAAACAGAATGTCACTTTTACACACGATAAGATATTTCAAGCTGACCTAGCATCTTTTTTCTTCAATGGAGAAAAAATTTATCTTGTCAAACCAACGACATTTATGAATGAAAGTGGAAAAGCTGTTCATGCTTTATTGACTTACTATGGTTTGGATATTGAAGATTTACTCATCATTTACGATGATCTTGATATGGAAGTTGGAAAGATTCGTTTAAGAGCAAAGGGGTCAGCAGGTGGACATAATGGTATCAAGTCTATTATTCAACATATTGGAACCCAGGCTTTTAATCGTGTTAAAATTGGAATTGGAAGACCAAAAAATGGCATGTCAGTTGTTAACCATGTTTTGAGTACCTTTGACAAGGATGATTATATTGGTATTTTACAGTCTATTGACAAGGTTGACGATGCTGTAAATCACTATTTACAAGAGAAAAATTTTGAAAAAACGATGCAGAGGTATAACGGATAAATGGTATCCTTATTAGATTTATTCTCAGAAAATGATCAGATTAAAAAATGGCATCAAAATCTGACAGATAAGAAAAGACAATTAATGTTAGGCTTGTCAACTTCTACAAAAGCTTTAGCAATTGCTAGTAGTTTGAGACAGGAAGATAAGATTGTGTTATTGACGTCAACTTATGGAGAAGCAGAAGGACTTGTTAGTGATCTTATCTCTATCTTGGGTGAGGAACTGGTCTATCCATTTTTGGTAGATGACTCCCCTATGGTCGAGTTTTTGATGTCTTCACAAGAAAAAATCATTTCACGGGTTGAAGCCTTACGTTTTTTGACTGATTCATCTAAGAAAGGGATTTTAGTTTGTAATATCGCAGCAAGTCGATTGTTTTTACCTTCTCCGACTGGATTTAAAGAAAGCATTATAAAAATTGCAGTTGGTGAAGAATATGACCAACACGCACTTATCCATCAGTTAAAAGAGATAGGCTATCGAAAAGTTACTCAAGTACAAACTCAGGGCGAATTTAGTCTGCGAGGAGATATTTTAGATATTTTTGAAATATCCCAGTTAGAACCTTGCCGAATTGAGTTTTTTGGTGATGAAATTGATGGTATTAGGTCATTTGAAGTAGAAACACAATTATCGAAAGAAAATCAGACAGAACTCACTATCTTTCCAGCTAGTGATATGCTTTTGAGAGAAAAAGATTATCAACGAGGTCGGTCAGCTTTAGAAAAACAAATTTCAAAAACGTTATCACCTATTTTAAAATCATACTTAGAAGAAATTTTTTCAAGTTTTCACCAAAAACAAATTCATTCTGATTCCCGGAAATTTTTATCTTTGTGTTATGACAAGACATGGACTATTTTTGATTATATTGAAAAAGACATACCAATATTCTTTGATGATTATCAGAAATTGATGAATCAGTATGAAGTCTTTGAAAGGGAGTTAGCACAATACTTTACAGAAGAATTACAGAACAGTAAAGCATTTTCTGATATGCAGTATTTTGCTGATATTGAACAAATCTATAAAAAACAAAGTCCAGTGACCTTTTTCTCTAATCTTCAAAAGGGGCTAGGAAATCTCAAGTTTGACCAAATTTATCAATTTAATCAATATCCTATGCAGGAGTTTTTCAATCAGTTTTCTTTTCTAAAAGAAGAAATTGAACGATACAAAAAAATGGATTACACTATTATTCTGCAATCTAGCAATTCAATGGGAAGTAAGGCATTGGAGGATATGTTAGAGGAATATCAGATTAAATTGGATTTCAGAGATAAGTCAAGAATCTGTCAACAATCTGTAAACTTAATTGAGGGTAACCTAAGACATGGTTTTCATTTTGTAGATGAAAAAATTCTGGTGATTACTGAACATGAGATTTTTCAAAAGAAATTAAAACGTCGTTTTCGAAGACAACATGTTTCAAATGCAGAGCGCTTAAAAGATTATAATGAACTTGAAAAAGGAGACTACGTTGTTCACCACATTCATGGAATTGGTCAATACCTAGGAATTGAAACCATTGAAATCAAAGGGATTCACCGCGATTATGTTAGCGTCCAATACCAAAATGGTGATCAAATTTCTATCCCAGTAGAACAGATTCATCTACTGTCTAAATATATTTCAAGTGATGGGAAAGCTCCAAAACTCAATAAATTAAATGATGGTCATTTTAAAAAAGCCAAGCAAAAAGTTAAGAACCAGGTAGAGGATATAGCAGACGATTTAATCAAACTCTATTCTGAGCGTAGTCAGTTGAAGGGCTTTGCTTTCTCAGCTGATGATGAAGAGCAAGATGCTTTTGATGATGCTTTTCCTTATGTTGAAACGGATGATCAACTTCGTAGTATCGAGGAAATCAAGAGAGATATGCAGAATTCTCAACCAATGGATCGACTTTTAGTTGGGGATGTTGGTTTTGGAAAGACTGAAGTTGCAATGCGTGCAGCCTTTAAGGCTGTCAATGATAACAAACAGGTTGTCGTTCTAGTTCCTACGACAGTTTTAGCGCAACAGCACTACACGAATTTTAAGGAAAGATTCCAAAATTTTGCTGTTAATATTGATGTGTTGAGTCGCTTTAGAAGTAAAAAAGAGCAGACTGAAACACTTGAAAAATTGAAAAAGGGTCAAGTTGATATTTTGATTGGAACCCATCGTGTTTTGTCAAAAGATGTTGTGTTTGCTGATTTGGGCTTGATGATTATTGATGAAGAACAACGATTTGGTGTCAAGCATAAGGAAACCTTGAAAGAACTGAAAAAACAAGTGGATGTCCTGACCTTGACAGCAACGCCAATCCCTCGTACCCTCCATATGTCTATGCTGGGAATCAGAGATTTGTCTGTTATTGAAACTCCGCCGACTAATCGTTATCCAGTGCAAACCTATGTTTTGGAAAAGAATGAGAGTGTCATTCGTGATGCTGTTTTGCGTGAAATGGAGCGTGGAGGTCAAGTTTACTATCTTTACAATAAAGTTGACACGATTGACCAGAAGGTTTCAGAATTACAGGAGTTAATTCCAGAGGCTTCGATTGGTTATGTTCATGGTCGCATGAGTGAAATCCAGTTGGAAAATACTCTATTAGACTTTATTGAGGGACAATACGATATCTTGGTGACGACTACCATTATTGAGACAGGGGTGGACATTCCAAATGCCAATACTTTATTTATTGAAAATGCGGACCATATGGGCTTGTCAACCTTGTATCAGTTAAGAGGAAGAGTAGGTCGTAGTAATCGTATTGCTTATGCCTATCTCATGTATCGTCCAGAAAAATCAATTAGTGAAGTCTCTGAGAAGAGATTAGAAGCCATCAAAGGATTTACAGAATTGGGATCCGGATTTAAGATTGCTATGCGAGATCTTTCGATTCGTGGAGCAGGGAATCTCCTAGGAAAATCCCAGTCTGGTTTCATTGATTCTGTTGGTTTTGAATTGTATTCGCAGTTACTAGAGGAAGCTATTGCTAAACGAAACGGGAATGCTAATACAAGAACCAAAGGGAATGCCGAATTGATTTTACAAATTGATGCTTATCTTCCTGATACTTATATTTCTGATCAACGACATAAGATTGAAATTTACAAGAAAATTCGTCAAATTGACAACCGTGTCAATTATGAAGAGTTACAAGAAGAGTTGATGGACCGCTTTGGAGAATACCCAGATGTAGTAGCCTATCTTTTAGAGATTGGTTTGGTCAAATCATATTTGGACAAGGTCTTTGTTCAACGTGTGGAAAGAAAAGAAAATAAGATTACAGTTCAATTTGAAAAAGTCACCCAACGACTGTTTTTGGCTCAAGATTATTTTAAAGCTTTATCCGCAACGAACTTAAAAGCAGGCATCGCTGAGAATAAGGGATTAATGGAGCTTGTGTTTGATGTCCAAAATAAGAAAGATTATGAAATTTTAGAAGGTCTGATAATTTTTGGAGAAAGTTTATTAGAGATAAAAGAGTCGAAGGAAGAAAATGCCATTTGATATTTTTCTTCTATAAAATAGATAAAAATGGTACAATAATAAGTTGAGGTAATAAAGATGAGATTAGACAAATATTTAAAAGTATCACGAATTATCAAGCGTCGTACAGTAGCAAAGGAAGTAGCAGATAAAGGCAGAATCAAGGTGAATGGGATCTTGGCCAAAAGTTCAACGGATTTGAAAGTTAATGACCAAGTTGAGATTCGCTTTGGCAATAAGTTGCTACTTGTAAAAGTACTAGAGATGAAAGATAGTACGAAAAAAGAAGATGCAGCAGGCATGTATGAAATTATCAGTGAAACACGGGTAGAAGAAAATGTCTAAGAATATTGTACAATTAAACAATTCTTTTATCCAAAATGAATACCAACGTCGTCGCTACCTGATGAAAGAACGACAAAAACGGAATCGTTTTATGGGGTGGGTATTGATTTTGATTATGCTGTTATTTATTTTGCCAACTTTTAATTTAGCGCAGAGCTATCAGCAATTACTCCAAAGACGTCAGCAATTAGCAGACCTGCAAACTCAGTATCAAACTTTGAGTGATGAAAAGGATAAGGAGACAGCATTTGCTATAAAGTTGAAAGACGAGGATTATGCTGCCAAATATACACGAGCGAAGTACTATTATTCTAAGTCTAGGGAAATAGTTTATACGATTCCTGACTTGCTTCAAAGGTGATAAAATGGAAAATTTATTAGACGTAATTGAGCAATTTTTGAGTTTATCAGATGAAAAACTGGAAGAGTTGGCTGATAAAAATCAATTATTGCGTTTACAAGAAGAAAAGGAAAGGAAGAATGCGTAAATTCTTAATTATTTTGTTGCTACCGAGTTTATTGACCATTTCAAAAGTTGTTAGCACAGAAAAAGAAGTCGTCTATACTTCGAAAGAAATTTATTACCTTTCACAATCTGACTTTGGTATTTATTTTAGAGAAAAGCTAAATTCTCCTATGGTTTATGGAGAAGTTCCTGTTTATGCGAATGAAGATTTAGTTGTAGAATCTGGAAAATTAACTCCAAAAACAAATTTTCAAATAACTGAGTGGCGCTTAAATAAACAAGGAATTCCAGTATTTAAGTTATCCAACCATCAATTTATAGCTGCAGACAAACGATTTTTATATGACCAGTCAGAGGTAACTCCTACAATAAAAAAAGTATGGTTAGAATCTGACTTTAAACTGTATAATAGTCCTTATGATTTAAAAGAAGTGAAATCATCCTTATCAGCTTTTTCTCAGGTGTCAATCGATAAGACAATATTTGTAGAAGGAAAAGAATTTCTACACATTGATCAGGTTGGATGGGTAGATAAAGAGTCAACTTCTGAAGAAGATAACCGGATGGGTAAAGTCCAAGAAATGTTATCTGAAAAATATCAAAAAGCTTCTTTCTCTATTTATGTTAAGCAACTGACTACTGGAAAAGAAGCTGGTATCAATCAAGATGAAAAGATGTATGCGGCTAGTGTTTTAAAACTACCTTATCTCTACTATACACAAGAAAAAATAAATGAGGGTCTGTATCAGTTAGATACGACTGTAAAATACGTATCAGCAGTTAATGATTTTCCAGGTTCTTATAAACCAGAAGGAAGTGGTAGTCTTCCTAAAAAAGAGGATAATAAAGAGTATTCTCTCAAGGACTTAATCACAAAAGTATCTAAAGAATCTGATAATGTAGCTCATAATATATTGGGTTATTACATTTCAAACCAATCTGATTCCACATTCAAATCCAAGATGTCTGCCATTATGGGAGATGATTGGGATCCAAAAGAAAAATTGATTTCTTCCAAGATGGCCGGGAAGGTCATGGAAGCTATTTATAATCAAAATGGATTTGTGCTAGAGTCTTTGACTAAAACAGATTTTGATAATCAGCGAATTGCCAAAGGTGTTTCTGTGAAGGTAGCTCATAAAATTGGGGATGCGGACGAATTTAAGCATGATACGGGTGTTGTCTACGCAGATTCTCCATTTATTCTTTCTATTTTCACTAAGAATTCTGATTATGATACGATTTCTCAGATAGCCAAGGATGTTTATGAGGTTCTAAAATGAGGGAACAAGATTTTTTAAATCATTTTCTCAAGAAGGGATATTTCAAAAAGCATACTAAGGTGGTGCTAGCTCTTTCTGGTGGGTTAGATTCTATGTTTCTATTTAAGGTATTATCTACTTATCAAAAAGAGTTAGAAATTGAATTGATTCTAGCCCATGTGAATCATAAGCAGAGAGTAGAATCAGATTGGGAAGAACAGGAATTAAGGAAGTTGGCTGCTGAAGCAGAGCTTCCTATTTATATCAGCGATTTTTCAGGAGAATTTTCAGAAGCGCGTGCTCGACATTTTCGTTATGATTTTTTTCAAGAGATCATGAAAAAGACAGGTGCGACAGCTTTAGTCACTGCCCACCATGCTGATGATCAGGTGGAAACGATTTTGATGCGTTTGATTCGAGGGACTCGTTTGCGCTATCTATCAGGAATTAAGGAGAAGCAAGTAGTAGGAGAGATAGAAATCATTCGGCCCTTCTTGCATTTTCAGAAAAAAGATTTTCCTTCAATTTTTCACTTTGAAGATATATCAAATAAGAAAAATCATTATTTTCGCAATCGTATTCGAAACTCTTATTTACCAGAAGTAGAAAAAGAAAATCCTAGATTTAGAGATGCAATCATAAGTATCGGAAATGAAATTTTAGATTATGACCTAGCTATAGCTGAATTATCTAACAATATTGATGTGGAAAATTTACAACAGTTATTTTCTTATTCTGAGTCAACACAAAGAGTTTTACTCCAAACTTATTTGAATCGTTTTCCAGATTTGAATATTACAAAAGCTCAGTTTGATGAAGTTCGGCAGATTTTAAAATCTAAAAGCCAATATCGTCATCCGCTTAAAAATGGCTATGAATTGATAAAAGAGTACCAACGGTTTCAGATTTGTAAAATCAGTCCGCAGGCTGATGAAAAGGAAGATGAACTTGTGTTACACTATCAAAATCAGGTATCTTATCAAGGATATTTATTTTCCTTTGGACTTCCATTAGAAGGTGAATCAATTCAACAAATACCTGTTTCACGCGAAACATCCATACACATTCGTCATCGAAAAACAGGAGATGTTTTGATTCAAAATGGACATAGAAAAAAACTCAGACGTCTATTTATCGATTTGAAAATCCCTATGGAAAAGCGAAAATCTGCTCTGATTATTGAGCAATTTGGTGAAATTGTTTCAATTTTGGGAATTGCGACCAGTAATTTGAGTAAAAACACGAAAAATGATATAATGAACACTGTACTTTATATAGAAAAAATAGATAGGTAAAAAAATGTTAGAAAACGATATTAAAAAAATCCTTGTTTCACACGATGAAATTACAGAAGCTGCTAAAAAATTAGGTGCTCAATTAACCAAAGACTATGCAGGAAAAAATCCGATTTTAATTGGGATTTTAAAAGGATCTATTCCTTTTATGGCTGAATTGGTCAAATATATTGATACACATATTGAAATGGACTTCATGATGGTTTCTAGCTACCATGGTGGAACAGCAAGTAGTGGTGTTATCAATATTAAACAAGATGTGACTCAAGATATCAAAGGAAGAGATGTTTTATTTGTAGAAGATATCATTGATACAGGTCAAACTTTGAAGAATTTGCGAGATATGTTTATTGCAAGAGAAGCAGCCTCTGTTAAAATTGCAACCTTATTGGATAAACCAGAAGGACGTGTTGTAGAAATTGAGGCAGACTATACCTGCTTTACTATCCCAAATGAGTTTGTAGTAGGTTATGGTTTAGACTACAAAGAAAATTATCGTAACCTTCCTTATGTTGGAGTATTGAAAGAAGAAGTGTATTCAAATTAGAAAGAACAATTTTTAATGAAAAAACAAAATAATGGTTTAATTAAAAATCCTTTTCTATGGTTATTACTTATTTTTCTCCTAGTTACAGGTTATCAGTATTTTAGTACAGGTAGTGTTGCAGGGAAAAGTGAGCAAATTAATTATACAGAATTGGTAAAAGAAATTACCGATGACAATGTAAAAGAATTGACTTACCAACCAAATGGCAGTGTTATCGAAGTTTCAGGTGTTTATAAAAATCCTAAAACAAGTAAAGAAGAAACAGGTATCCAGTTCTTTTCTCCTTCTGCTACAACAGTAGAGAAATTTTCAAGTATTATTCTTCCTTCAGATACTACAGTATCAGAATTGCAAAAACTTGCTTCTGACCATAAGGCAGAAGTAACTGTTAAGCATGAAAGTTCAAGTGGTATGTGGATTAATATTCTTGTATCCATTGTACCATTCGGTATTCTATTCTTCTTCCTATTCTCTATGATGGGAAATATGGGAGGAAATAATAGCCGTAACCCAATGAGTTTTGGACGTAGTAAGGCTAAGGCCGCAAATAAAGAAGATATTAAAGTAAGATTTTCAGATGTTGCTGGAGCTGAGGAAGAAAAACAAGAACTAGTTGAAGTTGTTGAATTCTTAAAAGATCCAAAACGATTTACAAAACTTGGAGCCCGTATTCCAGCAGGTGTCCTTCTAGAGGGACCTCCGGGAACAGGTAAGACGTTACTTGCTAAAGCAGTCGCCGGAGAAGCAGGTGTTCCATTCTTTAGTATCTCAGGTTCTGACTTTGTAGAAATGTTTGTCGGAGTTGGAGCTAGTCGTGTTCGTTCTCTTTTTGAAGATGCCAAAAAAGCAGCACCAGCTATTATCTTTATCGATGAAATTGATGCTGTTGGACGTCAACGTGGAGTCGGTCTCGGCGGAGGTAATGACGAACGTGAACAAACCTTGAACCAACTTTTGATTGAGATGGATGGTTTTGAGGGAAATGAAGGGATTATTGTCATCGCTGCGACAAACCGTTCAGATGTACTTGACCCTGCCCTTCTGCGTCCAGGACGTTT
This sequence comes from bacterium, assembly GCA_905221375.1. GTDB lineage: Bacteria > Bacillota > Bacilli > Lactobacillales > Streptococcaceae > Streptococcus. The sequence continues at coordinate 102,600 of CAJNCY010000010.1, forward strand.
TGATAGAAAAGTATTGGTTGGTCGTCCTGATGTTAAAGGTCGCGAAGCAATCTTGAAAGTTCATTCTAAGAACAAGCCTTTAGCAGAAGATGTTGATTTGAAATTAGTGGCTCAACAAACTCCAGGTTTTGTTGGTGCTGATTTAGAGAATGTATTGAATGAAGCAGCTCTAGTTGCTGCTCGTCGCAATAAATCGATAATTGATGCTTCAGATATTGATGAAGCAGAAGACAGAGTTATTGCTGGTCCTTCTAAGAAAGATAAGACAGTTTCACAAAAAGAACGTGAATTGGTTGCCTATCATGAGGCAGGACATACCATTGTTGGTCTAGTCTTATCAAATGCCCGCGTTGTCCATAAGGTTACAATTGTACCACGTGGCCGTGCAGGTGGATACATGATTGCACTTCCTAAAGAGGATCAAATGCTTCTATCTAAAGAAGATATGAAAGAGCAATTGGCTGGCTTAATGGGGGGACGTGTAGCTGAAGAAATTATCTTTAATGTCCAAACTACAGGAGCTTCAAACGACTTTGAACAAGCGACACAAATGGCGCGTGCAATGGTTACAGAGTACGGTATGAGTGAAAAACTTGGTCCAGTACAATATGAAGGAAACCATGCTATGTTTGGTGCACAGAGTCCTCAAAAATCAATTTCAGAACAAACAGCTTATGAAATTGACGAAGAGGTTCGTTCATTATTGAATGAAGCACGAAATAAAGCTGCTGAAATTATTCAGTCAAATCGTGAAACTCACAAGTTGATTGCAGAAGCATTATTGAAATACGAAACATTGGATAGTACACAAATTAAATCTCTTTACGAAACAGGAAAGATGCCTGAAACAGTAGAAGAGGAATCACATGCACTATCCTATGATGAAATAAAGTCAAAAATGAATGATGAGAAATAATTCTAAGAGAGGCAAGACCTCTCTTTTTTGTGCAGTTGAGGAGCTAAAGGGTGCAGAATGGATGAAATGTGCCAAAAGTGTATTTGAATCTGTTAGACTGTATCTAGAAAGGGGAATAGAATGCTTAAAGAATTGTATGAAGAAGTCCAAGGAATTGTATACAAGTGTAGAAATGAATATTACCTTCATTTGTGGGAGTTATCGGACTGGGACCAAGAGGGAATGATCTGCTTACATGAATTGATCAGTAGAGAAGAAGGTTTGGTAGAAGATATCCCTCGTTTAAGGAAATATTTCAAAACCAAGTTCCGAAATCGAATTTTAGATTATCTCCGTAAACAAGAAAGCCAGAAGCGTAGATATGATAAAGAGGTTTATGAAGAAGTGGGTGAGATAAGTCATCGTATAAGTGAAGGAGGTCTATGGTTAGACGATTATTATCTCTTTCATGAAACACTAAGAGATTATAGAAACAAACAAACTAAAGAGCAACAAGAAGAATTAGAACGCGTCTTAAGAAATGAACGTTTCCGAGGACGTCAAAGAGTCTTAAGAGACTTACGTATTGTGTTTAAAGAGTTTGATATCCGTAGCCAGTAAGAAGCCATGCAAAAAAAAATGAAAAAAATTAGAAAAAGATGTTGACAAAAAATAAAAAGCCGGTATAATAGTAAGAGTTGAAAATAACAACTCAGGTCCGTTGGTCAAGGGGTTAAGACACCGCCTTTTCACGGCGGTAACACGGGTTCGAATCCCGTACGGACTATGGTA
>CAJNCY010000011.1 GCA_905221375.1 bacterium
GCTTGGTGAAGAGTGTTCTTGATGTTATAGAGGTGTTTGGTAACCTCAAGAGCAGTTTTATTATCCAGAAGTCTAGCAAAGATAAAGTTACAGAAAGACAGATTGAAGGTGAGTAGTACTTTACCTCCCAACTTCCCCATAACTGTATCCATTTCTAGCCAAGAGTCTAGTTGATTAAGTACTAAATAGTTTTGGAAATCCTCATAGGAACGGCCTTTTTTAGCTTCTTTAGGGATGGAAGGTAGCTTACTTTTCCGTCTTTCTTTGAATTTAACGGCTCTGGCTAGGTTAATAGGAGCTATAGATAGGTATCCTTTTCGGATATGTCGATAGACGGTTGAGGAGCTGACATCAAGATTGTGAGTTTTGAGGATATGATAGATGTGTTGTCCCTTTTTAACCCCATCAGAAATGACTTTGTCCATATCCCAGAAGGTCTTGGAATTAAGGGGAGTCCCTTCACGAGCTTCTACAAGAGTTTGTTCGTATTGTTTTTGAGCTTGTTTAGCGAGGTAGAAGATCTTCTTATAGCCACAATTTTGTCTTCTTTTAGGACATCCATTACAGACAAAGGGTGCTTTGTCGAGTAGAGGGCAAGGAAGGTTATCACACGTAGACTCTCGAACTTGTCTGTTTCGTTTGACTTCTTTGGAAACAGTAGTTGGGTCTTTTAGAATGAATTGTCCAATAGCTTTGAAGGTTTCACCGCGTTCTAAGCCTAATTGGATATCATTACGGTCTGAAAGTGTAAGATGTTTATGTTTTGTCATAGTAGGCCTCATTTCTAACTCAAACGTCTCACACTTAATTCCACCATAAAAATCCGTTTTAGACTAATTTCCACTTTGGTAAGGCAAGTGGAAGTTACTTTGAGAAGTTATCCCACAAATACACTCTGAGGAATATCAAAACAAAAGCTTGAAATATCGGAGGGGTTGTGTTAAAATGGGTTTATAGTGATGATAATTGTCTAACAAGGCAACAAAAAGCCCCAACGTTCCCGCGTTGAGGTTTTTTTGGCTTATTGCCCCTTAAAGGTTATTTCTTGCGTGAGTTAAGCCATTTCTCAAACAAGGTTGTCAAAATATTGACTACTAAGGGTGCTAGAAAAATTGTGATGATAATTTCTAACATCGGCAATACCTCCCTTCATTAAATTGAGGGGGCCAAAATATTATATCACACCAGATTTATATCATCAACATCGTGTAATTTTTGGAATAGATAGACTTAGATACACAAATAACTTTACTAGCATCTCTAAGTAAACCCAGAAATCAACGTTTTAAGAGAAAGCAAAAAGCCCACTGTTGTAGGCTTTCTGTAAGATATATCTTAAAATTAAAGCATTTTGTTGTAGAATTCAACGACAAGTGCTTCGTTGATTTCTGGGTTGATTTCATCGCGTTCTGGCAAGCGAGTCAATGAACCTTCCAATTTTTCAGCATCGAATGATACGAATGCTGGACGTCCAAGAGTAGCTTCTACTGCTTCAAGGATAGCTGGAACTTTCAATGATTTTTCACGAACTGAGATCACTTGACCTGGAGTTACGCGGTATGATGGGATATCAACGCGTTTTCCGTCAACAAGGATGTGACCGTGGTTTACGAATTGACGAGCTTGACGACGAGTAGTCGCAAGACCAAGACGGTAAACAACGTTATCCAAACGACGTTCCAAAAGAAGCATGAAGTTGAAACCTAGGATTCCGCCTTTGATTTTTGTAGCTTGTACGAACAAGTTACGGAATTGTTTTTCACCTACACCGTAAGTGAAACGAAGTTTTTGCTTTTCAGCCAATTGCAAACCGTATTCTGACAATTTAGAACGGTTGTTTGGTCCGTGTTGTCCTGGTACGTAGTTACGACGTGCCAATTCTTTACCTGTACCTGTAAGTGAAAGGCCAAGGCGACGAGCTTGTTTCCAAGATGGTCCTGTATAACGTGACATGTGTATGTCCTCCTGATATAAATAATATTTCGGTGGAAATAGTCACTTAGAAAGCCCTGATTCGTGCAGATGCCCTTCGCCTAAACAGCCAAGGTTACTTGTCATAAGACACCTGTTGACGAGCTTCATGCTTTCCTGCTGATATTTCGCACAAAATCCATTCTACCATGAATGGCTAGATTTGTAAAGGGGTTTTAAGCTTTATTTTCATTGCCAGAGAGGTTAAGAAGGAGGGTAAAGGTGCTTCCGATGCCGTACTGGCTACTAACTGTGATTTCCCCACCCAATTGATGGGCCAATTCACGCGCAATCGCAAGACCAAGACCATGACCACCTGTCTTCATGTTACGCGAAGTTTCTACACGATAAAGATGTTTGAAAATATTCTCCAAATCCTCTGGGGCAATACCCTGTCCCTCATCGGTCACACTGATTGAAAGCTGGTTATTTTCCAGCTTAGCTACCACTTCCAGCTTGGTTCCTGGAGCTGAGTATTTAAAAGCATTATTGACCAGATTCACCAAGATACGAGAAAGCTTGGCATAATCTCCTTCAATCCGGGCAGATTCTGGGATTACCTGTAAATGGACATCTCTCTCCTCCTGCTCAATCAAGAACTGAAATTCACTCATACACTCAATCAAGAGCTGATCCAGAAAAATGCTGTCTTTACTAGTCGTCTCCGCCTGATTTCTAGCTGTGTTTAGGGTCAAAAAATTCAACTCTTCAACCAGTTTATTGAGTCTTTCCGTCTGACGCCCAATGGTTGCTAGATAATGCTCCTGTTCTCCTTCCTTGATAACCCCGTCCAAAATCCCTTCTACCGTCGCTTGGATAGAAGTGATGGGGGTCTTGATATCATGCGACAGCTGGGCAATCATCAAGCCCTTTTCTCGTTCGCTTTCTTCCAAGGAATCAAAGGTCGCCTGCAAATCATGGGACATTTCATTGAAGGCTTGCCCTAACTGCTGAAATTCTGCAGGCCCTTGAACCTCCAGATTTGCAGGGAAGTCCTTGTCCGCTACTCGCTTGGCATGTTCCTTAAGCTTGGCCAATGATGTAAAGACAGGCGATAGGAGAAAGAGACTAATCCCAGCACCGACAAAACTTGCGATTAGTGTCATGCCAATCAGGAAATAAATTTCTCTTTGCTCAATTAACATGCGCTGGATGGACCAAAAAACCACGATAATCGTTAGGAGTGTTGAAATGACATACCCCACTAAAATATAACTTTTTAATTTCATTGACTACCTCGTGCTTTCTCAATTTTGTAGCCCAAGCCCCAGACGGTTTTGATGGTCGGTGTTTCTGCACTAGCATGTTTAGCCAACTCCTGTCGAAGAGCATGAATATGAACATTCAAGGTATTCGTATCATCCACATAGTCTTCTTGCCAGACCTTTTCATAGAGATCTGTCTTAGAGAAAACGCGCTCTGAATTGCTAGCTAAAAGCCATAGAAGTTCGAAGGATTTGACTGTCAAATCAAGCGCCACATCTCCAACTTGGACCTCATGGCTACTGTGATTCATCCGTAAATCTCCGAGACTGACGACTTCTGTCTCACCTCCACGATAAAGGCGACGCAAGATATTGTGGACACGCAAAACCAGCTCACGGGGGCTAAAGGGCTTGGCAATAAAGTCATCTGCCCCTAAGCTCAGGCCATAAATCTTGTCCTGCTCACTAGTCTTAGCCGTGATAAAGAGAAAAGGCTGATCTGGAGATTGATACTGAACTTCACTAATCAAATCATAGCCATCCATCCGAGGCATCATGATATCTGTAATAATCAAATCAATCGCTTTCCGCTTGAAGATTTCTAAGGCCTCTACTCCATCATGAGCCACCAAAACCTGATAACCTGCCTGAACCAGATAGCGTTGATGAATATCTGTGATTTCTACCTCGTCGTCAACGAGTAAAATTGTCTTTCCCATCTGTCTCTCCTTTGAAAAAAACAGTGCTATACCACAATAGTATAACACTATTTTAATCTCTTTACGAACATTCTAAACGATATCTGGATTTTTCAAATCCTAGATAGAAAGTCTGTAGCTAGACTAGTCATTTTCCTCTTTTTTAGCTTTCAAACCGAGGCCACCTAGCAGGCCGGCCAAGGCGAGTCCAAAGAATCCAAGAGTAGCCATTGATGTTTGAGCTTCACCAGTATATGGAAGCATGTCTTTTTGGCCTTTCATTTGGGCAGCCATCATTGGACTTGACACCTTGTTATTAGATGCTACCTTGCCTTCATCAGACATTTTGCTTGGGGTTGCTGGAGCTTGATCTTGTTTCATACTTGGTGTTGCCATAGGCTGGCTAGCATTCATGGTTTTGTCCTGTTCTTTGTTAGGCATCATCTTATCCTGGCTAGTAGCTGGCATTTGAGATTTCATCTCATCTTGATGAACACTTGGCATTTGAGCGTTCATATTAGATGCATCTTGATGACTATTCATCATTGGAGCCGGCATAGCTGAACCATTAGAAGATGGGACGAAGCCTGATTGCATCGGAGTAAGAGACTGATGTCCATTCAAGTTTACTGTCAAATCCTTAGTCGCTACGAGATTGCTCAAGTCTGCCTTACCATCTTTCGCACCGTACACTTTGATAGTTGCCTTGTAACTTTGAGTGCCATTTTGTTTCAAAAGATCAAGCAGCTCTTTATCTGATTTACCTTGGGTACCTGCCAAGTCCACTTCGTAGAAGTAGAGACCTTTGCCCAATTTTTCTACTGGTGGAAGAGCGGGATTTTTTGCTGAACCGTTGTCTGACCATGGAGCCTTGTCGGAGGCTTTCAAAATCAAACGAGTCAACATACCGTCACCAGCGAAGAATTCATATGGGATGACTTGATTAACACCGGCTGTAAATGGGCCTGGGAAATTGGCTTTATCCAAGTAAGTAGCTGGTACATCTACTGTGTCTTTGGTGTTGTCGGCTACACCTTTTTGGACTTCAGCTGGAGTGGTTAAGCCATTCAAGTTGACATCCAAATCCTTAGTCGCTACGAGGTTGCTCAAATCAGCCTTGCCGTCTTTGGCACCGTACACCTTGATGGTAGCTTTATAACTTTGAGTGCCGTTTTGTTTCAAGAGGTCAAGAAGCTCTTTATCTGATTTACCTTGAGTTCCTGCCAAATCCACTTCGTAGAAGTAGAGGCCTTTACCCAATTTCTCTACTGGTGGGAGAGGTGGATTTTTAGCTGAACCATTATCTGACCATGGGGCCTTGTCGGATGCTTTCAAGATAAGGCGTGTTAACATACCGTCACCAGCGAAGAATTCGTATGGAATAACTTGATTGACACCAGCTGTGAATGGGCCTGGGAAGTTCGCTTTGTCCAAGTAAGTAGCTGGGACATCCACTGTGTCTTTGGTGTTGTCAGCCACACCTTTTTGAACTTCGGCTGGGGTGGTCAAGCCATTCAAGTTGACATCCAAATCCTTAGTCGCTACGAGGTTGCTCAAATCTGCCTTGCCATCTTTAGCACCGTACACTTTGATAGTTGCCTTGTAACTTTGAGTGCCATTTTGTTTCAAAAGATCAAGCAGCTCTTTATCTGATTTACCTTGGGTACCTGCCAAGTCCACTTCGTAGAAGTAGAGACCTTTGCCCAATTTTTCTACTGGTGGAAGAGCGGGATTTTTTGCTGAACCGTTGTCTGACCATGGAGCCTTGTCGGAGGCTTTCAAAATCAAACGAGTCAACATACCGTCACCAGCGAAGAATTCATATGGGATGACTTGATTAACACCGGCTGTAAATGGGCCTGGGAAATTGGCTTTATCCAAGTAAGTAGCTGGTACATCTACTGTGTCTTTGGTGTTGTCGGCTACACCTTTTTGGACTTCAGCTGGAGTGGTTAAGCCATTCAAGTTGACATCCAAATCCTTAGTCGCTACGAGGTTGCTCAAATCAGCCTTGCCGTCTTTGGCACCGTACACCTTGATGGTAGCTTTATAACTTTGAGTGCCGTTTTGTTTCAAGAGGTCAAGAAGCTCTTTATCTGATTTACCTTGAGTTCCTGCCAAATCCACTTCGTAGAAGTAGAGGCCTTTACCCAATTTCTCTACTGGTGGGAGAGCGGGATTTTTTGCTGAACCATTGTCTGACCATGGAGCCTTGTCGGATGCTTTCAAGATAAGGCGAGTTAACATACCGTCACCAGCGAAGAATTCATATGGAATGACTTGGTTGACGCCGGCTGTGAATGGGCCTGGGAAATTTGCTTTATCCAAGTAAGTAGCTGGAACATCTACTGTGTCTTTGGTGTTGTCAGCCACACCCTTTTGCACTTCAGCTGGAGTAGTCAAGCCATTCAAGTTGACATCCAAATCTTTAGTCGCTACGAGATTGCTCAAATCAGCCTTGCCGTCTTTAGCACCGTACACTTTGATGGTAGCTTTATAGCTTTGAGTGCCATTTTGTTTCAAGAGGTCAAGAAGATCTTTATCAGATTTACCTTGGGTACCAGCCAAATCTACTTCGTAGAAGTAAAGGCCTTTGCCCAATTTTTCTACTGGTGGAAGAGCAGGATTTTTAGCTGAACCATTGTCTGACCATGGAGCCTTGTCAGAAGCTTTCAAGATAAGACGAGTCAACATACCATCACCAGCGAAGAATTCATATGGAATAACTTGGTTGACGCCGGCTGTGAACGGTCCAGGGAAGTTGGCTTTATCAAGGTAGCTAGCCGGAACATCAACTGTGTCTTTGGTATTGTCAGCTACGCCTTTTTGCACTTCAGCTGGGGTGGTTGCTGGTTGAGCTTCATTTGCTTCACGGTCTTGTCCAGAAACTGTAGGCGCAGGATTTGTCACAGGTTTAAGCGCATCTTCTGTTTCTTTCTTAGATTCTGGTTTTGCTTGCACTTCTTCTTTTGGCGCTACCACTTGGTCTTTATCAGCTACATTCACTTTTTCTGGAGAGCTTGTAGCATCCAAGCTTGCTTTAGGTGTTGATCCTACCTGTTCTGAAGGAAGAGCTGTATCGACTGCTTCTTTGAGAAGTTCTGCTGGTATGTCGCTCTTTTCACTCACCGAAGCAGCGTCTGGCACGACTTGGGCAGGGGTCGGATTGACTACATCGGCACGTACAGAACTTGGCTGACCAACTAGGACAAAAAAGCCACTGGCCACAACAACTGAGGCAACACCGACACTAAGACGGCGGATAGACCAACGAGTATATCTTTGATTTGGATTGAATTTCATAGGATTCTCCTTAGAGTTTTTCTTTATTTGATGACTCTAGTATAATCTCCTAAAATTAAAAAGGATTAAGAAAAAGTTAAAATTTTTCTTAAATCCCTCTTATAAAATACTTATATTAATTAAATCCATAAACAGACTTGGTGATTTGATAGACGACATTGGAAAGTTTGCGAGCTGGCAAGACTGAATGTTTGGTCAAACGGCTCAACATGGTCTTCCGAATGGTCTGAAATACCTCTGGATTTTTCTGCTGAATATAGGTCCACAGCTCCCGTTTTTTGGCAAGATGCTCTGCTGTGCCTGCTCGGTTGAGTAGGGCACTGGAAATCACCGTCGTGATTTCAATGTGATTCAACAGATATTCTCGCATTTTGGGGTGGCTTACTTTAGATAAATCAAGCTGGTCTACTAAAAGACGATTAACCTTGAGTTGCTGGTCAATGCGCTTAATCATCACTTGCTCATTGACAGACTGGTCCTCACGCCCAATCAAATAACGATAGAAATCGACAGGCAGATAGTACATGGTCTTGACCTTCTGAAGGGGGGTAAAGACAAAGAGATTATCGACATAAAAAGTATGCTCAGGTAATTGGAACTGGCTCGCTCGCAACAAATCTGTCCGGTAAATTAGCGAGTGCATCATGATATACCGGCCTTTTGAGAAATTTCCAACCTGATCCCAGCCAAAAATCTGCTGGACAGGCAAGACTGACTCGTAACTCATACTCTTCTTACGAGACTGACCTTCCTTTTCATATACAAAATTAGTCACAAAGGCATCAACTTCCTGCCCCTCACTCTCTAGTTCCTGCAAGGTTTCAAGAATTTTCAAGTAGGCACGAGGATCCACCCAGTCATCACTATCAACCACTTTAAAATAGCGCCCAGAAGCCTCTACCAAGCCGCGATTGACGGCACCCCCATGGCCCTTATTTTCCTGATAGATGGCTCTCACGATGTTAGGATACTTGCTGGCTAAACGCTCAGCGATTTCCTGAGTCTGGTCCTGAGACCCATCATTGATAATCAAAATCTCAACTTGCTCACCACCAATCACTAGCGACTCCACACAGTAATGAAGATAGGCTGCGGCATTATAGCTAGGGATGGCGATAGACAATAACTTCATGATCTACTCCTTTAGGGGACTGATTTTTTCTTATACTCAATGAAAATCAAAGAGCAAACTAGGAAACCAGCCGCAGGTTGCTCAAAGCACTGCTTTGAGGTTGCAGATAGAACTGACGAAGTCAGCTCAAAACACAGTTTTGAGGTTGTAGATAAGACTGACGAAGTCAGTTACCTATACCTACGGCAAGGCGACGTTGACGTGGTTTGAAGAGATTTTCGAAGAGTATTACTCTCTCTTGTCACTTCTTTCTATTCTACCATAAAGTCCAGTTTTTGAAGGACTTTTACTGGAATACAAGGGTTTCTGACTCTATTTCCTATCTTGGACATCAAAAAAGAAGGGATTCCCCTCCTTACGAATTTAACTCTGCTAAGTCATCTAGATACTGGTTGTTAATAACTGCCAAGATATAGGAATCTTCTTTCAAGAGGTCATTGGGACCAAACTGGACGTCCAGTGGTGAATTTTCCTGTTCACGAAATCCTAAGACATTGAGGTTGTATTTACCACGTAGATCCAGCTGACTCAGGCTTTGGCCTGCCCAAACACTAGGGATTTTCATCTCTACGATAGACACATTTTTATCCAGCTGAAAGACATCAACATTGTTATGAAAGAGAATGGTCTGTGCTAGAGACTGCCCCATTTCATACTCTGGTGAAATAACCGAGTCAGCACCGATTTTTTCTAACACCTTCTTGGCTGTCTGACTTTTAACCTTGGCAATAACCCTTGGTACACCCAAACTCTTACAATGCATGACTGCAAGCACACTCGATTCCAGATTTTCCCCTGTCGCCACCACAACCGTATCACAGGTATCAATTCCCGCAGTTCTGAGGAGTTCCTCATCTGTGATATCGCCCACAACTCCACGCGCCAAAACTGGCTCAAATTGATTGATGTGCTCAGCATGGTCATCAATGGCAATGATATTCATATCTTGCTTGGCGAGGGCCGTCAGGACACTACTCCCGAAAATCCCCAAGCCTAAAATTCCAATCGTACGATCTGACATCGTTCTTCCTTTCTTATCCAATACTAATATCTGCTTTCATATACTGAATCAAATCTTTCTTATCAGGCTGGTAATCCGCTAGACTAACCAGCAAGGTCAAGGGACCGATACGGCCAATAAACATGAGCACCATAACAATGCTGAGAGCCAACTTGCCCAATTCTGGTGTCAGATTTGCCGTTACCCCAACTGTCGCAAGGGCTGAAATGGTCTCAAACATGAGGTAGATAAATCGCGGTGTTCCTTCTGCCGTAATTCCCAGCAACATCAATCCCAACAAGAAGGTCATCAAAAAGATAATGAAGACACTAAAAGATTTTTGGACTGTTCGAGCCTCAATGGTTCTCTGCGCAACATTAGCATGAGGCAAGCCCAGCAATTCACTACGCGCAAAGACCAATAAGACAAAGAAGGTCGTAATCTTGAGCCCCCCAGCCGTCCCTCCAGGTGCTCCACCCAGAAACATCTGTAGGATATAGATAAACAGGGTCACAGGTCGAGCTTGGGTGTAATCAATAGAAGCAAAACCGGCCGTCCTCATACTGACGGTTTGGAAAAAGCTAACCAGCACTTTCTCTGGGACACTAAGATTGCCAATGGTTCCAGGATTGTGCCACTCTGTAAAGAGTGTGGATACTGTCCCAAACAGCAAAATTCCTGCAGTCAAGAAGAGGACCAACTTGGTGTGAAAACGCAGACGACGCTTTTTCTTCTTTCCTAGCTGGGTTGCCAAGTCAAACCAGACCATAAAGCCAAGACCTCCCGTAATAATCAAACCAGCAATGACCAGATTGATTAAAGGATCCGTCTGAAAATTCACTAAACTACTACTTCCGAAATTATCAAAACCTGCATTACAAAAGGCTGAAATAGCTAAAAAGATTGAGGTAAAAATACCCCGTCCCAAACCAAATTCAGGAATAAAACGGAAACTTAACAGGAAGGCACCCAAGCCCTCCACCAGAAAAGTCGTCAAGAAGATGGACCGCATAAAGGCCTTCAGCGACCGAGTCTCCCCGTAACTAAAACTCTCCTGAATGGTTTCACGACTGCGAAGACTAAGCTTTTGCTTCCCCTGAATATAAAAGACCCCGATAAAAGTCATGAGCCCCAAACCACCAATCTGTATCAAGAGCATACAAATCAACTGCCCCCAGACATTATAGGTCGTAGCCACTGGTTGCGTAAAAAGGCCAGTCACACAGACCATGGACACCGTCGTAAAAAGATGGTCAAAATAAGTGGCCTGAGAACCACTTGCCTGAACAAAAGGCAAACTCAAAAGAAGAGAGCCTATAAAAATAACTCCAGCGAAACTCAGAAAAATTCGACGAGCGGGCGAAAGTCCACCCAAGGCCCTTTCAATTTTTTTCACAAATAATTTGAATAACATACATCCATTGTACCATAAAAAGTAGGAGAGTAGCTATATCTGAAAGGCAATCTCAAGGCAGAGTTCCAAGGCCTTCTCGAAAGCTTCTGAACCCCAGTCACGACTATCGTACTGGTCCAAGTCTGCTAAGGAATCAGCTGTGAACAACAATTCACCCCAGAAACCCCCTCGCAGTTGGGCTACTGCCGCAAGCGCAGAACACTCCATCTCCACAACAGCACAGCCTTCTTCCTTGCGATAAGCCACCTTTTCAGCCGTTTCTCGGTAAAAACCGTCTGTCGTCCAGGTCATGACTTCTTCATAGGGAATCCCTCTGGCTTCCAACACTCGCTCAATGGCAGCAATAGCCTCTGGCTGAATTTCCATATAACGACAAGGTCCCACATAGTGATAACTAGCTCCTTCATCTCGCAGAGCGCGAACAGGGACTAGAAAGGTATTTTCTTCTATATCAGCCAGCACACCACAGGTTCCAGTGGAAATAATCTGCTCCACACCATAGCCAATCAACCAATCCATAAATTGGGCTGCTGGAGCTGAACCAACAGGAGCCTGAGCCAAACAAAGTTCCTCGCCCTTGTAATTGATGACATAGACCGGATAGGACTTGGTAGCAGAAACGAATTCGCCGACACAGTCCGCCCCTACTTCCCTCGCATAGCGGTCAATCTCCTCACCTAAAAAAGCATAGACACACTTCTTGGGCAAGTGCAAGTCCAGCCCCTCGTGATCAGGCATGATGACCGCCTGAGGATTGTCATCAAACTCTAAAATGGGAATCGCATGTTTCTGAATCATAACCCACCTCCTCTAATTTTGTACTATTGTATCAAAAGCTGACAGAGTGTCAAGGATGTTGCTGATGAACTGAGGAGAAAAACAATACAATCGCAACCAATCTCCACCAAGTCAAAACAACTTGCTTGACAAAAGCTTGACTTCATGGTTTAATATACCCCATAAGGGTATATTTGGAGGTGCCTATGTTTCACTTATTTACAAAAATTGACAGTATTTCTACCAGCGAGTTAGAAGCTAAACTCAAGGAACCAATTCAGCTACTGGATGTTCGGACACCGATGGAATTTCGTAGAGGTCATATCAAAAATGCCAAAAATGTTCCTCTGACCGAAATTGGTTCCTACACACCAACAACAAAAGAAACACTTTATGTCATTTGTCATTCTGGTGTGCGTAGTAAGATGGCTGCTAAAAAGCTGAAGAAAAAAGGCTACGATGTCATCAATGTCCGAGGCGGTATGAGCGCTTGGACAGGTAAAATCATCTAGATGTATAAAGGAGAAAGTCAATGAAAATTATCATTGTCGGGGGAGTTGCAGGCGGAATGTCAGCAGCAACCCGTCTCAGACGTCTCATGGAAGACGCTGAAATCACTATTTTTGAGAAAGGTCCCTTTGTTTCCTTTGCAAACTGCGGGCTTCCTTACTATGTTTCAGGAGAGATTGCAAATCGTGATAGTTTATTGGTCCAAACTCCTGAAAGTCTCAAGGCACGCTTTAATCTCGATGTGCGACCATTTCACGAGGTCATCCAGATTTCGCCAGAAGAACACACTGTGACAGTGCGACACGATGGACAGGAATTCATAGAAAGCTACGACAAGCTGATTCTCTCCCCAGGAGCTAAACCATTTGTTCCTACCATTGAAGGCTTGGCAGAAGCTAAGAATGCCTACACGCTCCGTAATGTTCCCGATCTCGATGAAATTATGGCAGCCTTGGACAATCATCCAAAAGAAGCTGTCGTTATCGGTGCAGGCTTTATCGGACTTGAAATGGCTGAAAATCTGGCGAAACGCGGCCTACAAGTTACTATTGTTGAAAAAGCACCCCATGTCTTACCATCATTAGATCAAGAAATGGCAGCCTTTGTCCAGGAAGAATTGGTTAAAAACGGCGTTCGCGTTATCACTTCTCAGTCTGCGACTCGATTTGAAGACCAAGGAAAAGTCATCGTTCTCGAAAACGGTCAAAAGATCACCTCTGACCTCACCATCCTTTCTGTCGGTGTTGAACCTGAAAACGGACTGGCCAAAACTGCGGGGATTGAACTGGGACTTAGAGGTGGGATTCTTGTAGATGAACATTACGAAACCAGTCAAAAAGATATTTTTGCAGTTGGGGATTCCATCGTCGTCAAGCAAGAGATTACGGGCCAAGACGCTCTCATCTCTCTCGCTTCTCCTGCCAATCGTCAGGGACGCCAAGTGGCAGACGTCATCGCAGGACTAGAACGTACAAACAAGGGCAGTATCGGCACTGCTATCGTTCGTGCCTTTGATATGACAGTTGCTTCGACTGGTCTCAGCGAGCGTATCCTTAGCATGAATCAACTTCCTTACAAGGCCCTTCATGTCAGTGGGAAAGACCACGCTGGTTATTATCCAGGCGCTACTGATATGACCTTGAAGCTCCTCTTTGACCCAACCACTGGAAAAATCTACGGTGCCCAAGGAGTCGGGAAGAAAGGCGTTGACAAACGAATCGATATCCTAGCAACTGCTATCAAGGGAAATCTCACCGTCTTTGACTTACCAGAATTGGAGTTCACCTATGCGCCACCATTTGGCTCTGCCAAGGATCCCGTCAATATGCTGGGCTACGCAGCCTTGAACCTTATCGAAGGTCTCAGCGACAATATTCAATGGTATCAGCTCGAAGATGAACTGGCTAAAGGTAAGAAATTCCTTGATGTACGGACAAGTGGCGAATTCCAAAGTGGTAGACTCAAAGTCGATACCATCCACATCCCCCTAAACGAACTACGGGAGCGCTTGGACGAACTGGACAAGAACCAAACCTACATCGTTAGCTGCCACAGTGGTTTACGCAGCTATATCGCAGAGCGTATCCTCAAACAAGCAGGATTTACCGTCCAAAACCTTGACGGTGCTTATTCACTATACAAAATGGCTAAGCCAGAAGGAGTAGAATATGGAAACTAGTATCAGTATGGCTGACTTTTATGAAAAATATCAAAATGAAAATTTAGAGCTTATCGATGTCCGTGAAGCACATGAATTCCAAGCAGGACATGCACCAGGTGCCAAAAATCTTCCGTTAAGTACCTTGGAACAAGGATACAAAGAACTCAAACCTGACCATGAATACCATGTCATCTGTCAAGGTGGAGTGCGTTCTGCCTCTGCCTGCCAATTTCTCAGCGCCCAAGGCCTCACCGTTACCAATGTAGAAGGTGGTATGAATGCTTGGCCCGGTCAAGTAGAATAATCAAGAGGAGCTGGGCAAAAACTCAATTTCAGGAGAAAATGAAGTAATACTCAATGAAAATCAAAGTGCAAACTAGGAAACTAGCCGCAGGCTATACTTGAGTACGGCAAGGCGACGTTGACGCGGTTTGAAGAGATTTTCGAAGAGTATAAGTCTCTACATAACAAAACGCATAGTATCAAGCTTTCAACACCTGATACTATGCGTTTTTCTTATTTGAAAGACTTTTTCCAGCCTCTCTTGATTCACATTCAACTATTCTAATAGCAGAGATCTTTGCAACTCTCATCTCTTTATTTCCGTTTAATCAAGTATCGGATAGCCTTTTCTAGGCGTTCCTTTTGAGCTTCAGGATCATCTAGCGGCTGGTTGATGCATTCAGTAAGGTTTTCGGTAATTATCATCTCAATCACGCGCTCCACACTAGATTTCACGGCTGTCAGTTGCGTAACAATATCAGCACAATCACGATCTTCTTCAATCATCTTTTGAATTCCACGCAACTGACCCTCTGAACGTTTCAAACGAGTAATATACTTTGAGTTTGTCATTTCTTTTTCCTTGCTCGATTTTTCTTCATTATATCTCTAATCAGCTTCTTTGTCAAAATTCTCGCCTATCCGGCTCACGCAGTTCTGTTATCAAAGACTTTTCAAAAGGCAAATTACCTATGCTGATAACTTGATAGAAATTCCTAGTTTTATCTATCTAAGCGAACACGGGTCACGATTCCGTCTGGATCTGTCACTTCCAACTGGCTTGATGTCAGCCACTTGATTGGTGCATCAACTTCTTGTGCTCGTTGCGCAATCGTTAACAGTTCTTCTTTATGTGCGACTTCAATAACATAATAGGCCAAACCTGGCAAACCTTGCTTACGCGGATCCAGACCTTTTCCTCCCCATTCGTTAACTGCTAAATGATGATGATGGTAATCTCCAGCCGCAATCCAACTAGCGCTAGGCACACTGAATTTATCCTCTAACCCTAACACCTTTTGATAAAACTGGCTGGACTTTCGACTGTCCTTGACGGAAAGATGGATATGCCCCATTCTCGTACCTTCTGCCAGGATAAAAGGCTCTACCCTTTCTCCCAACTCATAGATATCCTGTGCCGCAAGGGCCTCAGTCACCCCGATAATGCGTCCATCTTCTCGAATATCCCATGTGGAAACCGGCTTATCTCGATAGAGTTCAATGCCATTTCCCTCCAAATCCTCCAAGTAAATGGCCTCGCTGTAACCATGGTCTGCACCGCCGACAAGAGGAATCTGTAAATCTGTCAGGTGTTTCAAGACATCAGCCAAAGCCTTTCGTGTCGGTAAGAGAATAGCCAGATGGTAAAGACCATAATGTTCCCTTACTTCACCGCTCTCTTGTGCTTGAATCAAGTGTACCAAGGCTTTTCCTCCAATGCCTAAGACTGTCTCTGTATCCGTTTGAGATAAGATTTCTAAACCAATAATCTGCTGATAAAAGGCTGTTTGACTTGCCAAGTCCTTTACATTTAAAACTACCTCTGCTAAATAAATATGGCTCTGGTATTCATAGGTCATAAATATTTCTCCTTTTAATTGTAACATAAATTATTACAATAATTATATAACTTCCATCAAAAAAGTCAAGCCAGACAACTTGATGCCTCTATTCTAACAAGAAAGAGGTCAATGTTCGCCATCAACCTCTTTCCTATCGTTCATTCTTTTTGCTAAGTAAGGTGAATATTTTACCTATGACTTGCTATTTTCAGCCTAGTTCACCCATTCACCATTACCATTTACACGGTAACCATCTGGTGTTGTTGTGCTGACTGCCAAAGCTCCTGAACCATATGCATAGTACCAGTACTTGCCTACTTTAAACCAACCTGTCTTCATGATACCTGATTGATCAAGATAATACCAAGTACCATTTTCCTTATACCAGCCTGTCTTCATAGCTCCTGAGCCATCAAAGTAGAACCATCTGCTACCATCTGTTCCCCAGCCTGTAAACATCGCGCCTGAACTATCAAGGAAATACCATGTTCCATCAACTTCTACAAATCCAGTCTGCATGACACCTAAATCATTCAAGTAGTACCATTTGCCACCCGTTTTCACCCAGCCTGTCTTCACATCACCAGACTCATAAAAATACCATTTACCATTAGATTGTACCCAGCCAGACTGACTAGATGTAGATGTTCTAAAATCTTTCAGTGGTTTTTCTACAACCGTAGCTTTACTTTTAACTGTTGAAAGATTTGATGCAGTCACTTCTGTATACTGAATAGCAGAACCATATCCACCAGCCAATTCCTCTGAAGAAGCATCATCACCTAAAGCTAAAGAAATCGTCGCTACTTGCTGAGAGCTAGCTGCATTTTTAAAGGATGCGAGACCCACATAGGTAAATTTAGAATTGATCAAAACCTCATAATAACCTGTAAATTCTTTAGAGGTTCCACCCTTCTTTTTCGCTACATAATTCGCCTTCTCAGCATGCCAATTTTCAATTGCTTTTAGAAAACCTTCATAGTTCACATCTAAAGCTTCTCCTCTTATACTATTACTAGATGGAAAAGCAGTCCAGATTTCTTTTGTAGAAAGACGCTCAGGTTTTAAAGCTACTGACACCTCAGTAGCTCGTACAAAAGCAGTTTTCTCAAGATCAGTAGACCATTTAATAGGGACATACTTATCTACCAAACCTTCATCAGCTGCTTCCTTACGAATCTTATTAATCGCGTCCAAAATAGATTGTTTATTTGGAGTCAAAAATTCTCCCTTGATTCCAACCAAAACGTTGCCACTAGAAGGTTTTAGCACCTCTGAGGTCAATACATTTTCATTTTTACCATTAATAGATTGTGTTGCCACCAGTCTGTCATTCGCAAAAACATCAGTTGTCAAAACTGCTCCTGCCAAGGTCAAAGCCAAGGCGCTAGCAAATACAATTTTCTTCATCTTTTTCTCCTTTTATCCTTTGGATAGGACAGGTATTTTCAATATTAAATTATATCATATTTTCCTATTCTTTGCCCATTTCTACTAATGTTATAAGGTAAATACTATTCCCCAAAAAGTAGAAATTCCTATCCTTTTATTTCACAACAAGCTCATAACGTGTCTTGCTTGTAAAGGTTTGACCGGCTTTGAGAATGACTTGGTCTTTGAGGTTACTGTGAATGGCATCTGGTAAAGCTTGCGCTTCAAGGGCAATCCCATTGTGCTGTACCATTGGCTGACCTCCTATGATAACACTTTCATCCACAAAGTTTGCTGTGTAGACCACAAAGCAAGGAGCCTCTGTCTTGAAAAGCAGGAAGCGACCTGAATTTTGGTCATAAAGGAAACCAGCATTGTCATGACCTGCAGGAAGGGCAAATGGATGATCCAAACCTGATACCAGCTGGATTTGCTCATCTTCTTCTGCAAAGATGTCTTTCAATAAGGCACCATTGTAGATGTGTTTAACCACATCACGATTGGCATCTGGAATTTTGGCAGGAACGCCGTCGGGAGCGATTGGATAGATTTCCTCTGTGTTTAGCTGAAAGACATGACGGTCAATCGTCTGCGTGAAATCACCAGACAAGTTGAAATAGCTGTGGTTGGTTGGATTGACCAGCGTATCCTGATCTGTCGTCACCTTGTAGCTGATTTCGTAGGCACCAGTTTCTTCCAAGTGATAACTAATCCAAATCTTGAGATTTCCAGGAAATCCTCCTGTCCCATCTGTACGCTCTGTATAGAGGGTCAGACCATGGTCGCTCACTTCAACTAGTTCAAACAAGCTGGAATCCCAACCAGTTGAGCCACTATGGTTACAGTTGCTAGCATTGTTGACCTCAAGATTATAGGTCTTGCTATTCAGCTCAAAGGTCGCACCTGCAATACGCCCTGCTACTGGACCTACGCTCGCTCCATGCTTAGGACTATTGCCTACATAACTATCAAAGTCATCAAATCCCAAGATAACATTGGCAAAATTTCCAGCCTTGTCAGGTACGACATAGCGCAAGATAGTCGCACCATAAGTCATGACCTCAAGTTGGTAACCACCGTCCGTCTCAAAACGATAGGCCAAGACATCCTTGCCCTCAACATTTCCAAATACACGCTCTGTGTATGCTTTCATTCTGTTCTCCTTTTGCTATTTCTCTCAAGCAAACAAACCATAGAAAGCGCCTTGACAATCTATGGTTTATCTGATGATTTATACTCTTCGAAAATCAAATTCAAACCACGTCAGCTTCGCCTTGCCGTACTCAAGTACAGCCTGCGGCTAGCTTCCTAGTTTGCTCTTTGATTTTCATTGAGTATTACAAATTCTCTTGTCAAGAGTTCATAAACATTTCCTTACTTTTGATATTCGTGGATGATAACACCTTGTACCACACGATTTACTGTACCTGTAGGAGACGGTGTATCTGGTTTATTTTCTACCTTGAGTGAAGTCAATAGGGCAAAGAGTTGGGCATAAACGATGTAAGGGAAGACACGGTAAATATCATTCAAGACACCGCCACAACCAAGGGCTACTTCTTTGACATTTTTAAGGCCAAAGGCTTGGTCACTCAAAAGCACAACACGACGAGCAATCTGATCACCAGCAACTTCACGAACCAAGTCCAAGTCGTACTTGCGAGTGTAGTCTGTTGTTGTACCAAAGACCAAAACAACTGTATCTTCGTTGATAAGAGATTTTGGACCGTGACGGAAGCCAACCGGACTTTCATACATGGTCGCAACTTGGCCAGCTGTCAATTCCAAAATTTTGAGCTGAGCTTCATGAGCAAGCCCAAAGAAAGGACCAGCACCCAGGTAGATAACACGGTTAAAGTCGAGGTCAACAAGCTCTTTGACATCTTCTGCACTGTCTAGAACTTTACGCGCAAGACTAGATACAACTTCAAAACGTTCAGCTTTCACAGCAAATTCTGTAGGATCAAAAACCAAGAGAGCTGTTAGCATCATAGAGGTAAAGCTAGAAGTCATGGCAAATCCAGCATCATTAGAAGCAGCTGGTTGCAAAAGCAAGAGATTGCGGTCATCGCCGTGAGCTTGAAGAGCCAATTTCCCGTCCGCTGCACAAGTAATCGTCACTTGGTAAAGCTCATCCACCAAGGCTTTTGCCAAATCAACAGTCGCCACACTTTCAGGAGAATTCCCACTACGAGCAAAGGATACAAGGACAGTTACCACATCTTTTTTCAAATAAGTTTCTGGATTGGCAACGATATCTGTGGTCGCAATAGCATTGAAATTCCATTTGCGTTCGTCATAGACTTCCTTAAAGTAAGGTACCAAGGTATCTCCCACATAAGCAGAAGTCCCAGCACCTGTCAAGATAACCTTGATATAGTTATGTTTATCTGCAATCCCTTGTAGGAAGGCTGCAATTTTTTCACCTTGTGCTTGATAAGATTCAAAAGCTTCTTTCCAGACATCAGGCTGTTGGTAGATTTCACGTGTAGTGATTTCTGCACCCAATTCGAGCAAGTCTTCTTTTGTATAATGTAGCATTGAGTTCCTCTTTTTCTATTAAATATGGGAATGGGAGTAAGCCCCATTCCCATGTATATTCTATATAAAATGCTCTAACGATTTTCACGTTGTCACATCTTATTCATCTTCGTCATCATCGAAGCCCGCTAACAGGTCATTGACTTTCACAATGCTTTCTGCAGCACGGTTCTTGTAGTCCGCATCTGCACCTGTCAGGCTCGCATTGATAAATTCAATCACCATTGGAAGATTCATCCCTGCGTAAAGTTCGATGTCACGACCTTCCATAATCAAACGGCTTACCGCGTTACATGGTGTTCCACCGAGAAGATCCGCAAAGACTAGGAAATCATCCAATCCTTCAATAGCAGCTTCAAATTTTGCAGTAAATTCTTCTGGGCCATCTTCTGGAAGAAGAGCTACTGTGTAAATGTTGTCTTGTGGACCCATAATCATTTCAGTGCTACCTTTAAGTTCTTCACAGAAGCGACCATGACTCACCAAAATTAATGATTTAGCCATAAATTATGCGCCCATTCCAAGTACAAATTTACCAAAGGCAGAAAGAGCCAAAGCAAGTACGATAATAATACCGATAGCTTTAGTAGAGTTCATACCTTTCTTACCAAGCAACCAGAAGATAAAGGCAGTAAAGATTGCTGGAAGCAAGCGTGGGAAGATTTGGTTCAAGATGTCTTGGAAGTCAATCATCTTCTCACCGATTGCCCATTTGTAAGAAATTTCAAAGTTGATCATTGTTGCTACAAGAGCACCCATCATGAAGACACCAAGTACAGATGCAGCGTCAATCAAAGCTGTCAAGGTACTTTGCATGTTGTTGATAAGGTTAACCCCTTCTTTGTAGGCAAATTCCAACTGTTTCCAACGGAAGATATCATACGCTACTGCAACTGCAATCCAAAGGAAGATACCCCAAGGTTGACCACCGATAGCCATAGTTGCTGCGATAGATCCCATGATAGCAGGTACAAGTGAACCAAAGATTGTATCTCCAAGAGGAGCAAATGGTCCCATCAAACCTGTCTTGATACCGTTAACGGCATCTTTTGAACCTACACCATCTTTTTCTTCCATGGCAAGGTCAAAACCAGCGATAATTGTATGGAAGAATGGAGAAGTATTGAAGAATTGAGTATGAACTTTCATCATTTCTTTCAATTCAGGGGTTCCATCACCATACATTTTACGCAATTGTGGCAAGATCATGTACAGGTAACCAGAAGCTTGCATACGTTCGTAGTTCCAACCTAATTGGAAAGTAAACAAGCTACGTTTGTTGATTTGATTAAAATCTTCTTTTGTAAGTTTGTAATTAGAATTCGTCATCTTCGATTTCCCCACTTTCTGATGGTGTAGAAGGTGCTGCTACAGCTACTTTTTGGCTATTTTTGAAGTGAAGCACTGCAAGGAAGATACCTACGATAGAGATACCAATCATAGACAAACCTTTGAAGTTGTTCACAAAACCAATTTTTTCAGCAACATCTTTCGGTAGAGTACCTACGATACCAGCAACAGCGCCACCAAGACCTGTTACGTATGAGTAAAGAACAGTCAACATAGCTGTCAAACCAAATCCCATTGCAAGGTAGTGAAGGTTACGTTTAACTGGAAGGTAACGAAGCAAGATTGCAAATCCAAGACCTGGAAGCATACGTCCTGCGAGTGTCAAACCATCTGCAACCCATTGGTATTTTGTAACGAAATCTACTACGTGTTGTACAAATTCACCACCAAAAGCAAGCGCAAAGAAGACTGGAAGGGCACGAGATAAAGCCCAAGGAATCGCACCAAGTAGGTAGTTGCGTTCAATACCTTTATAGTCAAAGCGTTCGATTGCAGCATCCACACGGTGAGCGAAGAAAGTAGTTGTCATACGTCCAAGAACGTCGAAGTAAGTCAAGAGAGTTGCTACTGGCACAGCGATTGTTGTAATCGCCAGTGCTGTATCAATTCCTTGTGAAACAGAGAAGGCTGTCGCAAGAACCGCACCAGAAGTAGCGTCGATACGAGAAGCACCACCGAAGGTACCAACCCCAAGAACGAACAGTTGCAAGTTACCACCGATAAGCAAACCAGTAGTCACATCTCCCATGATTAAACCAGTAATGAAACCAGCAAATACAGGGGAACCTGCAGATGAAACGATCGTCAACTCATCACAGATTTGATAAGCTGAGTACAAAGTGAGAAGTAAAATTTGCCACCATTGTATCATAACAATGACCTCCTAAAAATTTTTTCCTATTTTAATAAGCTCAAAAAGTCTGAAATTGGATCATTTGGAACCATTTGAGCAGTAAGTTTAACACCTTTTTCTGCCAGTTTGTGGAAATCTTCCACATCCTTGTCTACTACGTTGATAGAACGTGTGATGGCGCGAGTTTCTGGTGTTTGAGACATATTCCCAACATTAAGGGTTTCAAGTGGTACACCTGCTTCAACCAAACCAAGGAAGCGGTCTGGTTTACGAGCCACGATAAAGAGACGTTGGCTATCGTATTTTCCAGCAAGAATATTGGCTGCCGCTTTTTCAATTGGCAAAATACTCAATTTCACACCTGGTGGTGTCGCAAGTTTCAAACCACTCTTTTCAACGTCGTTGTTGACAACTTCGTCATCTACAACCATAATACGTGAAACATTTAGTTTTCCAGCCCAAAGATTGGCTACTTGTCCGTGGATCAAACGTCCATCGATACGGCATCCTACAATTGTCATAAGTTTTCCCCCTTTATGTGTTTTAGTGTAGGTTTACGAGTTAAATGAATCTCTTCTTTATATTCACCTTCTGTTTCAAAGATGATGATGCGGTTGGCACCTTCCTTGAGATAGCTATGAGGGATATAAAGCGAGAGAGTTGGGCCAACGTTCCAAAAACGTCCTAGATTCTGCCCATTGACAAAGGCAACTCCCTTACCAAACTCAGACAAGTCTAGGTAAGCATCTTTTGGCTCTTGGACTGTAAAGTCATAAGCGTAAAAGGCTGGTTGTCCTTCTGTCCATCCTTTTGAAAAATCAATTTTCTCAGGATTATCTAGTGGGAGTGGATAGTGTTTCCAGTTTAGTAAGAAGTGCAAATCCTTACAAACCCCTGTCCGAATTCCCTTACGTTGCGTATCTGCTAAGAACTTATGCCCATAGTTGACACGTCCCATATTTTCTACCAAGATATCTAACCTAGATAGCGCTTTCTTTTCACCTTGATAAAAAATATCTTCCCCAATCTCTGTCTGATATTGGGTTTTGACCCATTGACCATCGACATAAAGCTGAGCCCTATCTCGACCATCAATGATACGAAGTCTTTCTTCTTCTGCATCCCAGTTTGTTTCTGTTCGATAGAGTAGATAGCCATAGCTTTGTCCCAACTCCTCCATCTTTTTAGGATAGAGACTTTCTACAGGACTGGACAAGCTATCTAAGGTTTCAAACAAAGAAACTTTTTCAACTAGTGGAATCGCGTCCAACTCCATACTCTCTTTGTAGAGGGGTTCCAACTGCGGATACTCTGGGAAATGTGTTGCCATCATCTTCTTGACTGCCAGATATTTGGCAGTTGGATTTCCTTCCTCATCTAGAAGGGCATCGTAATCATAAGATGTAACTTGTGGTAGGTCCAAAGTCCCTCGAGCTGAGCAACCATTCATGAAGCCAAAGTTTGTACCACCATGGAACATGTAGAGATTGATAGAGCCTTGTTCCAAAACTTCTCGAACTGCATCTGCCAACTCTTTGGGATCCCGTGTGATAATCGGTTCTTTCCAACGATTGAACCAGCCATCCCAGAACTCCATACACATGAGCGGCCATTTCTTGCCATGTTCATCAAAGAATTCCTGCATCTGTGAAAAGTTGTAAGGTGCCTTAGAACCAAAGTTTCCTGTTACAAAGAGGTCATCTTCGATTAAGGTTCCAGCTTTCAGAGTAGCTCGCCATGGACCATCTGATGTAAAGAGTGGACAGGTCACGCCACGTTCCTCCATCAACTGCCGAATGGCTCTCAGGTAAGCCTTATCTTCGCCATAAGAACCATATTCATTTTCAACCTGCATCATAAGGATATTGCCACCATTGTCCAACAAATGTGGAACCAATCGTGACAAGAGCTGGTCATAGTAGCGACCGACAGCCTCAATATAGGCTTGATCTGAGGAACGAATCCTCATATCTTTGGTTAAGAGCCAAGCTGGTAAGCCACCGAATTCCCATTCCGCACAGATAAAGGGAGACGGACGAACGATAGCGTAGAGACCCAAATCTTGTGCTGTCTGAAGAAACCGCTCCAAATCTAGAGCCCCTTCAAAGCGAAACTCGCCCTCACGAGGCTCGTGTAAATTCCAAGCTACATAAGTCTCTACCGTATTAAAGCCAAGAGCTTTCAAGTTGTAGAGTGAATGATACCAATCTTCTGGAGGAATCCTAAAATAATGAATGGCGCCAGATAAAATCTTAAATGATTTTCCATCGAGATAGAAATCATCTCGTATCTCAAATCGTGTCATATTCTTACTTTTTGACATTTTAAGTTTACGCTTTCATTTGTTGATATATTGAATATAACTCAATACACTACATTTGTCAATAGCTTTTCACAATTTTTTTCATTTTTCCCCAACTTTTACACAAAAACTTATAAAGATATAAAATTTACAGACATATAGCTTCAAACAGGTGGCATGTATAAAAATGTATAAAACCTCCTATTTTTTATGTAAATTAACCTTATAGCCTATTATTCTAATTTTTTTATTCAAAAGACTACTATTCTTTCCGGTTTTATGGTAAAATCTTTAACGGAGAAGGAAAATCGAGGTGAAATTATGGCAATTCCAAAGTATCAATATATAAAAGATGAATTAAAGAACAAAATCATTTCTGGCCAATTCGCTAGTGGAGATAAATTTTACACTGAAGCTGAATTGATCGCTATGTATGATGTAAGTTCTATCACAGTTGTCCGCGCCTTAAACGACCTTGCCAAAGACGGCTATATTGTCCGCCAACAAGGAAAGGGTACATTCGTTTCACGCGCACGCAAACACAAACTCGTAGAGTTTTCTGATGTAGAAGTTTTTGAAACTAAAGATGATAAAGTGACCGTCCTTTCTATTGAGCGTGGAAACAAACTAAGCTACTTAGAAAAACTTGGACTACGCGGTAACCAATTCTACTACAAGATTGAACGTGTACGCGAAACAAATGGTGTCGTATACATCTATCACACATCTTATATTCCAGAACAATACATCAACGCAAATTATCCAAATCTTGAATATTATAGCTCTATCTATAACCGTTTCAAATTGGATTATCACATCCACATGAATGATGAACATTTTGAAGAAATCAATGAAATAGCATTTCCAACTCCAGAACATGCGGCTTCGGTCCTCGGAGTCGATGAGCAATTCCCTAGCGTTTTACAAACCAAGACTACTAAATTAGAGTCTACTGGTCAGGTTCTCGCTTACAGCGAAACTTATAAACGAGCGGATTACTACAAAATCAAATTCATTTCATGTGACCGTGATCACTAAGAAGAAAGCCTGAGCCTTGCTTGGGCTTTTTTCTATGATTATTATATCCCATCAAAACTGTATTTTCTATATGTCAATGAAGATCGATTAAATTAGTTGAAATTTTACTAAAATATTGGGAATCTTTTTAGCAAAAGACCTTTAATAAACAAGAAAAACCGAAGTTCTTCTACTCCAGTGAATAGAGTAATAGAACTTCGATTTTATTTTAATTATCCTAAACCAAGACGTTCAAAGATATCATCCACTCGTTTGGTGTAGTATGCAGGGTTGAAGATCTCATCGATTTCTTCTTGAGTGAGGCGTGAGGTCACTTCTGGATCTGCTTCTAGAAGTGGTTTAAAGTCGACTTGATTGTCCCATGAATGGGCAGTTTTTGGTTGTACCAAGTCATAGGCTTGCTCACGGGTCATCCCTTTTTCAATCAAGGTCAACATGGCACGTTGGCTAAAGATCAAACCAAACGTAGAGTTCATGTTGCGGATCATGTTTTCTGGAAAGACTGTCAAATTCTTAACGATATTTCCAAAACGGTTAAGCATGTAGTCAATCAAAATGGTTGTATCTGGTGTGATGATACGCTCAGCCGATGAGTGTGAAATGTCACGTTCATGCCAGAGAGCAACGTTTTCATAGGCTGTAATCATGTGACCACGAATAACACGCGCAAGACCTGTCATGTTCTCAGAACCTATAGGGTTGCGTTTGTGAGGCATTGCAGATGAACCTTTTTGCCCTTTAGCAAAGAACTCTTCCACTTCGCGTTGTTCTGATTTTTGCAAACCACGAATCTCAGTCGCCATACGCTCGATAGAAGTCGCGATGCTAGCAAGAACTGCAAAGTACTCAGCGTGAAGGTCACGAGGAAGCACCTGTGTGGAGATTTCTTGGGCACGGATACCCAATTTATCGCAGACGTATTCCTCTACGAATGGTGGGATGTTGGCAAAGTTCCCAACCGCACCAGAAATCTTACCAGCTTCCACACCAGCAGCCGCATGCTCGAAACGCTCGATGTTGCGCTTCATTTCGCTGTACCAAGTCGCCAATTTAAGACCAAAGGTTGTCGGCTCAGCGTGCACACCGTGGGTACGCCCCATCATGATAGTGAACTTGTGCTCCTTGGCCTTATCAGCAATGATTTTGGTGAAGTTTTCAAGATCACGACGGATGATGTCGTTGGCTTGTTTGTAAAGGTAACCATAGGCAGTATCCACCACGTCGGTAGAGGTCAAACCATAGTGGACCCACTTGCGCTCTTCACCAAGAGTCTCAGAAACCGCACGCGTGAAAGCCACTACATCGTGGCGCGTCTCCTGCTCAATTTCCAAAATACGGTCGATGTCAAAGTCCGCCTTCTCGCGAATCAAAGCCACATCTTCCTTAGGGATTTCCCCCAACTCAGCCCATGCCTCGTCAGCGAGGATTTCCACCTCAAGCCAAGCACGGTATTTATTTTCTTCACTCCAAATGTTCGCCATCTCAGGGCGAGAGTAACGGTTGATCATGTTGTTTCTCCTTAATAATACAAAATTTTGATTATATCATCTATAATCAAGACCCGGCGGAATATAAGCACTACCATCATATCCTTCATAGTATGAACTCCAAAACATTCTTTCATATGCTTCATCTGCTAGAAACTCTATAAAGGAGGCTTCTTGTTCAAACTCTTCACTTCTTAATATTCCCTTTGAATGAATTTCTATTCCAATTATATTTGCTTCAAAGTCTGGACTTATTGCTATTTCACTGACATTTTGTTCAAGTATTGATTCAATATTGAGGTCAGTAATTTTATCCGTCTTGTCTATAGATACTTTAACTACAACTTCTACATCTCGTACTTCTATAGTTAAAGATTCAAATGTTTCGTTAGAAACAATTATTGGTTCACCATTTGAATTAAAGTATAAGCTAGATTGTATTCTATAGTGAAGAATTATATTTGAGTCATTTTTTTCTCTATCAGCTAATAACTGACATTCATTAATACTAAACTTATCAAATTCCCAAGTTACTTCTGTATTTCTAAATGCAAAACTCTCTGAAATTCGAGCATCTAAATCACTCTTTATCTCAGTAATTAATTTGTTTTTCAACTCCTCAATATAATTTGAATTAATCAAAATAGCATCACTGAATGACTTATTTGAAGTTGAGGTTTTCAATAACTCTATTGCATTTCGAAAGGTTATCATATGTAGCTTCTGAGAACTTGGATTAGTAATTTTTGAATTAAATTCCTCTATCAGTTCTTTTCTAGGTTTAAAATCATTTGTTTTAATTCCTTTCGGGTCCCACCAATCTTCCTTCTCATCGTCAGTTATAAAAATAATATCTCTCTTACCATCTATATTATTTAATATTGTATCCCATATAAAGTAATCTCCTAAATATCTTGATACTTCTTTTGGATTATTTGAGTTATCTAAATCCTTTTTATATTTTTCAAAAAAATCTTTATAACCTGGTGGAAATTTATGAATCATTCTTATATGGCCTTTTAAGATTAAATCTAAAAATTCATTGACAGGAGGTCTATCAATAAAATTCTCCATTTCAAAAAGTTTGTTTGCAAAGTCTACCACGCAATTAAATTTTTCACCATTATAAATTTGTCTATGATCTATTTTTTGTATTTCTTCTGTTATTTTTTTTCTATTAATTAGATAGTCCATATAGAGTTTGTTCAATAATGGTCTATTACCTATTACATTTTGTGAATTAATCTCAGTCAATATAGAAGAAAGATGCACTAGAGCTTTATCTTCAGCATGATTATAGTCGTTGAAACTCTTTCGAATACGTATTTCAACTTTTTTATTGTTGTATGACTTTACGTTTCTTTGAAACTCTTCTTTAACAATATAACTTACTACTATATTTTCTTTTACAGACTCTAGCTTTTCAATCATTTCTTTTGCGATACCTTCATTTATTCTCAAAAGTCCTAATAGAAAACTTGAATCTAAAAATATACTAAAGCTATTATTCTCAATAATTTCAGTTATTTTAGTTATTTCCATGATTCTCTTAAAAATCAATCCCTTTCCCAAACTCAACCACACTATCCGGCACATCACTAAACAAAGTCACATGTCCCATCTTGCGGTTGTACTTCGCTTCTATTTTACCATACATGTGGAGGTGGGCGCTTGGATTTTCTGTGACATATTTTTCAGCAGCCTCGACATGCTGTCCGAGTACGTTGAGCATAACAGCTGGGGCATGTAGGTGGATAGCTGGCAATGGTGCTCCGAGAACACCCAAAATATGGGTATCAAACTGAGAAAAGTCGCAGGCTTCTATAGAGTAGTGCCCTGAATTGTGTGGACGTGGGGCAATCTCATTGACAATGATGTCATCAGCTGTCGCAAACATTTCCACACAGAGAGTTCCAGACAAGTTGAGTTGTTCTGCGATTCGCACAGCCATGGCCTTGGCTTTCTCAGCTAAACTTTCTGAAATGCGAGCAGGCACGATAGTCTTAGATAGGATATTGTTTCGGTGGATATTTTCCTGAGCTGGGAAAACCGTCACATCCTTGCCATTTCCTGACACGATGACAGAAATCTCAAGGTCAAAGTTGATGAATTCTTCCAAAACGCAGTCGGCTGAGTCAGCTAGCGCATAGGCTTCTTCTAAGTCTGCTTCTGAGCGAATGACCTTTTGTCCATGCCCATCATAGCCACCAGTAGCAGTCTTGAGGACATAGTTTTTGGACAGGTCAATCTCCACCAAGTCTTGGCTAGAATTCACAACCTTGTAGGGTGCTACAGTGACTTGATCCTTGTTTGATAGGAAGTCCTTTTCAAAAATACGATTTTGGGAAATGCGAAGCAGGTCGGTTCCTTGAGGAAGTTGACCATCCTTGATGACAGCATCCAAACCGTCAGCATCGACATTTTCAAACTCATAGGTGAGGACATCACAACGCTCAGCCAACTGACGCAGAGCATCCACGTCATTATAAGGCGCCACAATGATTTCCGCCACGCGAGAGGCTGGACAATCCGCCGCAGGATCCAGCGCGATAACCTTGTGTCCCATGTAGATAGCAGAAATGGCCATCATCTGCCCCAGCTGACCGCCACCGATAATTCCGATTGTTTTAGATGAGCTCATTGGTAGACTCCTCTGCGATTTTTCCTTGTTCTTCTGCAAAATCTGCCAAAGCTGTCGCGATAGCCTGATCCTCTACTGACAGGAGACGAAGGGCAAAGAGGGCTGCGTTGGTCGCACCTGCTTCACCGATAGCCATAGTTGCGACTGGTACTCCACCCGGCATCTGTACGATAGAGTAGAGCGAGTCCACGCCACTAAGGGCACGAGACTTGACGGGCACACCAATGACTGGAAGGGTTGTTTTGGCTGCTACCATGCCTGGTAAATGGGCTGCACCTCCCGCACCTGCGATAATAACCTTGATACCGCGGCTACGGGCTTCTGCTGCATGTCTGAACATAAGATCTGGTGTACGGTGGGCAGAGACAACCTTCTTTTCGTAGGCTACACCGAAGCGGTCTAGGACTTCTGCTGTTTTTTGCATGGTTGCCCAGTCGGATTTGGAACCCATGATGATGGAAATAATTGGTTTAGTCATAATTTCCCTTTTCTTTCCTTTCTTTTTTCAATCACCTTAGGTTGTGAGGGACGGCAGCAGCCACCAAAGGTGTCTCATGCCTAAATTGGAAGCCCAAGGTCTTCCAATTTCCCTGAACGATTGGATTGTCATCCAATCGTTTTTTCACAACGGCGGTGATTGTTATATATTAGTTCGCTAACGCTCGCAAGTTATGCGACCATTATTGTACTTTGCGACTGCGTCGCTTTTTCTTATATCTTTATCTAATCGCCTTGCTTCCGATATCGGTTCGGTAAAAAAGGCCTTCTGTTTTTTGTTGAGCGAGTTCTTGATAGATAGTGTTTTGGGTTTCTTTAACGGTGTCTGCTGTGGTGACGAGCATGTAGACACGTCCACCGTTTGATAGCAGTGCTCTGCTATTTTCCGCAAACTTAGCCCCTGCATAATAGGTGATAATGTCGCCTTCTGTCTTGGATGGCAACTTGACACCTTTTTCATAGTCTAACGGATAACCGTTGGATGCGACAACCACACCCAGAGTCACACCCTTGTCCGTCCAGGTGATGTTTGGCTCCTTGCCATCGATGATATCCGTAATATTTTGTGCAAAGTCAGATGTTAAACGAGGCAAGATGATTTGCGTTTCAGGATCTCCAAAACGAGCGTTGAACTCGATGACCTTAGGTCCATCAGCTGTCAGAATAAGCCCTGCGTAAAGGACACCAAGATACGGACGACCTTCTTTGATCATCCCTTCAAGAACTGGCTTGACAATAGTCTCCACTGCTGTGTCCACCACGCTCTGTGGCAAGTGAGGAACTGGTGCATAGGCACCCATCCCACCAGTGTTAGGCCCCTTATCGCTATCGTAGGCACGTTTATGGTCCTGAGCCGTTGGCATGATGTAGAACTTGTCCCCACTGACAAAGGCAAAGAGGGAAAACTCCTCCCCATCAAGGAATTCCTCAATAACTACACGCGCACCTGAGTCACCAAATTTATTGTCCAAAAGCATCTCGTGAGCTGCTTCGACTGCTTGCTCAACCGTCTCAGCAACGACGACACCTTTCCCAAGCGCCAAGCCATCCGCCTTGACGACGATAGGAGCCCCCTGCTTTTCGATATAGGCCTTGGCTTCCTCGAAATCTGAGAATGTGCCATAGGCTGCTGTCGGAACGCCGTATTTGACCATGATTTCCTTGGCAAAATCCTTGGACCACTCCAGCTCTGCCGCCAATCTTGTCGGACCAAAGGCTTTGAGACCAGCTGCATGGAAATCATCCACGATACCAGCCGCAAGGGCATCATCTGGACCGATAAAGGTCCAAGCAATATCGTTGACCTTTGCAAACTCAATCAATTTAGAATGTTCGGAAATAGAGATATTTACCAACTCCAAACCATCCAGAGTCATTCCGTCATTTCCAGGAGCTATAAATACTTTTTCAACCTCTTTTGACTCAAGCAACTTCTTAGCAATCGCATGTTCACGACCACCAGAACCGACAACTAACAGCTTCATCTCTCAACCTCTTTTGCGAATTATTTACTAATATTATATCACAAACGTTCGTTTTAATCTTGTTTTACTCCGCATTTTTACGCAAAAAAGGAAAGAAACTGTTTTCTTCCCTTTAACGTTCTTAATGTCTAAAATGTCTCACTCCTGTGAAGACCATGGTCAAGCCATATTTGTCCGCTGCTTCGATGGATTCCTGATCACGGACCGATCCACCTGGCTGAATGATAGCCTTAATACCTGCTTTGGCGATTTCTTCCACATTATCCGCAAATGGGAAGAAGGCATCCGAAGCAAGAACAGCGCCGTCCAGACGGTCTTTGGCTTGGTCAATCGCAATACGAACAGAAGCCACGCGATTGGTTTGACCTGGGCCAACACCAAGTGTCATGTGGTCATTGGTGATGATGATGCCGTTTGATTTGACGTACTTGATAGCCTTCCAAGCGAACTCAAGAGCTGTCGCTTCTTTCTCAGTTGGTTGGCGTTTGGTCACCACTTGCCAATCGACTGGGCTTTCCTTGACCACATCTTGGTTTTGCACCAGAAGTCCACCAACTACACCTATGTATTCTGCTTCCACTTCGCTAGCCTCTTGAGCATCAAATGGCAAGGCAAGGATACGCAAGTTTTTCTTTTTATTGGTCAAAATGGCTAGCGCTTCATCCGTATAGCTTGGTGCAATGATGATTTCAAGGAATACACCATGCATCTTCTCAGCTGTCGCAGCATCCACCTCACGGTTGAGAACGACAATACCACCGAAAATTGAGACTGGGTCAGACTCATAAGCATAGTCCCAAGCTGTTTCGATATTGTCAGCTTGACCGATTCCACATGGGTTCATGTGTTTGAGAGCCACAACGGTTGGACGGTCTTTAAAATCACGGATAATGCGGATAGCTGCATCCGCATCACGGATATTGTTAAAGGACAATTCCTTCCCGTTAAGCTGTTTAGCCGAAGCAATGGAGTAGTCAGTCGGCAAGGCTTTTTGGTAGAAGTCCGCATCCTGTTGAGGATTTTCCCCATAGCGCATGGCTTGTTTGAGGTCATAAGTCAAGGTCAGTTTTTCAGGTTTTTCTTCACCTACTTGTGCTGTGAAATACTCTGCAATCAAGGCATCATAAGCCGCTGTGTGACGGAAAACCTTGGCTGCCAAACATTGGCGCGTTTCGTAAGTCGTTTCATCATTGGCTGCCAATTCGTCCAAAACCACAGCATAGTCAGCAGGGTCTACCACAACCGTCACGCTGGCATGGTTTTTAGCTGCTGAACGAAGCATAGATGGACCACCGATATCGATATTCTCTACCGCATCAGCGTATGTTACATCTGGTTTGAGAATAGTTTCCTTGAATGGATAGAGATTGACCACTACAAGATCGATAAGCTCAATCTGATTATCCTTAGCAGCCTCAAGGTGGCTATCCAAGTCACGACGAGCTAAGAGCCCACCGTGGATATTCGGGTGGAGGGTCTTGACACGACCGTCCATCATTTCTGGAAAACCAGTCACATCATCGATGGCAATGGTATCAACACCAGCATTATCAAGTGCAACCTTGGTCCCACCTGTCGAGATAATCTCCCAACCAAGTTTTTTGAGTTCTTGGGCAAATTCGACAATGCCCGCTTTGTCTGAGACGCTGATTAAAGCTTTTTTAGTCATTCTATTCTCCTTTTTAATCATTAGTTAAACACCAATTAAATCCAGTAACAGTAAAACAAGATAAGCAAAACCAAGGCTAAGCATACCTAAGATATTGACCCATTTTCTAGTCTGTGATTTGAACACTCTTATAAAAATTTGATAAATCAGCAAGCCTACACAAACACCTAGCGTATTTAAAGCCAAATCCGTTATATCTGTTATACCTATTGCTAAAATATACTGTAAGCACTCAAACAATAAACTAATCAAGAAACCTGTCCCGATTATTTTTAAACTAGATAAATTAGTTTTTATCAGAGGGAAACAAACACCTAATGGAATAAAGGAAATCAGATTAAATAACATTTCAGCAAAAACAATTTTCCCATCTACTATTAGTGGTTCTGAAAATGGAATCCAATTGATGTACCTTGGAGCTAAGAAAAATGCTATAAATTCAGGATTTGTTTCAAACTTAAATAAGATTCCCCAAGTTAATAAAATCAGATAGACATAAAATACATATCGAGTTGTTTTTTTAGATTCTAACATTACAAATACCTCCGTTTGAAGCCGTCTTCAACAATCACTGACTCCAATTTTGAATCAAAGATATCATATGAATCATCAATGGCAATGGTGCTCACCCCAGCATTATCAAGGGCAACCTTGGTTCCACCTGTTGAGATAATGTCCCAACCGAGTTTTTTTAAGTTCTTGGGCAAATTCAACAATGCCCTCTTTGTTTGAGACACTGATTAAAGCTTTTTTCGTCATTCTATTCCTCTTTCTTTAGGTCCAAGCGCATAGCAACTTCATTATTTTCTTCTATAAATCCTGTTTCCTGAAAACCCAAACTAGTCAACAGGTGCTTCATTTTTTCATTTCCAACCACATAATCTGCGATAATATGATTGCAAGCGCTATCCATCTGAGCCTTTTTGATCAGAACTTCCACGGCTTTTCGTCCATAACCTCTTCCTTGGTACTGCTGGCCAATCATTATCCGCCAGATAAAGTATTCCGCTTCATCCTTATCTATTTCCAACAGGAGAAAACCAACTACAAGCTCATTCCAATAAATTGCCATTGGGAACACATCCCCATTCTCTCGGTAGAGCCATGCGTCAGCTAAAGAGCGTACATTTGGAGACACGAAACGTGCTCGTTCATCAGCTTCAGATATTTTCAAATCCAGCACTGCCTGAAAACTGCTCTCATCTACTAATTTTATCTCAATCATTTTTTCTCCTAGCAAAATTGCACAATCAAAATTTGATTTACTTCTTATCTTCTCCCTACTCCCAAACTATCCAGAACCTCTGGATACAACTTGTACTCTGCCTCATGAATACGAGCTTCAAAGCTTTCTATGGTATCATCAGCTAACCTTGGCACACGTACTTGTTTGATGACCTTGCCTGTATCTACTTCAGAGTCCACCCAGTGAATGGTCACACCAGACTGGTCAACACCAGCATTCCAAGCGTCCTCAATACCATGAGCTCCTGGAAATTCTGGCAGGTAGGCTGGGTGAATGTTGATAATCCGTCCTTCATAAGCCGCCAATAAGGTTGGCCCAACGATTTTCATGTAGCCTGCTAGGCAAACCAAGTCAATCTGGTGTTCTTCCAAGAGCTCAACAAGGGCTGCTTCATAGTCTGCCTTACTCTCAAACTCCTTGAGTTCAAAAGCATAGGACAGAACGCCGAGCTTGTCTGCACGTTCGAGCACATAGGCGTCACGATGGTCTGAAAAGACAAACTCAACCGGAAATTCTTCGGCAATCACCTGAAAATTCGAGCCATTACCAGAGGCAAAAACCGCTATTTTTTTCATTTGATGATGACACTTTCGTTTTCTTTCTTGACGATGCGACCAATTTCATAGACTGGTTCATCCAGCAATTCTTTGACACGATCTACATTTTCAGGGCTAACTGCCAGTATGAGTCCCACACCCATATTGAAGATTTCAAACATTTCTTCATGCTTGATTTCACCGTATTTTTCAAGGACTTTAAAGATTGGTAAGACTGGGACTTTGCTTTCCTCAATCTCAGCAGCTAGGTCAGTCGCAAACATGCGAGGGACATTCTCAATAAAGCCACCACCCGTGATGTGGGCAATACCGTTGACCAACTCTTCCTTGATGAGTGGCAAAACAGCCTTGACATAGATACGAGTCGGCTCAAGAAGAACTTCTTTGAGTTTCTTACCCTCCAATTCTGGTAAGACTTCCTCACCTGTATAGTCCACAAAGACACGACGAACGAGTGAGTAACCATTTGAGTGAATCCCACTTGAAGCAAGTCCGAGAAGAACATCACCTTCTGCTACTTTTGAACCGTCAATAATTTGAGATTTTTCAGCCACACCGACTGCAAAACCAGCCAAATCGTAGTCATCTTCGCCATACATACCAGGCATTTCAGCTGTTTCCCCACCGATGAGTGCAGCGCCTGCCTGCACACAACCTTCTGCCACACCAGCAACGACTTGTTCTAGCTTAACTGGTTCATTCTTTCCAGTAGCGACGTAGTCAAGGAAATAGAGGGGCTCCGCACCTGCAGCAATGATGTCGTTGACACACATAGCCACACAGTCCTGACCGATAGTATCGTGCTTGTCGTACTTGATAGCCAACATGAGCTTGGTTCCGACACCATCAGTTCCTGAAATCAAGACAGGTTCTTTAACCCCAGTCTTTGAAAGGTCAAACATACCACCAAAGCCACCCAGAGCTCCCATGACACCTGCACGCTCCGTACGAGCCACGTGCTTTTTAATCCGTTCAACAACTTCATAACCCGCTTCAACATCCACACCAGATTGAGCGTACGCATTTTTATTTGCCATTTTATTTTTCCTTTTCTTTTTTTGGGAAAGACTGCGACGTATTTTTAGATAAACAATTATTTTATCTAATACTCAATGAAAATCAAAGAGCAAACTAGGAAGCTAGCCGCAGGCTGTACTTGGGTACGGCAAGGTGAAGCTGACGTGGTTTGAATTTGATTTTCGAAGAGTATAAAAATACTAGTCAGGGTTCTAGCTTTGCCCCATAGGACAAAGCGTCTACTGACAAATGCTTTAGCTTTTAGTCAGTAGTGAGACGTGGAGCATAAGCATTTTTATTTGTTATTTTTATATTCCTTTTCTTTAATGGAGGATCTATTGTCTATTTGTAAAAACTAGTCTTTTCTTCCAAACTTCGACGATAATCTTCCTCGTAGTCATAGAGAGGTGTTGGATAGTCACCATCAAAATAAGCCACGCAAAGACCACCATTTGGTGCATCTGTTTCAATACCAATTGAATCAATCAACCCCTCAACAGAAAGATAGGTCAGACTGTCCGCACCAATGATTTGACGCGTTTCTTCAACCGTATGATTGGCCGCAATCAGCTCCTGACGGGTTTGGATATCAATCCCGTAGAAACATGGATAAGCTAGCGCTGGACTACCAATAGCAACGTGAACCTCAGTCGCACCCGCTTCTTTCAAGAGTTGAACAATCCGACGAGAGGTTGTTCCACGTACAATAGAGTCATCAATCATAACCACACGCTTGCCTTTTACAACACCAGAAACAGCAGAGAGTTTCATCCGCACCCCTTGCTCCCGCAATTCTTGAGTCGGTTGGATAAAGGTGCGTTGGGTGTATTGATTCTTGATGAGGCCCATTTCATTTGGTAGCCCGGACTCTTCCGCAAATCCCATAGCCGCGCTGAGGGAAGAATTGGGCACACCGACCACGATATCCGCCTCATGCTTGAATTCACGCGCCAATTGGGCACCCATACGTTTGCGAGCCGTATGGACATTGACACCGTGGATATTAGAATCAGGGCGGGCAAAATAGATATACTCCATAGAACAGATTGCTAACTGAGTATCATCTGTATAGCTGTCATACTGGATACCCTTGTCATCAATGATGACAATTTCACCTGGCTTCAAATCACGAATCCACTCTGCACCAATGACTTCAAAAGCACAAGTTTCAGAGGAAACAACCACCGCTCCGTTGGCCATTTTCCCGATAGAAAGCGGACGGAAGCCATTAGGGTCAAGAGCCGCAATCAACTTGTCTTCAAACAGCAAGATATAGGCAAAACCACCTTTAACTAGACTGAGCGCCTCCTTGATTTTACCCATCAAGTTCGGATTATGGCTGCGACGAATGAGGTGAGCCAAGATTTCCGAGTCCGAAGTCGCGCTGAAAATCGCGCCTCTTTGTTCCAGTTCTTTCTTGAGAGAGGCAGCATTGGTCAGATTCCCATTATGAGCCAAGCCAAACTGCATATCGTGAAAACGGAAGAGGAAGGGCTGGATGTTATCTACAGAAGCTTCGCCAGCAGTCGCATAACGTACATGTCCAATCGCACCAGTTCCTGTCAATTTATCCAAATTAGCAGGATTTCTGAAGACTTCTGATAAAAGGCCCATGTCACGATGGCGCTTTAGTTTCCCTTGGTCATTGGAGAGGATTCCTGCCCCCTCCTGACCACGGTGCTGAAGACTATGGAGCCCAAAATAGGTCAATTTAGCAGCATCTGGATGTCCCCAAATACCGAAAACACCACATTCTTCATTAAGAGATTTTACTTCGTATGTCATTTTATATACCTTTTATTTCCCTGTGAAATAACGCACCGCTGACGCGAATAGGTGCTGGTCTTTATTTCCTGGGATATTTTGGAAAAGACCGTCTTCATAACGTTCTGAGTGTCCCATTTTACCGATGATTTGACCATTCTTGCTGGTAATTCCTTCGATGGCATGGACAGAACCATTCGGATTGTACTTGGAATCCATACTTGGTTTGCCGTCAAAATCAACGTATTGGCTAAAGATTTGACCATTGTCACGGAGCTCCGCAAATTCCTCAGCTGTCACAACAAACTTCCCTTCACCGTGCGAAACAGGAATAGCGTGGATGTCACCCACTTGCACCCCAGTCAACCATGGTGAGTTGGTATTGGCAATCCGAGTTTCCACCATCTTGGCCACGTGCTGGTTGGCATCATTGTAGAAGAGGGTTGGGCTCGTACTGCTGGCATCCTCGAAGTTTCCGTATGGAAGAAGACCTGATTTGACCAAGGCCTGGAATCCATTACAGATACCGATAATCAAGCCACCACGGACGATAAATCTATCAATAGCCACACGCACTTTTTCATTAAGCAGGATGTTGACAATAAACTTGGCTGAACCATCTGGTTCGTCCGCAGCCGAGAAACCACCTGCAAAGAAGAGAATGTTTGCCTTGCCGATATTGTCAACCATAGTTTCAACTGACTTGACAATGGCTTCTTCAGCCAAGGTCACAAATGGCACCAAGTTGACCTCTGCACCTTCTTTTTCAAAGGCCTTAGCTGAGTCATATTCTGAGTTGGTTCCTGGGAAGACTGGGATGTAAACCACAGGTTTTTCAATGGTTTCTTTGGATTTGATGACTGCATTAGTAGCGACAGCTGGCACTTCAGCCAATTCTTTAGCTTGGTCAAATTCTGTTGGATAAACTTCTTCCAATCTGCCTTGGAAGGCACTGTCAAGTTTCTGTCCATCTAGCTTCACACCGTTGACAGTCAGTGTAAAGTCTGCTTTCGTTTGACCAATCTTCTCTACTCCAGCAATTTCTTCAGGAGAGGTAAAGACAAATCCGCCCAATTGAGCTGTCAAAGCTGTTTCAAGTTCAGGCAAGGTCACCTCTGCACCGATATGATTTCCAAAGGTAGCAAGAGCCAAACTTTCAACCACACCGCCGTATTTGACAGCTGAAGCTGCTGTTACTTTGTGAGCCTTTTGAAGGGCTTCAAACTGAGCAAAGTTAGACTTAATCAAGTCAAAATCAATCTCTGCTGAGAGGGCTTGACCTGGGATATAGTAGACATTTTCACCAGCAGTCTTGAACTCTGGCGAAAGCACCTTACGACTATCTGCTGTCGTCACCCCAAAGGCAACCAAGGTTGGCGGTACTGTCAATTCTTCAAAAGTACCAGACATAGAGTCCTTACCACCGATAGATGGCAAACCAAGCTGAATTTGTGCCTCGATAGAGCCTAGAAGAGCTGCTACTGGCTGACCAAAACGCTCTGCTTGTTTATCCATGCGCTCGAAGTACTCTTGGTAAGAGAAACGAGCCTGAGACCAGTTGGCACCAGCAGCAACCAAACGAGCAGTTGCTTCGATCACCGCATAGGCAGCACCGTGGTATGGAGACCATTCAGCTACATATGGGTTGAAACCTTGAGCCATGACTGACGCAGTATGAGTCACACCGTGTTGAACTGGTAATTTCTGCACAGATGCCTCAGTTGGTGTGAGTTGGTAGCGTCCGCCAAGTGGGTGATTGACTGTTGAACGACCAACAGAGCAGTCAAAGATGGTTTGCAAGCCTTTTTGACTAGCGTGGTTGAGGTCAGATAGAACCGTAAGGGTATCTGCTTCAAGTGTGTCAGCAGATGTTTGACGTTCTTCTGGAAGCTTGACATCTTTGTCCACAACCTTGGCATCAACAACGACACGTACACCATTGGTATCAAGGAAGCGACGCTCCAAGTCGACAATGGTTTCTCCATTCCAGTGCATGACTAAATTTGGTTTTTCAGTCACTGTCGCAACAACAACAGCATCAATATTCTCTTTGTTACATTCTACAACAAAGGAATCTACATCCTCAGGACGAACCACGACTGCCATCCGTTCTTGAGATTCAGAGATGGCAATTTCGGTACCATTCAAACCTTGGTATTTAAGAGGAACCTTGTTGAGGTCGATTTCAAGACCGTCTGCCAATTCACCGATAGCCACACAGACACCACCAGCACCAAAGTCGTTGGATTTCTTGATAAGACGAGTGACATTGCCATTACGGAAAAGGCGTTGAATCTTGCGTTCTTCGATAGCATTCCCTTTTTGAACCTCAGCACCAGCAGTCTCAACTGACTCAACTGTTTGAACCTTAGAAGAGCCCGTCGCACCACCGACACCATCACGTCCAGTCTTACCACCTAGCAAGATAATCACGTCACCTGCTTCTGGTTTTTCACGGACTACATTGCCCTTAGGAGCAGCACCAACAACGGCACCTAGCTCCATACGTTTAGCTACAAAGCCTGGGTGGAAATACTCACGAACGTAGGTCGTCGCAAGCCCAATTTGGTTACCGTATGAAGAATAACCATGAGCCGCTGTCTTAGAAATGACCTGTTGTGGTAATTTCCCAGCACGCGTTTCCGAAATCGGTGCGGTAATATCACCCGCACCTGAGATACGCATAGCTTGGTAGACATATGAGCGACCTGACAATGGGTCACGAATGGCTCCACCGATACAAGTAGCCGCCCCACCAAATGGCTCAATCTCAGTTGGGTGATTGTGGGTTTCGTTTTTAAACATGAGGAGCCATGGTTCTTTCGCACCATCAACGTCCACTTCGATTTCAACTGAGCAAGCATTGATTTCGTCTGACACTTCCATATCATCCAAACGTCCATTAGCACGCTCATAACGACCGAAAATAGTCGCCATATCCATCAAGGTTTGCGGTTTTTCCGTACGTCCCAACTCATCACGCATGGCAATATACTTGTCATAGGTCGCCTGCAATTGCTTTTGGAATTTAGAAGCTGAGAAGTCGATGTGCTTCAATTCAGTCTCGAAAGTCGTGTGACGGCAGTGGTCAGACCAGTAAGTGTCCAAAACCTTGAGTTCCGTCTCAGTTGGTACTCGCCCGATTGACTTGAAATAGTCTTGGATAAAGAGCAAATCATCCACTTCCATAGCCATCCCTTGCTCGGCTTTGTAGCGGGCAAAATCTTCTGCTGTATAGCTTTCAAAGAAAGTCAATTTTGGAATGGTCTTATCTGACTCTGAAAATTCCTGCTTGGCAATCCCTGTCGTGATGTCCTTGA
Organism: bacterium; assembly: GCA_905221375.1. Classification (GTDB taxonomy): domain Bacteria; phylum Bacillota; class Bacilli; order Lactobacillales; family Streptococcaceae; genus Streptococcus. The sequence goes on from CAJNCY010000011.1 coordinate 40,713, forward strand.
AACGAGAATCAACTGGGTTGAGCAAGTAGTTCTTGACTGCTTCCAACTCAGTCGCATCAATATCTTTATTGACTAAGTAAAGTTGGGCTGTATTAACCGTTACATCACTCGAACTTCCTAGTAAAAGCAAGGCTTCCTGTGAAGATGCTGCACGCTGGTCAAACTGCCCTGGCAGGCTTTCAATCGCAAAGAAAGCATAGTTAGCCAGATCCGCCTGCACAGCAGCTTCATCCAAGACATGGTCTGTCACCTGCTCAGAGAAGATGTGCTTCTCTGCAGGCGCAAACAAGTTCTCAGCCAAGTTAAAGACATCATACACTTGCACAATACGAATACTTTTCAAGCTTGAAAGTCCCAAGTTATGCTGGAGTTCTCTAACCAAACTCTCTGACCTGACCTGAAAATCAGCCTTTTTTTCAACAAAAATACGTTTATCCATCAATCCTTATTCCTTTATTTCAGCTCTTGCAATGTTCCAACGACATTGAAGTTGTTATTTCAATTCCTGCAACTTTTCCCAAACAATCTCATAAACATCGGTTAATTCACCTAGTCCTCTACGGAGTGAAAAGGTCTGGGGGACCTTTTCAGCCTGAGTCCTTTTAGTTGAGAGACGAAGGTTTTCCGTTGCAAACAGATTATTTCAAACCTTGCAGCTTCTCCCAAACAACTTCATAAACATCGGTTAATTCACCTAGACCCCTACGGAAAACATCCTTATCCATGTGGTTGCCATCTGCATCCCACAAACGGCAGTTATCTGGTGAAAATTCGTCTGCCAAGATAATCTTGCCATCCTTATCAAAACCGAACTCTAGCTTAAAGTCAATCAACTTAAGCCCAATCTCAGCAAACCAAGTTTTCAAAAGTTCATTGATTCGACGAGTTTCTTCCTTCAAGTAGGCAATCTGCTGGTCATCCGCAATCTTTAGGAATTTCACATGCTCGTCATTGATAAATGGATCATCCAAATCATCATTTTTATAGTAAAATTCGACAATCGGAGTTTCAAATGCAACACCTTCGTCTACACCAAAACGTTTTGAAAAGGAACCAGCAGTATAGTTTCGGAGCACGACTTCCAAAGGAATAATCTTAACCTTTTTATTGAGTTGTTCCGTGTCTGAAAGCTTCTCCACAAAGTGAGTCGCTACGCCAGCCGCATTTAATTTCTCAAAAATAAAAGATGAAATCTGATTATTCAACACTCCCTTACCCGCAATCTGCTCCTTCTTGACACCGTTGAAAGCAGTCGCCTGATCCTTGTAAGTTGAAATAATAAGATTTTCATCCTCAGTTGTATAGATATCTTTAGCTTTTCCCGAATAGATCAATTGTTTTGACATTTTAAAGTTCGCCTTTCGTATTACTTGAGCACATTCTACCATAAAAAACCTAAAATTACAAGAATTTAACCGAATAAATAACGTAGTAACATCAAAAATCATAAAGAAAAAACTGCAAGAAAAAGATTTCTCACAGTTTAAAAATTATTTAACTCTAAAAACACGAACATTACTCTTTGTTCAAAAATTGATCCAAATAATAACGTAGGTAACTTTTCTTACCCGTAATCATCTGTAGGCGACCTTCCACCCCATACCGAAGTTTTTCAGCCTGCTCCGAAGTTAGATTAGTCTCCGCCTCGATTTTAAAGAAACTCCCTTTCTCAGTCTTGGTAGCTGTCGCATCTATGCTGGTAATCGTAGAGTCCAAGAAAATTTGATTCTTCGCTTCATGAGTCGTAGTATAGCGAACAGAATCACCGACCTTGACTCTTGCTACATCTTTTGAACTAAGATAGGCTGTGAGTTTGGTTTTTCCTTCTTTTTCCAAGGACGGATATAGTTGGGCTAGCAGGGTTCCTTCTGCGATCATGGTAGAATCACTGGTCTCAGGATTAAGGTGAAGCACCCCATCCTCACTCGCCGTAATTTTACCCTTGTCTAAAAGATTTCCCTGTACCTTCTTACCTGAATCCACCTCCAAGATTTTCTGGTCTAGAAGAGTCAATTCCTGACCAACCTTAGCCAAGTGTTGTGATTTAAGAGATTCCAATTGACTGCTTAAGCCTGACGCATAGGCTTGCTGGGTACCTGAACCTGCATACTGGACACGGTAAGTAGCAAGACTAGATTCTAACTGAGAAAGCTGCGCTTCAACCTGCGCCACTGCCTGAGCCTTAGCTTGCGGATTTTCCTCCCCCTGAGACTTGTAGGACTGGTAGAGAGAGTAGGCTAGATTCTGACTGGCCAAGGAAGCACCTGTTTCAATAGCTGATTTAGCTGTCTGGTAATCGCGAATTTTAGCCTCTGTTTGGCTGATGAGGTTGCCGATTTCGGCTTGGGTTTGGCTAGATGCTGCATTCTGGGACGCGATGGTCTCGTTTTGTTGCGATGTACTAGCCCTAAGACTAGCCGCTTGGCTGAGGTAGTCGCGAAAGGTGGCTTGGTAGCCAAATTTATCCTCCTCTGGAAAGTGGTTCTCCCCTTCTTGCAGGCTCTTTTGCAAATACTCCAATTGCTTTTTTTGGTCCTTTAGCATGTCCAACTGACTGGCATAAGACTCCGCTTGAACACCTTCTGCTCCTTCTTGGTATTGAACCAACAGTTCTCCCTTTTTAACTAGCTTATTTTCTTCCAAATGATTAACAAGAATGCGATTGTTGCTAGTTGACTGGATATTGGCAATGATCCGACTAGGCTCAACAGTAGCTCTAGTTGACAAACTCATCTCCTTCTCTGCCAAAGTTGCAAAGCCAAGCAAAAATACGAGCAGAAGGGACATGGGAACAATCACCCGACTGGAAAAATTATGGTAACGACGATTATAAAACTCCGCACTTTCTAAAAATTCTGGTTTCATCCTCTCCTCTTTCTAGCTATTCACCAAATGGGCGTAAAAGCCACCCTGTGCAAGCAAATCAGCATGCTTTCCTTCTTCAACAATCTTGCCCTGATCCAAGACAACAACCTTCTCTGTCCGCTCAGCAATGGTCAAGCGGTGAGCAATGAAAATCAAGGTCTTGTCTAAAGCCATGAGATTATCTACAATCCGCTTCTCTGTCAAAATATCCAAACTGCTGGTCGCCTCATCCAAAATCAAGACCGGCGCATCTGTCAAGAGAGCACGCGCCAGAGCAATTCTCTGACGTTGACCACCTGAGATTCCTGCCCCATCCGAAGTCAATTCTGTCTGATAATTCAATGGCATGCGCTCGATATCCTCCCGAATCTCTGCCAATTCGACCGCCCGTAAGATATCCTCTTGAGTCGTCCCCTCCTTGGCTCCCAAAAGAAGATTCTCCAAAATCGTTCCGTTAAAGACATAGGGCTGTTGAGGCAGATAGTTGATATACTGACGCAGAGCCTTTTTATCAATCTGATTGAGATTGACACCACCCAGACTAATCTCTCCCTGACTTGGATCGTAAAAATTAACCATCATCTTGGCCAAGGTCGTCTTACCTGACCCTGAAATCCCCACAAAAGCTACTTTAGAACCTTGGGGAATCGTCAAATTGATATCCGACAAGACATCTCGACCATAGCCATACTTGTAGGAAACCTGCTTGAAAGTCATCTCTCCCTTCATCAAGCTCAGATCCTCAACTGTTTTCTTCTCCTCAAACTCAGAAGCTACTAGATAAACCTCATTTAGACGGTTATTGGCGACCTGCGCTGTCTGAAGTTTGGTTTGCAGATTGATGATATTTTCCAAAGGATTTGTAAAGTAAACAAGCAAGGTATTATAGGTAATCAACTGCCCCAAACTCATCTTGCCATCCATGACAAGAACAGCCCCCATCCAGAGAATGCCGACATTGAGCAAGAGATGGGCAACTTTTTTCAGAGCCTTTTGCTGACTCTCTGCCCTACTATAGGTAAAGGATTTTTTCAGATAATCCACAAATTCCTTGTCAATTTTTTGGTAACGCTGACTCTCACTGGTCAAGGACTTAATAGTCTCAATACCGTTGATGTCCTCAATGATAGAAGAAGATAAAACCGCATTGGCTTCCATGGTATCCCGATTCATCTTTTCAAACGGCTTCATAAAGGCAAAGATAATCACTGTGTAGATAGGAAGTGCCAATAAGGTCATGAAAAAGAGATTGGTATTTTGTGAAAATAAAACAAGAGAAATAATGACAACAGTTGACACATCTAGGAAAATCGAAAGAATGGTCGAAGCTAGCGCATCGATGATACTGTTAGCATCTGTAAAACGAGACACGATTTCCCCTGTCCTGCGTGTCGCAAAGAAGGACATAGGCAGGTAAAAAACATGCTTGATATAGGACAAAATCACGTCAATCGACAGGCGTTGCCCCAAAACAAGTAAGAGATACTCCTGAGCGTAAGACAAGATCTGCTGGAGAATATAGACGATGACCAACCCAATAGAAATAATCCCCAACGTCGAACGCATCTGATCTGGCACATAGGTATCAATGATAGACTGCAGATAATAAGAACCCACAATGTTAATCAAGGTTACCAAGAGTGTTGCCAAAACAATATTGGCAATCAAGCCACGCTGCTTCACTAATATAGGGATAAAAGAGAGCAGGCCATTCTTTTGATCCTTATGAGGCTTGTAGTCTGGACTCGGTGCCATAAAAAGAGTCACTCCTGTCCATTCTTCCGCAAAACGCTCACGTGGTAGTTTGGTCAATTTCACCCCAGGATCTGGATCGGCAATATGAATGCTATCCTTATCCTGTCCAGTCACCACATAGTAGTGGAGCAATTTTCCTTCCTTAAGCACATGGGCAACAAAAGGAAAAGTCAAATCGGGCAAATCAAAAAGCGTCATATCCGCCTTGATAGCTCGTGTCTCAAAGCCAATTTCCTCTGCCACCTTGACCAAGCCCAAAGCCGTCGTCCCATCCATGGTCGTCTTGGCCAATTCTCGCAAGTGAGCCAAAGAATAATAGCTACCATAGTAGCCAAAAACCATGGCTAATGAAGCTACACCGCAGTCCATCTGATCCACCTGCGGACGATAGTGACGTTTCCCAAATTTCATATTCATCTCCTTTTCCTAAACTCATCTGATAACAACTATCTTACCCCAATCCCCAAACAAAAACTGGACTTCCTCCCCAAATGCGCCTATCTCCCTCCCAACTGCACTTTTTGGATAAAAAAATAGGCAGAACAAACGTTCTACCTAAAATATATATTTATTTCTTTTTCTTCCTAATTCTTTTGTCAATCATGTACAAAACGATAATCGAAAACAGCGGTGGTACAATATAACTCTTTTCACTCATTGTCAGCTGAAATCCCAGAGTTGCTAGTATCTTAAAGATGAAAATATTCATCAAAAATAGAAAAACAAATACTAAAAGATAACTTAAAACCTTCTTCATTCCTTTTCTTCAACTCTCCTAATTTCTACACCTATTTTATCAAAAATATATGTAAAACTCAAAATAAACACCGCAACTACACTTTTTGGCAAAAAAATAGGCAGAACAAACGTCCTACCTACTAAAAATATGGTATGAAAGGAAATTGATTTTTTACTGACACCCTAGGCAAGCTTGGGGCAAATAAATCATTGATAGTAACATTTACGACATCCTATTAAAAGTTACTTCAATTTCTAATATCCCTGCTATTTCTAAGCCGCCTCTGGTATGATCTATTCCTAGTCAGAATAGATAACACCGTTCTAAATTACGATTCATAGTTACTCCTTTTAAACTCCAATGTGATGCATTCCTAACCATTTTCAGCGAAGACTAACAAGTCATTCTTAACTGCTCACTCTACTTGCTTTTTATTGGCCTTATATCCTAGATAAAAGAGCCCAAATAAAACAGGGTAAATTTCTGGATAAAATAGAGTATTGATTGAATTTTTCAAAATCAAATACGTTGCGATGTAGATTATGAGCGATACGGTAAAATAACCCTCAGCAAAACCTAATAAAAATGTTTTCATAGAAGACTCCTATTTGCCTGACAAGAGTGGCGGAAAAACGCTACCATTCACATACACAAAATCCTTTTGATTCATGTTCTTCATTTATAGTTTTGATTATTTTTTGACAAATCTTTGCGAAAAATACCAAAATATCCTGCGAAAAACAAACCAACCAAAGTCCATTGCCAATTAAAGGATACTAACGAACCTGTACGAATCACATGAAGCGCGACATTAAGAGTTATTCCCAACAAAGGAAATATCGTGGCTAGTTTAGGTAACAATGTATTGAGATTAAGGTTGCGATTATTCATTATCTAACGCCCACGACGAGCCAAATCTGAACCAAATGTGTAACCAGCCCCAAATGCGCCAAATGCAATAGCACTTAGGCCAAATATAATCGAAATAGGTTCAATTCCTCCTTCAATTACTTGCAAATCTTTCTCATCAACTACTTGAAATTTATCCATTCTTTTCTCCTTTACTTCTATATAATAAAATGAATACCATTAAAAACAATGAAATTGTTGGTATATTAAAATCATCAAACCATGTAGGTAAGGGTAGCTTATTCACATCAGCTACCAACCTGATAATTGTATAAGATATTGAACTAAGTAATACCATAAGCTCAGGCCAAATCTTCAACATTAATTTAACAAATTTCATATATATCTACAAAATTATGGTCGATTAGCATAATATCCTGCAGCTATACCCGCACCTGCTGAAACTGTAGCAAGCGCAGCTACACCTCCAATTAATTTCCAACCAATAACTACACCACCAATAATAATTGGTGCAATTCCTCCATCTACATTCACCAACTCTTCTTCTGTAAGAGCTACAAAGTTCTGTTCCATTTTGTCAAAATTTGTCATCTTTTTTCTCCTTTATTTCTATTTTTTAGTTTACGATTTCTGGCTCTTAAACCATTTAAAAACCAGAATAGATAAATTACTGAATTCCTTTTCGTCTCACTTATCTATTTGAGAAGTGATTTAAAATGAACAGGTAGATTTCATTTATTTTAAATACCATTTGATAAACCATGGCAATAAGATTGGTAAATACATCGCGTAGTCTCCTTCCTTTTCCTCTTACTTATCTATTCGAAAAAAATTTCGAAAATGTACAACTAAATTAAATTTATTTGAAAAATAATTTAATGTACCATGAATAGAAAATTGGTAGATACATGAAGCAAACTCCTTTCCTTTTTCTCTTACTTATCTATTCGAAAAATAATTCGAAAATGTACAACTAAATTAAATTTATTTAAAAAATAATTTAATGTACCATGAATAGAAAATTGGTAGATACATGAAGCAAACTCCTTTCCTTTTCCTCTTACTTATCTATTCGAAAAACAATTCGAAAATGTACAACTAAATTGAATTTTATTTGAAAATTTATGATTTCTCCAAAGTGTTTTATCTTAGATAGAGTAACCCCATGCAACTAGACCTACATCAGATAATATACCTTTTACGAGACTCTTTACTCTGTTCTTGTTTTCATTGATTATCGTTCTTTTTCTGTCATTGCTGCAAACTGATAATCACTTCCTAAAATATTATTAGTATAATTCACTTTGGGTTTAAATGTTTCTTTTTTATTAATATGGTATGTCAATGCCACTAACAAAATACAACTCTCAAACGATACCTTTTCTAAATTAAATAGAAAATAAATTAATAATATACTGTAGGCTGTTAAGGCAAAACCTAATAAAAATCTTTTCATAGCAAGCTTCTATTTTACCGATAGTAATATCCTAGTTTCTAAAATAACTCTTATTTTTCCTTCTGTCTGTCTAATCTTGTTATTATCTTGTTAATAAATAACAACACAAGAGTAGAAAATAAAGGTGGCACTAGGTAGCTAGTCACACTGCCCGTCAAAGAAAAACCAAGCATAGCTAATATTCCAAGTAACATCAAATTCATGATAGCCATAGATACAAACAATAAAACAATTTTTATTACTCTAGTTATTTCATTTCTCATTGCACCACCTCATAAGTATTTAAAAATTATCGCAATCTTGAAAGTCCCCAATCGCCTATTGCTTTAACGCTTTTTCCTGCAACGTAAACAGAAACAGCTGTACCACCAATGATTCCAACCGCCTTGGTTACACCCCATGCTAACGCAAGAGCACCTACTACAGAGCCACCTGAAATTTTTTCCAATTCATCTGATTTCATATTTTCAAAGTTATAATTCATTATCTATCTCCTTCATCTATTAATTAGCAGCTAGAGCAGCAAAACCTACTGCTACACCTGCTGATAGAGCATGGCCGACTAATACTTTTGTTCCCCAAATAGTAAACAATACAGGACCAAAGAATCCTCCATCCACATTCACCAACTCTTCTTCTGTAAGAGCTACAAAGTTCTGTTCCATTTTGTCAAAATTTGTCATCTTTTTTCTCCTCAATTTTTATGTTTTGTTATATCTTTAATGTTTAGCCTCTAAGCCACTTAAATAGCCAGATTAGATAAATAACTGAAATAATCATTTCTAATCTCCTTCCTTTTCCTCTCACTTATTTATTCGAAAATAAACAACGAAATTAAATTTTATTTAAAAAATAACTTAATAAATCACGGATAAAAACCAGTCACATACATAAATACTCCTCTTTTTCTTCCTTATCTATCTATTCGTAATTCCCACTAAAAGTTCTAAATTTTTTATTTTCCCTGACAATAAAAAAGCAACACGACTTGCATGTTGCTTCTTGCTATTCTTTACTTTTGACGACTTCTACCACATCTCCTACACTTTGGAGTTGGTCAATTTCCTCATCACTGATTTCGATATTAAATTCATCTTCCAGTGTCAAGATAAACTCCATCAAGTCAACTGAGTCCGCATCCAAATCGTCTTTCAAACTCAAGGATTCTGTCACGACAAAGTCCTCTCCCTGTCGCTCTTGGATAATGGTCACAATACGGTCAAAAATTTCTTTTTCTGTCATCTCTTTTATTCTCCTGAAAATTCACGCGCAGTCTGAGCAACTACGTCTGTTTCTAGCATAGTACGGATCTGGCGAATCGTACTATAAACAGCCTTGGCATCGCTTGAGCCATGAGTCTTGACAACAGGTGCCTTGACACCAAACAAGACCGCTCCACCAACATCTGAGTAGTTGAGCTGTTTTTTCAAACCTCTGAGGCTGTCCTTGAGAAGGAGGGCACCTAGTTTCGCTCGAAGACCACCACCTGTAATAGCAGTCTTGAGCAAGCCCATAATTCCCAGGGCTGTCCCTTCAATGGACTTGAGCACAGCGTTTCCCGTGAAACCATCTGCCACAACAACATCTGCAACACCATTCATCAAATCACGCGCTTCCACGTTTCCGATAAAGTTCAAACTTTCATCAGCTGCTAGTAATTCATAAGTTTCCTTGCGAAGCGGGTCACCCTTACTACTCTCTGTTCCATTATTGAGCAAACCAACACGTGGTTGCGCAATACCACGGACATTTTTAGCATAGAAGGAACCTAGAACCGCGTATTGATGGAGGTGCTGGGCTGTATTTTCCGCATTGGCACCGAGATCCAGCATATCAAAACCCTTCCCATCTACAGTCGGCAAGGTCGACATAAGCCCAGGTCGATCGATGTTTTTAATACGACCCACAATGAAGAATCCAGTTGCTAGTAAGGCACCTGTATTCCCAGCTGAGAGAACAGCGTCTGCTTCTCCCTCTTTGACAGCCTTAGCTGCCAATACCATACTGGCATTTTTCTTCTTCCGAATAGCTCTCGTAGGTTCATCGTCTGAATCAATCTTTTCATCCGTATGGATAATGCTAACGCGCTCTGTCGCTGTCAGATATTGCTTGATTTTGCTTTCATCTCCGTAGAGTTGAACCTCAATATCTGAAAAGTCAGCCAGGGCTTGATTGACACCCTCAACGATGGCCTGAGGTGCGTAATCGCCCCCCATGGCATCTACTGCGATTTTTTTCATTTCTTTTCCTCTTTTAGTAATTGACCCCAGTCTGCTAGGGAATCAATAAATTTCTTTGATTTTAGGTGAATCCCCACGTATTCTTCGTAGAGCTGATCCATAAATTGTCGTAAGTCTTGCTTGATTTCAGACTTGAGCGAAATGGTCTCCAAGGTCTCAAAATCAATGGCTTGAAATTGATTGAGCAGATAAGGGATGTTAGGATTTAGATGACATCGTCTCTCATCCTCATGATAATGGTCTGGACAAAGGCAGGCTCCATATTTGAAAGAAAAGTCAAAAGCCTGACCAGCCCGATGGCAAAAGACACACTCATTAAAATTGAGACTGATTCCAAATCGGATCAAGATTTGGATTTCAAAAATATTGGTCAAAACCTGATAATCCAAACCAGCTTCCATCAACTCCAAAGTCTTTTGCAAAAAAGCAAACAAGGGAGCATCCTGCTGATTGTCCTGCAAACTCGCATCTGCAAGAGCTGCTACGTAGGTCGCATAGGCCATGACAAAGAGATCACTATTAATCTTGGGAAAGGTCATGACCTCATGATAGTCCTCGATGTAGCTGAGCCCATCATCATTGATTCGCAAGAGAAATCGTGCCAGCACCAAGGGTTGAATAACAGGCGCCAGTTTGGACTGGCCAGCATGTTTGACGAAAAACATGCGCTTGCCAGCCTGCTCCGTAAAAATCTTGACTAGCTTATCATCCTCACGAAAGTTACGATTGTAGAGCACCAAGCCTTGACTCGTGATAGACTGAATCATGCTTCTCTCATATACTCCTCAAGTCGTTTCATGGCTTCTTTGATCGTCTCCATGCTAGCTGCATAAGACAGGCGAACATAGCCTTCCCCATAACGCCCAAAGGCAGCGCCAGGGATAAAGGCAACAGCCTTCTTCTGAGCAAAATCCTTCAGAAAGGCAAAAGAATCTTGATTGTAGCCTGCTGGAATCTTAGCAAAGATATAAAAGGCACCGTCTGGTTTGATAATCTCAAATCCAAGAGCAGTCATTTTCTCAATAATATAATCACGACGCTGGATGTATTCCTTCTTCATAGGCTCCGCATCATTTTTACCAGCCGTCAAGGCTTCTACCGCAGCATGTTGCGCCATGGTATTTGCGGCAGTGACCAAGTACTGGTGACTCTTGATTAACTGGGCTGTAAAGGCCGCAGGAGCGAAAATCAGCCCCAAACGCCAACCTGTCATAGCATGCGATTTAGACAAACCATTGATAATGATAGCCTGATCTCTCAACATAGTTCCTAGAGACACATGGGCTTCGCCTGTATAGGTCAATTCTGAGTAAACCTCATCACAGACAACGAAAATCTCGTACTTGCGTAAAACAGCCGCCAAGGCTTCCAACTGCTCCCGACTATAGGTAATTCCTGTCGGATTAGCCGGATAGTTGAGAATAACCGCCTTGAGCTTGTCTCCCTGCTCCAAAATAGCCTTTTCCAACATCTCAGGAGTCAAGACAAACCCATTTTCAGTCGTATCAATCTCGACAACCTCTGCCCCAACTAGATTGACAATCGGTTCATAACCTGGATAGGCAGGAGCTGGCAAGAGCACCTTGTCTCCCTCTTCCAAAATAGCCGTCAAAGTAGCAGATAAGGCCTCTGTCGCCCCGATAGTAACCAAGATTTCATTTTCAGGAGCATAGTCCAGTTGGTACTTTTCCTTAACAAAATCACTGGCTGCCTGACGTAAGGTCAGCAGGCCACTCATCCCTGTATAGTAGGATTGGTTCTGATCAATCGCCCGCTTAGCCGCCTCCTTGACATGATCTGGCGTTGTAAAATCAGGTTCCCCCAAGGTCAAACGCAAGACCCCAGGAATCTCCGAAATAGCCTGATCAAACTGACGAATCAACGAAACTTGAATCTTATCTAACTGTTTATTAAAGCGTTTAGTTAAGTCCATAGATACCTCCTACTTTCAAAACGTATCTCTATTATACTACAAAAGCCCCCCGACCGCAAAAATACATGATAGAATAGCTTTCCACTTTCTATTTTACTTTTCCTCTTTACAGGTCTATAATGGTAACAGATTCTATTTGGAGGTTTTTATGTCATTTCTATCAAAAAATGGAGCAGGCATCTTGGCCTGCCTTCTCATTTCCATCCTATCTTGGTACTTAGGAGGATTCTTCCCTGTTATTGGCGCGCCTGTCTTTGCAATTTTCATAGGCATGCTTCTCCATCCCTTTCTTTCGTCCTATAAACAACTGGATGCTGGATTGACCTTTAGTTCCAAGAAATTGCTCCAGTATGCTGTTATCTTGCTTGGTTTTGGTCTCAATATCTCGCAAGTCTTCGCAGTTGGGCAATCTTCGCTCCCTGTCATCCTGTCCACTATCTCAATAGCCTTGATTGTTGCCTACCTCTTCCAGCGCTTCTTTGCACTGGATACAAAATTGGCTACCTTAATTGGAGTAGGATCTTCGATCTGCGGTGGTTCGGCCATTGCAGCGACAGCACCTGTTATCCATGCCAAGGAAAAGGAAGTAGCCCAAGCCATCTCCGTTATCTTTTTCTTCAATGTCTTGGCTGCGCTCATCTTTCCAACCCTAGGTACCTGGCTTCATCTATCCAATGAAGGCTTCGCCCTCTTTGCAGGAACTGCGGTCAATGATACTTCCTCTGTAACGGCTACCGCCAGCGCCTGGGACAGTCTCTACCAAACTAATACCCTCGAATCCGCAACCATTGTCAAACTCACACGTACTCTAGCTATTATCCCCATCACTCTCTTTCTCTCCTACTGGCAAAGCCGCGAGCAAAAAAATAAGCAAGGCTTACAACTGAAAAAAGTCTTCCCACTTTTTATCCTTTACTTTATCTTCGCATCGCTCCTAACCACCCTACTGACCTCTCTCGGTGTGTCCAGTAGTTTCTTTACCCCACTCAAACAACTCTCTAAATTCCTTATTATCATGGCCATGAGTGCTATCGGTCTCAAAACCAATTTAGTAGCTATGGTCAAATCCAGTGGAAAATCCATTGTTCTCGGAGCTATTTGCTGGATTGCCATCATCCTCACTAGTCTTGGTATGCAGACCCTTATCGGCATTTTCTAATACTCTTCGAAAATCTCTTCAAACCACGTCAACGTCGCCTTGCTGTATATATGTGACTGACTTCGTCAGTCTTATCTACAACCTCAAAACTGTGTTTTGAGCTGACTTCGTCAGTTCTATCTGCAACCTCAAAAACGGTATTTTGAGCAACCTGCGGCTAGTTTCCTAGTTTGCTCTTTAATTTTCATTTAGTATAATAAAAAGGTAGCCCACCAGCTACCTTTTTATTATGCTTCCTCAATCAAGCGTGTATGTTCTCTCTTGATGCAACGATTCATCACGATATCATCACATCCACCAGCACGCAAGATTTCTTCCGCTTCTAGACTTTCAAGTCCTAGCTGTGCCCAAAAAATCTTGGCATCAGCCTTGAGAAAATCACGCGCCACATCAGGCAGAAACTCGTTGCGACGGTAAACATTGACAATATCTACAGGAAAAGGAATCTCTGCTAGGCTAGCATAGGCCTTTTCACCCAAGATTTCGCCACCTGCCGCCTTGGGATTGACTGGGATGATTTTATAACCCCGAGCCTGCATTTCCTTGGTCACTCGATTGCTAGTTGTTTCTTCACGGTCAGACAGGCCCACCACAGCAAGAGTTTTACTCGTTGTGAGATACTGACGAATCACGCCATCACTTGGATTGATAAATTCTTGACTCATAGAAATCCTCCTTTTTCATCAGTATAGCATATTTTGAAAAGGCTTGCATAATTCTACTACAAAAAAGGAGGACTAGCCCCCTTTTTATTTAGCCTCGTACCAGGTTGCCCCTTCATTCTCATCTGCGATAAGGGGAACACTGAGTTGAATGGCTTCTTCCATAGTTTGTTTGACCAATTTTTTCATCTCTGCCAATTCAAATTTAGGAACTTCAAGGACGATTTCATCGTGCACTTGCAACAGCATCTTAGTCTGATAACCACCTGCAACCAAGGCTTTGTCCAGCTGAATCATAGCAATCTTGAGAATATCTGCCGCCGACCCCTGGATAGGGGAGTTAATAGCAGTTCTCTCCGCAAAACCACGAATGTTGAAGTTACGCGAATTGATATCTGGCAACTCACGACGACGTTTAAAGAGGGTCTCTACATAGCCCTTATCACGCGCCTCACGCACCACTTCATCCATGTAGTTTTTAATACCTGGGAAGCGTTCAAAGTAGGTATCAATGTAGGCTTTGGCCTCCTTACGGCTGATGCCCAGATTATTAGACAAGCCAAAGTCTGAAATCCCGTAAACCACTCCAAAGTTAACCGCCTTGGCATTACGACGGTCATTTGCAGTCACATCCTCGGGACGCTCAATTCCAAAGACACGCATGGCTGTCGAAGTATGGATATCTGCTCCCTCTTGAAAGGCTTTAATCAAGTGCTCGTCTTTAGAGATGTGCGCCAAAACACGCAATTCAATCTGTGAATAGTCCGAGCTGAGAAGGACACTATCCTCCCACTCAGGCACAAAAGCCTTACGAATGAGACGGCCCTGCTCCAAACGCACAGGAATATTTTGCAAGTTTGGATCAACACTAGACAGACGCCCAGTCTGGGTCAAATCCTGAACATAGCGAGTATGAATCTTGCCATCAGCCAAAATCCAGTCCTGCAAGCCAATTACATAAGTAGATTGAATCTTAGCAATCTGACGGTAGTCAAGAATTTTCTTAACAATCGGAGCAATCGGAGCCAGACGCTCCAAAACATCCACTGCTGTCGAGTATCCAGTCTTAGTTTTCTTAGTGTATTCTAGAGGTAGCCCCAATTTTTCAAAGAGAAGCACGCCCAACTGCTTAGGCGAGTTGATATTAAACTCCTCACCAGCCAGTTCGTAAATCTCCTGAGTCAGTTTTTCAATGACAAGCTCATTTTCAGCCTGCATCTCACACAAAGTCTCTTTCTTAACCGTAATCCCTGCAATTTCCATCTTGGCAAGGACAAAGGCTAGAGGTTGCTCTATATCATAAAGAAGCTCTAATTGTCCATTTTCACTGAGTTTTTCAAGTAAAACAGGCTCTGTTTCAACCAAAACTGCAATCTTACGAGCCAAGTGTTCCAAGAATTTCTCACGTTCAGGAATGGCCTTCTTGACTCCCTTACCATAGAAAGTCTCATCATCAACCAAATAAGTCTGACCATAAAGACTAGCGATGGTCGCAATTTCATTGTTCTCCACAGTCGAAAGGAGGTATTTAGCCAAACGGCTGTCAAAAGCAGGCGCCTGCAAATCCACACCCAAACGATGCAAGAGAACTTTAGCTTTCTTAAAGTCATAAACTCTCAAAGGTGTTTTTTCTAGAAAATCCTTAAAAATAGGCTCTTGCAAAAGCTCAAGCTTGTCTGTAGCATAGAGCTTTTCCCCACAAGACCAGACAAATCCAACCAAATCATCCGTATGGTAATTCTCACCAAAAAGCTCAAAATGGAAGATAGATTCTTCACTCAGCATATTTTGACTGATTTGGTCAACGATAGTAAAGTCCAAGCTCTCAGCCACATCAGCTGACGATACATTTAAAGCCTGCTTGAGCTGTTTGAAGCCCATCTCATCGTAGAATTTCCCAAGATTTTCCACATCTGGACCACTATAGACCAAATCCTCCAAACCAATCTCAATCGGTGCCTTGGTATCAATGGTCGCCAGTGTTTTCGACAAAAAGGCCTGTTCCTTATCATTGATGAGATTTTCCTTCATCTTAGAAGCCTTCATCCCATCGATATTCTCATAAATCCCCTCGAGTGAGCCATGCTCCAGCAAGAGCTTGATACCCGTCTTTTCACCAATTTTGGTCACCCCAGGGATATTATCCGACTTATCACCCATGAGCGCCTTGAGATCGATAAACTGAGTCGGTGTGAGCCCCATCTTTTCCATGAGATAGTCCGGCGTAAAAGCCTCAAACTCAGCCACACCTTTCTTGGAAATCTCAACCACCGTATGCTCATCCGTCAGTTGAATCAAATCCTTGTCTCCACTAACAATGGTAATATCAAAACCATCCTGCTCTGCTAGTTTATCTAGTGTCCCAATAATGTCATCCGCCTCATACTGAGCCAACTCATAGTGACGAATCCCCATATGATCCAGCAACTCACGAATGAAAGGAAATTGCTCACGAAACTCATCAGGAGTCTTAGTCCGGCCGCCCTTATAGTCCGCATACATCTCTGTACGGAAGGTCGTCTTTCCCGCATCAAAAGCCACCAAAATATGACTAGGCTCAACCCGCTCCAACAAATGGCTCAACATCAACTGAAAGCCATAAATCGCATTGGTATGCAAACCAGCCGCATTCTTAAAACGGTCCAACTGCTGATAGAGTGCAAAAAACGCCCGAAAAGCAACAGAAGACCCATCAATCAATAATAATTTTTTCTTATCCATACACCCATTATAAAGGAAAGCAGGGAAAAATACCATTGGAAAGAGCTAGAGCAAGTATTTTTCAAACTTTTTCCGAATAAATAGATAGAGCCAGAGAATCTAGTAAACCTAGATTTAAAAATGTGCTATAATGAAAGGAGAAGAAATATGACTTTACGTCATCCGGGCATCAGCCCGACTAATGACTTGGTAGCTAAGAAAATCTTTAGCAATCCAGAGATCACTTGTCAATTTATCCGCGATATGCTAGACTTGCCCGCAAAAAATGTGACCATTTTGGAGGGAAGCAATATTCATATCTTGCCTCCCATGCCGTACTCGGCCCAGGATTTCTATACTAGCATAGATGTCTTGGCGGAGTTGGACAACGGCACACAAGTTATCATCGAAATACAAGTCCATCATCAGAATTTTTTCATTAATCGTTTGTGGGCTTATCTATGTAGTCAGGTCAATCAAAACCTAGAAAAAATTCGCCAGCAAGAGGGCAATACTCATCAAAGTTACAAACACATCGCACCAGTATACGCTATCGCAATTGTAGATAGTAACTACTTCCAAGATGATCAAGCTTTTCATAGCTTTAGTATGCGAGAGGACACGACAGGTGAAGTCTTAACCATCACAAACAATGGACAGGAAAACCATCTAGTCAAGATGGCATTCTTGGAACTAAAAAAATATAGAGAAACCAGCAAAGACGAGGTTCGCAAGCCATGGTTGGAGTTTTTTGGGAATAAACCTTTTACCCAAGAACCCGAGCGAGCCATCAGTCAAGCAGATCAACTGCTGGACTACAAGAGCTGGTCCGAGGAGGACAGGAAGATGTTTAGCCAACTACGTATGCGCGAAGAACAAGCCTTGTTAGCACAGGACTATGCCTTGGAACAAGCTGAGGAGAAAGGTTTAGAGCGTGGTCTTGAACGCGGTCGTGCTGAAGGGATTGAACAAGGACGATCTGAGGGTCTTGAACAGGGTTTAGAACGTGGAAAACTTTTTGCCTTCTTAGACATGGTTCGTCAACATGTTTTAACTTCCGAATTTGCGAGTGAACAATTAGGTATGACCGTCGCTGAGTTTGAAGAACTATTGAAAGAGCATCACAAATAAGAACTAAAAAATACAGAGAAACCAGCAAAGACAAGGTTCGCAAGCCGTGGTTGGAGTTTTTCGGGAATAAACCCTTTACTCAGCAACCCGAGCGAGCCATCAGCCAAGCAGATCAACTGCTGGACTACAAGAGCTGGTCCGAGGAGGACAGGAAAATGTTTAGTCAACTACGTATGCGTGAAGAACAAGCCTTATTAGCGCATGACTATGCCTTGGAACAAGCGGAGGAAAAAGGCTTAGAGCGTGGGAAAATCTTTACCTTTCTAGATTTAGTACGCCAACATCTTTTAACCGCTGAGGTTGCGAGTGAGCAATTAGGTATGACTGTCTCTGAATTTGAAGAACTATTGAAAGAACATCACAAATAAGAACTAAAAAATACAGAGAAACCAGCAAAGATAAGGTTCGCAAGCCGTGGTTGGAGTTTTTCGGGAATAAACCCTTTACTCAGCAACCCGAGCGAGCCATCAGCCAAGTAGATCAACTGCTGGACTACAAGAGCTGGTCCGAGGAGGACAGGAAAATGTTTAGTCAACTACGTATGCGAGAAGAACAGGCATTGTTGGCACAGAACTATGCCTTGGAGCAAGCTGAGGAGAAAGGTTTAGAGCGTGGTCGTGCAGAGGGTATTGAACAAGGCTTAGAGCGCGGGAAAGTTGAAGGAAGTTTGTCTATGCTACTAAATCTAGTCCATCAAGGTCTTTTGACTTCCGAGGTTGCCAGCCAGCAGCTGGGGATGACTGTCTCTGAGTTTGAAGAACTATTGAAAGTTTATAGAATAACATAAAAGTGAACAAAGCTGAAACATCGTTTTGTTCACTTTTTTCTTCTTTTCAATAGAACTCTCACTATAGTCCATATCACAAAAAGAGAAGGTCATAAATCCTTCTCTTTTATATCTTCAACTAATTAGTTTTTGCGTTTCACAAATGGAAGTGCACCAAGGAGTAATCCAAGGAATCCTAATGGTGTAACCACAACATTATCTTTTCCACTAGTATTTGGAAGTTCTTTCTTGTCTTCTATGTTTGCAGCTTAAGCTTGATAAGTATTATATCAGCAAGTATCTGCTATAAAAAACTAAGCTAAAAATCTCCTAGTGACATAAATAAATTCAAACTACACCCACTCACCGTTGGCATTTACGTAATAACCATCAACTGTAGTGCTTACTGCAAGGGCACCTGAGCTATAAGCATAGTACCATTTACCACCTACTTGGAACCAGCCTGTCTTCATAGCGCCTGAGCCATCAAGATAATACCATGTACCACTTTGGTTCAACCAGCCAGTTTGCATGGCACCTGAATTATTAAGATAATACCACTTACCATCTACAAGTTTCCAACCTGTCTGCATAGCACCTGAGCCATCAAGATAATACCATGTACCATTTTCTTTTATCCATCTAGTACTCATTTTACCTAAACTGTCGAGATGGTACCAACTACCATTTATAAGTTTCCAACCAGTTTGCATGGCACCTAAATCGTTTAAATAATACCAATTACCATCAACTTGTTTCCAACCAGTTCTCATCACACCAGTTTCATCCAAGTAATACCATGAACCATCTTTCAGCCAACCTGTCTTCATTCCATCTTCTTTAGAGAAATAATACCAGTCACTGTCAATTTTTTGCCATCCAGTAACTTTTTTACCGTCCTTGATATAGTAGACTTTACCACCCTCTTCTTTAAATTGACCACTATTGGCAGTTGTTCCTTGATTTTGAGTATTATTACCGGATGTATTTGAACGATAAACATGGTAAAGAACACCATCTTTTAGCTTACCAGTAACATAGGTATAGTTTTCAATTTCTGGATGACTTGTATCAGATGCTGCAGAACCTGTACGTGAATTTTTAATATCAATTGGAACGTCACTATTTAGTTTATATTCTACAAAACGAACTTCTTTGATTGAAGAAGTTGAATTAGTTGCTCCGCTATTATTGTTTCCACTAGCATTACTATGACCATTGTTTTGGTTGTTATCTCTATGGTATGGATTGGTTTGAGCACCAGAATTCGTACTACTTGATGTTTCTTTTGGAGCATATGTATGATATATGTTACCATCACGTTCTTCACTAGTAAGATATTTAAAATTCGTAATTTCAGGATGATCCTTAATAGATGCATCTGTTACAGCAGATCCTGTAAGTGGATCTTTAATATCCACAATTTTACCATTTTGAAATATCACATAGTGGACTTCTTTATTTGTTGAAGTTGCTTGATTACCTGTAGCAGCGACCCCAGTTCCTGTACTTGCAGCGCTCACTGGTTGAACTGCTACGATAGCGAGCACTGAAGTGGCTAGCAACATACCGGTTAGTGTTTTTCTCATAGGAAAACCTCCTGTGTTAAAATAATAATTTTATATACATTATATTCTCTTTCTAAAATTAATGCAAGAAAAACATAAAAAGTGTAGAAATATTTAAAGGTAAAAAAGCTCTTTATTATGGCTCTATAATATTTGTAGTGGGTAAATCCCCTATGGATCTTATGGAGCCTATTTTGTTGTAGAAAAAAAGTCCCAT
>CAJNCY010000012.1 GCA_905221375.1 bacterium
TTCCAAAACCCAGCAGGGTGAGGCTTTACATTCACTGAAGTTTTAGAGCTGTGTTGTTTCGAATGGTTCCAAAACATACAACCGATGAAGTGATTAAAAATGATGGTTTTAGAGCTGTGTTGTTTCGAATGGTTCCAAAACTCATAAATTTAGGGATAAAGACACCCATAAGTTTTAGAGCTGTGTTGTTTCGAATGGTTCCAAAACCAGGAACAGTAGAAAATACTTACTCTCATGGTTTTAGAGCTGTGTTGTTTCGAATGGTTCCAAAACCCAGCAGGGTGAGGCTTTACATTCACTGAAGTTTTAGAGCTGTGTTGTTTCGAATGGTTCCAAAACATCATCTAATCTCTCCTTTACTTGTAGACCGTTTTAGAGCTGTGTTGTTTCGAATGGTTCCAAAACAGGGCTTGCACCTTGACCGTCGCTGTAATAGTTTTAGAGCTGTGTTGTTTCGAATGGTTCCAAAACCTTTAACCTTTTCATCATGAATTGTCAAGTGTTTTAGAGCTGTGTTGTTTCGAATGGTTCCAAAACTTCTTGGCTGTGACGTTGCTTTCTGCTGAAGTTTTAGAGCTGTGTTGTTTCGAATGGTTCCAAAACATACAACCGATGAAGTGATTAAAAATGATGGTTTTAGAGCTGTGTTGTTTCGAATGGTTCCAAAACTCAACAATCCAGGCTCTGTTTATAGCGAGCGTTTTAGAGCTGTGTTGTTTCGAATGGTTCCAAAACGCTTCTGCCTATTCTCTACCAGTTCAACAGGTTTTAGAGCTGTGTTGTTTCGAATGGTTCCAAAACGTTCAGGTAACAGCTGAGGACATTGTTATCGTTTTAGAGCTGTGTTGTTTCGAATGGTTCCAAAACTTGACATCAAATTTCAATCAAACGTATCTGGTTTTAGAGCTGTGTTGTTTCGAATGGTTCCAAAACGATACCTCCCCCGATGTCACAACCGCCTAAGTTTTAGAGCTGTGTTGTTTCGAATGGTTCCAAAACACATTAAAAGCTACTCATTTTTTAAGTAGCTTTTTTCTTATTCAAGTTTACATATTAGTCATTACAATCCCATTCCCCTGTAGAAAAGCAAAACTGCGAGTCCTACGAACAAGACTAACGCTACCAGTCTTTGACTAGCGCTATACATACGTCTTTCTCCTCTAACTGGAAAGATAACTGCTAGAAATGCGCCACCAACTGCACCTCCGATATGACCTGCTAGACTGATTCCTGGAATCAGAACACTTCCAATAATGTTAACCACAAAAAGTGTCAGATAGGATTGCCCCAACTGCTGGATATAAGGATTACGCGTTGCATAGCGAAGAACAATAATTGCAGCAAATAGCCCATAGAGAGAAGTCGAGGCTCCTGCTGCTAAGGATTTGGGACTAAATACAAAAACAAAGAGATTGCCCATCATTCCAGATAAGAGATAGAGAAAGAAAAACTTCTTGGATCCGAAAATTTCCTCTACTTGCCTACCAAGGTAATAAAGCGAAAGCATATTAACAATGAAATGCTCCCACCCAATATGAACAAAAATAGCAGAGAAGAGACGCCAAATCTGCTCAGGAAAGAGGCGAATGGCAGGCCCGTACATGGCTCCAAATCGAAATAGGGTATCTGCCCTGTAAAAGTTTCCTCCTGTGGTTACCAACATTAGTATAAATACCAAGGCCGTCACTAAGAGGAAGAAACTCGTCACAGGGTAACGCCTATCAAAGATTTCTTTCATCAATCAGTACCTCCTGAACAGGAATATCATGATTTTCAGGGCTAAAGTCCTGAATTTGACAAGGATATATCGTACTCAAAGTATGACCAGTAATATGTTTCAGATAGCGATCATAATAACCTCCACCGTATCCAATCCGATATCCTTCCGTCGTAAAAGCCAAGCCAGGAACATGAATCAAATCAATCTGAGAGGCATCCACCACTTCCAAATCTCCCTGTGGTTCCAGTAAGCCAAAGGAAGTTTTGGCTAGTTGTTGCGGATTATAGACTACAAAGTCCATGCGCCCCTTGGGATAAGTTTTGGGTATCAGAACCTTCTTGCCGTCCCTCAGCGCCTGGTCAATCAGTTCCTGAGTTTGAAACTCATGAGGAAAAGAGAGGTAGCTTGCGATGACCTTGGCTTCTTGGTAAAAGGGGTGTTGTAAAAGTCGCTCAGTTAAAGCTTGGTCTATAAACTGTTTTTGCTCTCGAGGGATAGCCTTCATTTCGTGCAAGACTTGCTTGCGTAATTCCGATTTCATAGACAAGCCCTCTACTCTACTGCCTTCTTTTTCAGGAAACTAGAAACCGCATCCACCCCAATAGCTAATGCTTCTTCCTTAGGACTCATCTGAGGGTGATGAAGAGCGTAGGGACTATCGATACCTAGCCAAAACATAACGCCATCAACCTTTGAAAGAAGATAACCAAAGTCCTCACCTGTCATAGCTGGCTCGATATCAATCAACTCGATTCCGTCTTTCTCTTCAAAGAAGTCCATCAATTCACGCGCCAAGGCTGGATGGTTCTCAACAGGTAGGTATCCACCTTGTTTGAGTTCCACTTCGACTTCCATATCAAAGGCAGCTGCAACTCCTTCTGCAACTGTTTTGACCCTCTTTTGAACCAAGAGACTCATATCCTGTGTCAAAGCCCGAATGGTTCCATGCAAAAAGGCTGTGTCTGTGATAACATTGTTGGTTGTTCCGGCTTGGAAAAGACCAAAGGTCACCACTGCTCCCTCGATTGGGTTAACATTGCGGCTAACAACTGACTGCACCTGGGTCACAAAGTAACTAGCAGCCACCAAGGCGTCATTAGCTTCATGTGGAAAGGCTGCATGTCCTCCTTTACCTTTGAAACGAATCTTCACCTCACAGGTCCCTGCAAAGAGTGTGTGTGTATTGGTCGCAATCTGGCCGACTTTCAAATCTGGTCGAACATGGAGGCCATAAAATTGATCTGGCAACCAATCTCCAAAAGCACCATCCTCATACATGAGCATACCACCAGCTTCATTTTCTTCAGCAGGTTGAAACAGAAAGAGCAGATTGTTCTTTGGTTGCTCCTCAAGGGCACGCTCTAGACAGCCCAAGGCAATAGTCATGTGGAAATCATGGCCACAAGCATGCATGCGACCTTGGTGCTGAGAAGCGAAAGAAAGTCCCGTTTGTTCGACGATAGGCAGGCCATCAATATCTGTTCTCCAACCAATGGTACGCTCTGGCTGACTTCCCTGCAAGTAAACCAAAATACCTGTCCGCCAAGTTCGAACTTGGACAAAATTCTTGCCCGCAATCAATTTTTCAATCACATCTAGCAAATAAGCATGAGTCTTGAACTCCTCCAAGCCAATCTCTGGAATCTGGTGCAAATCTCGTCTAGTCTGAATCAAATCTAACATCTATCTATCCTCCTATATAGCAGAAAGAGGCTGGAAGAAGGGTTCCGCCTCTATTTTTCTTTTACAATTATAAGGTACGAAGCGCATCCTCTAGCGCTGTTTTTTGTTGGGTTTGGGCATCAATCTCTTTGATAATACGAGCTGGAACACCTGCCACCACCACGTTTTCTGGGACATCTTGGGTAACAATAGCTCCTGCTGCGACAACTGAACCACTACCGATTTGGACTCCTTCGATAACTACGGCATTGGCACCGATGAGAACATTGTCTCCGACACGGACTGGTTCAGCGCTAGCTGGCTCAATCACACCTGCCAAAACTGCACCTGCACCAATGTGACTGTTTTTCCCAACGATAGCACGGCCACCAAGTATAGCCCCCATGTCAATCATGGTTCCTGCACCGATTTCAGCACCGATATTGATAACGGCTCCCATCATGATAACAGCATTGTCACCAATTTCAACTTGATCACGGATAATCGCACCTGGCTCGATACGAGCGTTGATAGCACGTTTGTCTAGCAAAGGAACTGCAGAATTACGAGCGTCTTGCTCAACAACATAGTCTTGATTTTCTACCAAACCATCGAGAAGCGGAGCAACGTCCTTCCAGTCTCCAAATAGGACATTCCCTAGTTTGACAACAGAGCTTGGTACAGCAGTTGCAAGTTGTCCTTCAAAGGTTACTTTAACACTAGTTTTCTTTTCAGCATTGGCGATAAATTGGATAATTTCTTGTGCATTCATTTTTGTGGCAGTCATAGGCGCCTCCTAGTTCATTTTAATGATACCTATTCTACCAAAAAAGGCCTCAAATTTGAAGCCTTTTTGTTTGTTTTTAGGTATGATTTTTAGGGATGTGAGATAAAACGTGCTGTCGGTAAAAGCAAGCCCCTACCGATACAACCTAAAAACACTCTTCACAACTATCTCCCCGTGTTTTATTGACTATTCTAGTATAGCACACTTTTAGAATTAAGAAAAGACTTTTTATTCACTTTCTTTCGCTTCTTCTATCGATAAGAAGATCATGGGTAAAATAATCAGGGCCATAGCTAGAAGAAGGGACCAATCCACTACCAATCCTAAAAACAAAACACTCAAAAGGGCAGAAGAGAGAGGTTCACTGGCACTGATAACGGAAACCACCAAGGGAGAAACCAAGGAAACAGCCTTCATGGAAATAAAAAAAGCAAAAGCCGTTCCAAAGAAAGCGATAATGAGGCAAATCAAGATACTCCAAATATCAGGAGTGAAGGAAAGCTGATACACTGGCGAAAGGACATTGCTAAATAAACCGGCCAAAATCATCCCCCACCCAACCGTGGGTACAAAACCATAGCGCTTCGCGAAAGGTTGGGGCAAGATCACATTAAACATGACCCCCATGGCACTCAGCAAACCCGTCACAAGTGCTAGCGGTGTCATGGATAACTGAGAGAGATCCCCCTTTGTCGCCATCAGGCAAACACCCAGCATGGCAATCAAAACATAGAAAATAGCGCTTTTTGACGCTCGTTTTTTATAAACCAAGCGATTGTAAAAGAGGATAAAGACAGGACTGATAAACTGTAAAATAGTCGCTGTCGCAGCATTAGAATATTCTACACAGAGATAGAAAAAATACTGAACTGAAAAAATCCCCAAAATAGCATAGGCTAAAAAGGGCAGGTAATTTTTCTTATCTCGCCAAATATCTAGCACTTGCGATTTTAATTGCATTGCAGACCAAATGAGCACAAGACTCCCTGCTAGTGTCAAACGCATAGAGGTAATCCAGCCAGAGGACACTTGATAATGAGTAAAGAAATATTCTCCTAAAATTCCACAAATTCCCCAGATTAAGCCGGATAGAAGAGAATAAATGGTTCCTTTAACAATCTTTTTCTGATACTGATTCATATCTTTATTGTAACACGAAAGGGAAAAAGAAAAAAGTGGCAATCCATTGATTGGCCACTTCATTTAGCACAGTTCATAGAACTTATCGTCTCGTCCTTGAAGAAGAAGGTCGTGTAGCACTTGAGTTGCTACTGTCGCTAGAGCTACTACTTGAACTGCTGGAGCTTGATGGAGTTGGTAGACTCCCCACGATGCTAGACCAAGCATTCTGATAATCCGCATCACTTCCACCAATAGCAAAGCGATAACTGGTCGCTGGCGCCCCTGCCTTATTAGCCCAATAGCTGGTAACAGTCGAACCTGTAACATCTACCTCTTTTCCTTCAACAGAAACCTTCCCTGGTTTTTGACCTGTTGATTTCAAGACTTCGGATTTTACGACACTAGGATCTAAAGCGAAGCGCTCGTTCCCCCAAATGCTTGGGGAGGCTTGCTGAATCGCATTTACCAGATGAGCCATGTAATTGGAGTTATTAGAATAACCTGCTCTACGTGACAATGAATGATTATCATCATGCCCAATCCAGCCACCTAGGGTTAATCTGGGTGTCGAAAGCATGAGCCACATATTTTCGTCTTGGTTGGTTGTACCAGTCTTCCCAATCCAATCTGCATTAGCCAGAGTAGGATTTAAAGAAGTCAGGTTAGTCTTGAAGGTTGTTGTCACACGAGAGGATAGAACTTCTCGTAACAAGCCCTGCATAATTGTCGCAGTAGCTTTTGAATAGACTTGAACCGGTTTATCCTGATACTCATAAACCACTCTACCATCTGCTGCTTCAATTTTAGAAATTACATGTTTCTGATGATAAATTCCGTTATTGGCCAAGGTCTGATAGCCATTGGTATGCTGGGCAACTGTGACTTCAATACCACCCCCCATTGGTAGGCTCTCAATACCGTACTCAGGAATCTCGTAGCCCATCTTTTCCATATAACCCTTGACATCAACACCCTTTTCACGGAGCATACGATAGGTCCAGTAAGCCGGGATATTCCATGAATAGTTCAAGGCTTCTCCCAAGGTCATCATTCCTGTCCCCTTGCTATTAGCATACATAATCGGGTTGCCATTGGCAAAGTTTGTTGGATAGTTAGACAGAATCGTCTCACTTCCCATCAAGCCCTGGTCAATAGCAATACCGTAGGCCAGCAAGGGCTTGGTAGTAGAAGCTGGTGAGCGTTTAGTATCAAAGGCATGATTGTTTTGATTTTCTTGATAATTGCGACCACCTACAAAGCCTAGAATAGCACCTGTTTGGTTGTCCATCAAGACATTCCCTACTTCTACACGACCTGTTCCATCATCTAAAAGATAGCCATAGTCAGCAACCGCATTTTGCATAGCAGAATGGATTTTCTGGTCTATGGTAGTAGTAATCTTATAACCACCATTTTCAATCTCCTTGGCTGCCAAATCGCGATAAAACTTCTGAGTTGCCTCATTTTTCAACTCCTTAGCGGAGACATTGTCTCTTTGAGCTAGATAGTCATACATACGTTCCTGAGCTTCTGCCAAGGCTGTAAAGTATAAATAGCCGCGGGACACACCTGTGACTGTAGCTGAAGGGAGAAAGTCCTGTTTAAGATCATAATCCTTATACTGAGAATACTCATCTTTGCTTAAGGCACCTGTACGATACATACTGTAAAGAACTGCCTTAGCCCGTCTCAAGCCCATTTCTAAGTCTTCATCACTCTTCAACTCTCCAGTATTTTCATAAGGAGAATAGGTAATGGGACTCTGTGGAAGTCCTGCTAAAAATGCTGCTTGAGGAACCGTCAACTGGCTGGCATCTACACCGAAAATCCCCTCAGCTGCCTGCTGAGCTCCTGCAATATTCTGCCCCTTATTATTTCGGCCAAAGGGAGCCACATTGAGATAGGTCGTTAAAATCTCGTCTTTATTCATGGCGCGTTCCAAGGCAAGAGCATCCACAATCTCTGTCGCCTTACGAGCCAAGGTCGGCGCATCCCCAACCACCTGCTGTTTAATCAGTTGCTGGGTCAAGGTTGACCCCCCACTAGAGGAACCCAAACCTACAAATTTCCCCAAGGTCGCACGAATCACCGCCTTGGGCACTACACCCTTATGTTCTTTAAAGTGTTCATCTTCCGTCGCAATAATAGCCCTCTTCAGATTTTCCGAAATTTGCTCAGATGAGATAGAAGTACGCAACAAATCACTCTCTATGGAAGCAATCACCGTTCCATCCGCATAGGTAATCTCTGAAATAGAAGAGATGTCCTTGACCTGATGTACCAATTCTTCTGTCTGAGGCACCCGAACCTTGTCAAACAAGGCCACTCCGTACCCCAAAGCAATCCCAGCTCCCATCATTCCTCCTAGAAAACCGAGCACAAAGAGCAAGTTAAATAAAGCTTTTATACTCAGTAAAATAGCTGGAAAAATGGCTGGCCTATCTAGAGATTTAGATTTTTCGGCACTTGAGCCTTTCTTGTCAGGTCTAGCTGATTTTTTATTTTTTTGTTTTTGCTGGAAAAATTCCAGCATTTTTGTTTTTAATTCATTTAATTGATTTTGCATGGATTTCCTCACTTTATCTATTATACCATAAAAGGGAAACTTTCAATAAAATAGCCACTTTCTTCCCTATTCTGCTAGGCTATTGCCCAAGTTTGTGATACAATAGTTAGAAACAATAATTTTAAAAAGGAGAAAAGACACATGCACATTTTTGATGAGCTAAAAGAGCGTGGTTTGATATTTCAAACGACTGATGAAGAAGCTTTGCGTAAAGCCCTAGAAGAAGGTCAAGTTTCTTATTATACTGGCTACGATCCAACTGCTGACAGCCTTCACCTAGGCCACCTTGTCGCAATCTTGACAAGTCGTCGCTTGCAACTAGCAGGTCACAAACCTTATGCGCTCGTTGGCGGTGCTACAGGTCTCATCGGAGATCCGTCCTTCAAAGATGCTGAGCGTAGTCTCCAAACAAAAGACACAGTAGATGGCTGGGTCAAGTCTATCCAAGGACAACTTTCTCGTTTTCTTGACTTTGAAAATGGTGAAAATAAAGCTGTCATGGTCAACAACTACGACTGGTTTGGCAGCATCAGCTTCATTGACTTCCTCCGTGATATCGGAAAATACTTCACTGTCAACTACATGATGAGTAAGGAATCTGTTAAAAAACGCATTGAAACAGGGATTTCTTACACTGAGTTTGCCTACCAAATCATGCAAGGTTACGATTTCTTCGTTCTTAACCAAGATCACAATGTAACGCTACAAATCGGTGGTTCTGACCAGTGGGGAAATATGACAGCTGGTACCGAATTGCTTCGTCGTAAGTCTGACAAGACTGGTCACGTTATTACTGTTCCATTGATTACAGATGCAACTGGTAAGAAATTTGGTAAATCTGAAGGAAACGCAGTCTGGCTCAATCCTGAAAAGACTTCTCCATACGAAATGTACCAATTCTGGATGAATGTTATGGACGCTGACGCTGTTCGCTTCTTGAAAATCTTTACTTTCTTATCACTTGAAGAGATTGAAGACATCCGCAAACAATTTGAAGCTGCTCCACACGAACGCTTGGCTCAAAAAGTCTTGGCTCGTGAAGTTGTCACTCTTGTTCACGGAGAAGAAGCTTACAAAGAAGCTCTCAACATCACTGAGCAACTCTTTGCAGGAAACATCAAAAACCTTTCTGTCAAAGAACTCAAACAAGGACTTCGTGGAGTGCCAAACTACCAAGTTCAAGCAGAAGAAAACCACAATATCGTGGAACTGCTCGTTTCATCTGGTGTGGTTAACTCAAAACGCCAAGCTCGTGAAGATGTCCAAAATGGAGCTATCTACGTAAACGGCGACCGCATTCAAGACCTTGACTATATCTTGAGCGACGCAGATAAGTTAGAGAACGAACTAACTGTTATCCGTCGTGGTAAGAAAAAATACTTTGTATTGACTTACTAAACTATTCAACATTTATCTATAAACAAAGGAGTTAACCTCGAGAAAGGTAACTCCTTTTTTCTGTTAATAACTATCATCTATCTATTTTTAATAGACAGACTACGCAGGACAATGCGCAAGGTTGTTAGATTATGTAAGATAGAGAGATTTGAAGGACTGAGCCAATTAAATAAGCCAAAGCCAATCAAACTACTATTTACGACAACGGTATCTTGAATATTCTTCTTGATGAGTGTTTGCAAAGATGATGATAGCCAATCCAACTCTTGGAAGAAATCCAAACGATTATCTAACAATAAGATATCGCTCATCTGCTTAGAAATATCTGCACTCTCATTCATCACCACACCGATATCTGATAGGGTTAGAGCCGCTGAGTCATTCAATCCATCTCCAACCATCAAAATAGTGTGACCTGCTTTCTGCAGTTCCTCTACTAACTCAAATTTCCCATCAGGTTTCAAGTCTGTATAGACCTGATCAAAGGGCAAATCTTTGACTAATTCCTCTGTTCTAACCAAGGTGTCCCCTGTTGCCAGAATCAATTTTTTCCCTTGTTTCTTAAGTTTCTCCAAGGCTGCCTTAGCTTCTTTTCTCAAAGGAGTATGAATGCAGAACATTCCAATCAATTCATTCTGGTAGGCTAAGAATAAGAGATTGTAGTGATTCTTGTACTCTTCGATCAAAGCATGTTGTTCCAAACTAATATGAATCTGCTCATCCTGCATCAAGACATAATTCCCAATAACAACTGGTTGGCCATCAATATGTGACTTAATTCCCTTACTTGCGATATATTGGAGTTTCCCATGCATTTCCTCATGTTCAATTCCCTCTATCTCAGCTTGCTTGACAATGGCATTAGCAATAGGATGATAAATGTGTTCCTCAAGACAGGCACTGATTCTGAGAATATCTTCCTCGCTATAGTCCCCAAAAGGTAACACCTTTTCAACTATAGGATAGCTAGTTGTGATTGTCCCAGTCTTATCAAATAAGAAGGTATCAACTTCCAGATATTTCTCCAGAACATCTCCATCCTTAATCACCATTTCACGGTTCAACCCCTCCTTGATAGCTGCCAAATAAGCTACCGGAGTAGAAATTTTCAAAGCGCAGGAGAAATCGACCAATAGAAAAGAAATAGCCTTAGAAAAAGAACCTGTTAATAGGTAAGTCAGACCAGCCCCCAAGAAATTATATTTGACGACCTTGTCCGCCATTTTGATGAAATAGCGTTGTTTCGTTTTCTTGTTTTCTTCAGATTTCTTCATCAACTCAATCAGTTGTAAAATCCGGCTGTTCATCTGATTATCGGTTACACGAATACGTAACTCTCCAGTTTCTAATACTGTATTTGCACAAACCAAATCAGATTCTCTTTTTTCAACTGGAAAACTCTCTCCCGTCAAGGAACTTTCGTTGACCATACCTAAACCTGAAACTACTTGTCCATCAAACAGAATTTCATTTCCTTGAGATAGGACCAAGACATCTCCTATTTGAACATCGGAACTCTTGATACTAACGACCGTATCGCCCTGTACCAAGAATACATCGCTCTCTTTTGCAAGAAGGCTTTGTTCTAAATCTGTTGCAGTTTTTTTCAAGGACCACTGATCTAAATGATTCCCCAAATCAAGCATAAACATGATATTGCTAGCCGTCTTGGATTGGTTCATAAACAAGGACAATAAAATCGCCGAACAGTCCAAGACCTCCATCGTTAGTTCCTTACGCGCTAGTGTTTGATAGGCTTCTCTAATATAACCCAAAGCCTGATAACAAGTCCATATATAACGAATAGGATACGGCACAAAACTACGAAAAAGTATACGCTTAATCGCTGCACCTGAAACAATAGAATAAGCACTCTCTTCTCTACGAATGGGAAGAGTCATCAACTCAGAAACTTTCCCTTTATCAATTCTTTTTAAAAAGGCTTCTGCATTATCTAATACAGAAAAGCCTTCTTTTATGCGTAGAGTAAAGTGCTGTTGATCCATGTAAAACTGGATAGACTCAACCCCCTTTTCATCTCTCGCCAAGGAACGAAGATAGTCTTGAATATCCAAGGTGAGTGAAAAAGAAGATGATAGTCGGATATGTTGGTATCCTCTATGTAGCACTTTAAAAGACATATTATTCTCCTATAAGGCTATCTAATTGCTCTTCTTTTTTCTCTTGCTCGTACAAATATTTGGCATCTTGCAAGACATCGTCTCCATGTTGCTTCACAACAGAAACAGATGCATCTAGCTCGTCTTTCAACTTGTAAGCCTTAGCCAAAGCTTTAGAATAACCTTTTTTAGCTTCCTTACTTGCTAAGATTTTCAAACCAAGGGTACCAAATGCGACACCACCCAAAAAGAGTGATGATTTTTTCGCAACTTTTGCAACGGTTAGTACTTCTTTTAACATACTTATTTCCTCCTTATCATTATTATATAGCAATTTAGATATAAAAGCAATTCCATTTTATAAATTGGAAAATTATACTCAATGAAAATCAAAGAGCAAACTAGGAAACTAGCCGCAGGCTGCTCAAAGTACAGCTTTGAGGTTGCAGATAAAACTGACGAAGTCAGTAACTATACGCACGGCAAGGCGACGTTGACGTGGTTTGAATTTGATTTTCGAAGAGTATTAGTTTTATTTCTACTGAATCTCCCATCTACTTATTCCTAAAGTTGCTTTCATTTGCCTCTTTTGATACACTTAAACTATGAATACAAATCTCAAACCTAAACTTCAGCGTTTTGCTTCTGCGACTGTCTTTGCCTGTCCTATCTGTCAAGAAAATCTGACTCTGGTAGAGAGCAGTCTCAAATGTAGCAATCGCCATTCTTTCGACTTGGCTAAATTTGGCTATGTCAATCTGGCACCTCAAATCAAGCAATCTGCCAACTACGACAAAGAAAACTTTCAAAACCGCCAACAAATCCTAGAAGCCGGTTTTTATCAAGCTATTCTAGAAGCTATCTCTGATTTACTTGCAAACTCAGAAAGCACCAAAACAATTTTGGATATTGGCTGTGGCGAAGGCTTTTATTCTCGTAAACTCCAAGAAAATCACTCTGACAAAACCTTCTATGCCTTTGACATTTCAAAAGATTCCGTCCAAATCGCTGCCAAGAGCGAACCAAACTGGGCAGTCAACTGGTTCGTTGGCGACTTGGCTCGTCTTCCTATAAAAGACACTAGCATGGATATCCTACTTGATATCTTTTCGCCTGCCAACTATGGAGAATTTCGTCGCGTTTTATCCAAAGACGGTATCTTGATAAAGGTTATTCCAACTGAAAATCACCTCAAAGAAATCCGTCAAAGGGTACAGGACCAGCTGACAAACAAGGATTATTCTAATCAAGATATCAAAAATCATTTCCAAGAACACTTTACCATCCTATCTAGCCAAACGGCCTCTCTGACTAAGACTATCACAGCAGAACAACTCCAAGCCCTACTCAGTATGACTCCTCTCCTCTTTTACATCGACCAGACTAAGATTGACTGGAGCCAACTGACAGAGATTACCATCGAAGCAGAAATTCTGGTTGGGAAAGCATTCTAAACTAGACTTCCCAAAGGTATAAAACTTACCGAAAATCTTCAATATTACAAAAACGCATAAGAACAGGTACTCAAAAACCTTAATCTTATGCGTTTTGTTATAGTTTCCATACATATTAAGTGGAAATATTTGAAATCAGTTCTTTTAATAACCATTGAATACCATATAGTACATTTACCCCAAATATGATACAGGCCGTATAAATCAAGTATTTCGATTTCTCCCGCCTCAAAGAATAGATCTTGTACAAAATAGATAAATTTAAAATAATAAATAACAGAGACAAAATCTTCCCTCCAAAATCAATCATAAAAGTAGGCAGTCAAGCATAGTTCTAATCTTTATTTTCGATTCGAAATAAAAAACTTATCAATGAACAATAAGTGATATAAGGCCAGTACCAGACCCCAAACGCTACCACGAAAAGAGAATTCTTGATGATTGAGAGGAAACAAATCATGGTTACCAATATAGAGGCAGGTCAAAATGATAAATAAAATCCAAAATAAATCAGTCCATCTATATTTTGAAAAATATTTTTTCCACATAAAAACACCTTCTTTCCTACAATCATATTATAATACTTTGTGTAAGCGAATACAAGGAATATGAGGTAATCAACTACGAAGAAATATAAGGCTGAAGACAGTAAAAACCAGCATTTAAAGCCTTCACTGTATCTATGATTTCTATCTTTTTAAGACAAGATTGACTCAAATCTACATCATTAAAAAAGCGAATTTCAATCGAAACTCGCTTTTTTACAAAATGTATTAGTATAAACTTGTATCTTAGTTCAAGTGCCAGATATCTTCGTTATACTGAGCGATTGTACGGTCAGATGAGAAGAATCCTGCTTTAGAAATGTTAACGATAACTTTATCCAACCATGCGTCACGGTCTTCATAGTCAGCAAGCATTTGCTCTTTCACTTTGATGTAGTCTTCCAAGTCAAGAAGAGTCATGAACCAGTCTTTGTTGATCAATTCATTGTAAAGACGTTCCAAGCGCTCTTTGTTTCCAGCTGCAAGAACTGCATCGCTAACGATGAAGTCAACCAATGGTTTGATAGCTTCACGAGCGTAGAATTCGCTTGATTTGTAAGCTGCTTTTGCGTAAAGGTCGATAACAGTTTCTGAATCTTCACCGAAGATGTAGATGTTTTCGTCGCCAACCAACTCAGCGATTTCCACATTAGCACCGTCCATAGTACCAAGAGTCAAAGCTCCGTTCAACATGAATTTCATGTTACCAGTACCTGAAGCTTCTTTAGAAGCAAGTGAGATTTGTTCTGAGATATCACATGCTGGGATAAGGAAGCTTGCTGCAGTAACGTTGTAGTTTTCAACCATAACTACTTGCAAGTGTGGAGCTACTGCTGGGTCGTTAGCAATAACTTCTGACATGCAAAGAATCAAGTGGATAATGTCTTGAGCGATTGTGTAGGCTGGAGCTGCTTTACCACCAAAGAAGATTGTGATTGGACGAGCAGGGATGTTACCAGCTTTGATGTCAAGGTATTTGTGGATTACATACAAAGCATTCATTTGTTGGCGTTTGTACTCGTGAAGACGTTTGATTTGGATATCAAAGATAGAGTTTGGATTGATTTCCACACCTTGGTGTTCTTTCAAGTGACGAGCCAATTTACGTTTGTTGTGAGCCTTGATGCTTTCCAATTTTTCTTTGACAGCTGCTTTGTCCTCGTATGACAAGAGTTTCTCAAGCTCATCAGCTTCATGGTGCCAACCTTCTCCAAGAATCTCATCCAAGTAGTGAGACAATCTTGGGTTAGCATGCATGAGCCAACGACGGAAAGTGATACCGTTTGTTTTGTTGTTGAATTTTTCTGGGTAAAGGTCGTAGAAAGCTTTCAACTCAGAATTTTTCAAGATTTCAGTGTGAAGTGCTGCAACCCCGTTAACGCTGTATCCGTAGTGGATATCCATGTGAGCCATGTGAACACGTCCGTTCTCATCGATAATTTGAACAGCTGGATCTTTGTATTCTGCTTTCACGCGACGGTCCAATTCTTCGATGATTGGTACCAAGTGAGGAACCACTTCTTGCAAGAATTCAAGAGGCCATTTTTCAAGGGCTTCAGCAAGGATTGTGTGGTTAGTGTAGGCAGTCATGCTACGAACGATTGAGATTGCTTCGTCAAGCTCGATACCACGTGCAGTCAAAAGACGGATCAATTCAGGAATAACCATTGATGGGTGAGTATCGTTGATTTGTACAACAGCGTAGTCAGCAAGGTCATGCAAGTTGCTTCCTTTTTCGATTGCTTCGTCGATGATCAATTGCGCACCGTTTGAAACCATGAAGTATTGTTGGAAGATACGGAGCAATTCACCTTGACGGTCACTATCATCTGGGTAAAGGAAGAGAGTCAAGTTGCGAGCGATATCTGTCTTGTCAAAGTTGATACCATCTTTAATAATAGAAGAATCAACTGAATCCAAGTCAAACAAACGCAAGCGGTTTTTAGTTGCTGTTTCATAACCAGTAACATCAATATCGTAAAGAGTTGATGTCAAAGTAAAGTCTGCAAATGGTACTTGGTAGCTACGACTTGAGCGAACCAACCAGTTTTGCTCTGTCAACCATGCATTTGGAATTGTTTCTTGTTGGTTGTTTTTAAGAACTTGTTGGAAAAGACCAAAGTGGTAGTTTAGACCAACACCGTCACCATTCAAACCAAGAGTAGCAATTGAGTCGATAAAGCAGGCAGCCAAACGTCCCAAACCACCATTACCAAGAGATGGTTCCAATTCAACTTCTTCAACTTCGATCAAGTCTTTACCTGCAGCAGCAAGTTCTTTTTTGACATCGTCATAAAGACCAAGGTTGATCAAGTTGTTTGACAAGAGTTTACCAATCAAGAACTCAGCTGAGATATAGTAAACTTTCTTTTTACCAGTGTTGACTGGTTTTTGGCTACTTGCAAGCTTGCTGTAGTTAAGAAGAGCAAGGTAAAGCTCTTCATTGCTACATTCTGCAATGGTTTTATTGTAACGATTTTGTACAAATTCTTGTAGTGATAACATGTTTAAGGTGTCTCCTGATATTGTATTATTTCTTTAATTCTACCAAATTTTCATTAATTCGTCGATAGATTGTTGTCAAGTCAAGCAAACCTTCCTCGACAGCTGGTGTCAATTGATCTTCAGTCATACGCCAAGACCAGTTTCCACCAAGGGTAGATGGGAAGTTCATACGAGCTGTCTCATCCAATTCTAGCAAATCTTGCATAGTTGCAATTGCCATGAAGCTAACTGATGAAAAGACTGTACGAAGCATAGCGTGTGGAACTGTTTCGTATTCTTTACGGTTAGTATAGCGAGCCATGTACTCACGAGTCGCATCATCAATCTCGTTACGGTACCAACCAAGGACCGTGTTGTTATCGTGTGTTCCTGTGTACATAACTGAGTTAGCAGGTGCCAAGTGTGGGCTATCGATACTTTCGTCTTCTGGATTGAAGGCAAATTGAAGAATCTTCATTCCTGGGAAGCCAGTACGTTCACGCAATTCGATAACTTCATCAGTCATGAAGCCAAGGTCTTCAGCGATGATGTTTAACTCACCAAGTTCTTCCTTAACAGCTGCAAAGAGCTTGTAGCCTGGACCTTTCACCCACTCACCAGGTGCTGCTGTATCGGAACCAGCAGGGATTTCCCAGTAAGATTCGAAACCACGGAAGTGGTCGATACGAACGATATCGTAGATTTTGAAGCTTTCACGCAAGCGTTCAATCCACCATTTGTAGCCGTCTTTGTCCATTGCTTCCCAATCATAAATTGGGTTACCCCAAAGCTGACCAGTTGCAGAAAACTCATCTGGTGGGCATCCTGCGATGCAAGTCGCCTTACCGTTGACATCTGTCTTGAAGAGATGTGGATTTGCCCACATATCGCTTGAATCTTCCGCTACGTAAATTGGCATGTCTCCAACGATTTCGATGTGATTGTCGTTAGCGTAAGCTTTCAATTTCAACCATTGTTGGAAGAAGAAGTATTGAGTCACACGGTGGTAAACCAACTTGTCTGCCAATTGCTCACGGTAGCTTTCAAGTGCTGAAGCTTTACGAGCACGAGCATCTGCATCTGGCCATTCTGTCCAAGCAAGATTTTCAAAATGCTCTTTGATAGCCATATACTCAGCAAAGAGCTCAAGCCATGATTGGTTGTCTTGAGCAAATTTCTCAAAATCTTTAACATCTCCGACTTCAAAGAAACGTTTCACCGCTTTTTCTAAAAGAGGACGACGTGCATAGTAGATTTTAGCATAGTCAACTTCAGACGCATCGCTACCAAAGTCAACTCCTTCAAGGTCACTTGCTTCCAACAAACCTTGCTCCACCAAGATATCCAAATCGATAAAATGAGTGTTCCCTGCGAAGGCTGAGAAAGACTGGTAAGGAGAATCCCCGTAACTAGTTGTTCCTAACGGAAGGATTTGCCAGTAACGTTGTTTTGTACGGACCAAGAAATCAACGAAGTCGTAAGCACTTTGACCAAATGACCCGATTCCGTAGGCTCCTGGGAGAGAAGAGATGTGCATCAACACACCACTTTGACGTTTTTTCATAAACAACACCTCGTGTATTTGTAGTTTAAATTTTCATTTTTGGACGCAAACGTTTGCGTTAAGATAAGTATACTTCATTTTTGGAAGAATTGCAAGCGGTTTTAAAAAAACTTTTTGATTATTTTTTAAAAAAACTTGTCCTTATTTATGTATACATATACATTTCTTCTTTTCTATTTGCAAAATCTTCTTCAACTACAAATAGAAGGCTCAACTTAGTCTACTTTTGGTCTAGAGCAATTTATTTTTTGTTCAAAATTTAGGCAATCGTTTCCCTAAATAATTTCAGTAAAATCGTGAAAATATATTTTCTGACTTTTCTTCTATTATAAACAAATAAAACGCTTACCCTTTTCGTGAAATTTTTTAAAAATTTTTACAAAAAACACTTGCAACCGTTTTCTATTTGTGCTATACTAGTCCCATAAAGGAAAACGTTTGCGTTTCCTCATTATAAAATTTGTTATTCTTTAGGAGGAATACACTATGTCATCTAAATTCATGAAGAGCGCTGCTGTGCTTGGAACTGCTACACTTGCTAGCTTGCTTTTGGTAGCTTGCGGAAGCAAAACTGCTGATAAGCCTGCTGATTCTGGTTCATCTGAAGCGAAAGAAATCACTCTTTACGTCGAAGACCAATACAAAGCTTATGCTGAAACAGTTGCTAAAGCTTATGAAAAAGAATCAGGAACAAAAGTTAACATCAAATCTGGTGACCAACTTGGTGGTCTTGACAAACTTTCTCTTGACAACCAATCAGGTCAAGCTGCTGACGTTATGATGGCTCCATACGACCGTGTAGGTAGCCTTGGTACTGACGGACAACTTTCAGAAGTTAAATTGAGCGACGGCGCTAAAACAGATGATAAAACTAAATCTCTTGTAACAGCTGCTGACGGTAAAGTTTACGGTGCTCCTGCCGTTATCGAGTCACTTGTTATGTACTACAACAAAGACTTGGTAAAAGAAGCTCCAAAAACTTTTGCTGACTTAGAAAACCTTGCTAAAGATAGCAAATATGCCTTCGCTGGAGAAGATGGAAAAACTTCTGCTTTCCTAGCTGACTGGACAAACTTCTACTACGCATACGGACTTCTTGCTGGTAACGGTGCTTACGTATTCGGACAAAACGGTAAAGATGCTAAAGATATCGGTCTTGCAAACGACGGTTCTATCGCAGGTATCAACTACGCTAAATCTTGGTATGAAAAATGGCCTAAAGGTATGCAAGATGGTACAGCTGCTGGAAACTTAATCCAAACTCAATTCCAAGAAGGTAAAACAGCTGCTATCATCGACGGACCTTGGAAAGCTCAAGCATTCAAAGATGCTAAAGTAAACTACGGTGTTGCAACTATCCCAACTCTTCCAAATGGAAAAGACTACGCAGCATTCGGTGGTGGTAAAGCTTGGATCATCCCATCAAGCACTAAGAACCTTGAAGGCGCACAAAAATTTGTAGACTTCCTTGTTTCAACTGAACAACAAAAAGCCTTCTACGATGCAACTAACGAAATCCCAGCTAACACTGAAGCTCGTACTTATGCAGAAGGTAAAAACGATGAGTTGACAACAGCTGTTATCAAACAGTTCAAGAACGCTCAACCAATGCCAAACATCTCTCAAATGTCTGCAGTTTGGGAACCAGCTGCTAACATGCTCTTTGACTCTGTAAGCGGTAAGAAAGATGCTAAAACAGCTGCTAACGATGCTGTAACATTGATCAAAGAAACAATCAAACAAAAATTCGGTGAATAAAAAATTTGTTCAAGGGGGGTGGAAATCAAATCCCCCTTTGAATTTATCAATAGAAACATAAATAGTTTAGGTTTTATCTAAAAACCAGTATTCTATGAAAGGAGTTATTATGGAAAAGCAACAACCTAGTAAAGCAGCTCTGCTGTCTATCATTCCTGGGTTAGGACAGATTTACAATAAACAAAAAGCAAAAGGTTTTATCTTCCTTGGTGTAACCCTTGTATTTGTCCTTTACTTCCTAGCACTTGCAGCCCCTGAATTGAGCAATCTCATCACTCTTGGTGACAAACCAGGTCGTGACAATTCCCTCTTTATGCTGATTCGTGGTGCCTTCCATTTAATCTTTGTAGTCGTTTATGTACTCTTTTATTTCTCAAATATAAAAGATGCGCATACAATTGCAAAACGCATTAACAATGGAATTCCAGTTCCACGTACCCTCAAAGACATGATCAAAGGAATCTATGAAAATGGCTTCCCTTACCTCTTGATCATTCCATCTTATGTTGCCATGACCTTCGCGATTATCTTCCCAGTTATCGTAACCTTGATGATCGCCTTTACCAACTACGACTTCCAACACCTACCACCAAACAAATTGTTGGACTGGGTTGGTTTGACAAACTTTACGAACATTTGGAGCTTGAGTACCTTCCGTTCAGCCTTTGGTGCCGTTCTTTCTTGGACTATCATCTGGGCTTTGGCAGCTTCTACTTTACAAATCGTAATCGGTATCTTCACAGCTATCATTGCTAACCAACCATTTATCAAAGGAAAACGTATCTTCGGTGTTATTTTCCTTCTTCCTTGGGCTGTCCCAGCCTTCATCACTATCTTGACATTCTCAAACATGTTTAACGATAGTGTCGGAGCTATCAACACTCAAGTATTGCCAATCTTGTCTAAATTCCTTCCTTTCCTTGATGGGGCTCTTATTCCTTGGAAAACAGACCCAACTTGGACTAAAATTGCCTTGATTATGATGCAAGGTTGGCTCGGATTCCCATACATCTACGTTTTGACCTTGGGTATCTTGCAATCTATTCCTAACGACCTTTACGAAGCAGCTTATATTGACGGTGCCAATGCTTGGCAAAAATTCCGCAACATCACTTTCCCAATGATCTTGGCTGTTGCTGCACCTACTTTGATTAGTCAATACACCTTCAACTTTAACAACTTCTCTATCATGTACCTCTTCAATGCTGGAGGACCTGGTAGTGTCGGTGGTGGAGCCGGTTCAACCGATATCTTGATCTCATGGATCTACCGTTTGACAACAGGTACATCTCCTCAATACTCAATGGCGGCAGCTGTTACCTTGATTATCTCTATCATTGTCATCTCAATCTCTATGATCGCATTCAAGAAACTACACGCATTTGATATGGAGGACGTCTAAGATGAATAACTCAATTAAACTCAAACGTAGACTGACTCAAACCCTTACATACCTTTACCTGATTGGTCTCTCAATTGTGATTATCTATCCACTGTTGATTACCATTATGTCAGCCTTCAAGACTGGTAACGTAGTAGCCTTTAAACTAGACAGCAACGTCGACTTTAGTTTTGCTAACTTCCAAGGGCTCTTCTCTGAAACCTTGTACGGTACTTGGTACCTCAACACTTTGATTATCGCCTTGATTACCATGGCTGTTCAAACAAGTATCATCGTACTTGCTGGTTATGCCTACAGCCGTTACAACTTCTTGGCTCGTAAACAAAGTTTGGTCTTCTTCTTGATTATCCAAATGGTGCCAACCATGGCCGCTTTGACAGCCTTCTTCGTTATGGCACTTATGTTGAACGCCCTTAACCACAGCTGGTTCCTCATCTTCCTCTACGTTGGTGGTGGTATCCCGATGAATGCTTGGCTCATGAAAGGCTACTTCGATACAGTGCCAATGTCTCTAGACGAATCTGCAAAACTAGACGGTGCAGGACACTTCCGCCGCTTCTGGCAAATTGTTCTTCCACTTGTTCGCCCAATGGTTGCCGTACAAGCTCTCTGGGCCTTCATGGGACCTTTCGGGGACTACATCCTCTCTAGTTTCTTGCTTCGTGAGAAAGAATACTTTACCGTTGCCGTAGGTCTCCAAACCTTCGTTAACAATGCGAAAAACATGAAGATTGCCTACTTCTCAGCAGGTGCTATCCTCATTGCCCTTCCAATCTGTATTCTCTTCTTCTTCCTACAAAAGAACTTTGTTTCAGGACTTACAAGCGGTGGCGACAAGGGATAATTTATCCCCGCCACCCTTTTTCATTTTATACTCTTCGAAAATCTCTTCAAACCACGTCAGCTTCCATCTGCAACCTCAAAACAGTGTTTTGAGCTGACTTCGTCAGTTCTATCCACAACCTCAAAGCAATGCTTTGAGCAACCTGCGGCTAGCTTCCTAGTTTGCTCTTTGATTTTCATTGAGTATTAGCGATTGTTACTGTAAATAACATCCTTGTAACAAGCAATTTTTCTCCTAGACTTGAAATAAAGCGCATTTCTCTATATAATAATACTCATATAGAAAACACCTTTTAGAAAGATACCTATGCTTCCATATCCATTTTCCTATTTTTCAAGTATTTGGGGATTTCGTAAGCCCCTGTCCAAACGTTTCGGACTCAACTGGTTCCAACTTCTCTTTACCAGTGTCTTCCTTATCAGCTTGTCTATGGTACCCATTGCCATCCAAAACAGCTCGCAGGAGACTTATCCGCTAGAAACCTTTATCGATAATGTCTATGAACCATTGACAGATGAGGTTGTCCAGGATCTCTCTGAGCATGCTGCAATTGTTGATGGTAAATTAACTTATACAGGAACAGCTAGTCAAGCCCCTTCTCTTTTAATCGGTCCAAGTCAAAGCAAGGAATTACCCAAGGACTTGCAACTGCATTTCGATACAAAAGAACTGGTCATCAGCAAGGAAAGTAAGGAACTGATTCGTATCTCTTACCGGGCGATTGAGACTGAGAGTTTCAAAAGTAAAGATAGCTTGACCCAAGCCATTTCTAAAGACTGGTACCAGCAGAATCGTGTCTATATCAGTCTCTTCTTAGTTCTCGGTGCTAGTTTCCTCTTTGGTTTGAATTTCTTTATCGTCTCTCTAGGGGCTAGTCTTCTCCTCTATATCACTAAGAAATCACGCCTCTTTTCATTTAAAACCTTTAAAGAGTGCTACCATTTTATCTTGAACTGTTTAGGATTGCCGACTCTGATTACGCTTATTTTGGGACTATTTGGCCAAAATATGACAACTCTCATTACTGTACAAAACATTCTTTTTGTTCTATATCTGGTCACTATCTTTTATAAAACGCATTTTCGTGATCCAGATTACCATAAATAGGAGATTTTTATGCCCGTTACGATTAAAGACGTGGCCAAGGCTGCTGGTGTTTCGCCTTCAACCGTAACCCGTGTTATTCAAAATAAATCAACCATTAGCGACGAAACTAAGAAACGCGTTCGCAAGGCGATGAAGGAGCTCAATTACCATCCCAACCTCAACGCTCGCAGTTTGGTAAGCAGTTATACGCAAGTTATCGGCTTAGTTCTTCCTGATGACTCAGATGCCTTCTACCAGAATCCTTTCTTTCCATCAGTCCTACGTGGCATCTCTCAAGTCGCATCTGAAAACCACTATGCCATTCAGATAGCAACAGGGAAAGATGAAAAGGAGCGTCTTACTGCCATCTCACAAATGGTCTATGGTAAACGTGTAGACGGTTTAATTTTCCTTTATGCCGAAGAGGAAGATCCTTTAGTCAAACTGGTGGCTGATGAGCAGTTCCCCTTCCTCATCCTCGGAAAATCTCTGTCCCCCTTCATTCCACTTGTCGATAATGACAATGTTCAAGCTGGTTTTGATGCGACTGAATATTTCATCAAAAAAGGCTGCAAGCGAATTGCCTTTATTGGAGGGACTAAGAGACTCTTCGTAACACAAGACCGTTTAACAGGCTATGAGTCAGCACTCAAACAGTACCAACTGCCTCTTGATAGTAACTTGACCTATTTTGCGAACGAATTTCTGGAAGAAAAAGGTTATCAATTCAGTAAGCGTTTATTTAAACACGATCCTATGATTGACGCTATCATCACAACTGATAGCCTCCTAGCTGAAGGGGTCTGTGACTACATCGCTAAGCACCAGCTGGATGTCCCTGTTCTCAGCTTCGACTCAGTCAATCCCAAGCTCAACTTGGCGGCCTATGTCGATATTAATAGCCTAGAACTTGGTCGAACATCATTTGAAACCATTCTTCAGATTATCAACGATGCTAAGAGCAATAAACAAATTTGTTACCGTCAGTTAATCGCCCACAAAATTATCGAAAAATAAAAACCAGCTCGCGCTGGTTTTTTTGGTCACTAATTTTCTGTTTCAACGAATCGTCCCAGAATATGAACATTCTCAGATACAGAGACAAAGGCGCCTGGGTCCACCTGTTTCATAATCTGTTTAAATTCATTAAACTCTGCACGTGTAATGACAGTGATTAAAACTGCCTTTCTTTCGTGATTATAGGTTCCTTCTGCATCGTGGATCATGGTTGCTCCGCGGTGCAATTTTTTATGGATTTTTTCAATTACCTTGTCTGGATGATTGGTCACAATCATGGCCTGCATCCGTTTTTGCTTAGTAAAGACAGCGTCTGTCACACGGCTAGAGACAAAGATGGTAATCATAGAGTAGAGAGCGTATTTCCAACCAAAGGTCAAACCTGCTATCAGCATGATGGTCCCATTGACCAAGAAAGAAATACTACCAACATTCTTACCTGTTTTCTTGCGAATGGTCAGGCTGACGATATCCGTTCCACCACTGGAGATATTGTTGCGAAGAGCAAAACCAATCCCCAAGCCCATGACAACACCCCCAAAAAGGGCATTGATAATGGGATCCTCCGTCAAGGTCGCCACAGGGACAAACTGGATAAAGAAGGAACTCATAGATACCGTAATAAAGGTAAAGACGGTGAACTTATGGCCAATCTGATACCAAGCTAAGACCATCAAAGGAAAATTAATGGCGTAGAAGGTCAGCGAAATCGGAATATGAAAACCAAACCAGTGATTACTCAAGGCAGAGATAATCTGTGCCAGACCTGTCGCACCACTCGAATATACATGCCCTGGTTGGAAAAAGAAATTGACCGCTACTGCTGATAAAAATCCATAGACCAGAGAGGCCGAAATCTTCTCATCATATTTTTCGCGAGAGATGCTTTGTAAGACACGTAAAATTTTTATCTGATGAGCAAAGCGGCGCAGATAATAGCGCCACCGCTTAATTCGTTTTGCTTGTTTCATCTTCTTCTATTTGTAAGCTGAGTTCCTCTAGTTGTTTGAGAGCTACTGTTGAAGGAGCTTGTGTCATTGGGTCAGTTGCCTTGTTGTTCTTAGGGAAGGCAATAACTTCACGAATATTTTCTTCTCCTGCTAAGAGCATAACAAAACGGTCAAGTCCGATAGCCAAGCCACCGTGTGGTGGGAAACCATAATCCATGGCTTCAAGAAGGAAGCCAAACTGATCATTTGCTTCTTCGGCTGAGAAACCAAGAGCCTTGAACATACGTTCTTGAAGGTCTTTTTGGTTGATACGAAGGCTACCACCACCAAGCTCATAACCGTTCAAGACGATATCGTAAGCAATGGCACGAACCTTGGCCAAATCACCTTCTAATTCGTGA
Source organism: bacterium (assembly GCA_905221375.1). Lineage (GTDB taxonomy): Bacteria > Bacillota > Bacilli > Lactobacillales > Streptococcaceae > Streptococcus. The sequence continues at coordinate 24,881 of CAJNCY010000012.1, forward strand.
GCAGTCTCTTCCTGTGGAAGTGTGAATGGATGGTGGGCGCTCATGTAGCGACCTTCTTCTTCAGACCATTCAAACATTGGCCAGTCAACCACCCAAAGGAAGTTGAATTTATCGTTATCAATCAAACCAAGCTCTTTGGCAATACGTCCACGAAGGGCACCGAGTGTTGCATTGGCTACCTCAAGCGTATCTGCCACAAAGAGAACTAAATCCTTGTCTTCAAGAGCAAGCGCTGTTGTCAATTCTGCTTGGATACCAGTCAAGAACTTGGCAACTGGTCCGTTTAATTCTCCGTCAACTACCTTGACCCAAGCAAGACCTTTGGCACCGTATTGTTTGGCTACTTCAGTCATCTTGTCAATGTCTTTACGTGAATAGTTGTCCGCAGCTCCTTTGACCACAATGGCTTTAACAGCAGGTGCTTCTGAGAAGACTTTGAAATCAACACCTTTGACCACTTCTGTCAGGTCCTGAAGCAACATGTCAAAACGAGTATCTGGCTTGTCAGAACCATAAAGAGCCATCGCATCATCGTATTTCATACGAGGGAATGGAAGCGTCACTTCGATGCCTTTAGTTTCCTTCATCACGCGCGCAATCAATCCTTCTGTGATATCTTGGATTTCTTGCTCAGTAAGGAATGAAGTTTCCAAGTCGACCTGGGTAAACTCAGGCTGGCGGTCACCACGCAAGTCCTCGTCACGGAAACATTTAACGATTTGGTAATAACGGTCAAAACCAGCATTCATCAAGAGCTGCTTCGTGATTTGTGGACTTTGAGGAAGAGCATAGAAATGCCCTTTATTAACACGAGATGGCACCAAGTAGTCACGCGCCCCTTCAGGCGTTGATTTAGAAAGGAATGGTGTCTCCACGTCGATAAACTCCAACTCATCCAAGTAGTTGCGGATAGAGTGGGTCACCTTAGCACGAAGTTTAAGATTTTCCAACATTTCTGGACGACGAAGGTCAAGGTAACGGTAACGTAAACGTGTATCGTCATTGGCCTCAATCCCATCCTTAATCTCAAATGGGGTTGTCTTAGCTGTATTAAGCACTGTCAGAGCTGTCACGTTTAACTCAACTGCACCAGTTGGCAACTTATCATTGGCTTGCTCACGCGCAGCGACCTGACCTGTCACCTCGATAACAAATTCGCTACGAAGGCTTTCAGCTGTTGCCATGACCTCTGCAGAGACTTTTTCAGGGTTGATAACCAACTGCATAATTCCTTCACGGTCACGAAGATCGATAAAGATCAAACCACCAAGGTCACGACGACGGCCTACCCATCCTTTCAAGGTTATTTCTTGTCCGATGTGTTCCTCACGAACACGACCAGCATACATACTACGTTTCATTGTTTCTCTCCTCTTTTATTCTGTTACTATTTTACCATAAAAGCGCAGGCTCTTCATGAAAATCAGCAGAAAAGTTTGTCAGTCTTTAAAAATCAGGTAAAGTCCATAAAAATTAGCACCAATAAAAAATCCGATGAACACTTCACCGGACTCTTTTATTTTGAATTGTTGCCTGCTTTACGCTTTTCAGCGATTTCTGCTGCCTTTCTAGGCAAGACAATTTCCGTTATGTAAGCCGTCCCAAAGCGCAAGACACCTGCAATAGGGGCAAAGACAACTGCTAGATAGTTGTAGAAGAAATCACCCTTAAAGGCATAAGCTAGCGCCCCAATGATGAAAAATAGAACAACTGCTTGAATCACTGCTAATAAAATTACTCGTTTCATGTGACCTCCTGACTCTATTATAGCATGAGTATCATCAAAAAGCCGATTAAATTATTCAAAGCGTGGAGAGAAATACTGTAGACCAGACCTTTTCTGCTAATGTAAGCCAAACCCAAACTAAAACCAAGGCTAAAATAGACAAAAAATTGTTGCACATCACCTGGGAAATGACCTAAGGCAAACAAAACACTAGATACCAGAAGGAAAATCAGAGTTTGTTTGCTGTTGTCCTGATTAGGAAATAGATAGCGTGCCAGCATTCCTCTAAAAATAAGTTCTTCCGTCAGAGGAGCAAAGACCACTACCATAAAGAAACCAAAGACAGGCTGAGCAACTGTCAGCTGTGATACAATTTGTTGATTGACAGACGGATCATCTGGTAAAAAGAACTGGGCTGTAATCGCCACTAGCAAAACCAGAGCAGGCAACCAGATATAACGATTAAAAGCAGTCGTCTGGATGCTAACCTTTTCTGTCTGATACCATCTGTAAACTCCATAAACATAGGCCCCTGACAGGGCGACATAAAGTGGTAAGACTCCAAAGATTGAAGCCCCTAGTCCAAGAGCTGACAGCGCCATGCTCTGAACCAGACCATAGATAAAGTAAAAGGATAGAATGGCTAGAAGAAACCAGCCAAGGTTTTTAAGTAGTTTCATAAAGGACTCCTATCTTGCTTTATAGCTGTTTTTCAATACAAAGAGGTTTGCTATTCCTAACACAAGTACCCAGGCAAGTAACATACCAATGTTAGAAAAAGATATTTCTCCACCTTTTTTATTTAAAAGATTTACAATTGGACCAATAAAAGAGTAATCTAACACTTTCTGAGCCGTATCATTTTGAAGAGCAATCATAGGTAAAAAAGAGACAATTAACATAGGGAAGATACTATAAACTTGTGCTTTAGATTGAGTATCTGACACCGCACCAATTAGAAGGTTGAGAAAAATAATACTAATCGTTGCTAGGAGCAAATAGATAACATAGGCAAATAAATAACCAGATAGATCTACTTTAAGATAGATGGGAAGTACAATCATAGCAACCAACATTACCAACATAGGGAGAACGAGCATACTGAAAGTATATTCTGTTGCTGTCACACCACTTAGAATAAGTGATTTGAGATTTCGTTTTTCCTTATCTTCTGCCATCATAATCGATACCATATAACCACTTCCCATGCTCAAGACCATCGTCAAGCTAGCAGATAGTAGAAATAGGCTCAATTGTCCATCCTTATTTGAAAATTCATTATATAGAACAGCAATACCAAAAGGCATCAATAAAGTTGCTAACAAACTTGAATTACTAATAAGAACTTGCACTCTTAACCATAGTAGGGCATTTAATTTTCTAAACATCTAACTTTTCTCCTGTTAATCTGATAAAGATTTCTTCTAGTGTCGGCTCACAAGAGTGAACCACCATCAAATCTGTCGTGTCTAAATGTGGCAATTCTTCAAACGGAACTATCTGTTCTCGTCCATCATTATAAACCACACGTACTTTCTTATCCACATGGTACTTCTGGATGATATCTTGCGGACTTCCATACTCTATTAAGTTCCCCTTATTCAAAAGAGATAAGCGATCACAAAGCAGAGTTGCTTCATGCATATCATGCGTGGTCAGAAAGATCGTTGTCCCCGCCTGCTTTAATTCTTGAAGTAGGGTATGAATCATCTTAGATGTTGTAGGGTCTAAGCCACTGGTTGGCTCATCTAGAAAGAGAATCTTAGGAGCATTCAGAAGGGCACGAGCCAAGAACATTCGTTGTTTCATTCCTGTAGATAGTTTTTCTGCGATGATGTCTTTAGCATCTGCCAATCCAACCTGTTGGAGCACCTGATGTACTCTATCTGACTTGAGACCATATAACTTAGCATAGATGAGAAGATTTTTGTAAAGACTCATCTTTTCATAAAAACCACTGCCATCACTAACAATGCCAATTTGTTCCAAATCATTTGAGGTTAAATCTTGAGAATTCTTGCCTAACAAAACTGTGTTACCTTGATCTGCAGCCAACTGACCTGTTAAGACATTGATCATGGTTGTTTTACCTGAGCCAGAAGGGCCAAGAAAACCAAAGATTTCTCCCTCCTTAATCTCAAAAGAAATCTGATTAAGAGCTTTTTTGCTCCCAAAACTTTTGCTTACATTTTCAACACGAATCATAGAAACTCCTTTATTTAAAATAGCGTTTTACCATAGGTAACTGCATCACATTGATATAAATATGGATTGCTCCTACAAGCAAGAAGGCTAGTAACTGAATCTCTCCTGTCAAGAAAGAAATGATAAAAAGAAAAATATATAAGGCTGGTAAGACATACTGATTTAATTGGAATAAAATCCGAAAACTCTGTTCTAAATTAGCTTGTCGCTCCCCTTCATCATAAGAATTTACATACTCTAAGACATCCTTTGGTGTAGAGAAAAATACTAAATCAAACTGACGAACAATCGCAATGGTCTTAAAAAGATATTTTTGAGCATTTAAAACTAACACTAATCCCAAAAAGGAAAGGGATAAGGTTATATGGCTTATATCGAGTACAATTACTTCACTTCCTGAAATGAAGAGAGCCAATAAAATCGCTACGCTTGCACTATTAAAAGCAATAGTTCCAAACTCGAGATTCCGATACATCTGCACATAATAGGTTTCATTCAGATCATCATCCATTTCCTCTTGATACAAGAAGTGAAATTTTCTGCTTTTCTTTAAGAAATTGAATGTCAAAAAAATGCTAATGAAACCTAACACTAAACAAATAGCTGATATCCATGGTATCAAGACTTTTACATCTAACATAATTTCGTGGGATTCGGTAGCAGCCTTAAACATCCCTACAAAACCGCCCAAGAAACCTCCCAAGACAACAGACATTAAAAACAACAATCCACGTTTCCTTTTCTTTTCCATATTCATTCTCCTTTTTCACTTGCTAGATTTTTGGATTTCTTTTCAATCCAGTCAATTACTGGGATGAGGACAAAGTAGGCCCAAATAAATTGGTCGCTGTAATAGAGATCAAACCATCCTAGATTTGTTCCAATTAGTAGACACAGGCTGACTAATAGAGCTATGGCAACTACATAATAGATTACTTTATACTTGTTCATCACTCGTCCTCCTCCAAGCGAAATACCGATTCGACTGTTTCATTGAAAATTTGAGATATTTTCAGGGCAATGATAATGGACGGGGTGTATTCGTCCCGTTCTAGTAGGCTAATGGTCTGCCTGGAAACCCCTGCTAGCTTAGCCAGTTCGGTTTGGTTGAGACCATCGCGAGCCCGCAGCTCTTTTAGACGATTTTTTAGTTGCATGTTACACACCTACTCTCCGTCAAATTCAACGTCTTGGATATCCTCAATACGTTGCAACTTGAATTTTTCTTTCCCATTTTTATCGACATGACGTAGTTTGACCCATTCCTCATCAACATCCACAACTTCCCAGTTGTCTGTCCCAAACAATTGTCCAACGATGACTGGCGTTCTCCCAATCAATTCTTTTAATAATCTTGACATTTCTTTATTTCCTTTCTGTTTTTGCTCAATTCTTTTGATTTTATTCTCCAGTTTCTTGACCTTTTGGGAATGGTAGATATAATACATAATCACAAGAGGTACAAATCCTAATGCCCACATAATCGTTCCTTTCTCCTTTTCTCTTAACTTGATTACATTGTAACACATCTTTTTCTTTTTGACAACAATATTTGTCAAAAAGTTTATGATTTTTGTCATTTTGCAAAAGAAAAAGGTCAGGAGTGGGTTCCTGACCAGTTTATCTACCATTAAAATCCTAATTTTTCAAAGATTTCTGAGAAGTTTTGGCTGATAGCATCAAGTGACACTTGCACTTCTTCTCGTGTTTGGTTGTTCTTGACCGTCACTTGTCCGCTTTCGACTTCGCTCTCACCTAGAGTGATGAGGGTCTTAGCCGCAAAGACATCGGCTGACTTGAACTGAGCTTTGAGCTTACGGTTGAGGTAATCACGCTCTGCTTTGAATCCTTGTTGGCGAAGAGCCTGTACCAACTCCAAGGCCTTAACATTTGCTCCTTCGCCCAAGACTGCGATATAGACATCTAGAGCGCTCTCTATAGGAAGGGCTACACCTTGCTTTTCAAGAATGAGAAGCAGGCGCTCTACACCAAGTCCAAAACCAAATCCAGCAGTTTCAGGACCACCAAAGTAAGCAACCAAACCATCGTAACGACCACCCGCACAGACTGTCAAGTCATTGCCCTCAATCTCTGTGATAAACTCGAAAATCGTGTGGTTGTAGTAGTCCAAACCACGCACCATATTGGTATCGATGATATAGTCTACACCAAGATTTGCCAACATCTGACGTACAGCATCAAAATGGGCTTGGCTTTCTTCATCAAGGAAGTCCAAGATAGACGGCGCATTCTCCACTGCTACCTTATCTTCTTTTTCTTTAGAGTCCAAGACACGGAGAGGATTTTCCTCCAAGCGACGCTGGCTATCCTTCGACAAAGTATCCTTGAGCGGTGTCAAATAGTCAATCAAGGCCTGACGATAAGCCGCACGGCTCTCAGGATTTCCAAGCGTATTGAGGTGTAGTTTGACACCTTGGATACCGATTTCTTTCAAGAAATGGGCTGCCATAGCGATGGTCTCCACATCGGTAGCTGGATTGCTAGAGCCAAAACACTCAACACCAATCTGGTGGAATTGGCGCAAACGACCTGCCTGTGGACGCTCATAGCGGAACATAGGGCCCATGTAGTAGAACTTACTTGGCTTTTGCACTTCTGGAGCGAAGAGTTTATTTTCCACATAAGAACGGACAACTGGCGCTGTTCCTTCTGGGCGAAGTGTGATATGACGGTCACCCTTATCATAGAAATCATACATTTCCTTGGTTACGATATCGGTTGTATCTCCGACAGAGCGACTGATAACCTCGTAATGCTCAAAAATAGGCGTGCGCACTTCTGCGTAGTTATAGCGCTTGAAAATTTCACGGGCAAAGCCCTCAACATACTGCCACTTGGCAGATTCAGCAGGTAAAATATCCTGCGTTCCTTTTGGTTTTTGTAATTTCATAGGGAATCCTCTTTAAACTTAATAGTCTTATTTTACCATAAATAAAGGGATTAAAACAGTGAGAAAAAAATTAGGATTTAAATATCATTTTTGAGATTAATAACTGTCAAAAGAATAGCTAGCAAGGAAAGACCATCAAATAGCATCCAAGTCAACTGTATATTCCATACAGCTATAAGTGAAAAACAAGCTGTTCCCACAGGTATGGATAAGGTAAACAATAAACCTAAAAAATTACTGGTACGAGCTAGAACATCTGGAGCTAGATTTTTCATGAGCATGGCACTAATCTTTGGTTGAACTTTACCAGACACATACAGAGTTGAAAAGAGAAATAGTAAACCAAGTACGACTTGATTGAATAAATTAGCTAGACCAATTAGACTGAGTCCTACGGTCACCCACATCATCAATCTAGGCAAAGACTGCTTCCCAAAATAATCATTGCCCGTAAGGCTACTGATGATGATTGCTACTAAAACACCGAATTGATTGATAAATAGTGCCTCTGTGTAAGAAAAATTCAAGAGAGAATGGCTCAAAAAGAAGATGTTATAGATGCTTCCTAAAGCCCCACCCAAGGCATTGATAAGTAAGACAGCAAAGATCATGAATCCAAAGTTTTTCTGTCCACCTTTAAGAAAAACGAGACGTAAATTTCGATAAATCGTTAGGAACTGCTCTTTGATAGAAAGCTTCTCATTTTTTAGAATTTTACCATCAGCAGATGACATTGACAGGCTCAATTTGCTTTTTCCTAAAAAGAGGATAACGGCTGATACTAGGAAAAAACAGGCATTGATTCCCGCAACAAGGGAAAAATTGTTGACCGATAAACCTAAAAGCCAAACTCCAAAAGCTTGACCACCAATAGCTGAAATATAGGTGATGAATTGGGAAAAAGAATAAGCCTCCATCAAATCCTCTTCAGCTACTTTTTCCTTAATAAGAGGCATGCGCAAGCCACCTGCAAAATCACTGATGACATCACTAATGACATTGATTAAACACAGGCTAGAAAAGGCAAATAAACTAACTTGCTGAACAACTAAAGCTGCTAGAAAAAATAAAATCGCCTGAAACAAACCGCTGTAGGTCATCCATTTGACCTTGTCCCTCGTGTAATCTGCCCGAATCCCTACAAAAACTGTAAAGAGAGTCGGAAGAATCATGACAATATTCGCCATAGCAACAGCAAAAGATGCTTGTGGCAAGGTCGATGCATAAACGATAAATACCAGGTTAAAAATCGAAGCACCAAAAGCATTGAAGAATCGTGACAAAGTCAAGAGTCGATAAGCTTGATTTCTAAACAATAGTTTCATAGATAATCTCCCTTCTTGTTCGAAGTTTTATGTGAAGTATGACTATAGTATAGCACTTAGAAATTTTAGAGGAAAAACTTTTGAATATATGCAACAAATGAAATGAGCAAAAAGAAACGATAGAATTTCTCCAGTGACACGAGAGAGCCCAACAGTTCTATCGCTTAAAATTTCAAATTATTTTCTTAGTTTGCAGATATTCAACAATCGGTCGTTTTTCTATAGTATTCGGCAGATTTATTACAGCCAAGCATCTCAAAAATACGGACAGCATCTTCCATCTTTTTCTGACCTTCCTTGACTCTGCCTTGCTTGCTATCAAGGAGACCCTCTGCCCACAAATAGACAATTCGGAAATAGGTCTCATTTTCCTCGTAGAAATGCTCTTCGATAACACGTTTAAAATAATGGGCATTAGTAAATTCTTCACACTCAATACTAGCTAAAAAGCCATTCAATAGTATGGTGTGAAAAAGGTTTCGATTCCCAGACATTTCCATTAGAAAATCAGATTTACGTACCATCTCTCTAACATACCTAGTGAAAAGAGAAACAGATAAAAATGGTGAACTGACTGAAAATAAATTGAGTTCATAGATCCCCCAAATCTCGGTAGAAAACAAATAATCATGAAGGACTTTCCCCTCCTCTGCCGTTAACTCTACCCTTTCATCCATGCTCTTCATATAAGACTTGATAAGAATAGCATTTAGAATATGTTTCTGTTTGTTTTGAGAATGGGCATGCTTTTGATACTCCCTGCGATACAAGTCCTCAAGCGGAGCTATATTCTTTGGATCCAAGACATCTATGATTTCTTTTCTCAACTCAGAATCTGTATCATACTGAAAACCTCTCGCTAGAAAGAGGATTTCCTCCACACTGGCAGATATATTTTCTAGGGCGAATAGAAACTTTTCCACCGAAAGCTCACTCTGACCTGTTTCAAAGCGAGACAACATAGACGGCGAAAATTGTTCCCCAGTTGCTTGTCTCAGCGAGATATTTCTTGACTCTCGTAATTGTCTAAAGACTTTTCCAATCTGCTCCATAGGCTTCCCCTTGATTCAGTATTTTCTTCATTTTATCATATTTTTCAGAAAATTCATCAAAAACTTGCCAAATTGTCAGAATTATGAGAAAATAGAGGATATTTATCACGTGGAGGGACTGTAATGAGAGAGGATATCAAAATCAATGACCGTGCTTTGGCCTTGCAAGACCAAATTATCGAAAAACTAGAAAAGGTTTTTGATACAGATGTGGAATTGGATGTTTACAATCTAGGGTTGATTTATGAAATTAATCTAGACGAAACGGGTCTCTGCAAGATTGTCATGACCTTCACCGATACTGCCTGTGATTGTGCCGAAAGTCTGCCTATCGAAATCGTGGCAGGTCTGAAACAAATCGAGGGTATCGAAGATGTCAAGGTTGAAGTTACCTGGTCACCTGCTTGGAAAATCACACGAATCAGTCGCTATGGCCGCATTGCCCTTGGACTGCCACCTCGTTAATACTCTTCAAAAATCTCTTCAAACCACGTCAGCTTTATCTCCATCCAACCTCAAAGCTGTGCTTTGAGCAACCTGCGCCTAGCTTTCTAGTTTGCTCTTTGATTTTTATTGAGTATAAGCAGGCAAATCACTTTTGAAGATGAAAAGAAGCAAGCCGAGATTGGCTTGCTTTTTGAGTTTACTTTTTACCTGACTTGTCCATATTCCAGAAGTCTGTCACGGCTCCGCGTGAAGCAGATGATACGATATGGGCGTATTTACCGAGGACACCACGGCTGTAAAGTGGTGGCAAGGTTGTTTCTGCCTTGCGTTTTTCAAGTTCTTCTTCGGATACGGCCATAGAAATTTCTTTGGTATCTTGGTCAACCGTAACGATATCGCCTGTACGAAGGTAAGCAATTGGTCCACCATCCTGAGCTTCAGGAGCGATATGTCCAACAACCAGACCATAAGTACCACCAGAGAAACGGCCGTCTGTCAAGAGGGCAACCTTGTCTCCTTGACCTTTACCAACGATCATTGAAGAAAGTGACAGCATCTCAGGCATACCAGGACCACCCTTAGGTCCAACGAAACGAACAACAACAACATCACCATCAACGATTTCATCTGTCAGAACGGCCTGAATTGCATCTTCTTCTGAGTCAAATACCTTAGCTGGTCCAACGTGACGACGCACCTTAACACCTGATACTTTAGCAACCGCACCATCAGGGGCAAGATTCCCGTGCAAGATGATAAGCGGACCATCTGCACGTTTTGGATTTTCAAGTGGCATGATGACTTTTTGACCTGGAGTGAGGTCTGCAAAGTCAGCCAAGTTTTCAGCGACTGTCTTACCAGTACATGTAATACGGTCGCCATGAAGGAAGCCATTTGCCAACAAGTACCTCATAACTGCAGGCACACCACCTACTTCGTAGAGGTCTTGGAAGACATACTGACCAGATGGTTTCAAGTCGGCCAAGTGAGGCACACGTTCTTGGATCGTATTGAAGTCCTCAAGTGACAAGTCAACATTAGCCGCATGGGCAATGGCAAGCAAGTGAAGAGTGGCATTTGTAGAACCACCGAGAGCCATGGTCACAGTGATGGCATCTTCAAAGGCTTCACGAGTCAAGATATCTGATGGTTTGAGACCAAGCTCCAGCATCTTAACAACAGCACGTCCTGCTGCTTCGATATCTTCTTTCTTATCAGCTGATTCAGCTGGGTGAGATGAAGATCCTGGCAAACTCATACCGAGAACTTCGATAGCTGTCGCCATGGTATTAGCTGTATACATACCACCACAGCCACCAGGGCCAGGGCAGGCATTACATTCAAGACGTTTCACGTCCTCAGCTGTCATGTCACCGTGGTTCCATTTCCCGATTCCTTCAAAGACAGAAACTAGGTCAATGTCTTTGCCATCAAGATTACCCGGTGCAATAGTTCCACCATAGGCGAAAATAGCTGGAATGTCCATATTGGCAATGGCAATCATAGAACCAGGCATATTCTTATCACAGCCACCGATAGCGACGAAGGCATCCACGTTATGACCACCCATCGCCGCCTCGATAGAGTCCGCAATGATATCACGAGATGTTAGAGAGAAACGCATACCAGGCGTTCCCATGGCAATTCCGTCCGCTACGGTAATAGTACCAAACTGTACAGGCCAAGCACCTGCCGATTTGACACCTTCTTTCGCTAATTTTCCAAAATCATGCAAGTGGATGTTACATGGCGTATTTTCCGCCCAAGTTGAAATCACTCCCACAATCGGTGTTTCAAAGTCCTTATCTGTCATACCAGTCGCACGAAGCATGGCACGGTTTGGTGATTTAACCATGCTGTCATAAATGCTACTGCGGTGACGTTTATCTAATTCAGTCATCTTATCCCTCCCATTTCAGTTTTTACTATTATAGCACATTTTAAAAGCAATGAACAGAAGAAAATTCTTGAATTTTCAGAAAATTTCGATTAATTCGGCTGATGACTTCTATTTTTTTCATCTTTTTTTGTCAAGTAACTTTACTTTACAAAAAAAATGTGTTATCCTAGTATGGTTGATGAAAATCAGTAGATTGAATCGAATATAAATACCTAAAGGAGAAATCAAAATGGCAGTACCTGCACGTCGCACTTCAAAAGCGAAGAAAAACAAACGTCGTACACACTACAAAGTAACAGCTCCATCTGTAAACTTTGACGAAACTACTGGAGATTACTCACGTTCTCACCGTGTATCACTTAAAGGATACTATAAAGGACGTAAAATCGCTAAAGCTGCATCAGCTGAATAATAGAAGGGAGATACCATGCGCGTAAATATTACACTTGAACACAAAGAATCTGGTGAACGCTTGTACCTTACTTCTAAAAACAAACGTAACACTCCAGACCGTCTTCAATTGAAGAAATACTCACCAAAACTTCGCAAACACGTTGTGTTTACAGAAGTGAAATAGGGATTCACTACACGTCAATAGACGTGAGGAACCTTGATTTTAAGCGATTTTTGAAATTTCAAATTTCACTACATTGCAATAAAAATCAACCGAATCACTACCTTTTTCACTACCTTTTTTTGAAATAAGAATATTGATTCGGACAATTAAAAACAAGGGGAACTCCAATGCAAGTTGGGGTTCCTTTTCTGTATATATTTCAAATAACGCCTCTATTCATTCTCAAAATTGGTTTAAATAGCGTAGTCTTTTAAACTAGTTTTGTGAATCCAAAAAATCTTCCTATTTATAATAAGAAGATTTTTTTATTATTCTAATTCTTTCTACGTACTGTTACAAGTCCAAATGCTCCAAGAATTGCACCGAGTACCAACATTGCAACACTCGATGACTCTCCAGTATCAGGCAATGATTTTGCACGTTCTACTCGTGAGTATGTCACTTTTTCATTTTCTAGTGCTTTAACGGCTGGAGCTGAATATGCTTGTTGTTTATCTTTTGTTTGCTCTTTATCTTTCACAACAACATCTTCTTTATCATCCAAAGCAACATCTTTAGCTGATTGTGAACCTGTCTTCGATTTATCAACAGTTTCTTTATTATTTTCTGCTGGCAAAGTATTAGAATTTGAGTCTACAGCCACAACAGTTCCGTCTGGTAGAGTTGCGACTACATTTTCTTTAGCTTTGTTTTCTAATTCTAGTAACTTATCAAACTCTTCTTGGATTTCAGCTAATTTAGCTTGTTCGGCTTTCAATTTAGCTGTAACGGCATCCAATTTATCTTGTGCCAATTTTGCAGCAGATTTTGCTTGAGTTAGTTTTGCTTCTAAATCTGCTACTTTTGCTTGCGCATCTGCAAGATTTTTGTCTGCATTTAGATAAGCACTCAATTCTGTTGCAATTGCTTTAGCATCTGACACCAATTGGTCTTTTTCTGCATGGAGCTTCGATTGTTCAGCTTGAAGTGCAGTCAACTTGTTTTCTTCTGCTTGCAATTTTGCTTGTGTACTTGTAAGAGCAGTTTCAGCATCTTTTTGTTCATTTTTAGCTGTAGCTAGTTCAGCTTTAGCTATTTCAAGAGCAGTTTGTTTTTCTGCTTGGCTTCTTGAGAAGTTTTCAACAGCTTTTTCAGCGTTTGCTTTACGTTCTTGTGCATTTTTCAAAGCAAGGTTTGCCAATTGCAAGTTCTTTTCAGCGACTTCTGTTTGAAGTGGATTAGCTGTTTTACTTGCCAATTCTTTCTCAGCTTCTGTTTTAGCTTCAAGTGCAGAAGCATATTTACGTGAAGCGTCTGCCAATTCTGCTTTAGCGTTTGCAAGAGCAGTTTGAGCTTGACTGTTTTGTTTTTGTGCTTCAGCTAGTTTTGCTTCAAGTTGGGCAAGTTCATTTGATTTAGAAACTGGAGTTCCTTCATTTGAAAATGCTACAATCATACGATGTTGACCATTGATATTAGCTACATCAATCCCAATATATTTTGCAAAGTTTAGGTTTGCACGAAGGTGTCCCCATCTGTATCTTTCATTTGAAACAGCATTATCAAGATATGTTGTGAACATTAAAGTGTTATAGACGGCTTGTTTTAATTCATACATATTTGAAATATCAGAGTTCATGAAGGAAATGTTTTCAACAGCATTTGCTACGTGACCATGAACAACTGGGTCTAATCCACGTTTTTCATATTTTTCAGCTTGTGTTGACGCTAAAGTGACAGCTTCTTTAGTTGTTGCTGTTTCTGATTGTACGTTAAATGAATTTTTAAATGCATTTCTGATTTGTTTCAATCCATTAACATAAAATTCTGAGATTTCAAGTTTTTGAGCTTCTGTCAAGTTATCAATATCAACTGGACGATTTAGATCAGCATTGTCATATTTAACGTTAGCATTTGATTGTTTAACAATGTTAGCAGAAGCTTGTAGAATGACACGACGTAAATCTTTTTTAATTGATTCATTTGTAGTTGCGTCATCTAATTTGACTAGCTGTGCGAATGTTACAACATTTGAAGACACACCAGCTGATTTCAATACATCTGCTGAAAATCCATTATACACATTTGATGGAATAGTGAATGTTGGATTTGGAATGTTCATTCCTTCAGATTTATTCAACTTAGCTTTTTCCGCATCCAATGCAGTTTGCGCTTCTTTTTCTTTAGACGCTGTAGCATCTGCTTTTTCTTGGATAGATTCAACTTTTGTTTTATCTGCGTCCATCATTTCTTTAGCTAGTTTCAATGCGTCATTTTTGACATTCACATTGTTCTCAGCTTGTTTGATGGCTTCTGCGCGGTTGCTATCAGCTTTCTTAGCGGTTTCGACAGCTGTTGTTGCGCTTGAGATATTGGCATTGGCTTGTTCAATATCTTTTTCAGCTTGGGCAAGAGAGGCTTTTGCTTCGCCAAGTCCTGAACCATTTAGCGCGTCTTCAGCTGATTTTACATTAGCTTCTTTAGCGGTTACTGTTTTATCCGCTTCAGCTTTCTTACTTGTTGCGCTTGCAACGTTAGCTGTTTCAGTTGCTACAATCTCAGTTTGAGCTTTAATCGCTTCATTAGACGCTTCAGTTGCTTTTTGATTGGCTTCTTGAGCTTTTACATTGGCGTCTTGTTTAGCTTTTGTAGCAGTGATATTTTCTTCTGTAGCATTGGCTTTAACAGCTTCCGCTGACTTCAAGTCCTCTTTAGCGCTTGTCAAAGCAGTTTCAGTAGTTGTTACAGCTTGGTTAGCAGAAGTAGCTTCAGATTTTGCTGTTTCACTTTCAGCTTCAACTTGCTTAACAGTAGACGCTTGAGCATCAAGAGCAGGCTTGACATCAGAAGATTTCTTCACTTCTGGTTTTGCATCAGCTACAGGTTTTGAAACAAGAGTTGGTTCGTTGATAGCAGTTGCAGTAGTTGCATCAACTGGCGTTGAAACAGTTGCTTCTTGAGCGAATGCAGTTCCACCAACAGACGCAAGCGCAATAGCTGTTGAAGTTGTGAGGGTTTTAAAAGTATTTTTTGACATAACATCTCCAAAAATTCACATTAACAACTATATATAGTTGTTTTTTCTTTAATTATATCGCATTAAACCAACCTTGTAAAGTTTAAACCAATCTTTCAAGAACTAAAATATGTAGTAAAAAAACTGTAATATTAAGTTTGTGAGGTATTACATGAAGCAATCACTAAGAAAATATGTAGGAAAACGAATCCGCCTTTTAAGACTGAAAAAAGGTTTTACACAAGAACAAATTGAAGAACGAGCCGACCTTGGAACAAATTATGTATATAAACTTGAACACTTAGAAACGAACATAACAATTAACACACTTGAAAAAGTTATGAATGCCCTTGAATGTGATATTTCATCTTTCTTTGATATTACAAAAAAAGATGAAAATCCTGAGATTGTTGAATTAATTTCAAATATAAAAAATTTACCTGATAATAAACAAAAAGAAATAATTTCCGCATTTCATATGATTCTAAATCAAGTTAAATAATATTTTAATTAATTTCAAAGCGCTATAATTGATAACATAGCAACCCTATTAAACAACATAAACAACCGCTAAGAAAATTCTTAACGGTTGTTTTTTTACATATCTAATTTTTTCAAATCTGCTGCCATTTGTTCAGTAGCTATCATAGTTTCTTCTACTTTCTCTTCTGATTCTCTAAAATATTCTTCATCAAATTTTACAAAATCAAATCCATATTTGAATAAATTTTTGTTATTCTTTCGATATCCTAAGCGTTCATCTTGTCTTTTCTGAATCTTATCTAAACCACTGACAAATTTTGAAACTTGTTCAAGTATCATTCTTTGTTCTTCATCCAAATAATGTTCTAATACTTGCCCCTTTTCTAGTACTACTTCATTCAAGGATTTCTTTTGTATAATACTTGTTCTATATTCTCTATAATCAGCATTCAAAAATAAATTTGAATGCTGATAAACCTGAATTCCTAAAGAATCTTCTGTTTTCTTGTTATCAAAAATAACTTCTTTATACACTCGCTCCGCAAAATCAATTATTCTATTATCTAATTTTTTCAAATAATATTTTTTTTCAATAAAGAATTCTTTAAATACTCTATAAAATTTTTCTTCTACTTCTTTTTGATAAAGTCTTGAAATAACTTTAAATAAATTCTTATCAAAAATATCAAATGCAACAATACCATCAGATAAGTCTGCTTCGATTTCTTTTTTAGCTAATTCACTTGAAAACAAGACAGACTCTTTCAAAACTTCGAGCATATTTGATTTCAATTGTTGCTCTCTAATTGTTTTAAAATCAGAAGCGTTAATAGATTCAAAAACAATTAAATAAAAGATTGAAGGGAGCAATTTCTTCCAGTCTTCTTCATTACCCCACAGCAATTCAGAAATACTTAAATTCATATTCTTAGAAAGCAACTCTAAAACATTTTCAGAGAGATGACTTCGACCATCTTTCATTAATCGACTCATTTTTTGCTTAGCTGTCTCTTTGTTTCCTCCATAGTATGCAAACATATCAGATACTTTTCCAATTCTTTCATCATGTAGAAACATATACCAATAATATTTTTTTCCTTGCTGTAACTGTTCAGCTTTAAAATTTTTGATTTTTTCAGGTACTGCATCAATCGTTGAACGATTTATAAACTCTACTGTGTTTTTAAACATTTAATGTCCTACTTTCTATAAGTTTATATTTAGAGTATAACACAATAGATTGTACGTTGCAACCGATTTTATAATTTATTTTCAAAACTTTATTGTACAACTATTTCTTCCTTTATATATACTAGTTTTATATTACATAATTATTTTAGTTGTATCATAGTTCTTTGAATGTCCTTCTGTTTTATTTCAATTAAATACAATTATATTTTTGATATACTTATCTTGTGAATGATGAATCACTTAATTTCATTTCATGTCACATGATTAAAATAGTTGTATGAGAATATTTTTAAATGTCTGTTTTTTCTCTCAATCGACAGTCAATCTTAATCATGATACACTTAAAATGTAAATAAAGAAGGTTCAAATATTTACAAGAAAGCTTTAAAAGAAAGAACTAGCTTCAAGCTAGTAAAGGTAAAACTAATGGAAAAATTATTGCAAACAGGCTTATTTGGAAGCAATTCAAAACAATCAGGCGATTCAATTGTAAACGACCGTCGTACTGCCCCAGCTCTTACTAATATTTCAACTTGCGTTGCAGTTAGTGTTACAGAGCCAAAACCATTTTTCCCAATAATCGGTTTTGAGAAAAATAGTAATGGTAAAAACGCCCCAGTCTTTTCTGACAAATCAATTGGTTATGAGGTATTTTTATCAATGCCTAAAGACGATGGTTCTGTTAAACTGATTAGTCTTGTTGTTCCAAGTTTGGAGATTGCGAATAAGATTCAGTTTAGACATCTGTATCAGTTAGTCAATCCAAGAGGAAATAACAAGTATAAAAGTTATGATGTTATAGAAGTTTGGGCTGAAGATGTCAAAGAAGTTAGTTTAAAGTAAAGAGGAAATAGATATGAAAGAAATTTTTAAAGAATTAGATGACTTATCAGCTTTAGACTTGCCCATCGAACTTAGAAAGATTTTAGCAACATACATGCGTTCTGAAGTTCAAGGACGAGTTTCATCTTTTATTAACTTGAGTTTGGTTTACTCAGATGGACGTTACACTGATTTTATTCGCTCGTATATGTATTTGGAATTCAAGCGCCGCAACATGTTAAATGAAATGAAAGAGATATGTAGGTATTTATGATTAGGTACAGGTTAAATGAAAATACAGGTCATTTAAGTCCAGCTTTTCCAGACATTGTAACTCTACTCCAATTTTTTGGAGTTGGGTTACTATCTTTTGGGATTGTTGTTAGGTGGTTAGTATTTAAAGGAATAAGTATTGGTATTTTTAAATTTGGATTTGTTTTTGAAGTAATTGGCATAGCTGCCTTGCTCTTGGTTAATCTTGGCTCATTGCTTCGATTTATTTTAAAGATATCAAAAATTGGGTCTATATCTTTATACTATCAGCTAAGGTTGATAGAACGACAAACACATCAGGCGTTGTTAGATTCAGCAACAGCGAATCGTAAGGTTGGTAGCAAATTTATCGATGTTAGTAAAGCGCATGCCGACTTCTTGAAGTCGAGCAGGCGCATATCGGTTAAAATCAAAAAATTAGCTGATCAAACTACTGACGATTTAGAAAAGTTTGCGGAAATGTTATCAGCGTGCTTAGTGGGTAAAAATCGTTCTTTAATTGTTTTAGATTATTGGTTAAGTGAAGATAATACAGAATTCATTTATTTATTAGATGATATTGTAGAAGCAAAAGCAAGGCAGCTCAAACCAAAGAAGATAAAAGAATTAAAACCAGATAATGATTTTGAAATAACAGTTGAAGAAGGTTTGACATTCTCATTGTTGAAGAATATACATGCTTTAATTATTGGTAACACGTCAAGTTCAAAGACAACATTCTTAAAATCGTTACTTACTCAAGTTTTTATGTTTGATTCAGAAGTTGATTTAACAATCTTAGATGTTAAATCTGAGTTCAGTTCTTGGACTTTTCTTCAAAAAGGTGTGATTTTATCTGATAGTGATGAAATTTTAGCGTATTTTGAAGAGTTATTAGAATTAGTTATGAAACGTGAAAAAGAAATTGCGAAATTGTCAGCACGGGACGACATTACTGGAGCAACTTTTGTTAACTTCGGCAAGGAGATGAAAATGAAGTTGTGTGTTATCGAAGAGTATTCTGCGATGCTATCAAGTATAACGGATACTAAGATGAGAAAAAGGGTTCAAGATTTAGTCTTGTCTATTGTTTCACGTTCTCGTTCGAGTGGTGTCTATATCTGTATCTGTATGCAACAACCAAGGGCAGAGTTGCTCTCAACAGCAATACGAGATAATTTAGGTGTTCGTATTTGTTTATCAAATGGCGCTATAACAGATGAATTAGCTCGAATGGTCTTTGGAGAAACTGACAATATTGATAATCATGCGCCCAGGTTTTCTGGGTATATCATGACTACTGATGGACAATTCAGTAAACCCAGAAAGTTCTGGAATATCAATCTACACGAACACGGTTTGGAAAAGATTAGTACATTTAAACGAGCGTTTTTATACGGTCAACGATTAAGAAAAAAGTGTAAATAATGGGGTACTGGCATTCATGGGGGTATAGTAATGACCCCCTTCCCACCGCCCCTTACGTATGGGGTCAACTATAAAATAATTAAAAAGGAGCTACTTTACTATGATTCAATGTGATGTTGATGAAATTTCATTTGTTTTTTTGCCTGATTTCAATGAAATGATGTCTAATTATGAAGCATTTGCTTCAACTATCTGTTTAAAAATTGATGAATTATTGGAATTAGAAAAGTACACGGTTAACTATAAGTTAAATGAAAAAGGATTTGCAGGTTACAATTACATTATCAATTTTGATGAATTTGAAATTTTGTTATGTTTTAACACTGACAGCCCACGAATGGGAGTGCTTCTCAAATTCTCAGGTCAAGGTTTAAAACATTACATGAAACGAAGGGAAGAAGATAATCAAAAAATCTCGTATCGTCAATTAGTTCAAAAATTTTTTGAATTAGAAAATTATTTTAGCGGTAGTTGTAGAGTTTCAAAAATTGATTTTGCGATTGATTTTATAGATGAAGGTTTGAAAGTGAATCAGATTCATCAGGAATTAAACAACTCAACAATAAAATCAAAATACATTGACAGTTTTACAAATAAAATTAAATTGAGAAAAAATCAGTCAAATATCAGTACGTTCAATACAAACAATAGAGTAGAAACAATTTACGTTGGTAGCAAAGCAAACAAAGGAAACTCTCTACTACTACGAATCTATGATAAAAAACTGGAGCAGGAGAAAAAGAAAGGCATCTTTTATGATGAAGCATTAAAGTGTGATGATTGGGTGAGATTTGAAATGTCAATCAGACAAGCTTACGCTAATCAAACTGGTTTAGATATTTTAAAATGTAGAAATGATAAAGAATTATCGAGCCTAATTTTTCAACGATTTACGGACAAGTATTTATTTTTCAAGAATGATGAATTATGGGATATTTCAAAGGTTATGCTGGAATACGTTTCGACTGATTTTGATTTATTGAGGTCAAAGCCAAGAAGAAAAAATGATTTATTATCTACCTATATTTACTTATTGAAAAACAGCGGTTTAGAATCGTTTCTATACAAGATTGACAAAATTTACGGTAAAGAATCAATTCAGGAATTTTTCCAGCATGTTTTGATTCATTTCAAAACAAAGTACAAACCCTCGCCAGACACAATTATTTTTCTAAATAATAAAAAAGATGAATTAAAGAAAGAAAAAGAGCCGTGGCGTGTATTCAAGTAAGAGAACGAAAGGAAAATTAGATGACAGATATGACGAAATTAAACCAAATTGAGGAGCTACTAAATACGCTCATTGTTATCATTCAACAAGAATTACAAAGTAATAGTTCTCATGGGATAGTCACACAGAAAGAACTATTGAAAATTTTACAGATTTCTCCTAACACGTTGAAATCATGGGAAAATAAAGGATTAAAACGACTTGAACCTCCCATTGAAAGAACGCGTACAATTTATTATAAATTGAAAGATGTCATTGATTTTTTGACTATTTAACTTCAAAATGTGCTAGAATAGAATTATCAAACAAAGAATGTGAGGGTTCTATTCTAGCCTTTTAATTGTCCGAAAAAAGAGGCTATATGAGTAAAGAAATCATTCAACACAACAATAAAAAGATTACAAAGATCACAAAACAAAATGGCGAAATCAGTTATTCACTTAAAGGTGTTTACATTGGAACTGATGTAAAGACTGGTAAACGAATCACTAAAACGATTACTGCTAAAACATTGAAATCTTTAGATAGAAAAATTATTGAAGCTAAAATCGAGTTTGAAAAAGCTGGCTCTACCCTGAAAGAAACTATCCAAATTGATAACTTTGAAGGTCTAGCTGAGGTATGGTTTAGCAACTTCAAAACTTGGGTATCTTCACAAAATACCCTCAACCGAGTTAGGGGGTATCTTGATACCTATATCATTCCTCATTTTGGAGACTACAAACCTGAGCAGATTGAGCCTGCTGATGTTCAACTTTGGGTCAACAAACTAGCTAAAAAAGCTAAGAAAGCAATTGATTCTGGCGTAAAACGTGCTCCAAAAGGTAGTGCAAAAGATTTTGGAGCCATGGCTCACAAGGTTAGTGATATTTTCGATTTTGGTATTACAAACTGTGGGCTGACCACTAATCCAGCCAAATCAATCAAGATTCCACCTAAACCAAAAGCAAACAAAGAGCGCATTATGGTACTCCATGATGATGACCTGAAACATTGGTTATCTTACCTTGAAACCTTGCCCAATACCAGAGCCAATAGACGTTTTAAGGTCATTTGTAACACGCTATTAGCATCTGCATTGCGAATAAATGAGTTATTGGCATTAGAAATTACTGACCTTGATTTTGAAACTAATGAAATTATTGT
This sequence comes from bacterium, assembly GCA_905221375.1. Lineage (GTDB taxonomy): Bacteria > Bacillota > Bacilli > Lactobacillales > Streptococcaceae > Streptococcus. The sequence continues at coordinate 46,572 of CAJNCY010000012.1, forward strand.
CAGTAAAACATTAATGTGGAAAAGTGCAAATAACAAACTAGGTATCAAAGGGGAAATGGTTTGTAAGAAAACTCCTAAAACGGATTCTGGAAATCGTAGAGTTGCTGTCCCACTTTCAGTTATAGAAAACCTTAAAAAGTTTCACGAAGAAATGACTGGCTATTTTGAAAAACATGGTCTACCAAAATCAAAACTCATCTTTCCAACAATTTATGGTAATTATATGTGTGATAGAAACGAACGTGCAACCCTTAAAAAGCGATTATCGGCTCTTGGTTTACCTGACTATGGTTTCCACCTCTTCCGACATACACACGCTTCCATGATGTTAAATGCTGGTATGAACTGGAAAGAGCTACAACATAGAATGGGACACAAGTCCATATCAACAACTATGGATACCTATGCTGAATTAGCTCCTAAAAAGAAGTTTGAAGCAGTGGATATTTTCCTAAATAAAATGGAAGAGCTGGCAAGTTGACTTCATCACTACCTTTATTACTACCTTTAAACTTAAAAACTCTACAATCCTTGATAACATAAGGGATATAGGTCAATTATTTAACCCTTACAGAGGTGAAATAGGGATTCACTACACGTCAATAGACGTAAAAAACCTTGATTTTAAGCGATTTTTGAAATTTCAAATTTCACTACATTGCAATAAAAATCAACCGAATCACTACATTTTTGACTACATTTTTTGTGAAATAAATTAGATGTTCGGATATATAAAAAACGCTCTAGTCATATTGTCTAGAGCGTTTTTTTAGTTTAGCTCTAATAGTCGTATATATTTTAAGTTATATAGATTTTACTATTTCCTCGGTTTTTTAAAACAGTGAATTATAGTTTTTAAAAATAGTTAAGGCAAGATAATATAGTAGAAGAAATTTTAAGATATAATTTTTTGTGATATAATTAATACTATAGTAAATCATAGTGATTTTATAGTATTGATAGATGAGAGACTTATAATTGTGGGAATTAAGATTTTTGAAACAAGAATTAATTTAGGAGCTAAGTTAACAAGCAGAGGGTTGAAAGCTAATAAAAATGAATTGGAAAAGGCTTTGGTTAATTATAATTATTTTGAGATGTTTAATGGAATTGAGTCGTTACTCTTAGATAATCGTACCCCTAAAAGGTATAAAGGAGTACACCTAAGAGATTTTTTAAATATATATGAATTTGATAAAAAATTTACTTCGGATGTGCTTGGTATACTTAATCAGGTTGAAGAGAGACTGAAAGCATCTGTTTCATACCATTTTTCTGAAGCTTATTGTTTTAATTTAAATGATACGATGCAGTATACAAATAAGAATAATTATATGGATCCGAGTGAGAATAATTCATCAAGTAATACTTATTGTAGTTTTTCAGCTTCTTATCCGTTTCTAAATGAACAGAATTATCCTATTTATAATTATTTTAATGACTTTGTGTTATTTAAAACTAACTTCTTGAAAAATCTTATTGATAATAATGATCATATTGATTATCGTTTTTATCAAGATGCCTCGTATATACCACCGCATGGTGTAGCTACCTATAATAATTCGACAGTTGCTGTACCATTGTGGGTAGCAATTGAAACACTTGATTTTGGGAAATTGTTAAGATTTCTGCATTATTTAAAAATTCCTGTATTAGAAGAGGTTATGAAAGACTTTGGGATTGAGCCGAGTAAAAGAGATCAATTTTTGAATATGCTAGACTTTTTGTTATGTTTAAGAAATAGTTGTGCTCATAATTCACTAGTTCAAAGGTTTAGAACACCGAATAAGTATAAAATTAACGGATTATTGATCAGAAGTTTTAACTTAAATCCAATCCATTTAGGTACTTTATCTTCTGGATTAAAACTTTATGATACGTTAAAAATTCTTAGTTTTTTTGCAGATATATCTATACTTGAAAGGCATTTAAGAAAAATATATATTGCTAATATTTTTAGTATGGGACTGAAAAAAGGCAAGTTGACAAATAACTTACTTCTTAAACGAATGGGCAATGAAAATTTTAGAGAATGGAAAGCTGTATTAAGAGGCCAAAAATATATTCTGTAAAATAGTTGACAATTTTCTTTTTATTTTGTATATTATTTATATATGAGACGCTCTTAAGAGCACAAAGCGATGGCGGCATTGCTTTAAATAAAAAAAACCAGCAAAAATTAGTGCTGGTTTTTTTATTTAGAAGTAATTTTATAAAAACAACATAATCTACTAATTCAAATATTATAAAATTTAAAATAGAATATTAATAAAGTTGAGGAAAATTCATTATCGTTAAGATAATTGTTAGATTTGTTATATTTATAAAAGATTTCTAACGAATTAACAGTGAATTTTAATAATCAATTATATTTAGAAGAAGACGGGTGTGTTAAAAATACTACCTGGCTTTTTTATATAAAATTTCTTCATACATCTCAAATAATCGTGCAACTGTCTCACTTTCAGTTAACCAAGTTCTCTTACCATCTACGATCCCCCAATAGTTCAATAATCAATAATCAATAATTTTTGTGCAAAGACTAAAATAATTATAAATTTCTCTTTATATCCATGAAGAAATTGGGGGAGGTAAAACCATCTATGGAAAACGAACAAACAATCAGATATTTTTCATTACTAAATAAAGGGAGTCCCGATAAATCAATAATAGAGAAAATTTAATTTATAAAAGAGGTGTTATCTATGATTAAAAATAGACGTTCGAATAAGTGGGCTTTCTTACTTTATCAAGATAGTATGCCGAACAACTATCTAGAGATTCTTGAGCATATGCGAGTTCCGTATGCGATTAGTCCTTGGCATGATATGGATGTAAACAAAGAAACTGGCGAAATCCTGAAACCTCACAAGCATGGTGTACTGTTCTTTGATTCTCTCAAAAGTTATTCTCAAGTTTCTGAATTGTTGACTGAAAATTTGAATACTCCAGCCCATGTTGAGATTGTGATGTCTCCATCAGGGTTGTATAATTATTTCACACATGCAGATAATCCTGAAAAAACCAAGTATGATGCCAATGATATCGAATGCGGTTGTGGGTTTGATCGAGAAAAATTTATTTTGGAAAATGATCATGAATTCTTCTTAGCTCAGGCGCTTGATGTAATTGATACAATGGGGTAAATTCCCAAACTAACTTCCACCGCTAATCCAAGTGGAAGTTAGTCTGATAAAAATCCTAAAAACCAGTGAAAATCCGTGTCAGGGTAAATTCCGCTGGTTTTAATCA
>CAJNCY010000013.1 GCA_905221375.1 bacterium
TAATTCCACCATAAAAATCCGTTTTAGACTAATTTCCACTTTGGTAAGGCAAGTGGAAGTTACTTTGAGAAGTTATCAGTACCTCTCCCATCATTGAAAAGCACATTCATTACTTGAAAAAAGTCGCTCATTTATGTTATAATAGACTGTATTTAAAAAATTTTAAGGAGAAATGACAGAATGTCTGTATCATTTGAAAACAAAGAAACAAACCGTGGTGTCTTGACTTTCACTATCTCTCAAGACCAAATCAAACCAGAATTGGACCGTGTCTTCAACTCAGTGAAGAAATCTCTTAATGTTCCAGGTTTCCGTAAAGGTCACCTTCCACGTCCTATCTTCGACAAAAAATTTGGTGAAGAGTCACTTTACCAAGACGTTATGAACGCTCTTTTGCCAAACGCTTATGAAGCAGCTGTAAAAGAAGCTGGTCTTGAAGTGGTTGCTCAACCAAAAATTGATGTAACTTCAATGGAAAAAGGTCAAGACTGGGTTATCACTGCTGAAGTTGTTACAAAACCTGAAGTAAAATTGGGTGACTACAAAAACCTTGAAGTATCAGTTGATGTAGAAAAAGAAGTAACTGACGCTGACGTTGAAGAGCGTATCGAACGCGAACGCAACAACTTGGCTGAATTGGTTATCAAGGAAGCTGCTGCTGAAAACGGCGACACTGTTGTCATCGACTTCGTTGGTTCTATCGACGGTGTTGAATTTGATGGCGGAAAAGGTGAAAACTTCTCACTTGGACTTGGTTCAGGTCAATTCATCCCTGGTTTCGAAGATCAATTGGTAGGTCACTCAGCTGGTGAAACTGTTGATGTCGTTGTAACATTCCCAGAAGACTACCAAGCAGAAGACCTTGCAGGTAAAGAAGCTAAATTCGTAACAACTATCCACGAAGTAAAAGCTAAAGAAGTTCCAGCTCTTGACGATGAACTTGCAAAAGACATCGACGAAGAAGTTGAAACACTTGCTGAATTGAAAGAAAAATACCGCAACGAATTGGCTGCTGCTAAAGAAGAAGCTTACAAAGATGCAGTAGAAGGTGCAGCAATCGATAAAGCTGTAGAAAACGCTGAAATCGTAGAACTTCCAGAAGAAATGATTCACGAAGAAGTTCACCGCTCAGTAAATGAATTCCTTGGAAACTTGCAACGTCAAGGTATCAACCCTGACATGTACTTCCAAATCACTGGAACTACTCAAGAAGACCTTCACAACCAATACCAAGCAGAAGCTGAGTCACGTACTAAGACTAACCTTGTTATCGAAGCAGTTGCCAAAGCTGAAGGATTTGATGCTTCAGAAGAAGAAATCCAAAAAGAAGTTGAGCAATTGGCAGCAGACTACAACATGGAAGTTGCACAAGTACAAAGCTTGCTTTCAGCTGATATGTTGAAACATGATATCACAATTAAAAAAGCTGTTGAATTGATTACAAGCACAGCAACAGTTAAATAATCTTAATAAACAAAAATCCCACCTGATTAGGTGGGTTTTCTGATGCACTATTTTCCAAAAATCTCTTTGAGGTCTGCGTCAGTAATCCCAATCATGGCGGGGATGCTGTCCCAATTTTCTTCTGTCAGGATGTAGGATTGTTCAGAGGCGCTTGATGTGGTTGTTTTAGAGATAGCTGGTTGCTTTTCTTCAACATTCTCCAATAAATCACTGAAGCGTTCAATCAGATAGGTTTTTCGGGCAGTTCCGATATGTTGGGTGGCATAGTCGAAGGCCTGTAATTCGCCTAGTAAGATAAGCTTGCTTTTGGCGCGAGTAATGGCTGTGTAGATGAGATTGCGCTCCAGCATACGCCTACTAGCACTAGTGATAGGTAGGATGACAACAGGGAACTCACTTCCCTGCGATTTATGGATACTCATGGCATAGGCCAAGCGAATCTTGTACCATTCGTTCCGTGGGTAAGAGACCTCATTGCCATCAAAATCAATGACAATCTCGTCTTGCTTCGATTCGGTATATTTACCAGGAATCAGGTCTGTGATGGCTCCTAAATCTCCATTAAAGACATTGATTTCAGCATCGTTGACCAAATGAATGACCTTGTCGCCCTTGCGATAGTGGCACTGGGGAGCTTCAAAACTAAGTTGGTCTTTTTGTGGTGGATTGAGCAGGTCTTGCATGAGTTGATTGATGGCATCAATCCCTGCTGTACCACGGTACATGGGAGCCAGAACTTGGATATCACGTGCAGGGATGCCACTTCTGAGGGCAACGCCTAAGATTTTTTCAATGGTGGCAGGAATATGGCCGCTAGCAATTTCAAAGTAGGAACGGTCTGCTTTTTTCTGGGTGAAATCAGCTGGCAAGATACCTTGTCGAATCTGACTAGCTAGAGTAACGATAGTTGATTCTTCGCTTTGTCGGTAAATTTTTTCCAAGCGAGTCTGAGGAATCAAGGGAATATGAAGCAGATCCGCTAGAACTTGGCCAGGACTGACAGAAGGTAGCTGATCGCTATCGCCCACGATGAGGATTTTACTGTTAGAAGAGATATTGGAGAAGAGTTGATTGGCCAGCCAAGTATCGACCATAGAAAATTCGTCAACAATGATAAAGTCAGCATCCAGATAATCTTCCAGATGACTGGTATCATCGTCCCCTGTCATTCCCAAATGGCGGTGTATGGTCGCGCTAGGCAAGCCTGTCAATTCATTCATGCGCCGAGCTGCTCGGCCAGTTGGAGCAGCAAGAAGAATAGGCAGGTTGCTTTTTTTTCTGAGGTCAAGTCCTTCTAAAAGTGCATATACAGCGATGATTCCATTGATAACAGTTGTCTTACCAGTACCGGGCCCACCTGTCAGGATAAAGACCTTGTTCTGGATAGCGTCACAGATCGCCTGTTTTTGAATGCTATCATACTCAATCCCCAGTTCTTCCTCGACAGTAGTGATATATTTTTGAATGGTTTCTAAATCCTGGCTCTTCTGTTTTCCTTTTTCAAGGATACGGATCAAGTGACTGCGGATGCCTTCCTCAGCAAAAAAGAGGCTGTTGTCAAAAATCTTGGTATCAACCTGTTGAACCTTGTCTTCTTCGATCAGGTAGGAGAGTTCTTGGGCCACTTGGCTGGGATCCAGTTCCACGGGGCGGGAAGACTCAAGGAGAGTAAGGGTTTGTTCCAGCAAATCCCGTGCTTCAACATAGGTGTCCCCTGTTTCCATACAGGCCTGAAAAAGACTATGTACTAGACCAGCACGGAAGCGTTCAGGAGCCTGACTTTCGATGCCTAGTTCTTCCGCTAATTGGTCAGCAATGGTAAAGCCCAAACCCTTGATATCCTCAACCAGTTGATAGGGATAATTTTCAACCACGTCAAGGGTTTCTTCCTTGTAAAAGTCTTGAATCTGAAAGGCTAGTTTGTTGGGAATGCCGTAGTTGGCTAGTTTGGCCAAAACCATCTCCGTTCCGTAGTTGAGACGGAGAGTGGAGAGGAAAGCCTCGCGATTTTTGGCAGAGAGTCCTGCGATGCCTTCTAACTTTTCTGGGTGTTGCAAAATTTCGTCAATGGTATTTTCGCCATAGGTATCCACAATTTTCTGAGCTGTCTTGAGACCAATCCCCTTGAAATGGCTACTTGAAAAGTACTTGACCAAGCCCTTGCTAGTTGGTTTTGCACGTTCATAACGACTGATTTGCAGTTGCTCCCCATACTTGGAGTGCTGGACAATTTGTCCCCAAAAAGTATAGTCTTCTCCCTCAATCACATCAGCCATGGTTCCCGTGACAATGATTTCAAAATCATCAAAATCCTCTGCGTCCGTATCTTCGATTTCTAGGAGGAGGATGCGATAAAAATTGCTGGGATTTTCAAAAATAATCCGTTCAATGGTTCCTGAAAAATAAACTTCCATAAGATTCCTTTGCATAAATAGGTGAGAGTTAATACTCTTCGAAAATCTCTTCAAACCACGTCAGCTTCCATCTGCAACCTCAAAACAGTATTTTGAGCAGCCTGCGGCTAGCTTCCTAGTTTGCTCTTTGATTTTCATTGAGTATAACTTTGTTTCTATCCTAGTTAGACTGGGTAGTGAATAATCATCGTCTCACGATAGAAGAAGAGGCTGAGATTGTTGATTCTCGGCCTCTTCGATTTCTTAAAATGTTCCGATACGGGTGATTGGCCAGAAGCGGAATTTAGCTTCCCCTGTGATATCTTTTGCTTTAAAAGTACCTACGTGACGACTGTCACTTGAAACCAAGCGGTCATCTCCGAGGAGAAGGTATTCTCCTTCTGGAACTGTAAAGCTAAAGTTGGTATTGTAGTTGACATCAACTGTGAAGGCTTGAGCTTTTTGAGCGATACTTCTAAAGAAAGTTCCTTTATTTCCTTCAAACCCTTTACCTGAGTAGGTGCTTTGGAGTTTATCGTCCTTAAAGCGTTTGATGTAATCAGCTAGGTAAGGTTCATCTGTTTCTTTGTCATTGATGTAAAGTTTATCGTTTTCGTAACGGATGGTGTCGCCAGGCATTCCAATCACGCGCTTGACGATGTCCTTATTTCCATCTTCCTCATGAGCCACCACGATATCAAAACGGTCAATAGGGAGGTGTTTGACAACAAAGAGGATTTCGCCATCCGCTAGGGTCGGATCCATGGAATGTCCTTCTACGCGGACATTACTCCAAAAAAAGATACGGCTCAAAGCTAGTAATGACAGAATCAGGAGAAACAATCCCCACTCTTTTAGGAAATTTTTAAATGAATTCATAATTTACCTTTCTAAGCGTTTTTTCGCTTTTTCAGTATTTTTAAAGTGCAGTTTGGCGCAGAAGTTGAGTCCCTGCATACCATAGGTCTGCAAAATCTGGCTAGCCACCTTATCAGAAGCCGTTCCAGCTCCACTTGGAAGTTGATAGCCCAGTTCTCGTCCCAGATTTTCAAGATTTTCCAGAAAGAGATCACGCGCAATGATAGAAGAAACTGCGACAGCCAAGTATTTGCCCTCAGCCTTTTCTTCTAAGCTGATAGGATTGCTGAAACGATTGGCCTCTTGTGCCAAGTACTTGTCATAATTTTGAGCACTGGTAAAGGCATCAATCACAATTTTCTCAGCCTGAATGCCTTTTTGAAGGAGGAGATAGATAGCCTGATTATGGAGGGCAACCTTAACCGAAACCGCATTGTAGCGGTCTCCGATGACCTCGTTGTACTTGCTTGGTGAGAGAAGCAGTGCCTGATGCTGGATTTTTTCCTTGAGAATAGGAGCAAGCTGACGAATCTTTTGGTCGGTCAGAGTCTTAGAATCTCCCACACCGAGTTTTCGCAAGAAGCCATGCTGGTCAGGTGTGACAAAGGAAGCCACGACAGCCAGCCCACCAAAGTAGGAACCATTTCCCACCTCATCTGTCCCAATTAAAGGGAAATTTTGTCCCCTGTTTTCCTCTACAACTTGATAGCCAAAGAAACTAGCATATTTCTCAGCTCCTTCACCCTGAAGCAAGACCTTTCCAGAAGTATAGATAGAAGCCGTTGCTTGAGGTAGTCGCAAAAAGTAGCGAATATAGGGATTCTTGCTGGGAGCTAGACTAGTTTGGTAGTGTTCAAGAAAAGTCTGAATCTCCTTTTCACTTGGTGTGAGTGTTATACTTGCCATAGTTTCTATTGTACCACAAAAGCAGGCAAATTTGTAAAAACTGACAAAATTAGCGAATTTTGGTATAATATCGTGAGGTGAATTTTATGGCAAATCTAAATCGATTCAAATTTACATTCGGGAAAAAATCATTAACCTTGACAAGCGAACATGATAACCTTTTTATGGAGGAAATCGCTAAGGTTGCAACAGAAAAATACCAAGCAATTAAAGAACAAATGCCTAGTGCAGATGATGAAACGATCGCTCTTTTGTTGGCAGTCAACTGTTTGTCAACTCAACTCAGCCGTGAGATTGAATTTGACGATAAGGAGCAAGAGCTAGAAGAACTTCGTCACAAGCTTGTGACCTGCAAGCAAGAACAAAGCAAGATTGAGGATTCCTTATGATTTCACTCCTTCTTCTATTGGTCTTGGCTTGGGGATTTTATATCGGCTATCGGAGAGGCCTGCTCTTACAAGTTTATTACCTGATTTCAGCCATGGCATCGGCTTTTATGGCTGGCCAGTTTTATAAGGGGCTTGGAGAGCAATTCCATTTATTGCTCCCTTATGCAAATCCGCAGGAAGGTCAGGGGACTTTCTTTTTCCCATCGGATCAACTCTTTCAGTTGGATAAGGTCTTTTATGCAGGGATCGGCTACTTGCTTGTATTTGGGATTGTCTATAGCATCGGTCGTTTACTTGGTCTCTTGTTACACTTACTTCCTAGTAAAAAACTGGGTGGCAAGTTGTTTCAAGTCTCAGCAGGTATCTTGTCCATGTTGGTGACCTTATTTGTCTTGCAAATGGCCTTGACCATCTTGGCGACCATTCCCTTGCCAGCTATACAAAATCCTCTTGAAAAGAGTATCGTCGCAAAACACATCATCCAGAGCATACCAGTAACAACTAGTTGGCTTAAACAAATCTGGGTGACAAATTTAATCGGATAAAAAGGGCAGGAATTTTCCTAGCCCTTTGTTTACAGATTTGACTCGAATCTATTAGAATATAAAAAGCTAATACACCTAGATATTCAAAGACAAGGAAATAAAGATGAACAAGAAAATATTAGAAACATTAGAGTTCAATAAGGTCAAGGCTTTGTTTGAGCCCCATTTGTTGACCGAGCAGGGCTTGGAGCAATTGAGACAGCTAGCTCCGACTGCCAAAGCAGATAAAATCAAACAGGCTTTTGCTGAGATGAAGGAAATGCAAGCTCTCTTTGTCGAACAACCGCATTTTACCATTCTCGCAACCAAGGAAATTGCAGGAGTCTGCAAGCGGTTGGAGATGGGGGCAGACCTCAATATTGAGGAGTTCCTACTCTTGAAGCGCGTACTTCTGTCTAGCCGAGAGCTGCAAAGTTTTTATGCTAATCTGGAAAATGTTAGCTTGATAGAATTAGCCCTCTGGTTTGAGAAACTACACGATTTTCCGCAATTACAAGGAAATCTTCAGGCCTTTAATGATGCAGGTTTCATTGAAAATTTCGCCAGTGAAGAATTGGCGCGAATCCGTCGAAAAATCCATGATAGCGAAAGTCAGGTACGCGATGTTTTACAGGATCTGCTCAAACAAAAAGCGCAGATGTTGACAGAAGGAATCGTTGCCAGCAGAAATGGCCGTCAGGTTTTACCAGTCAAAAACACCTACCGTAATAAGATTGCAGGTGTTGTTCATGATATTTCTGCCAGCGGAAATACCGTCTATATCGAACCCCGTGAGGTGGTCAAACTGAGCGAAGAAATTGCTAGTTTGCGAGCAGATGAGCGTTATGAAATGCTTCGCATTCTCCAAGAAATTTCTGAGCGTGTCCGCCCTCATGCGGCTGAGATCGCTAATGACGCTTGGATTATCGGTCATCTGGACTTGATTCGTGCCAAGGTACGCTTTATCCAAGAGAAGCAAGCAGTCGTTCCCCAGCTGTCAGAAAGTCAAGAGATTCAACTGCTCCATGTTTGCCATCCTTTGGTCAAAAATGCGGTCGCAAATGATGTCCACTTTGGTCAAGATTTAACAGCCATTGTTATCACAGGTCCAAATACAGGTGGTAAGACCATCATGCTTAAAACTCTGGGCTTGACACAGGTTATGGCTCAGTCAGGATTGCCGATTTTAGCAGACAAGGGAAGTCGTGTTGGTATTTTTGAAGAAATCTTTGCTGATATTGGTGATGAGCAATCTATTGAACAGAGCTTGTCTACCTTCTCTAGCCACATGACCAATATCGTGGATATTCTTGGCAAGGTTAATCAACATTCACTCTTGCTTTTGGATGAGTTGGGAGCTGGTACAGACCCTCAAGAAGGAGCTGCTCTTGCCATGGCTATTCTGGAGGATCTTCGCCTGCGTCAAGTCAAGACTATGGCGACGACCCACTATCCGGAGCTCAAGGCCTATGGTATCGAGACAGCCTTTGTGCAAAATGCCAGTATGGAGTTTGATACTGCGACTCTTCGCCCAACTTATCGCTTTATGCAGGGCGTGCCTGGTCGAAGCAATGCCTTTGAAATTGCCAAACGTCTAGGCCTATCTGAAGTTATCGTAGGGGATGCCAGCCAGCAGGTCGATCAGGACAATGATGTCAATCGTATCATTGAGCAACTGGAAGAGCAGACGCTAGAGAGTCGCAAACGCTTGGACAATATCCGTGAGGTGGAGCAAGAAAATCTCAAGATGAACCGTGCTCTCAAAAAGCTCTACAATGAGCTCAATCGTGAAAAGGAAACCGAGCTTAACAAGGCGCGTGAACAGGCTGCTGAGATTGTGGACATGGCCCTCAGTGAGAGTGACCAGATTCTTAAGAATCTCCATAGCAAATCTCAACTCAAGCCACATGAAATCATTGAAGCCAAGGCCAAGCTGAAAAAATTGGCTCCTGAAAAAGTGGACTTGTCTAAAAACAAGGTCCTTCAAAAGGCTAAGAAAAAACGAACTCCAAAGGTAGGGGATGATATAGTGGTGCTCAGTTATGGACAGCGTGGTACCTTGACCAGCCAACTTAAGGATGGTCGCTGGGAAGCCCAAGTTGGCTTGATTAAGATGACCTTGGAAGAGAAAGAGTTTGACCTTGTTCAAGCCCAGCAAGAAAAGCCAGTCAAGAAGAAACAAGTCAATGTTGTGAAACGAACTTCTGGTCGTGGTCCACAAGCCAGACTGGACCTTCGAGGCAAACGTTATGAAGAAGCCATGAATGAGCTAGATGCCTTTATCGACCAAGCCCTGCTCAACAATATGGCCCAAGTCGATATCATCCATGGTATTGGAACAGGTGTCATCCGTGAAGGTGTCACCAAATACCTACAAAGAAACAAGCATGTCAAGAGTTTCGGCTATGCTCCACAAAATGCTGGAGGCAGCGGTGCGACTATTGTGACATTTAAAGGATAAGAAAAGCCTGAGGAAATACATGATTCCTCAAGCTTTTTTGATTTCTAGACTAGATATCTAAAGGCTGTCCAGTGTGATTGAGCTGTGTGACAGTAACAAAGAAGTCCTCTCTCATTCGAGTCAGAAGTTGATTTGGATAAATTTTTTCAAAGTTATCGAGGCTGGCAAAGATGTGTTTTGCAAGTTCTAGCCCTCTGACGTCATCTTGTCGGAGAAAATTATTAGCACGTTCCATGGAAATGCTAATCATCTCTGTCATCTTGGTACTCAGTAGAGGGAAAGTATTAATCACTTCCAGAGTCTTAAGAGCTAAATTCTCAGCCTTATCATAGTAGCCATTGACAGAGTAATGCTTGATAGCAGTTCTTAAGCAGGCAATATAGTAGTCAGCAGTACGGATTGAATGGTATTCAGTCTGTTTTTTTAGAGTATCTAATAAGTGGTAGAGCCTGTAATCTAAAAATTCAATTGAAAAGTGAGGCAGAATAGATGAAAAGATATTCACCTCAATTTTATTCCAATCGTCCAATTCACTGAGATAGTTTTTGATATATTCTAGTTCTTGATAATCTTTTGGAGTCAGAAAAGAATCGCCGATGATGTTTGCGATAGCAAATTTATTGACTACACGATTGGCAATCACATAGTGTTCAGCGATCCCAGGATTTTCCAGAGGTTGATTAATCAAGCTAAGAATCTTTTTAAATTCACGCTTATAGGCCAAATCAGCAACTTGAGCCTGTAATTTATGAAATTCCGTTGGAAACATCTGCGTTTTGAGACTATCAAATGTCTCTTTATCAATTCCAATATTAGAAAGAATCTCTTCAAATTTTTGGATGGTTATCCGAGATTTCCCTTGCTCAAACTGACGTAAAAAGTGAGGAGTCACTGTAGTCCCAGCAGCTTCTTTCTGTGTAAACCCTCTCTCCTCACGGATGGCCTTATAGACTAATCCATAAACACTTTCATCTTGCATCCTAAAGCTCCTCAAGTCCTTTTTTCCATTCTATCATAATTCTACCAGTTTTTAAGGGAATTTTTAGAAAAAAGTAAATATAGTTACGCTTTTTCGGGGGGGGGGGGGGGGGTAATTGTTCAATAAAGGTAAATATAGATACGCTTTTCGTAAATAAGGTAAATAGCATGCTATACTGTAACCGTAAACAATAAAAATTTAAAGGAGATTACTTATAATTATAGTACATTAAATGTCTCTACGAAATGATAGAGAGTTACTAAACAAATTGTTATGAAAAGGAGTAGTTATGGCATTAAATATATTTGAAGTTGTTCGGTATGAAGGAGAAGATACTAGAAATGTACTAGCTTGGCGACATCCTAATAAAAATATGAAACCTGGAACAACTTTGATTGTTAATCCTGGTCAGCGAGCTGTTTTTTTCTCAAATGGTCGAGCTGTTGAAAGTTATGAGGAAGGTAAACATAAGATTGATGGGAACAATACTCAGTTTCTATCGGGGCTAAAATCCTTTGTCAGTGGGGGTGTATCACCAGATTCTTCCTTCCTTTGGTTTGTCAATATGTACGATTTACAACCAATTGGATGGGGGACTCCGTCACCGATATTGGTTAGAGACCCAGAAAGTCAAATTCCTGTTGAACTAAAATCGTATGGAAACTTTATTCCGAGAATTGTTGATTTAGAAACTTTTATCTTAGAGTTTATGCCAAGCCATCCAGATATGATTACAGCTGATGTCTTTCAAAAACGCTTTAGACAAGCTGCTATAGGCATTATCAATTCAGCTGTTTCTCAGGTGGTTTATAATAATAAGATTGCAGTCATCGATATTGAAAAGCACACCTATGATATAGCTCTGGAATTATCAAAAATTTTATCCAATCATTTTTCTAAATATGGGATTAGTGTTGAAGAATTTAACATTGAAGCCTTGAAGGTTAATCAAGATAGTCAAGGTTATAAGGACATCTTTGGATATCATCAAAGAATCTTGACTTCCAAAGGTAAACGTGCAGGTCGTGACATTGAAGGTTACACTTACCAAGAAGAACGTCAATTTCATGTTTTAGAAGAAGCTGCACAAAATGAAGGCTCTGCAGGTAACTTAATGGGAGCTGGTATGGGGATATCGATGGGACTCGGATTAGGAGCCCAATTTGGTAATTTGATGGGAAGTATGGGGAATACGTTATCATCAGATAAACAGCAAAATCAGAATCAATCAGCTTCAAATGAAGAAATCGGTTTAGCTAAGTTTTGTAGTCAATGTGGGACTGCATTTTCAGACGGAGCTAAGTTTTGTTCCAATTGTGGTCAGGCAAGATAGGAGAAGAATATGAGTAAAAATATTTGGATTTATGTAGCTGGTGCTGTGACTATCATTACTACAATTATTTTAGGATTATTAATTCCGCATCTATCTATTTCTTTATACTATGTTGCTTTGGGATTTTTAGTCATAGCAGAGTTTGTTTTTTTCTTACAAATGGTTATCAAGCGTCAATTTACAGATTGGCTACCAATCAATGTAGTTACTGCTATTTGGGTACTTGGGCAAGTTTTCATGATGCCTCTAGTACAGATTTTGCCAAGTTTTCTGTTTTGGATTATTGAAGTACTAGCAATCGCTTTGGTGGCTATTATAGGCTCTTTAACAGCAGCAGATAGTCACTATCGTAAAGGACGAGCAGAAGCTTTCTCAGAAAATGCAGAGGATGTTTTTAATCCTAAAAAGGGAGATTATTGATGTATCAAGTATTTCGGTCATTAAGTTTGCTATTTATGGGATTGACAGCTGCAACATTTTTTTTTACTATCGTTTTAAAAGTGCTTGGTATTATTGACCATGGCGAATCTTTTTCGATGGAATTTTTTCTATCCGATCCTGCAATATTTTCTTTTTCAGGTTTTGCTTTATCTGTATTTCTTTTTGATAGTTTTGAGAATTTAGAAAAAATAAAAATAAAAGTGAAGGCATTAGATGAAATATATAGGGGCAAAATTCTATATAAGGAGTATCTTCTTAAGGAGAAGAAAGGGGGAAAGTAAGTGTCTGAGTTGTTTTCCTTAAATTGGAAATCTGTAGATAAATGGATTATGGTAGTAGTTGCTCTTTTTCTATCTTTGTATGATTTTATTTTTCATTTAGAAGAACCTAGTATTCTCAGAATGAGTATTTTACCATTTATATTTTTATTGTCGTTAAAAATTTTATTTATAATCTTTCGAGTCAAATCGGAAAGTGTCTTATCTTACACGCCTATTTTATCTTTATTAGTGTTACTATTAGGTGCTCCCAACATCACATACATTATATTTGGTCTTCTATACTCATTCCTTAAACCATTGGATATAGAATTTCAAGTACATGTTATGTCCTGTTTTTCCTTTAAAAATCTAAAGTATATTCACTTATCACTTTTAATTTCATTACTTATTATTTTGTCAATGTTTATGAGTAATTTTTCAGGGGATAAGGCAATCTTCTTGGTAGTTATTTATCGCATATTGCCCATATATCTCATCTGTCTTACATCATTTTTGGCAGTAACCTATTTTAGGCGTAAGGCTGAAAGAGAAGAAAATACCAGACAAAAATTTATTTTCTTGTCAGAATTATATATGATATCTTTCAATACAGTCTTGGGTCTATTAATGTGGGCATTTAAACAAATTATAATCTTTGGATGCACTGTCTTTGCTTACTTTATTTTTTCATATTACTACCCTTATGTAATGAAAATATTTACTTTTTTATTCTTTCTTTTTATAATCGGTGTTCCAATCCCTGTTTCCATATTATCTTTTACTCTACCAAATATTATTTATTCTATATTTTCCCTATTACTAATGTGGTTATTACGAGAGAAGATAAAAGAACGTTTAACTTTAGATAATTTATTGAAATGGAATTTCTCACAGTTATTCGTTATTATATTCTCATTCTTTTTTGGTATTGAATATGAAAATATAAGAGAGTGGGCAATTAAGATACTTCAAATTCTTGTACCTTGGTATATAATTTGTTTAATTCTGATTGTAATCCTAACATATCGTCGAGCAAAGAAGGAGGAAGATATAAACACAAGAAAGCAAATTTGGGAGCTGTTTAAGTTATTCAAAAGACATGAAATTAAGGAAACAACCTATCCTGTGATTTGTCCATCTTGTAGTAGCGAAAATTTATTAGAGTTAGGCCAAGGGAAAACTTGTGACTATTGCGGTGGCTGGCTTTCTAGAAAGAGGGATTTATAAATGAAGCGTTATCGTTCAACTATAATAAAATTTATCTATCCACCTGTTTTTATTATCTGTTTTATTCATGGATTCAGATTATACCAAGCTATAGTTGGGGAATATCAAATGTGGATAGACAAGAGAGGATCTGAATTAGATTTCAAATTCCGCTATTCTATGTACATTTTGACATTTCAAGTACTATTTGGGTTATTTTTTATCTTTCTAGTAATTTCATTCATTTTATTGCTAAAACCACCAACTATGAAAAAATATAAGACAAGTTTAAAAACAGTTTTAGAATATGAGAATCGAAACGAAGACGTTCTTGAAGATCAAGGACATGAAATGCGAAAAGAAACAGATTATCGTTTATCTGCTAAACGAGTCTACTGTCCAACATGTGATGCACCAACAGAAGGTGTGGTTGGTTCTTCCCTAACCTGTGCAAATTGTGGAGAAGTTTTTGAGGTAACCTAAAGGTTAAATGATATAAATCTAAAACTATTTTTTAAGAAAATCTTAGGAGGCTCTTTAAGTTGAGAATATAGCGAAAGGAAATAAAATATGCTTAATTTAAAAACATTATTAGGAATTGATGATTTAACTGAATTTAATATTAAATTGGATAATATAGATCAGTTTGGAATTGATACGAATACATTATTTGCTTTAAATCATGATCGTTTATTACAAGAGATTGGTTTTCTTCATGACAGCAATCGAAAAAGAAAAACACCAGGTTTCAATTATGTTATGGATAGGAAGTATACTATTCATTTTATTCCTTATGATTTAAAAAATAAATTATGGTTGTTTGTGGGAGTTTTTATACAACCGAGTACGTATGAAGTTGAAAAAGATGGTGTTACGACTACCTTTTATAATTTAATTCCTGTCTCTGAATTTGATGAAGTAGGATTGAATGGGCGTTTAATTATGAAAATGGTAAGACCTACCAAATCGCAACATTTTAGATTTAGATTAGAAGATTCATTAGAATGGTTTACTCTAAATTCAATATTAGAAAGAAAAATTGATACTAAAAACTTTAATGGATATGAAAATGTATGTTTGACTTATCCAGAATTAAAAGGGATTATTTCTAACGGAAATCCATCTTGGAGAACGGCTTTGGGAAATCTAAATGCAGTTTATTTACAAGTTGATAAGGAAACAGGTAAACAATATGTTGGAGCCGCGTATGGAGAGCAAAAGTTATGGGGGCGTTGGACAAATTATGTTGATAGCTATCACGGTGGTAATAAAGGTTTGAGAGCTTTGTATGAAGAAAAAGGTGGGGAATATTTTGAAAAGAATTTTATATATACAATTTTAGAAATTTTTTCTAATAAAACTCTTAAAGCTGAAGTAATAGAGAGGGAAAACTGGTGGAAAGAAATTTTAAGGACTCGTGATTTTGGCTACAATGAAAATTAAAAGAATAATTTTTAGTGGTAAGTATAGTTTTCTTTTATAAAAAAAGTTTATTTGAAAATCAAATAAAGGTAAACATAGATACGCTTTTTGTAAATAGAGTAGAATCTATGCTACAATGTAATCGTATACAATAAAATCTTAAAGGAGATTCTTGATGAAAAAATACATTTTACTCGCCTCAGCTGTTTTAGCGGTGGGTCTTGCAACTACAACAAGCGATACAAATTCTTTCTTTGTGTCAACAGTTAGAGCTTCTGAACAAACACTTAATCCATCTGCAAAATATTATATTCTTGTTCCCAATGATTCAGAAGTATTTAAAGGATGGAAGGGAACTGCCAATCGTCCCATTATTTGGGCTACAAAAACTACTCCAGAATTATCTTACTTCGAAGAATCCGATCGCAACTATATAGCTCTTGAGAATAAGTCTGGTGCCAATTACATAGAGTGGAAGGGAACTGTAGACGAGTTTAAAGAGGCTGTGAAGAAGCTGACTGGTAAAACAACAGCTGCTACAACTCCCAAAACGTCTAACCAATCAACAACTACTACAACTCCCAAAACGTCTGGTCAATCAACACCGAATCAAAGAGATGGATGGTCGGGTTTATCTTATTATCAAAATGGTAGTAAAGTTATCAGTAAGTGGATTTTCGATAAAAACTATAATTCCTACTTCTACCTAGATGCTTCAGGTAACTTTGTCCAAAATTCTTGGGTAGGAAACTATTACCTTAAATCAGGTGGTTACATGGCTAAGAGTGAGTGGATTTTTGATAAGAACTATGGTGCCTACTATTATCTAACGTCTGAGGGGAGCTATTCTTACAGTACTTGGGTTGGTGATTATTATGTTAAATCAAATGGTAAGATGGCTACAAAAGAGTGGATTTTTGATAAAAACTATGATTCATACTATTATTTAACATCAGAAGGAAGCTATGCTCGTAACACATGGGTAGGTGACTACTATCTCAAATCAAATGGTAAGATGGCAGTCAACGAACGTACCCCAGATGGCTACCAAGTAGATAGTTCAGGTAAGTGGGTTAAATAAAATAAAAATAGTGAAAGGAATTAGCACAGGCTGGTTCCTTTCTCTTAGATAAGGGAGTACTATGAAAAAGTTTTTATTAGCCACAACGCTTTTACTGACACTGGTTTTAGGAGGATGTCAGTATCTACCTTGGAACAAAAGCGCAGAAACACCATCTGATTCAACACCAGATACATCTGCAGCAAGTCCAGAGATAGATTACAGCCAATATAACAAGGTTCTCGATGACTATGAAAAAGTAACCAAAGGCACCTTGCCGACTGGTATAGATGTCAATCCCCTAGCTGGTCAAGTGAAGTCTTCTCAAGTTTTTTACACAGATGTGGTTTACCACAAGACGGATTTGAATAATGACGGAGTGGATGAACTCTTGCTTGCTCTTGAAATGAAGAGTGGCGAAAAGAGTTTGCTTGATATCCGTACTTTGAAAGATAGAAAGGTGATTCGCCTGACCAATCAAGAAAATCGTTTAGACCAGATTGGTGAGAGAATGACGGTTGGTATCTTGCCAGACAATTCTTTGCTCTATCGTGGGGCTGGTACAGCAACGAGTCACATCTATGCCCACTATCACTTTAGTGAGGACGGCCAGTCTTTGGTAAAAGCTAAGGAAGCTCAAGAACTTGCAGATCTTGGTGTCGGTTCTCCAATTTCTCTAGAGACTTTAAGCTGGAAGTCTGTTTCAGATAAGATTCCTGGAGGGGCAAGTGCAGACAAGGGTACAGCTGAGACAGCATCTTCCACTAACAAAAATGTTTCTAGCAAAATGGATATTAATGCCATAAAAAATGGAGATTTCTCTAGTATTGAAGGAAGATGGAGTAATGGTCACGGAGGAGAAGACATAGTCTTTAGTAAAGAGGGATTGATAGAACCAGAGAATTTTAAAGTTGACCTTGCAGAATCAGAAATAGTCAATGATTTTCTACGAGCTCGCTATTCAGGTCCATCTTTTGGAGTCTTTATTCAATTCATACCAGCAGGTGTTAGAATACCGGATGGGACATCTATGGGTAAGGTGGTCACGGATGCTTCGGATATTAGTAAAGATCGAATCATCTTCCATGCTGCATTTCCGCTACATGGTGATCCAGAGCAATTCTTATATCGTGTAGAATAAGAGTGACACAGATTGATTTAATAATTAATAGCATCTCACGCACATGGGAATACTCAATCTTTTTCTACAGAGTCAAATAAGATTTTCCCAAAATCCATTGACAAAAGCCAACATTTTTTGTAAAATAAGAATCAATTAAATACCAACACCGAATGAAGTTTAATAGAAGTGGGGAATCGTTTGATTTTCCATGACTGTAAATGGACGGAACTCTGGAGAGACCGTAAAGGCACCGAAGGGGCAAGGCAGGCAACTGCTCAAACTCTCAGGTAAAAGGACAGAGCTAGGATAGACCGCTTTTTAGCATTTATCTAAGCATTCCAGAGTACATGTATCTTGCATGTGCTCTTTCTTTTGGGGTTGAAAAGATAGGAGAAGGAAATGTTAGAATTGCTTAAATCAATTGATGCTTTTGCTTGGGGCCCACCCCTCTTGATTCTCTTGGTCGGGACAGGGATTTACCTAACTTCCCGTCTAGGCCTCTTGCAGGTTTTGCGTTTGCCCAAGGCCTTTCAACTCATTTTTACCAAGGATAAGGGGCATGGAGATGTGTCCAGTTTTGCGGCCTTGTGTACAGCACTAGCAGCGACAGTTGGTACGGGAAATATTATTGGGGTGGCGACGGCTATCAAGGTTGGTGGCCCAGGAGCCCTCTTTTGGATGTGGATGGCCGCTTTCTTTGGAATGGCTACCAAGTATGCGGAAGGACTCTTGGCGATTAAATACCGCACTAAGGACGACCATGGTGCAGTAGCAGGGGGCCCAATGCATTATATCCTTCTAGGGATGGGAGAAAAGTGGCGTCCCCTTGCCATCTTCTTTGCCCTAGCAGGTGTTCTAGTAGCTTTGTTGGGGATCGGAACCTTCACCCAGGTCAACTCGATTACAGAATCTATCCAAAATACAACAACTATTTCGCCAGCTATCACTGCTCTTGTGTTGTCTGTCTTTGTAGCGCTTGCTGTCTTTGGTGGGCTCAAGTCCATTTCAAAGGTTTCAACAACCGTTGTTCCTTTTATGGCCATCATTTATATTTTGGGAACTCTTACAGTTATTTTCTTTAATATCGGGAAACTCCCAGCTACAATCGCTTTAATCTTGACATCCGCTTTTAGTCCTGTTGCTGCGGTAGGTGGATTTGCCGGCGCCAGCATTCGGATGGCTATTCAAAATGGTGTGGCGCGTGGTGTTTTCTCGAACGAATCTGGTCTGGGTTCGGCTCCCATTGCAGCTGCTGCGGCTAAGACAAATGAACCGGTAGAGCAAGGCTTGATTTCCATGACAGGAACCTTTATTGATACCCTCATCATCTGTACTCTAACTGGTTTAACCATCTTGGTAACTGGGGTTTGGAGTGGTGATTTAAATGGGGTTGCCTTGACTCAGTCAGCCTTCTCAACAGTCTTTTCACACTTTGGACCTGCCCTCTTAACAATCTTCCTTGTACTTTTTGCCTTTACGACGATTTTAGGTTGGAACTACTATGGAGAACGCTGTTTCGAGTTCCTCTTTGGGGTTCGCTTTATCTGGCTCTACCGTGTGGTCTTTGTGCTCATGGTCTTGTTGGGAGGATTTATCGAGTTGGATATGGTTTGGATTATCGCAGATATTGTCAACGCCTTGATGGCTCTGCCAAACTTGATTGCCCTCTTAGTTTTATCGCCGGTCGTTATTGCTGAGACTAAAAAGTATTTTAATAAATAATGGAATCACACAGATTGTGTGATTTTTTGCTTTCATAAAAAATTTCTATCAGTGCAATTTAAAATATATATTATACACGGTATAGAATCTGTGATAGACTAGGTTTCAACAACATGAAAAGAGGTTTTATGATGACAACATTTACAATTCATACAGTCGAATCAGCGTCAGCAGAAGTGAAAGAGGTTCTTGAAACAGTACAAAAAGATAACAATGGCTATATTCCCAACCTAATCGGTCTCTTGGCTAATGCACCAACTGCTTTAGAAGCCTACAGAACTGTCGGAGCCATCAATCGTCGCAACAGCCTGACACCCGTTGAGCGTGAAGTGGTGCAGATCACGGCAGCTGTGACCAATGGTTGTGCCTTCTGCGTAGCAGGTCACACAGCATTTTCCATCAAACAAATCCAGATGAATGATGATCTTCTTCAAGCCCTTCGCAATCGTACTCCGATTGAAACAGATCCTAAATTGGACACTCTAGCTAAGTTTACCTTGGCGGTTATCAATACCAAAGGTCGTGTAGGAGATGAAGCCTTGGCTGAGTTTTTAGAAGCTGGCTACACGCAACAAAATGCCTTGGATGTGGTTCTTGGTGTCAGCCTAGCAAGCCTTTGTAACTATACCAATAACCTAGCCAATACCCCAATTAATCCAGAATTGCAACCTTATGCATAATTCATATCTGAGTAAAATGAAGTCTGAAATAATCGGACTTCGTTTTTTTAAGTCCTCATTTAAGCGCTTTTATGCTATACTGAAACTAACATGATTATTGGAGGTTAGGATGAAAAAACTCCCCTTAGTATTTTCTGGTTGTTTGCTAGGTTTAGCAGGAGCTGGAAATCTTATTTTAGATATGTTGCCGGTTCTGTCCCATATACTGAGTTTATCAGGTTTGGTTTTATGGATTTACTTTCTGATTCTTCATCTCTTTAATTGGAAAGAAACCAAGCAAGAATTGACCAAGCCTCCTCTTTTGTCAGGGATGGCCACTTTTCCTATGGCTGGGATGATTTTATCTACCTATGTCTTTCGTGTGTTTTCTCATCTTCCTTTGGTAGCGCAAGGACTCTGGTGGTTTTCATTTTTCTTGGATTTGGCCTTGATTGTTGGTTTCACCATCAAGTTTGCTTGTCCGGGTCGGAGGGTTCATGCCACTCCTAGCTGGACGGTTCTCTATGTGGGGATAGCAGTGGCTGCCTTGACCTATCCACTTGTAGGCATCATCGAAATTGCCTATGCGACCTTGAGTTTTGGTTTTCTCCTAACCTTCTATCTCTATCCGCTTATTTATAGCGATTTAAAGAAACATCCACTTCCACTAGCCTTGCTTGGTCAAGAAGGAATCTACTGTGCTCCCTTCTCTCTACTCTTGGCGTCCCTAGTTCGAGTTGGAGGATCCAGCCTACCAACTTGGGTCTTGATTGCCATGTTCTTGGCTTCCCAATCCTTCTTTTTCTTTGTTTTAACTCGCCTGCCTAATATTTTAAAACAAGGTTTTCAACCAGCCTTCTCAGCCCTCACCTTCCCAACCATTATCACAGCTACTTCGCTCAAGATGGCTCAGGGAATCTTGAAACTTCCATTTCTGGATTATCTGGTATTGGCTGAAACAATTATATGCCTAACTATTTTATTCTTTGTATTAGGTGCTTATTTAATTTGGTTACGAAAAAAGGTCTAGCTAGAAATAGCTAAACCTTATTTTTTATGGTTTGATGACTTCAGCTCCACCCATGTAAGGACGAAGAGCTTCTGGGATGGTTACAGAACCATCTTCATTTTGGTAGTTTTCAAGAATAGCAGCCACTGTACGTCCAACTGCAAGTCCAGAACCGTTCAAGGTATGGAGGAGTTTCACCTTGCCATCTGCTTCATCACGGTAACGGATTTGGGCACGACGGGCTTGGAAATCTTCTGTGTTTGAACAGCTTGAAATTTCACGGTAGGTATTTTGTGCTGGAATCCAAACTTCCAAGTCGTAAGTTTTAGCAGCTGAGAAGCCCATATCTCCTGTAGAGAGAGCAACGACACGGTATGGAAGGTTAAGTTTTTGAAGGATATTTTCAGCGTTTGCTGTCATTTTTTCCAATTCTTCGTAAGATTCTTCTGGTTTGGCAAATTTAACCATTTCAACCTTGTGGAATTGGTGCAAACGAATCAAGCCACGAGTATCACGACCAGCAGAACCAGCCTCGGAACGGAATGATGGACTCATAGCAGTGAAGTAGATTGGCAGGTCTTTACCGTCAAGGATTTCATCACGGTAGTAGTTTGTCAGAGGAACTTCAGCTGTAGGAATAAGGACGTAATTGCTATCGCTGAGTTCAAAAGTATCTTCCTTGAATTTTGGATATTGACCAGTACCAAACATAGAATCGTGGTTAACCATGTAAGGTGTGATGACTTCTGTATAGCCTTCTTTTCCATGTTCATCCAACATAAAGTTGTAGAGAGCACGTTCCAAACGAGCACCGAGGCCTTTATAGAAGAGGAAGCGAGCTCCTGTTACCTTACCACCGCGTTCCCAGTCAAGGATACCAAGGTCTTCACCCAGATCCCAGTGAGCTTTTGGCTCGAAATCGAACTCGCGTGGAGTACCCCAACGGCGGACTTCCACATTGTCGTCTTCGTCAGCCCCAACAGGAACGCTGTCAGCTGGAATGTTTGGAAGAGTCGTTGTAAATTCTGTTAATTTAGCATCGATTTCTGCCAATTCAGCATCCAAGGCTTTAACCTCAGCAGATAGAGTTTGCATGGCAGCAATCTTGTCATCTGCATTTTCCTTGTTGCGCTTAGCTTGGGCAATCTCAGCAGAAACTGTGTTACGTTCTGCTTTGAGAGTTTCAACCTTGACCAAGATGTCACGACGTTTAGCATCGATTTCTTTCATCTCGTTTAAGATAGCAGCATCTACACCACGTGTAGCTAATTTTTCTGCGACAGCATCAAAATCTGTACGAATACGTTTGATATCTAACATAAGAACTCCTTTATGAAAAAAGCACACCTGACAAAGCGTTGGAGTGGCAGGGCCACGGTTCCATCCAACTTCACAGGTGTGCACTTGATTGTGTATGTAATTGTTACTAACGGTAGAATTTCACCTATCCCTCCTATCTGCTCGCAGCACCCGCAGACTTTCTGAAAGAAGAAGACAACCTACTTATCCGTTGCTATGATTATACTAAAGTTTCTACTTTTTTGCAAATAGATTTTTAAATTTTTGACCAATGGTCTGAATCAGGGTCGGAAGTTTGACGACCTTGTCATTGCCCAGTTTTTCGCGAGCAATTTTGAGAATGGCACCTGAGTCTTTTGATGCAAAGAGGAATTTTCCTCTGTCTGTAAAGACTTCGAAGTGGCGACTGATTTTGCGACCAGTGACATTAGCTCCAATTTGGTTGATATGGCTCCAAGGAATCTGGATAAATTGTTCGACATTGACATCTGGGTAAAATTCCAAAGCCTGATCTCCGACAAGGAATTTCCCAACTTTCCCAGCGATAGAGAGGTAGGAGGTGCCTGTCGTATTGAGGAGCACTGTTTTGTTAAGAGATTGGGCCATGATTAATCTTCCTTGTTTTCACCGAAAAAGGCATTGTAGAGGGCTTTAATAGCTGCTTTCTCTTGGTCTTTATGGACAACAAACATAATAGAAACTTCACTAGAACCTTGAGACATCATCTGGATGTTGATCTTGTTTTCAGATAGAGCGCGTGTCGCAGTAGCAGTTACTCCGATATGGCTCTTCATCTTTTCTCCAACAATCATAATGATTGAAAGGTCGTGCTCGATTTCTGCATGGTCTACTTCAGCCTTTTGAACCAACTGACGAAGGATTTCTTCTTCCTTGATAGGAGTTAGTTCGCGAGAACGGAGGATGATTGAAAGATCGTCGATACCTGTTGGCATATGTTCCCAACCGATGTTAAGATCTTCAAGGATTTGAAGAACCTTGCGTCCAAATCCAACCTCACGGTTCATGAGGTATTTAGACATGTTGATGCTGACAAAGCCTGAATCACCAGCAATTCCCACAACTGGAAATTCATCACTACTATGTTTTAGAACGATACGAGTACCTGGGTGGTCAGGGTTATTGGTATTCTTGATAACCAGAGGAATTTTTCCTCGGTAGGCAGGAAGAAGCGCTTCGTCATGAAGGACTGAGAAGCCTGCATAGGCCAACTCACGCATTTCACGGTAGGTCAACTCTGGGATAGAGTGTGGTTGGTGAATGATTCCTGGGTGAGCCGCAAAGATACCATCAACGTCTGTAAAGTTTTCATAGAGGTCTGCCTTAACACCGGCAGCAATGATAGAACCTGTAATGTCTGATCCTCCACGTGAGAAGGTACAGATTTGATTTTCCTTGGTAACTCCAAAGAAACCAGGAATGACAAGGACTTCATTTGCATTTGTCAATTCTTCAATCTTGTCATAACTTGATGGAATGATGCGAGCGTGACCAGGTTCACTTGTGACCACAATACCAGCTTCTCTAGGGTGAACATAGCGTGCATCGATCCCATTTTGATTAAAGTAGGCTGCGATCAATTTAGCATTGTTGTTTTCACCCGCTGCTAGGAAAGTATCGTAGAGAAATTCATTTTCTTCGATAGGAAGAGTGGCCAAGGCACGAATGCTTTTAGAAATTTTTTCTAGCACAGCTGGCTTTAGTCCCAATTCGCTAACCATAGCAGCATAGCGATCGATAATCCAGTTTTGGCTCTTGCTAATATCGTTACCAGCAACATAGTCGCGGTAGTATTTAATCAAGGCATCCGTAACCTTAGTATCTTCAGCATTGCGTTTACCAGGCGCAGAAACGACTACAAAACGACGCTCTGAATCGCTTTTGACGATGTTTAAAACTTTTTCTAATTGACTAGCAGAGGCAAGAGAACTACCTCCAAATTTAACAACCTTCATAAGAACTCCTAAAGTAAGTATTTTATACGATTATAGCAGAAAGAAAGCCTTTTTTCAATGAAGAAAATAAGATGCGTTCTAGTATAAATCGAGCCCTTCTAATCGGCCGAGACACTTTCAGTTGATTTTTTCTTGCTTTCGAGTTTTAAAAAAGATATACTTTGAAAATAAAATAATTTAATACTCAATGAAAATCAAAGAGCAAACTAGGAAGCTAGCCGTAGACAGTACTTGAGTACGGCAAGGCGAAGCTGACGTGGTTTGAATTTGATTTTCGAAGAGTATAAACTGCTTATAAAATAAAAAGGAGTCCCGATGGAACACATTATTTATCAGCTTGATGAGGACTTGGCAATCCTTACCTTGAACCGTCCTGAGGTCGCGAATGGTTTTCATATCCCTATGTGCGAGGAGATTTTAGAAGCTATGACTTTGGCAGAAGAGGATCCGGCTGTGCATTTTGTCTTAATCAACGCGAATGGCAAAGTCTTTTCAGTTGGGGGAGATTTGGTTGAGATGAAGCGAGCAGTCGATGAGGATGATATTCCATCATTGACAAAAATCGCAGAATTGGTCAATACTATTTCTTATAAAATCAAGCAAATTGCTAAACCTGTCTTGATGGAGGTTGATGGGGCTGTTGCAGGTGCCGCAGCGAATATGGCTGTTGCTGCAGATTTCTGTCTGGCAACGGATAAGGCTAAGTTTATCCAAGCTTTTGTTGGAGTTGGCTTGGCTCCGGATGCAGGAGGAATTCATCTTTTGAGTCGAAGTATTGGTGTGACGCGTGCAACTCAACTAGCCATGACAGGAGAGGCTTTGACAGCAGAAAAAGCTCTAGATTGGGGCCTGGTTTACCGTATTTCTGAAGCTGATAAGTTAGAAAAAACCAGAGAACAGCTTCTTAAAAAATTAAGACGTGGTTCAAGCAATTCCTATGCTGCCATTAAGAAGTTGGTGTGGGAGAGCCAATTTAAGGATTGGCAAGATTATGCTGTTTTAGAATTGAACCTACAGGAATCCTTGGCCCAAACAGAGGATTTCAAAGAAGGAGTTCGGGCTCATTCGGAGAGAAGAAGACCGAAATTTACTGGAAAATAAGAAAATACTTGCACTGTTCTTTGAAGTTTGATATAATTTTTTTGTCAAATGTTTTGATTGTGAAAGTTTTTTGAAAAGGAGGGAAAAGAGATTGGACTACCAACGAATTAATGAATATTTAACATCTATATTTAACAATGTCCTCGTCATCGAGGAAGTTAGCTTGAGGGGTAGTCGTTTCAAGGATATCTCCATCAAAGAAGTACATACAATCGATGTAATTGGGAAATTTCCAGATGTGACGCCAAGTCAAGTGTCGAAAGAGTTGATGGTGACTCTTGGGACGGTTACGACGAGTCTGAATAATCTTGAACGAAAGGGTTACATTGAACGTATTCGCTCAGAGCAGGATCGACGTGTGGTGCATCTGCATTTGACAAAGAAGGGTCGCTTGGTTCATAGGCTACATAAACGCTTCCACAAGGCCATGGTTGAAAAAATCATTGATGGTATGAGCAAGGAAGAAACTGAAGTTATGAGCAAAGGTTTGACTAAACTTTATCAATTTTTGGAGGATTTGAAATAATGGCTTTTGCAAAAATAAGCCAGGTTGCTCATTATGTGCCAGAGCAAGTGGTTACAAATCATGATTTGGCTCAGATTATGGATACCAATGATGAGTGGATTTCAAGTCGGACGGGAATACGACAAAGGCATATTTCAAGAACAGAATCTACTAGTGATTTGGCTACAGAAGTTGCCAAGAAACTGATGGCAAAAGCTGGAATCACAGGAGGGGAGTTGGATTTCATCATCCTAGCTACCATCACTCCAGATTCGATGATGCCCTCTACAGCTGCTCGTGTCCAAGCCAATATTGGTGCTAATAAGGCCTTTGCTTTTGACCTAACAGCAGCTTGCAGTGGATTTGTATTTGCCTTGTCAACTGCTGAAAAGTTTATCGCTTCTGGTCGCTTTCAAAAAGGTTTGGTGATTGGTAGTGAAACCCTCTCTAAAGCAGTCGATTGGTCGGACCGATCAACAGCTGTTTTGTTTGGAGATGGTGCTGGTGGCGTCTTGCTAGAAGCTAGCGAGCAAGAGCATTTCTTGGCTGAGAGTCTCAATAGTGATGGGAGTCGTAGCGAGTGTCTAACTTATGGACATTCAGGCTTGCGTTCTCCGTTTTCAGATCAAGAAAATGCAGATTCATTTTTGAAGATGGATGGGCGCGCGGTCTTTGATTTTGCCATTCGGGATGTAGCCAAGTCTATCAAGCAGACTATTGATGAATCTCCTATAGAGGCGACAAACTTGGATTATCTGCTACTTCATCAGGCTAATGACCGTATTTTGGATAAGATGGCTAGAAAAATCGGTGTTAACCGAGATAAAATTCCAGCCAATATGATGGAATATGGGAACACCAGTGCAGCCAGTATCCCGATTTTACTTTCAGAGTGTGTAGAACAAGGACTCATCCGTTTAGATGGTAGTCAGACTGTTCTACTATCAGGCTTTGGTGGAGGCTTGACATGGGGCACGCTCATTCTTACAATTTAGGTAATCATGTGGTGAACACATTGTTATAAAAAACTATTTATTTTAAAGGAGTCCTATCATGGCAGTATTTGAAAAAGTACAAGAAATTATCGTTGAAGAACTTGGAAAAGACGCATCAGAAGTAACACTTGAATCAACTTTTGATGATTTGGACGCAGATTCATTGGACTTGTTCCAAGTAATCTCAGAAATCGAAGATGCTTTTGATATCCAAATCGAAGCAGAAGATGACTTGAAAACAGTTGGTGACTTGGTTGCCTACGTTGAAGAGCAAACAAAATAAGCAGAATATAAGATAGAAGGAGTAGGGAAACCCGCTCCCTCTTGTTTAGGCAATAGTTTGATTGTCAAATTATGACAGTATCGAACTATTACGTAAGCAAGAAATGATGGAGGCACTATGAAAACGCGTATTACAGAATTATTGAACATTGATTATCCTATCTTTCAAGGAGGAATGGCTTGGGTGGCTGATGGTGATTTGGCAGGGGCTGTTTCCAAGGCTGGAGGGCTAGGGATTATCGGTGGGGGAAATGCCCCTAAAGAAGTTGTCAAGGCAAATATTGATAAAATCAAATCATTGACGGATAAACCCTTTGGTGTCAATATCATGCTCTTGTCTCCCTTTGTGGAAGATATTGTAGATCTCGTTATCGAGGAAGGTGTTAAGGTAGTGACAACAGGCGCAGGAAATCCTGGTAAATACATGGAACGCTTCCATGAAGCTGGCATTACAGTTATTCCTGTTGTGCCAAGTGTGGCTCTAGCTAAACGCATGGAAAAAATCGGTGCGGACGCTGTTATTGCAGAAGGAATGGAAGCTGGGGGGCATATCGGTAAATTAACAACCATGACCTTGGTGCGCCAGGTAGCTGCAGCTGTATCTATTCCTGTTATTGCTGCAGGAGGGATTGCAGATGGTGAAGGTGCTGCCGCTGGCTTTATGCTAGGTGCAGAGGCTGTTCAGGTTGGAACGCGTTTTGTCGTTGCAAAAGAGTCTAATGCCCATCCAAATTATAAGGCCAAGATTTTAAAAGCTAGAGATATTGATACTACGATTTCAGCTCAACATTTTGGTCATGCTGTTCGAGCTATTAAAAATCAATTGACTCGTGATTTTGAAAAAGCTGAGAAAGATGCCTTTAAACAGGAAAATCCTGATTTAGAAATCTTTGAACAAATGGGAGCAGGTGCCCTAGCTAAAGCAGTTGTTCACGGAGATGTGGATGGTGGATCAGTCATGGCAGGTCAAATTGCAGGGCTTGTTTCTAAAGAAGAAACAGCTGAAGAAATCCTAAAAGATTTGTACTACGGAGCAGCTAAGAAAATTCAAGAAGAAGCCTCTCGTTGGGCAGGAGTTGTGAGAAATGACTAAAACAGCCTTTTTATTTGCTGGCCAAGGTTCCCAGTATTTAGGGATGGGACGGGACCTTTATGATCAGTATCCGATTATCAAAGAAACGATTGACCAAGCGAGTCAGGTTCTGGGTTATGATTTGCGTCATCTCATCGATACAGAAGAAGAAAAACTTAATCAGACTCGCTATACCCAACCAGCTATTCTAGCGACTTCAGTTGCTATTTACCGTTTATTGCAAGAAAAGGGTTATCAGCCTGATATGGTTGCTGGTTTGTCTCTTGGAGAATACTCTGCCTTGGTGGCCAGCGGTGCCTTGGAGTTTGAAGATGCGGTAGCCTTGGTAGCTAAGCGTGGAGCCTATATGGAAGAAGCGGCTCCTGCTGGCTCTGGCAAGATGGTGGCAGTTCTCAATACACCAGTAGAGGTCATTGAAGAAGCCTGTCAGCAAGCTTCTGAACTTGGAGTGGTTACCCCAGCCAACTATAATACACCTGCACAAATCGTCATTGGTGGAGAAGTGGTTGCGGTTGACAGAGCTGTTGAACTCTTGCAGGAAGCTGGTGCCAAGCGCTTGATTCCTCTCAAGGTGTCAGGTCCCTTTCATACCGCTCTCCTTGAGCCTGCTAGCCAAAAACTAGCTGAAACTCTAGCTCAAGTAAGTTTTTCAGATTTTACTTGTCCCCTAGTTGGCAATACAGAAGCTACGGTCATGAAAAAAGAAGACATTGCTCCACTCTTGACGCGTCAGATCAAGGAACCGGTTCGTTTCTATGAGAGTATTGCAGTTATGCAAGAAGCAGGTGTAACCAACTTTATCGAGATTGGACCTGGGCAAGTCTTGTCAGGCTTTGTTAAAAAGATTGATAAAACGGCTAAACTAGCCACTGTTGAAGATCAGGAGAGTTTGGAAACCTTGCTAGAAAACGAGTAATCCCTTCTCCCATAAATACAGGAGGAAACAGGAGAAAAGAATGCAACTAAAAAATAAAAATATCTTTGTTACAGGTTCGAGTCGTGGAATTGGTCTTGCCATCGCCCACAAGTTTGCTCAAGCAGGAGCCAACATTGTCTTAAACAGTCGTGGGTCTATCTCTGAAGAATTGCTCGCTGAATTTTCAGACTACGGTGTCAAGGTAGTTCCTATTTCAGGGGACGTGTCTGATTTTACAGACGCTAAGCGTATGGTTGAGGACGCTATTGCAGAGCTTGGTTCAGTGGATGTTTTGGTCAATAATGCAGGGATTACCCAAGATACCCTCATGCTCAAGATGACAGAAGCAGATTTTGAAAAAGTGCTCAAAGTTAACCTGACTGGTGCCTTTAACATGACACAATCAGTCTTGAAACCGATGATGAAAACCAGAGAAGGTGCTATCATTAATATGTCTAGTGTTGTTGGTCTGATGGGAAATATTGGTCAAGCTAACTATGCAGCTTCTAAGGCTGGTTTGATTGGTTTTACCAAGTCTGTGGCACGTGAAGTGGCTAATCGCAATATCAGAGTTAATGCTATCGCACCTGGAATGATTGAGTCCGATATGACAGCGGTCCTATCAGACAAGGTAAAAGATGCCATGCTGACGCAAATTCCTATGAAAGAATTTGGACAGGCAGAACAGGTTGCAGATTTAACAGTATTTTTAGCAGGCCAAGATTATCTAACTGGTCAAGTGGTTGCCATTGATGGTGGCCTCAGTATGTAGCAGAAGCTAGAGGTAAAAAAGATGAAACTAAATCGCGTAGTAGTAACAGGTTATGGAGTGACATCTCCAATCGGAAATACACCAGAAGAATTTTGGAACAGTTTGACAACTGGAAAAATCGGAATTGGACCAATTACAAAATTTGATCATAGTGACTTTGATGTGCATAATGCAGCAGAAATTCAAGATTTTCCTTTTGATAAATACTTTGTTAAGAAAGATACCAACCGTTTTGATAACTATTCTTTGTATGCCTTATATGCAGCCCAAGAAGCTGTCAACCACGCTAAGCTGGATGTTGAGGCTCTTGACAGGGATCGTTTTGGTGTTATCGTTGCCTCTGGTATTGGTGGAATCAAGGAAATTGAAGATCAAGTGCTTCGCCTCCATGAAAAAGGACCAAAACGTGTGAAACCATTGACCCTTCCAAAAGCCTTGCCAAATATGGCTTCAGGAAATGTTGCCATGCGTTTTGGAGCAAACGGTGTTTGTAAATCCATCAATACTGCCTGCGCTTCATCAAATGATGCGATTGGGGATGCTTTCCGCTCAATCAAGTTTGGTTTCCAAGATGTTATGTTGGTAGGTGGTTCGGAAGCTTCTATTACACCTTTTGCTATTGCTGGTTTCCAAGCACTAACTGCTCTCTCTACTACAGAGGATCCAAGTCGTGCTTCTATCCCCTTTGATAAGGACCGTAATGGTTTTGTCATGGGTGAAGGTTCAGGGATGTTGGTTCTTGAAAGCCTTGAACACGCAGAAAAACGTGGGGCTACTATCCTTGCTGAAGTGGTTGGTTACGGAAATACTTGTGATGCCTACCATATGACTTCACCACATCCAGAAGGTCAGGGAGCTATCAAGGCTATCAAACTAGCCTTGGAAGAAGCTGAGATTTCTCCAGAGCAAGTCGCCTATGTCAATGCTCACGGAACGTCAACTCCTGCTAATGAAAAAGGAGAAAGCGGTGCGATCGTCGCTGTTCTTGGTAAGGAAGTACCTGTATCATCAACTAAATCTTTCACAGGACATTTGCTGGGGGCTGCGGGTGCAGTAGAAGCTATCGTCACAATCGAAGCCATGCGTCATAACTTTGTACCAATGACAGCTGGAACAAGTGAAGTATCAGATTATATCGAAGCCAATGTCGTTTATGGGCAAGGCTTGGAGCAAGAAATTCCATACGCTATTTCAAATACTTTTGGTTTTGGTGGCCACAATGCGGTTCTTGCTTTCAAACGTTGGGAGAATAAATAAGTATGAATTTAAACGATATTAAAGACTTGATGACTCAATTTGACCAGTCAAGTTTGAGAGAATTTTCTTATAAAAATGGGACGGATGAGTTACAGTTTAGTAAGAATGAAGCGAGACTGGTGTCTGAAGTTGCAGCTCAAGTCGCTCCAGCGCCTGTTCTAGCAACACCAAGTCCAGTGGCTCCTACATCTGCTCCAGCAGAGCCTGTAGCAGAAGAAGTTCAAGCTCCAGCTGAAACAAGTGTAGCTGCTGAGGGAGATGTTGTAGAGAGCCCACTTGTTGGTGTGGCTTACTTGGCTGCTGGTCCAGATAAACCTGCCTTCGTTTCAGTTGGTGATAGTGTTAAAAAAGGCCAAACATTAGTTATTATCGAAGCCATGAAAGTCATGAATGAAATTCCAGCACCTAAGGATGGTGTGGTAACGGAAATTCTCGTTTCGAACGAAGAAATGGTTGAGTTTGGTAAAGGATTGGTACGTATCAAATGATCGATATTCAAGAAATCAAAGAAGCCCTTCCCCACCGTTATCCTATGCTCCTAGTGGACCGTGTGTTGGAAGTGAGCGAGGATACCATAGTTGCCATCAAAAATGTGACCATCAATGAGCCCTTCTTTAACGGTCATTTCCCTCAATATCCAGTTATGCCAGGTGTTCTGATCATGGAAGCCTTGGCGCAAACAGCTGGTGTCTTGGAGTTGTCTAAGCCTGAAAATAAAGGGAAACTGGTCTTTTACGCTGGTATGGACAAGGTTAAATTCAAGAAGCAAGTTGTACCAGGCGATCAATTGGTTATGACAGCGACTTTTGTAAAACGTCGTGGCACTATTGCCGTGGTTGAAGCAAAGGCTGAAGTGGATGGCAAGCTTGCAGCCAGTGGTACTCTTACCTTTGCAATAGGGAACTAAGGAGGTTCTCCATGTTTCGAAAAATTTTAATTGCCAATCGTGGTGAAATTGCGGTCCGTATTATCCGTGCGGCGCGTGAATTGGGGATTGCGACGGTAGCGGTCTATTCAACTGCCGATAAGGAAGCCCTTCATACGCTTTTGGCAGATGAAGCAGTTTGTATCGGCCCAGGTAAGGCAACTGAGTCTTATCTCAATATTAATGCGGTTCTATCAGCTGCAGTCTTGACTGAGGCAGAAGCCATTCACCCCGGTTTTGGATTTCTCAGTGAAAATTCCAAATTTGCAACTATGTGCGAAGAGGTGGGTATCAAGTTTATCGGTCCATCTGGTCATGTTATGGATATGATGGGGGACAAGATCAATGCGCGTGCTCAGATGATCAAAGCAGGTGTGCCTGTCATTCCAGGGTCGGATGGAGAAGTGCATAACTCTGAGGAAGCCTTAATTGTTGCTGAAAAAATTGGCTATCCTGTGATGCTCAAGGCTTCAGCAGGTGGTGGTGGTAAAGGGATTCGTAAGGTTGAAAAACCAGAAGACCTCGTTTCAGCCTTTGAAACAGCCTCTAGTGAAGCTAAGGCCAATTATGGCAATGGTGCCATGTACATAGAACGGGTTATCTATCCAGCTCGTCATATCGAGGTTCAAATCCTAGGAGATGAACACGGGAATGTAATCCACTTGGGAGAAAGGGATTGTTCTCTACAACGGAATAACCAAAAGGTTTTGGAAGAAAGTCCTTCGATTGCAATTGGGAAAACGCTACGCAATGAAATTGGTGCTGCTGCTGTTCGAGCGGCAGAGTCTGTTGGTTATGAGAACGCAGGAACCATTGAGTTTCTGCTTGATGAAGCCAGTGGTAAATTCTATTTCATGGAAATGAATACTCGTGTTCAGGTAGAGCATCCAGTAACAGAGTTTGTTTCAGGTGTGGATATCGTTAAGGAACAGATTCGCATTGCGGCAGGTCAGCCTCTGTCTGTTAAGCAAGAAGATATTGTTCTAAGAGGGCATGCTATCGAGTGTCGTATCAATGCAGAAAATCCAGCCTTTAACTTTGCTCCTAGTCCAGGTAAGATTACTAATCTCTATCTGCCAAGTGGAGGAGTTGGATTGCGCGTGGATTCAGCAGTTTATCCAGGCTATACCATTCCGCCTTATTATGATAGTATGATTGCCAAAATCATCGTTCACGGTGAAAATCGTTTTGATGCTCTGATGAAAATGCAACGTGCCCTCTATGAATTAGAGATTGAAGGGGTGCAGACCAATGCAGATTTCCAGCTTGATCTCATTTCAGATCGCAATGTCATTGCTGGAGATTACGATACTTCCTTCTTGATGGAAACCTTCTTACCTAAATATCAAGAAAAAGAATAAAATGACTTCAAGAGATTAAACCGAAAAGGGGAATCAATGGCTCTATTTAGTAAAAAAGATAAGTATATTCGAATCAATCCCAATCGTTCGGTTAGGGAAAAACCTCAAGCCAAGCCAGAGGTTCCAGATGAATTATTCTCCCAGTGTCCGGGTTGTAAGCATACCATCTATCAGAAGGATCTGGGAAGTGAGCGTATTTGTCCGCACTGTAGCTATACCTTTCGTATTTCTGCCCAAGAGCGCTTGGCTTTGACGATTGATATGGGAACCTTTAAGGAATTGTTTACAGGGATTGAAAGTAAGGATCCCTTGCATTTCCCTGGTTATCAAAAGAAACTGGCAACCATGCGTGAAAAAACAGGTCTGGATGAAGCCGTTGTGACAGGAACAGCTCTTATTAAAGGTCAGACTGTGGCTCTTGGGATTATGGATTCCAACTTTATCATGGCTTCTATGGGTACGGTTGTAGGTGAAAAAATCACTCGTTTGTTTGAGTATGCGACTGTCGAACAATTGCCAGTTGTTCTCTTCACAGCATCTGGTGGAGCCCGTATGCAGGAAGGAATCATGAGTCTCATGCAGATGGCTAAGATTTCTGCGGCGGTTAAACGGCATTCAAATGCAGGTCTCTTTTACCTGACTATTTTGACTGATCCAACGACTGGTGGTGTGACAGCTTCCTTCGCTATGAAAGGGGATATCATTCTGGCTGAACCACAGAGCTTGGTTGGTTTTGCTGGGCGTCGAGTGATTGAAAACACGGTTCGTGAAAGTTTGCCTGAGGATTTCCAAAAGGCAGAATTCTTATTGGAACATGGCTTTGTGGATGCTATTGTCAAAAGAAGAGATTTGCCAGACACCATTTCTAGCCTAGTCAGATTGCACGGAGGGGGTCCTAGATGAATATTGCAAAAATAGTCAGAGAAGCGCGTGAGCAGAGTCGCTTGACAACCTTGGACTTTGCTGCAGGCATTTTTGATGACTTTATCCAATTACACGGTGACCGTTCTTTTCGAGATGATGGTGCAGTTGTTGGAGGTATTGGCTGGCTTGGTGATCAAGCTGTAACAGTGGTTGGTATCCAAAAAGGCAAGAGTTTACAAGATAACCTCAAGCGGAATTTTGGTCAACCGCATCCAGAAGGCTACCGCAAGGCTCTACGGTTGATGAAACAGGCTGAAAAATTTGGCCGTCCAGTTGTGACCTTTATCAATACAGCAGGTGCCTATCCGGGTGTGGGAGCGGAAGAACGTGGGCAAGGAGAAGCTATCGCTCGCAATCTCATGGAAATGAGTGACCTGAAAGTTCCGATTATTGCCATCATTATCGGTGAAGGTGGTTCAGGTGGGGCTCTGGCTCTGGCAGTCGCAGACCGTGTCTGGATGCTGGAAAATTCCATCTATGCTATTCTCAGCCCAGAAGGCTTTGCTTCCATTCTATGGAAGGACGGCAGTCGTGCCATGGAAGCGGCAGAACTGATGAAAATCACTTCACACGAGCTGCTAGAAATGGACGTGGTGGACAAGGTGATTTCTGAAGCAGGGCTTTCTAGCAAAGAACTAATTAAGAATGTCAAAAAAGAACTCCAAGATGAGCTAGCTCTACTTTCACAAAAACCGCTAGAAGAGTTGTTGGAAGAACGTTACCAACGATTTAGAAAATACTAATATAAAAACTAGAACTGACTGCCAGTTCTAGTTTTTATGTGCTTCTTATACTCAATGAAAATCAAAGAGCAAACTAGGAAACTAGCCGCAGGTTGCTCAAAACACCGTTTTGAGGTTGTAGATAAGACTGACGAAGTCAGCTCAAAACACTGTTTTGAGGTTGCAGATAGGAACTGACGAAGTCAGTAACATCTATACGGCAAGGCGACGTTGACGCGGTTTGAATTTGATTTTCGAAGAGTATTACTCTGTGCAGAGGGGAAAGTCAAAAAGTGCTTGGAAGACCAAACACCTTTTCGATTATTCATTTTCTTCAGTTACAAATTGACTAAGCAGTCCGTTGATAAAGCGGGCTGATTTTTGATCTGAAAAATTCTTGGCAAGTTCAATGGCTTCATTGACTGCTACCAGCTGAGGCGTATCAAATGAAGTGATTTCAAAGATACCCAAACGTAGTAAGTTTTTTTCGACCAAGGTCAAGCGTTCAACTGTCCAACCTGACTTGAGGTGCTGGTTGATTTGTTTATCCAACTCGTCTTTTTGAGCTTGCACACCAGAAACCAAGTTCAGAAGAAAGGCAGGGATTTGCACATCTGCATCTTCACGGTCATGCGTGTAGGCAAAGTGACAAGCTGTTTCCATATCTGTACCGAATTCAAGGCTCATGAGAGCTTGAAAAGCGCATTTACGAAGTTCGCGTCTAGATTCTAATAATGGACTAGTCATTGAGGAAGTCCTCGTTAAATAGATCTTTCAACTCAGGTTTTGGTGTTTTGTCTGGAACGATTCCTGCAACATGGATGTTAACAGCAGCAAGTTCCACATCAGCCATATCACGGACAGCATCTTTTACTGCTTTTTGAATAGCAAGAGCAACTTTTGGTACTTTCACACCGTACTCAAGGTAGAGATAGATGTCAGCAGTTAGCTCGTCATTGCTTTCTTTTAAGTAGACGCCACGACCAAGAGAGAGTTTTGATAGGGTATCAGATACGGATTTATTTGAAAATGAATGGACACCATCAACTTTAGCAGTTGCGATGGCAATGATTTTTTCAAGTACACGTGGAGCGATAACGATTTCGCCAAATTGTTCTTCAGTTCCCATAGAATGACCTCTTTCTAGAGATTAGGCACGAGAAACGTAAGTTCCTTCTGCAGTGTTGATGATCAATTTTTGTCCAGCTTCGATGAAGTCAGGAACGTTGACAACAAGTCCAGTTTCCATAGTTGCTGGTTTACCAGAACCTGTAACAGTAGCACCTTTGATAGATGGTTGTGTTTCAGCAACTGTCAATTCAACAGTAGTTGGTACAGTTACACCGATTACTTCAGTTCCGTAGAATTGGATTTTCACATCAGAGTTTTCAAGGATGTAAAGCAATTCATTTTCAACGTTTACGACTGGGATTTCGTATTGGTCGTAAGTTTCAGTGTTCATGAAGTAGGCAGTTTCATCCATTTTGTACAAGTATTGAGCTGGAACAGTTTCGATAATAGCTTGTTCGAATTTTTCTTCTGGACGGTAGCTTGTATCAAAAGTAGAACCAGTACGGACATCACGTAATTTCATACGCATGATTGTGTTTCCTTTACCTGGTTTGTGGTGGCTAGCTTCCAAAACGCGGATCAATTTTCCGTCTGCAGTTTCAAATGTCATACCAGCTTTCAATTTGCTTGCTTCAATCATGTTTTTACCTCTTTAATAAATATTATTACTCTTCATTTTACCATAAAAGGAATGAAAAAGAAAGTTGGAGGTGGGATAATGGAAATATTTATATAAATTTATACTTGTATGAAAAAATGTTTTAGAATGGCATATTTTCTAATGAAATTTATAAGCAAATATCTTAAAAGTTACCGTAAATATGATATAATCTAGTAAGAGTATATTTGTACCTAAGCGCGTGCATATATATATATATATAAGGTGGTAAACATATGTTTAAATTGTCGAGACAACAAAAAGATCATCGTTATTTTTGTGGAAATAGATACGAAAAATATTCGATTAAAAAATTAAAAGTTGGTGCTGCGAGCGTCTTAATCGGGGCAGGATTTTTGTTTGGTTACAATGTAGATACGGTAGAAGCAGCCTCTGCTACTGAAACTACTGAAGCGGTGGTACAGAAGGATGCTGATACGGGACTAAACCAAGCTCAAGAAAATACGCAAGCAGGAACTATCTCTGAGTCAAAATCAGATAGTGAAACAAAATCAGAATTAGCTGAGCAACCAAAATCAAATGCAGGGCTAGAAAAGTCAGTTGAGCCAGTAAAACCTGTAAAAGCAAATGAAAAAGATACCGAACAAGCTTCAGCAGTTTCAGAACATACTAACATTGCAGAAGCAACTGAGACAAAACCATCTGTTGATTTATCTCTCTTGCAAGCAAAATTAGCAGATTTGGAAGCTCAAATTGAACGTATCCGAGGAAATAAAAAACAAGCTTCTCAAATCCAAAATGCTGAAAAACTAGTTGCAGAAGCTAAGCAATATTTAAGTGCATTGGGTGCAACACAGTCAGGAGTTGATAAAAAAGCAAAAGAAATTAGTTCATTAACGTCTATCTTAAAATCAATTAAAGCTGAAGAGATAGCTAAAGAAAATAAAAATCAAGATAGCCGTAATGGTAAGAAAATGGAAGAAGGAACTGGCTTCCGTACTGGGGTGACAGACCAAGCTTTGACAGGGTCAATTCATTTTGATACATCGAAAGGACCAACTGAAAAGAAAATTCCAGTTGCAAATAATGGTGATGGTGAACGTGTCATTAATATGGCGATTACTTATTCAGCTTCTTCAAATGATACAGTTACAGATGGTAAAGTTCGAGTAACTATTCCAAAGGAATTTGTTCATTCGACAAAAAAACCTGTATTTACCAATTCATCTTTTGTCAAAAGTATTGATGACCGTTCTACAAATACAGAATATATTTATGACTTGAACTTAAACCCAATGTCAGGTGGATCTGTTGCAGAAAGTTTATTAAAGCTTTATGTGGGGACATCTAGAACTAATGCACCATCAAAGGATGACTCGCTAACAGTGAAGACAGAGTTTATAAGTGGTGATAATGTATTATCTACAAAAACTGCAACAGCTACTTTTGACTATCTATCAGAAATTATTTATCGTGAAAAGGATACAAGAGAAAAATTAGTAAAAAATTATGTGTCTCAGGAACAACGTGAATATAAAATCGGCTCAGTTGTTGATGGTAAGTTAGTTCCTGTAAGCAGTCCATTTAGAATCCCATTAATTATGACAAATGATCCATTCTTCAATAGTGGAGAAG
Organism: bacterium; assembly: GCA_905221375.1. GTDB lineage: Bacteria > Bacillota > Bacilli > Lactobacillales > Streptococcaceae > Streptococcus. The sequence goes on from CAJNCY010000013.1 coordinate 37,660, forward strand.
CTGATGGTAATAATCAAAATGGTAATGGACGATTAACAAGTTACGAATATACAATTAGTGGAATTCCAGAGTTTTTAGAATTAGATCCTACTTCGCCTAAGAATTCAAAATGGACATTAGAAAACGGTGTAGCTACATTACATCCGGATCAAACTCGTGGAATTGACCAAATGTTATACTATGCAGGTCCTGTATTAAGATTAAAAGAGGGAGCCTTAAGTACACCTGAAGAAATTGCAAAAGTTATTGAGACTAATGGAACAAAAGGTTATAGTGCTAAAATTGTTTATAATGCTGTAGGTCATAGACCAGACGGTTCATCATTCACGCAATCTCTAGAAAATCCAGATGGTTTTAGAATCTATGCGGGTGATGGTGCGCCTTCAATTGGAATGATGGAAGATCGTATTAACGCAGCTACTAATCAAAGATTATTCTCAAATGCTAGTAATGTAGATAGTTTTGGAGCAGTTTATAGAGTTCCGCTTAACAAATTAAAAGCTGATGGAGGAACATTACCGAGTCAATATCTGAATTATTTCATTCCAAAAGATCAAGCGGGGAATTATTTTACTAGATTTAAAATAACAGAAATTGCAACGAATGAATTAGAAAATGGGAATGCTGGAATAAAAGGATATCATGCAGGTAATAAAGATTTACGTGGACAATTTAAAGAAAACTTTAAGTTATATGGAGTCAATGAAAATAATCAAGCCGAGTTAATTAAAGAATTTAATTCTGTTGATGAAACATTTGATGAAGTTGCTATTAATCCTGATAAGAAATTTACTCATTTGATTTTAAAAACTCCTGGAATTGTTGATGAAATTCAAGATAGGAATAAAGCTTCTAAAACGATTCTTGGAATGAGGGCTGATTTAGATGTAACGGTAGGTACTTGGAAAGAAAAAGCAAAAGATCCTACTATTACTCGTTATGAAAATAAAATTTCTCAAGTTTTAGCGGCTAGTAATACGATTGAGAGTGCTGTAGCTTCAGAACGACCAAATTCTGGTAGTAGTACGCCAGCTGTTCATACTAAAGAATCAACAACTTTAGGTTTAGGGATGAGTCAAATTGGTAATAGGGAGTTAACGAAAGATAACTTAACAAGAGGGAAAAAAGTACCAATTGCAGTTCATTATGAAGCACCGGATTATTTTAAATTAGCAGAATCTGACAAAAATGGCATTAAAGTTTATGATTTAGACAAATTAGATGCGAATATTAATAAAACAAGTGTCATGCTATTAGCTGATCCTAAAGTTCCTTTAAAAGATTTCAGATTAACGGCTGATAATCGTTTATTATCGAAAACTGCCTTATATTTTGGTGGACCAAATGGTGAGGGTGCAAATGGAACTTACAACCAGATTAAAGAATCATATGACACTGTTAATCCAACGCGTATTATTGAAAATTATAAGGGAACTGGAAAACGTGCCTATATTTTCGAATCAAAAGATTTAGGTTTGTCTACCTATGATTTAGACAAATATGGAAATATTAAAGGTGGAACTTATAAACCAGCGGCATTAACTTTTGAAGTAGAAAATAACGGTCAAATAGCAAGTGGAACTTATAATATTGAATCTTATCTTGTGTGGAATAGTGATTCTGAAACTTTATTTGGAAAAGATCGTTCTTTAAATGCAAATTATGTAGAAGGACATGAACCTGGTTCAACGATTGCAAAAGCAAATATTAATGTTACGATGAATAATGTTATTGAGTATTCAACATCATTAACGATTTCTAAACCAGGGACAACAGGTACACGTGGAATTATTGATGTGAAGAATGGACAAGAAGTTATTCTAACACCTCAAATTGAGAACTTAACAGATACACCTCAAAAAATCAAAGAAGCAGTTGTTTTAATTCCTAAGAGTGAAGCAGTAACGTATTTAGAAGGACCTATTGTTGAGAATTCAGATGAGTATGATATAGAATATACGACATCAACTGCGACTGACAAAACTACAGGAACTTATGTAACTGCAGATAAAATCACAAATTGGAAAGATGTTACTGCCGTTAAATATAAATTTAAAAAAGATTATACGGTAACCAAACAACATGGCTTTACGCATAACTTTAATCTTCGAGTTGATGCTGATAATCCAAACTTTGTTCAAAGTACATCGCAAATTTTCTTGAAGAATAATCAAAATGTATGGTTAGAATCGAATATTGTCGGATTAAGAACAGAAGACACTCGTGGTAAACTAGAAGTTCGTTATATCAATGCTAGAAAAGACGATCTTCTTCCAAAAATTACTGGAAAAGAATTTGCAGGACAACCATATACTACTACAAAAGAAGATCTCATAAAGTCTAATAATATTCCGTATTTATTTAAAGAAATCCAAGCTGATTCAGTTCCAGAAACAGGAACTTATGAAAAACAAGTAACGAAAAAAGTTACTTATGTCTATGAGGAAGCAACATTTAAAGAAGAAAGTAAAACGATTACTCGTACAATAAATTATCTTGAAAAGAATAATGAGAGTAATGTAGTTGCTAATCCTGTTGTACAAAACATTACAGTTAAGAGAAAAATTTATACAGGTAAAGAAACCGGGCGAGTGGTAAAAGGGCCATGGGAATATAGAACAGATGCTTATCAACCAAATTGGCCAACAACAAATTCACCTAAAGTGGCTAATTTTGAAGCTCCAGATAGAGAAGTTATCGATAGAGTATTGGTTTCTCAAGACCTAATTAATAATGGGAACGTAGTTGAAAATGTTTATTACGAAAGAATTATGCCTATAGGTGGAGATGTAGTAGCAAAATACGTAATCGAAGGAACAACAACTGAATTAAAACCAGCAACAGATGTTGCTAAGGGATTAAAAGTTGGAAAAAGCTATACTTCAACAGCGCCAGCAGCAGGTGAAGAATTAACAGCTACTGATGGAAAAGTTTATGTATATAAAGGTCATAAAACTACATCAGCTGCAGAAACAGGTAAAGTAACAGAAGCGAAACAAGAAGTCGTTTATGAGTACGCACCAAAAGTAGGTGGAAACGTCGAAGTGAAATATGTCATTGCAGGAACAGAAACAAACCTAAAAGATCCAGTAACATTAGTAACAAACGGACAAGTAGGAAGTGACTATACTGCGACAAAAGATAACACCATCACAAAAGACGGCTTAGTCTATGAATTAGTTAAAACAAATGGTGGACTAAAAGACGGTTCAGCTACAGAAACAGGTAAAGTAACAGAAGCGAAACAAGAAGTCGTTTATGAGTACGCACCAAAAGTAGGTGGAAACGTCGAAGTGAAATATGTCATTGCAGGAACAGAAACAAACCTAAAAGATCCAGTAACATTAGTAACAAACGGACAAGTAGGAAGTGACTATACTGCGACAAAAGACAACACCATCACAAAAGACGGCTTAGTCTATGAATTAGTTAAAACAAATGGTGGACTAAAAGACGGTTCAGCTACAGAAACAGGTAAAGTAACAGAAGCGAAACAAGAAGTCGTTTATGAGTACGAGTTACAAAGAGGTGACGTTGTAGTAAATTATGTTGATACTGAAGGTAAACCGATTGACGGAAAAGCAAGCGTCAAAGCTGAAAACCAAAGTCCAACAGGTATAAATTACAATACAAACACACCAGAATTGAAACCAACAACAATTACAACTGCCAATGGTGATGTTTATGAATTCGTGAAAAAATCTGAAACATCAGCTCCTGAAACAGGAACATTAAATAAAGGAATTGCAACTGTTGAGTATGTCTATCGTAAGGTTGTTACAACTTATGTAGATGAAGAAGGCAAAGAAATCAATCCTTCAGACAAAGGAACGAAAGATAAGAAAGACATTCCAGAGTACATTTACAAAGAAACGAAGAAAGACGAAAAAGGAAATACAACGCATGTATACCGTCAAGTCGTAACAAGTTATGTGAATGAAGAAGGCAAAGA
>CAJNCY010000014.1 GCA_905221375.1 bacterium
AGCTCTAAAACGGTCTACAAGTAAAGGAGAGATTAGATGATGTTTTGGAACCATTCGAAACAACACAGCTCTAAAACCTCGTAGAAAAATTTTTCTCACGAAATTTCGTAATCGCGCCATTCGTCCCAGCTAGACTTCAGCTCGTCAGGTTCCAATTATCACTCTTATTATACCATATTTTCAGGGTTCAAGAAATAGTCTTGATCCAATACATACTGGGGAAAATCATAGATTTTCCGAGGCTCAACAAACAAGACGGACAGTTGATTGAGTTGGATATACTCTATTAAATTTACTAACTCATCCTTTGATAGATAGGCGGATGCATTGATGAAAACAAGGAGTTTCTTTTTAGAAAGATATTTAAAAACCTGGACAATTTCTAGCATCTTTTCAAAAGGTGTGTCACTCAGAGTTTCAACTTTGACTCCTAGCGCATCGATTAACTCTAGAATGGTGATTTCATCGTATTCTAGGTCTAGTTCATTTTCTAAACACTCAAATGCCAATAATTCTGTAATCGTGGCTACCAACTTTTCAATCATGGACTTGACTTCAGGCTTGTCATTGAGTTGATTTTCTAAATCAGCATGTATCAGCTTGAGCATGGCAGGTGAGTTGAGATTGTATCCTAAGACATCCGTTATCACTAGTAACTCGGATTCTTTCAGAGCTTTTAGATTTCTATCAAACAACTTCAACTCTCCATCATCAGTGTACTGGTAGAATTGCTTGACGATAGTTGAAAAGGTAAACTGGTCTTCCAACACTAAAAAAGTTGCATTTTCAATAGTTAATGGTTCATCCAATAGTGGGAAATTAATCTCCATCTCTAGGCTCCTCTCCCAGAAAGACCAAGCGTGCGTCGGAGTTTGCTACGCTGGTATTTCGCTCACCATTTAAGTAAATCATGCGAGAAAACTGCTTTTCTGTAACGGTTAAGAGAGTGATATTCCCTTTTTTAGGGTTATGGGTCTTGAGTCGCTCAATCATGGCGTTATTAGCAGAGTTGTTGAGCAAGAGCTTGCTATAGATGGAGAATTGGTGCATGATAAATCCCTCATCTATGAGGAACTTCCGAAATTTCCGATAGGCCTTGCGTTCCTCTACGGTATCAACTGGCATATCAAACATTAAAATCATACGCATATATCGATAACTCATATCCTAAACTCAGGAACTCCTTTCTCGGGTTGATTAAGAGCTTGGATGACTTTCTTAGTATAGTCACTGACGATATTGGATAGATACATATCCTTACCATTGTAGTGGAAGGTGTCTGAGAAAATAGTAAAAAGTTCTCGTTTAATTTTGACAAAAGAGCTGTTTCGATTTTCATAGACGATTCTGTCAATAATCGGACGGAACGGCTCCATAATATCACTAGCTAGGTTGAATTGATTAAACTGATTAGCATGTTTCAATCCAAACTGAGTCATACAGCCAGACAACACAATCTCACGCGCAAACATACTTAAAATCAAGGTGTAGCCGTAGTCCAAGGCAGCATTGATATCACTATCTTGCTCACGACTGAAATCATTTCCAAACAAGGTGTTGAAATAAATACGAGCTGCGTGTCCCTCACGGTTACTAGGATCAAACAAATCCAACCCATGATAGAGATCGATGACGGATTGGCTCTTTTCCAGAAAACCACAACTCCCCAGATAAAAAGCCTGATTGAGAATTTTTTGTGCAATGATGGTTGTCCATATTTCCGCCTTTACATCTTCATTCCAAGCAATTTGACGAGAGAGTTGCAAACTGGAATCATGACGACCATAGTAAGGCATTAAGTATGCCGTTGGTAAGCGTTTATCATCACAAAAGATGACCAGAATGTTTTCATCCACCAAGCGTTTGATTAGCATAGTGGAGAGAACAATATCTGTCGTCTCCAAAAGCAGGATGTCCACCTCGGACAGGTGAATTAACTCTGTCCGAGAGGCATCTTTAAAAATCAAGTGGTTATTCTTGTAGGAGAGTTTAGAGTGCGTATTGACTATAACAGTTCTCCATCCCATTAGTCTTCTCCTAGTTTACTTAAGTCAATCCGAGTCTCGTAGAGACCAGTGATGGATTGGTGGATGAGGGTGGCGTTGAAACAAGAAGACACAGATTGATATCGTACATTTGATTGACTAATTTCAACACCAAGGAATCTAAAAGCTCCAGGAGCTCCAAATGAGGTAAGTTTTAAGAGCGAGATAAAGGATTCGCTTAACTGATAAATATCTTTATCGGCTTGCTCAAACGCTTGTTGTAATAACGATTCAACAATTGGTTTTTGGATATATTTTTTAGATAAAGAAATGATTGTTGTTAATAATTCTTCAAATTCACTTTGATGTGTTTCCACATACTGTTTATGAATTGGTTCACTAATTTTACTAATTCGCTGTGCGTGGTAAAGTAAAGCAGTGAAATGGTAAGGTAAAATCAATTCGTTACCTTTTTGCAATTCAATAGAGCTTGCTAATAATCTTCGCTGTCCATCATTAAATTCAAAGAGACTATACTTAGGTAGTTTTATAATAAGATTAGGATTGATATTTTTATAACCACGTTCTTCAAGATAGGCGATTGGATTTGCTTCGAATTTCTTTTTATCTTGAATAGTTATTCCAACTATCTCTTTAATTCTCTTTAATTTTTTAGCCTTTCCTTTTTCAATATCTGCTATAACAAGAACTGAATAAGTGATTGTAGGTCTCGCATAACCACCATACTTTTCGGGGGATAAATCGGATTTGATAGGGATTAGTTTACTTGCGTCAACTACTTTTTTCTTGGACACAATATTGTTATCAAACAGACCACCATTTTGTCCAACGGTTTGTTCTTCTGTTTTCTTCACAATATTCACCTGTGGAAGTGAAAGAACTTTTTTAATTGTAGCGAAATCTTTTTCTTTATTCCAAGCGATTTCTCCAGTATCCTTAGAGTATTCGATATTCTCTCGTTTTACGATGGTTCCGTCTGCGTAATGCACCTCTTCTTTAAAGAAGTTCAATAAGTTTGAGTAGAAGAAATACTTTTCAGTTGCTTTTTCAACTTCTTTAGGATCTTTGGATTTGGAAATATATCTCTTAATATCGTACTTTTGATAGTCACCATAGACGAATTCAGGCTCTAGTTTAGGATATTTCTTAAGGATAGCCTTAGCCACCACTGCATTTAAATAGGCATCATGTGCATGGTGGTAGTCATTGATTTCGCGTACCTTATATAACTTAAATTCTTTACGGAAGTTGGAAACTAGATTGGATTTCAAAGTGATAATTTTGACCTTACGGTTCTTCTTGTCTTTCTCATTCACTTCTGTATTAAAACGGGCATCCAAAATCTGAGCAACATGTTTTGTGATTTGCCGTGTTTCAACTAGTTGGCGTCTGATAAAGCCAACTTTATCTCGCTCATCTAGCCCACCACGTTCAGCCTTGGTTAAATTATTAAATTTACGTTCTGAAATCAATTTGGAATCCAGTAATTGTTGCCAAAAAGCTTTTCTTTTTTGAACAACCTCTAAACTTGGAACATTATCAGATTTACCACGATTATCCTTTGAACTAGTCAAGACACGGTTGTCTAGAGAATCATCTTTTATAAAAGCCTGTGGGACGATGTGGTCAATGTCATAGCTACTTAGTTGGTTGATGTCAAGAGGTTCCCCAGTGTACATATCCTTCCCATTTTGGAGATAGTAAAGGAAGAGACGGTCGTTTTGCAGTTGAATATTATCTGTTGGATGTTCTTTTAATATATTTGAGTCAAGCCCAGGAGCTAGATTTTTTAGTGCATCTTCAATGCGTTTATATCTTTGTTGGGAATTCTTTTTCCCTATGGCAGTTGTCTGATTTTCTCGTGCCATCTCAATCACAATGGACTCGGGAGTGTGACCCATAACCTTGATAAGTTCATCAACAATCTTGATACTTTGTAAAATTCCCTTTTTAATAGCAGGGCTTCCTGGAAGCTCTTGGACAACTTGTTTCACATCGTTTGTCTTACCAACCACTTGTGCTTTTTGAATAATGTCTTTGAAGGAAAGTCCGTCATCATTGATTAACTGCATAAAATTACGATTGCTGTAGCCATCATCAATCAAGTAGTCAAGAATCGTATTGCCAGTTTGTTTATCACTGATGCCATTAATCAACTTAGCAGAGAGTTTTCCCCAACCAGTATAATGTCGACGAGTCAGTGCTTTAATCACTTTTTCATCAAAGAGAGAGTCATATTGAGCAAGACGTTGCTTGATCATCTCACGATCTTCAAAGATAGTGAGCGTGTGGATGATATTTTCAAGAGTTGCTTCATTTTCAGCATCATCCATAAACGCTTTATCCTTGATTATTTTAAGTAAATCATGATAAGTAGAAAGACTAGCGTTAAATTGTTTTTCAATTCCTTTTAGTTCGATTCCATCGTAGCCATCAACATTGTGTAGATACTGAATAATGTCTTTTTCAGTTACTTTTCTTTTCTCTTTGAATAATTGATTGACAATTTGCTTCTTTTGCCCACTATCAAGGAATTGATAGTCTCTCAATCCCTCTGCAATAAATTTTACTTTTGTTAATTCATTGTAGACAGCAAATGTTTCATACAAGAGACTATGCTTGGGCAAAACTTTTTCCTCTGGCAGATACAAGTCATAGTTAGTCATCTTATTGATGAAGTCTTCTGCAGAGCTTGCTTGGTCAACAATTTCTTCAAAATTCCAAGGTCGGATTGTTTGGTCAGAGTTTCGAGTAAGCCAAGCAAAATCACCATTGCCACGAGCCAATGGGCCAACGTAGTAAGGAATACGGAAAGTTAAGATTTTCTCAATCTTTTCTTTATTTTCTTGCAGAAATGGATAATGTTCTCCTTGCCGACGGATAATGGCATTCATTTCTTGAAGATGAATTTGATGAGGGATAGAACCATTATCAAAGGTGCGTTGTTTTCTCAAGAAATCTTCACGTTCAATTTTATCAAGGAAATAATCTGCTCCTTCGAATTTAGAGAGAAGATTTTTGATATACTTGTAAAATGCTTCTTGAGTGGTTTTGCCATTGAGATACCCAGCATACCCATCTTTAGATTGGTCAGAGAAAACTTCATCATATTTTTCTTGAAGATTGTTTTGGATGAATTGTTTTAGAGCCGCTAAGTCTTTTTGGTGGTTTTCATAGCGCTCAATCATAGATGCTGAAAGTGGAGCCTTGGTTGAAAGATCTTTAACAGTTAAGATACCTGATAGAAGAATGGCGTCATAGAGCTTTTTAGCCACTAGGAAAAGGTCTGCAAAGTCATCTCCAATTTGTCCGAGTAAGTTTTCCAAATCCTCATCATAGGTATCTTTAGAGAATTGTAGTGGAGCTTTTTCTTCTAAGTCAAAATGTTTTTTAAACTCAGCTTGATTTCCTACAATTAACTTGAGAAATTCTGAAAATAGACCAGTGGGTTTTTCATAAGCAAAGAGTTTTAGAATGCGTTCTCTCTTAGCAGATTTACTAAGTTTATCAGTAAAAATTGCTTCTACTTGCGCATTTTGTCCACTAAGTGAACTTCCTTCAAAGGTGTTGTCGTAAATGCTTATAAACTCGCTAAAGATTTTTTGGATATCATTGTTTTTAATATCGAAAGATTCTTCATACAAAAAATGTCCGCGGTATTTAATCATATGCGCTAATGCTAGATAGATCAAGCGCAAATCAGTTTTTTCTTTTGAGTCCGCCAGGTGTTTTCTCAAATGATAGATAGTTGGAAATTTCTTGTGATATTCTTTTTCTTCTGCCAAGGTAGCAAAAATAGGATATTTACTTCCTCTTTTATCCTCAGGAACTAAGAAGGAGTCATCTAATCGATGGAAGAAACTACTATCCACCTTGCTCATTTCTTCAGAAAAGATTTCTTGAAGATAGCGAAGACGATTTTTTCGACGAGTATAGCGACGGCGTGCTGTTCGTTTGAGACGTCTATCTTCAGCAGTAGTTCCTTCATCAAATAATAAAGCTCCAATTAGATTTTTTTTGATAAAGTGTTTATCAGTATTGCCTAGAACTTTCCTCTTTTTCGATGGCACCTTATAGTCATCCGTAATGACGGCCCATCCGACGCTGTTAGTTCCGATATCGAGTCCGATAGAGTAGGATTTGTTGCTCATTTAGTGTTCTCCTTTTATTAAATTTTTTGTTAGTAAATGATAATACAATACTTTCAGATAAATTTCTAATATAAAATATTATTCCATTTTATTTACATTTCTCTTGCTAATTTTAAAAGAATAATATACAATACAAGTGTTGGAACTATTCGAAACAACACAGCAAAGTTAAAATAAGGCTTTGTCCGTACACAACTTGAAAAAGTGCGCACCGATTCGGTGCTTTTTTGTTTTTACTATACTAATTTATTCTACTCTTATTTTAATGAAAAAACAAATACAAGTATAGCGTTTTCATTAGTTTTTATGAAACAGGTAAATTCAAGTAGAGAATTTACTTAATTTATGTGTGGCTAATCTTGATATATAAAGAAGAACTAGGATAATTAAGCATCCTAGTTCTTTTTTATATAAATGATTTTGTTATTCCTTCTCAGCCAATTCTTTTCCTAGTTGGATGAGGTATTCTTTCAAATCATCCTTGACTTGTGGGTGCTTGAGGGCGTAGTCAATAGATGTTTTCATAAAGCCAAACTTATCCCCAACGTCGTAACGAGCTCCTGTAAATTCACGGGCAAAAACACGCTGTGTTTTATTGAGAGTATCGATTGCATCAGTAAGCTGAATTTCATTTCCAGCACCGGGAGCTTGCTTTTCGAGGATATCAAAAATTTCTGGTGTCAGAAGATAGCGACCGATAATAGCTAGATCACTTGGAGCCTCCTCTGGAGCCGGTTTTTCAACGAAAGTTTCAACGCTGTAGAGTCCATTATTTCCTTCCCCTTGAGGAGCGATAACTCCATATGCTGAAACGTCTTCGTGTGGTACGGGCATGACAGCAATGGTTGATGCGTGTGTCTTTTCGTAATCATTCATCAGTTGTTTTGTCAAAGGAACGGCATTCTCATCTGTGATGTCCATAAGGTCATCACCCAGCATGACAACGAAAGGCTCATTCCCTACAAAAGCTTTGGCTTGTAAGACAGCATCTCCAAGACCACGAGGGTGAGTTTGGCGGATGAAATGGAGACGCATACCAGTTGCTTCATCTACTAATTTTAACAGATCCGTTTTGCCTTTTTCTTTGAGGTTGTACTCAAGCTCAAAATTTGAATCAAAATGGTCTTCAATAGAACGTTTTGACTTACCAGTGACAACTAGAATATCTTCGATACCTGATTTAAGAGCTTCTTCTACGATAAATTGGATAGTTGGTTTGTCTACAATTGGCAACATTTCTTTGGCAAGTGCCTTGGTTGCTGGTAAAAATCGAGTCCCGAGTCCAGCGGCAGGGATGATTGCTTTTCTAACTTTTGATGACATAAGAATCCTTTCTTTAGAGGGTTAAGACCACTCATTTTCTGCTTTAAATTCATTGTTCATGATGTCATAAATGGCATCTTTGATATTGGTTCCGTGGTAGATAACTTGGTAAATGGCCTGTGTAATTGGCATATAGACTCCAAGTTCTTGCGCTAGTTCATAGGCTGCTCGAGTCGTTGAGATTCCTTCAATCACCATACCCATATTGGCTTCGATATCAGCTAGGGATTCTCCACGACCAAGAGCATCTCCGGCTCTCCAGTTACGAGAGTGGATGGAGGTTCCCGTTACAATCAAATCTCCCACACCAGATAAGCCACTATAGGTCAATGGACTGGCACCGAGTGCCACCCCTAGGCGGGTAATTTCTGCCAGTCCTCGAGCGATGATAGCCGCCTTGGCATTGTCTCCAAATCCAAGACCATGTAAAGCACCGGCACCGACAGCAATAATGTTTTTAAGAGCACCAGCAGTTTCAACTCCGATAACATCCGTATTGGTGTAAAGTCGGAAGTAGTGATTGCTAAAGAGTTCCTGAACGTATTGAGCTGTTTGTAAATCTTTAGAAGCAGCTGTGATTAAAGTCAGGTCACGCACAATGGTTTCTTCTGCATGACTAGGACCTGAAACAACGACAATATCACTGCGGAGCTGTTCAGGAATTTCTTCTTCAAGGATGGTTGACAATCGTTTATGGCTATCAGGTTCTAACCCCTTTGATGCGTGCATGATGACAGCCTTATGGTCCAGGGTTTGTGCAACTTGTTGGGCAACAAGACGTGTCACTTTTGTTGGGACAACAAACAAAATCGCATCTACATCTTTCAATGCCTCTGCTAAGTCAGTATAGGCATGGATATTTTCATCTAGAACGACATCTTTAAAGTAGTGCTTGTTAGTATGGTGTGTATTAATTTCAGTGATTTGTTCGGGAATATTTCCCCAAATACGTACCTCGTGTCCATTGTCATTTAAGACTTGTGAAAGGGCAGTTCCCCAAGAACCAGGCCCCAAGACGGCGACGGTTTGCTTTTTCATGTTTTCCTCCTTGATAGAGTTCTCTCTTTTATTTTATCACATTCTAGGGGATTTTGCACTTGCATTGCTGGGGGAGTGGTAGCTTTGTTGCTTGAAAAATATACAAAAACCGAGACGAAGTATTAAACTCTTAGTCTTTAGTTCTGACAGATAGTTTGATTCAGTATATGCTATAATAGAGGTAAACAACTCAGGAGGTTCTTGTAGGTTGCGAGAGTTTGGCGAAAAAATTAAAAGATTACGTTTGGCTAAAAAAATCAGTCGTTCAGAATTTTGTGGTGATGAGTCTGAATTAAGTATTCGTCAATTAATTAGAATTGAAAATGGAGAATCCAGACCAACACTAACAAAGTTAAAATATATCGCTGAACGTTTGGGGGTTGAAGATTACAAGTTGATGCCAAGTTATATAGAGTTGGATAAGGAATATCTAGAATTGAAGTATTTCTTGATGAGGACTCCTACATACGAAGATGAAACTATCGCCCAAAAGAAAGAGAGTGTTTTTGATAAGATTTTTGAAGAATATTATGATAGACTTCCTGAGGAAGAAAGGTTTATCATAGATGTTTTACAAGCATATGATGATTTTGGTTGGTGGAATGATGATAGCAATTTAGGAATGATTTTACAAGAGTATTTCGATCACATTTTGTTGAAATCAAAATATGAAGTTAACGATATTTTAATCATAAAGCTATTTTTGGTAAAATTAGTACACCAAGATACAATAATAGATGAGATTGAAGTGAATACCTTCTTAGTAATAGCTGATAAAATTTTACAACAAGTTGAGATGTTTGATATTGAATATTCATTTCTAATCAGAGATTCATTACTTTTGTTGTTAGGAATATTTGAAAAAATTGCTAATTACAGTCAATTTGAAGATATTCTTTACAAATTAAATGAAATTACCTCAAAATCATACGACTATCAGAAAAAACCAATTATTCGACTATGGGAGTGGCGCTATGCATTATTTGTAAAAAAAGATTATTCAGTAGCTGAAAATTATTTTCAAGAAGCAAAAATATTTGCTAGAATGATTGATAATAGTCATTTGATAGAACAGCTAGAAAAACAATGGCAACATGACCTCCAGGATTTTTTTAAAAATAAACATTAGAAAATAAAAAAGTGACAAAAATGTCACTAGTTAAAAAGACCGAGAGAAAGTTTTCGAAATCATAAAAACGCATGATATCAGGTGTTTAAAAACTTGATATTATGCGTTTTATCATTTAAAGAGTTATTATGTTTTCCCCTTAGATTGAGTTCGTATCTAGTTTCTTTTTATACTAATTGAGTACTCATTAGTAGATAAGTTGTTGAAATTAGTGACATTTATGACCTTGGAGAATGTGTAACATAGAAGTATAATAATCCTGTAGAAAAAATAAGGAGAGAAAATATGTTAGTGCTAGTTGTTGCCATTTTTTGGATTTATAAATAATAAAGATAGAATGGGAAGGTCTATGTTAGAACTAAAAAATATTAGTAAAAGTTACGGACAAGGGACGCTAAAAAATAATGTCTTAAGAGAAATAAATTTTAAGGTAGTTGAAGGAGAATTTGTATCGATAATGGGACCATCAGGTTCGGGCAAATCGACATTTATCAATATTTTGGGACTGATTGATTCTGAATTTGAAGGAGAATATATATTAGACGGAAAAAGTATTGAGAAGTTAAATGAAAATCAACAAGCAAGTTACCGTAATCGTGATATTGGATTTGTTTTTCAACAATTTCATCTTATTGATGAATATACTGTTAAAGAAAATATTTTATTATCATTCCTATATTCTGACCAACAGCCAGATATAGAATACATTGATAGTTTATTACAAGACTTAGGACTTATAGATAAGATGAATGAGTACCCAAGTCATTTATCAGGCGGACAGAAGCAACGAGTTGCTTTAATTAGAGCTCTTGCTCATAAACCTAGATTTCTTATAGCGGATGAACCTACAGGTGCATTAGATGAGAAAAATAGGAATGAGATATTGCAAATTTTACAGAATTTGAATCATTCTGGAACGACAATTATTGTAGTAACTCATGATGAGTTTGTTGCCAGTCATTGTAGAACAAGGTATCGAATGAAAAATGGGTATCTAACATCTGAAGGAGAAGGATTACATGAAGTTTAAAAAGCTGTTAATAGATACTCTAAAGCTGTTAAAGAGGAATAAAAGACAAAGTATTCTGACGTCCTTAGCCATCACAGTGGCAACATTTGTTTTATTAGTAATACTATCAAGTTCTTCCTATACAACTTCTACATTAGGTAATGATTTAAAGATAGAAGAAGACACAGCAACAATGACTTATACTCCTCAAAATATGTTGGATATTAGAGGGTTTACACAGGAAGATAAACAATTGGTTGAGCAAACTATTGGAAAACCTGCAAGACTTTCTGCCAGCTCTTATGCCTTGTATGCTGAAACGTATTTTAATGATTCTAAGCAGAATCTTAGTTTTCGAACATTGGGCGATTTGAATAAGAATGGTTTAGTTGTGCCTGCTTTATTAAAAGGAAGAGCATTAGAGGAACTAGATGGAGGTGTTGCTATTAGCGATAAGGCTCTCATGTCATTGACTCGAAAGGAAAATATTGAACCTTTTTTAGGAGAGACTATCAATATATCTGGAAAAGAATACCTAATTCAGGCAATATATTATGGATCAGCTGTTAATGAAAGATTACCTTCTTTATTGGTTACCAATGAAATCAAAGAGTTACTTTTAGGAGGAAGGGAATATTTTGATGAGTTAGTGGTAGAAACTAATCAGTTGGAGAATATAAATAAGGCTTTATCTGCTTTAGATACTTATGGAATATTCCGCAAGGAAGGAACCTATGGATATATAGATAATAGAAGGGTATATGAGGAAACAAAGGCCCAAGCTACTACAATATTAAATTTCATTGCACTTTTATCAAGCATTTCAATTTTTGTGGCTGGTTTTGGGGTTATGAATGCTATGTTGTCTTCTGTTAGCGAACGTAGCAAGGAGATAGCCATTCGTCGAGCTTTAGGGGCTAAAAAATCTGATATTTATCAATCGTATATGATGGAGGGGACTCTTTTATCGCTTCTGGGAGCTATAACTGGTATTGGAGTAGCGACATTATTTGTTGTTTTAATGAACATGAGTGGTTTTGTTACGACATTAACTCTGGATCATATTTTGATTACTCTATTCACAACGGGTGTATTTGGAATTGTATTTAGTATTATGCCTGCAATGGTTGCAGCAAATAAAAATGTTATTGAAGGTCTAAGGTAATGATGGATGTGAATTTAAAGGAGGTAAAATGAAATTTACAAAAATAGATAGAGTATTTTCTCTAATGTTAATTGTGGAATTTACAATATGTTTTTTTACACTAGATAATTTTAATCTTTTTCAATTTATGCTGTTTGTACAAATTATACCGTCAATATTATTAGCTTTGTTATCGGGAAGTATTTCTTCTAGAAGTAAGCACAGCTGGGTGTTATTAATTATTTTTGGAATAATCTATGCTTTAATGATGTTTGGAATTTTCAGAGTTACTCCTATGACGCTTATAGAACAAAATACGATTCAATCTGAAACTTCCGTATTTACATTCAATAGAAATTTACAGTTAGGAACTTATTTTGGATTTTTCTTGCAGGAATTTTTACTAGGAGCTTTTATTTGCACTATTTCAAAATGTTTTGGGAGAATTAAACAAGGGAAATTTTAATGAAGCCTGCATTAAAAGAAGAATTGCTTCTGCAGTTATTTAGAAAATGATATTATTGAAATGGTGTAACATTTGGAGAAAATTATTTTTGAACGAAAAAGATTTGAGTATATCAGTCCTAAAAGAAAGCAAGTAAAGGACTTTATGATTCTAAAAAATTTCATGTCTAAGACAATTCAAGTTGAAATCAGAGTGGAGGACTACTTGTTAGACCTTCTTATTTTAAAAGAGATGAGTACAGAATTTTATAATTTAGATTTTCTTTCTTTGCCCTATGATGTCAATATAGATGTGAAAGAAGTTGTAGAGGATGTTGATTTAACAGTCTATAAGAATAGTAAATATAGGGAGTTTAATTTCTTTAAAAATATTTGTAAATGATATTTTTGAAAGTCTATCCATCCCTATATTAGAATTGCTACAACAAGTTTTCAACACTTGTTTCAATTGAACATACGAAAAACCGAGACGAAGTATTAAACTTTCAGTCTCGGTTTTGATATTTCTTAAAGAATGGCTCGGTTTATTTCAATTGATCTGTAATGTCTTTTGATAGCAACATTCCTAGATGATAAGTTTTATTGATGTAAGCAATGACATCATTGATGTTTTCAGTCGTTTGAATTTTCTCTTTGATGTTAGCCCTAAATGTTTCATCCTTCAAAAGTTGTTCTTGGTAGAGCCTTTGAAGTCTCTCCTTCTCGTACTTATTGAGCAGAAAAAGGAACACCAAGCTAATCACAACGAGGACATAAGCATATTGGCTCATAGGAAATCTCCCTGTATGATAAAGAAGTAGTAGTGAGTAGATTGAATTGGTAAAGCGATTAGGCAAATCACCATAGTTACGACGTCATGGCCTCTAAATCGATTATATTTAGGGGCTATGACTAGTGAAGCAGTTAGCTAGTCCGCATATAAGCGGCTAGCGTCTAACAATTAGGAACTTTAGTTCCAATAACTTTAAGATTACGACGTTTTAGGACATAAATCGATCATATTTATGTCCTAAAACTAGTGAAGCGTTTAGGCAATTCGCTAGATAGCGATTGCCGTCAAGAGACTAGGAACTTTAGTTCCAGTCTCTTGTAACGATTTACATCTTCTCCGGCGCTTCTACTCCAAGCAAGCGAAGGGCTTCTTTGAGAACAACTGCGGTTGCGTAGCTGAGGGCCAGACGACTGTCGCGTTCTGGGCTTTCATCCAAGATACGTGTATGTGCATAGTATTTGTTGAAGGCTTGAGCCAGGCTAATTGCAAATTTAGCAATGATAGAAGGTTCAAAGTTATCAGCCGCACGGTTGATAATACGTGGGAAGTCTTGGATGAGTTTGATGATTTCCCAGCTTTCAGCATCATTCAAGCTATAGTTGCCAGTTGTTTCTGGTTTGAAATCCGCTTTGCGTAAGATAGATTGGATACGAGCGTAGGCGTATTGAACATAAGGTCCAGTTTCACCCTCGAAGGATACCATAGCTTCTAGGTCGAAGTCGTATCCATTTGTACGGTCGGTTTTGAGGTCATAGAATTTAATGGCTCCAACTCCAACAGCATGTGCTACCTGATCTTTATTTTCAAGTTCAGGATTTTTTGCTTCAATTTGGGCTTTGGCACGACTAACAGCCTCTGCAACAGTAGGCTCTAGCAAGATGACATTCCCTTTACGAGTAGAGAGTTTTTTCCCTTCTTTTGTAACCAAACCAAAAGGAACGTGGGTAATGTCGTTACTCCAGTCGTAGCCCATTTCTTTCAAGACAGCTTTGAGCTGTTTAAAGTGGGCTGATTGCTCTTGACCAACGACGTAGATAGATTTAGCAAATTGGTATTCGTTTTTACGGTAAAGAGCTGCAGCCAAGTCACGTGTGATGTAGAGAGTTGCACCATCAGATTTTTTGATAAGGGCTGGATGTTCAATTCCATATTTCTCAAGATTCACAACTTGGGCACCTTCTGATTCAACAAGAAGGCCTTTTTCAGAAAGAATGTCTACAACTGCATCCATCTTATCGTTGTAGAAGGCTTCTCCGTTATAACTGTCAAATTCGACTTGCAATTCATTGTAAAGGCGGTTAAATTCCACCAAACTTTCATCACGGAACCATTGCCAAAGAGCGAGAGCTTCCTCGTCGCCATTTTCAAGTTTACGGAACCATTCGCGTGCTTCTTCATCCAAGCTAGGGTCATTTTCAGCTTCAGCGTTGATGCGGACATAGAGTTTAAGAAGTTCATCAATTGGATGAGCTTTTACAGCTTCTTCGTCACCCCATTTTTTGTAGGCAACAATCAACATCCCAAACTGTTTACCCCAGTCTCCCAAATGGTTGACCTTGACTGTTTGATAACCGATTTTTTGGAAAATATGTGATAAGCTATCTCCGATGACAGTTGAGCGCAGGTGACCAATAGAGAATGGTTTAGCGATATTGGGACTAGACATATCGATCACAACATTTTCTTGTTTGCCAATGTTTTGATCAGCATAGTGTTCTTTTTCAGTGATAACCGCTTTCAATACTTGAGCAGAGATGGCAGATTTATCAAGGAAAAAGTTAACGTAAGGTCCTGTTGCGACAACCTTTTCAAAGGCTTGGCTATTAATTTTTTCAGCCAGTTCAGCCGCAATCATTTGAGGTGCTTTACGTTCGACTTTTGCAAGTGAAAAAGCAGGGAAAGCGATGTCTCCCATTTCTGAGTTTTTAGGGGTTTCCAGTAAATTTAAAATAGCCTCTTGGTCCAGGCTATCAATGATGCTAGCCAATTCGCTAGCAATCAATTCTTTTGTATTCATTAAGAGCTCCTTTTTGGACTTTTCTACTATTTTATCACAATTTTAAAGAAAGAAGAAAAAATTTTTGAAATCTCCTATTTTTTTGGTATAATATAGTTATAAAAATAGTTATAAATATTCACATAAGAGGATTTTATGAGAAAAAGAGATCGTCATCAGTTAATAAAAAAAATGATTACTGAGGAGAAATTAAGTACACAAAAAGAAATTCAAGATCGGTTGGAGGCGCATAATGTTTTTGTGACGCAGACAACCCTGTCTCGTGATTTGCGCGAAATCGGCTTGACCAAGGTCAAGAAAAATGATATGGTGTATTATGTACTAGCAAATGAGACAGAAAAGATTGATTTGGTGGAATTTTTGTCTCATCATTTAGAAGGTGTTGCAAGAGCAGAGTTTACCTTGGTGCTTCATACCAAACTGGGAGAAGCTTCTGTTTTGGCAAATATTGTAGATGCAAACAAGGATGAATGGATTTTAGGAACAGTTGCTGGTGCCAATACCTTATTGGTCATTTGTCGAGACCAGCACGTTGCCAAACTCATGGAAGATCGTTTGCTAGATTTGATGAAAGATAAGTAAGGTCTTGGGAGTTGCTCTCAAGACTTATTTTTGACAAGGAGAGACGGAAAATGGCGACAGAAAAGCTATCACCCGGCATGCAACAGTATGTGGATATTAAAAAGCAATATCCAGATGCTTTTTTGCTCTTTCGGATGGGTGATTTTTATGAATTATTTTATGAGGATGCGGTCAATGCTGCGCAGATTCTGGAAATTTCCTTAACGAGTCGCAACAAGAATGCCGACAATCCGATTCCTATGGCGGGTGTTCCCTATCATTCTGCCCAACAGTACATTGATGTCTTGATTGAGCAGGGTTATAAGGTGGCTATCGCAGAGCAGATGGAAGATCCTAAACAAGCAGTTGGGGTTGTGAAACGAGAAGTTGTTCAGGTCATTACGCCAGGGACAGTGGTCGATAGCAGTAAGCCAGACAGTCAGAATAATTTTTTGGTTGCCATAGACCGTGCTGGCAATCAATTTGGCCTAGCTTATATGGACCTGGTGACGGGTGACTTTTATGTGACAGGTCTTTTGGATTTCACGCTGGTTTGTGGGGAAATCCGTAATCTCAAGGCTCGAGAAGTGGTGCTGGGCTATGACTTGTCTGAGGAAGAGGAACAAATCCTTAGTCGTCAGATGAATCTGGTACTTTCCTATGAAAAAGAAGGCTTTGAAGACCTTCATTTACTGGATTTACGATTAGCAGCTGTGGAGCAAGCGGCATCTAGTAAGCTACTCCAGTATGTTCATCGGACTCAGATGCGGGAATTGAACCACCTCAAACCTGTTATCCGCTATGAAATCAAGGATTTCTTGCAGATGGATTATGCGACCAAGGCTAGTCTGGATTTGGTTGAGAATGCCCGTTCAGGCAAGAAGCAAGGCAGTCTTTTCTGGCTTTTGGATGAAACCAAGACGGCTATGGGCATGCGTCTCTTGCGTTCTTGGATTCATCGCCCCTTGATTGATAAGGAACGAATCATCCAACGTCAAGAAGTGGTGCAGGTCTTTCTCGACCATTTCTTTGAGCGTAGTGATTTGACAGACAGTCTCAAGGGAGTTTATGATATCGAACGATTGGCTAGTCGGGTTTCTTTTGGCAAAACCAATCCCAAGGATCTCTTGCAGCTGGCGACCACCTTATCTAGTGTGCCACGAATTCGTGCGATTTTAGAAGGTATGGAGCAACCTGCTCTAGCCTATCTCATCACACAACTAGATGCTATTCCAGAGTTGGAGAGTTTGATTAGCGCAGCGATTGCTCCTGAAGCTCCTCATGTGATTACAGATGGGGGAATTATCCAGACTGGATTTGATGAGACTTTAGACAAGTACCGTCGTGTGCTCAGAGAAGGAACTGGTTGGATTGCTGAGATTGAGGCCAAGGAGAGAGAAAACTCTGGTATCAGCACGCTTAAGATTGACTACAATAAAAAGGATGGCTACTATTTCCATGTGACCAATTCGCAACTGGGAAATGTGCCTGCTCACTTTTTCCGCAAGGCAACGCTGAAAAACTCAGAACGCTTTGGAACTGAGGAATTAGCCCGTATCGAAGGCGACATGTTGGAGGCGCGTGAGAAGTCAGCTAACCTAGAGTACGAAATTTTTATGCGTATTCGTGAGGAAGTCAGCAAGTACATCCAACGTTTACAAGCTCTAGCTCAAGGAATTGCGACAGTTGATGTCTTACAGAGTCTGGCGGTTGTGGCTGAAACCCAGCATTTGATTCGACCTGAATTCGGAGATGATTCGCGAATTGATATCCAGAAAGGGCGCCATGCTGTCGTTGAAAAGGTCATGGGGGCTCAGACCTATATTCCCAATACGATTCAGATGGCAGAAGATACCAGTATTCAACTGATTACAGGGCCAAACATGAGCGGGAAGTCTACCTACATGCGTCAGTTAGCTATGACGGCGGTTATGGCCCAGCTGGGGTCTTATGTACCAGCAGAAAGCGCCCATTTACCGATTTTTGATGCGATTTTTACCCGTATCGGAGCAGCAGATGACTTAGTTGCAGGTCAATCAACCTTCATGGTAGAGATGATGGAGGCCAACAATGCCATTTCGCATGCAACCAAAAATTCCTTGATTCTCTTTGATGAATTGGGGCGGGGAACTGCAACTTATGATGGTATGGCTCTTGCTCAGTCCATCATCGAATACATCCATGAGCACATCGGAGCCAAGACTCTTTTTGCGACCCACTACCATGAGTTGACTAGTCTGGAGTCTAGCTTGGAACATTTGGTCAATGTTCACGTGGCAACCTTGGAGCAGGATGGGCAGGTTACCTTCCTTCATAAGATTGAACCAGGCCCAGCTGACAAATCCTACGGTATTCATGTTGCCAAGATTGCTGGTTTGCCAGCAGACCTTTTAGCAAGGGCGGATAAGATTTTGACGCAACTAGAGAGCCAGGGCACAGAGAGTCCTGCTCCCATGAGACAAGCGAGTGCTGTCACTGAACAGATTTCACTCTTTGACGCGCCAGCAGAGCACCCTATCCTAGCAGAATTAGCTAAATTGGATGTTTACAATATGACGCCTATGCAGGCTATGAATGTCTTGGTCGAGTTAAAACAGAAACTATAAAGAGAAAATTACCAGTCATTCTAGCTGTATCAAGGAGACTTCTTTGACAAGTTCCCACTTTTTTGCTAGAATAACATCACACAAACAGAATGAGAAGGAGCTGACGCATTGTCGCTCCCTTTTGTCTATTTTTTAAGGAGAAAATATGCTGATTCAGAAAATCAAAACCTACAAGTGGCAGGCTTTGGCCTCGCTCCTGATGACAGGCTTGATGGTTGCTAGTTCACTTCTGCAACCGCGTTATCTGCAGGAAGTGTTAGACGCCCTACTTGCTGGGAAATATGAAGCCATTTATAGTATCGGGGCTTGGTTGATTGGTGTGGCCTTGGTCGGTCTGGTTGCTGGCGGGCTCAATGTTATCCTTGCAGCCTATATTGCCCAAGGAGTTTCATCTGACCTTCGGGAGGATGCCTTCCGTAAAATCCAAACCTTTTCTTATGCAAATATTGAACAATTTAATGCGGGAAATCTAGTCGTTCGCATGACAAATGACATCAACCAGATTCAAAACGTCGTCATGATGACCTTCCAAATTCTTTTCAGACTCCCCCTCTTGTTCATCGGTTCGTTTATCCTGGCGGTTCAAACCCTTCCTTCTCTATGGTGGGTGATTGTTCTCATGGTTATCTTAATTTTTGGTTTGACTGCTGTTATGATGGGAATGATGGGGCCACGTTTTGCCAAGTTTCAAACCCTTCTTGAGCGCATCAATGCAATTGCCAAGGAAAATCTGCGCGGTGTTCGCGTGGTCAAGTCCTTTGTCCAAGAAAAAGAGCAGTTTGCGAAGTTTACAGAGGTCTCAGACGAGCTTCTCGGTCAAAACCTTTATATCGGCTATGCCTTTTCAGTGGTGGAACCCTTCATGATGTTGGTCGGCTACGGGGCTGTCTTCCTCTCTATTTGGCTAGTTGCAGGGATGGTTCAGTCGGATCCTTCTGTTGTGGGTTCCATTGCTTCCTTTGTCAATTACCTAAGCCAGATTATCTTTACCATTGTTATGGTTGGATTTCTGGGAAATTCTATCAGCCGTGCCATGATTTCCATGCGTCGTATTCGAGAAATTCTTGACGCAGAGCCAGCTATGACCTTCAAGGATATCCCAGATGAAGAGTTGGTTGGAAGTCTTAGCTTTGAAAATGTAACCTTTACCTATCCAATGGATAAGGAACCGATGCTGAAAGATGTGAGCTTTACCATCGAGCCTGGTCAAATGATCGGTGTAGTTGGAGCGACTGGTGCAGGGAAGTCAACTTTGGCTCAATTGATTCCACGTCTCTTTGACCCACAGGAGGGCTCTATCAAAATCGGAGGTAAGGATATTCGAGAAGTGAGTGAAGGGACTTTGCGTAAAACAGTTTCCATCGTTCTCCAACGTGCCATTCTCTTTAGTGGGACGATTGCAGATAACTTAAGACAGGGTAAGGGAGATGCCACTCTATTTGAAATGGAGCGCGCAGCTAATATTGCTCAGGCTAGCGAATTCATTCATCGTATGGAGAAAACCTTTGAAAGTCCAGTTGAGGAACGAGGAACCAACTTCTCAGGTGGGCAAAAACAAAGGATGTCGATTGCGCGTGGGATTGTCAGCAATCCACGTATTCTGATTTTTGACGATTCGACATCAGCTTTGGATGCCAAGTCAGAGCGCCTGGTTCAGGAAGCTTTGAACAAGGACTTGAAGGGGACGACAACCATTATCATCGCGCAAAAGATTAGTTCGGTTGTCCATGCGGATAAAATCTTGGTTCTAGATCAAGGACGATTGATTGGTCAAGGAACACATGCAGACCTTGTTGCCAACAATGCCGTTTACCGTGAAATCTATGAAACACAGAAAGGAAAGGAGGAGTAAGATGAAGACAGTTCAATTTTTTTGGAATTATTTTAAAGTTTATAAGCTATCATTTGTAGTTGTCGTTCTGATGATTGTTCTGGCGACTCTTGCCCAAGCCCTCTTTCCGGTCTTTTCTGGACAAGCGGTAACGCAACTAGCCAATTTAGTTCAAGCTTATCAAAATGGCAATCCAGAACTTGTTTGGCAAAGTCTATCAGGAATCATGGTCAATCTTGGTCTGCTGGTTTTGGTTCTCTTTATCTCCAGTGTCATATACATGTGTCTTATGACGCGCGTGATTGCAGAGTCGACCAACGAGATGCGCAAAGGCCTCTTTGGTAAGCTTGCTCGGTTGACGGTTTCTTTCTTTGACCGCCGACAAGATGGGGATATCCTGTCTCGTTTTACCAGTGATTTGGATAATATCCTCCAAGCCTTTAACGAGAGCTTGATTCAGGTCATGAGCAATATTGTTCTATACATTGGTCTGATTCTTGTCATGTTTTCGAGAAATGTGACGCTGGCTCTCATCACCATTGCCAGCACACCATTGGCCTTTCTTATGCTGGTTTTTATTGTAAAAATGGCACGCAAATACACCAACCTCCAGCAGAAAGAGGTTGGGAAGCTCAATGCCTATATGGATGAGAGTATCTCAGGTCAAAAAGCCGTCATTGTCCAAGGAATTCAAGAGGATATGATGGCAGGATTTCTTGAACAAAATGAACGCGTGCGCAAGGCAACCTTTAAAGGTAGAATGTTCTCAGGAATTCTTTTCCCTGTCATGAATGGGATGAGTCTGGTTAATACAGCCATCGTCATCTTTGCGGGTTCAGCTGTACTTTTAAATGATAAGAATATTGAAACAAGTACAGCCCTCGGTTTGATTGTTATGTTTGCCCAATTTTCTCAGCAGTACTACCAGCCTATTATTCAAGTTGCAGCTAGTTGGGGAAGCCTTCAGTTAGCCTTTACTGGTGCTGAACGAATTCAGGAAATGTTTGATGCAGAGGAAGAAATCCGACCTGAAAAGGCTCCGAACTTCACTCAGTTGCAAGAAGGTGTTGAAATCAGTCATATTGATTTTTCATACTTGCCTGATAAACCTATTTTGAAAGATGTCAGCATTTCAGCTCCGAAAGGCCAGATGACAGCAGTTGTTGGTCCGACAGGTTCAGGGAAAACGACTATTATGAATCTTATCAATCGCTTCTATGATGTTGATGCTGGAGGTATTTATTTTGATGGTAAAGACATCCGTGATTACGACTTGGATAGCCTCAGAAGCAAGGTGGGAATTGTCTTGCAAGATTCGGTCTTGTTTAGCGGAACCATTCGAGACAATATCCGTTTTGGTGTGCCAGATGCCAGTCAAGAAATGGTTGAGGCAGCAGCCAAGGCAACCCATATTCATGACTATATCGAAAGCTTACCTGATAAATACGATACCCTTATCGATGATGATCAGAGCATCTTCTCGACAGGGCAGAAGCAATTGATTTCTATTGCTCGAACGCTGATGACAGATCCAGAAGTTCTCATTCTAGATGAAGCCACTTCAAACGTAGATACGGTGACAGAAAGCAAGATTCAGCATGCCATGGAGGCGGTTGTAGCAGGTAGAACCAGTTTCGTCATTGCCCATCGCTTGAAAACCATTCTCAATGCAGACCAGATTATTGTCCTTAAAGATGGAGAAGTCATTGAACGTGGTAATCACCATGAACTTTTAAAACTAGGTGGATTCTACTCAGAACTCTATCACAATCAATTTGTTTTTGAATAAGAAAGAAGTTGTCCTATGTGGGCAGCTTTTTCTTGTCCATAAAAAATTTTTATCACGGCCTTAAAAAAAACATATTAGACGAAAGTCATTTTGAGTGATATGATAGGACTATCGTTAACATTCGAAAGGAGAGACATCATGGCTAGAACGGTTGTAGGAGTTGCTGCAAATCTATGTCCCGTAGACGCAGAAGGCAAAAACATTCATTCATCTGTATCTTGTAGATTCGCAGAGAGCATTCGTCAAGTCGGCGGTCTCCCTTTAGTCATTCCTGTTGGAGATGAGTCAGTTGTACGCGATTATGTGGAAATGATTGACAAACTTATCTTGACAGGAGGCCAAAATGTTCATCCTCAGTTTTATGGAGAGAAAAAGACCATTGAGAGCGATGATTACAATCTGGTCCGTGATGAATTTGAATTGGCACTCTTGAAGGAAGCGCTTCGTCAGAATAAACCAATTATGGCAATCTGTCGCGGTGTCCAACTTGTCAATGTCGCCTTTGGTGGAACCCTCAATCAAGAAATCGAAGGTCACTGGCAAGGACTACCTTTCGGAACATCTCACTCTATTGAGACAGTGGAGGGAAGCGTGGTGGCTAAGCTATTTGGGAAAGAAAGTCAGGTCAACTCCGTCCATCGTCAAAGCATTAAAGATTTGGCACCTAATTTCCGTGTAACTGCTATTGATCCAAGAGACCAGACCATCGAAGCGATTGAGTCTATCGATGAGCACCGCATTATCGGTTTGCAGTGGCATCCAGAGTTTCTGGTTAATGAAGAGAATGGTAATTTAGAATTATTTGAGTATTTATTGAATGAACTGTAACGACTGGGACATCTGGTCGTTCTTTCTTTTATTTTTTCAAAATTTTTGGAATGTGGGATTTTTACGCAAACGTTTGAATTCTGATAAAAATTGGAGAAATTCGACAAAAAAACTTGAAAAAAACGAAGGTAAGCGTTATGATAGAAAAGAAGAAATATTGGAGGAATAACATGTCACATATTAAATTTGATTATTCAAAAGTTTTAGACAAATTTGTTGCACCACATGAAGTGGAATACATGCAATCACAAGTAACAGCAGCAGATGAATTGATCCGTAAAGGAACTGGTGCTGGTAGCGACTTCTTGGGATGGTTGGATCTTCCTGAAAACTACGACCGCGAAGAATTTGACCGTATCTTGAAAGCTGCTGAGCAAATCAAATCAGACAGCGATGTTTTGGTTGTGATCGGTATT
Organism: bacterium; assembly: GCA_905221375.1. Classification (GTDB taxonomy): domain Bacteria; phylum Bacillota; class Bacilli; order Lactobacillales; family Streptococcaceae; genus Streptococcus. The sequence continues at coordinate 23,086 of CAJNCY010000014.1, forward strand.
GGTGGATCTTACCTTGGTGCTAAAGCAGCAATCGACTTCTTGAACCACCACTTTGCTAACTTGCAAACAAAAGAAGAACGCAAAGCTCCACAAATCCTTTACGCAGGAAATTCAATCTCATCTACTTACCTTGCTGACTTGGTAGAGTATGTTGCAGACAAAGACTTCTCAGTAAACGTGATTTCTAAATCAGGTACAACAACTGAACCAGCTATCGCTTTCCGTGTCTTCAAAGAACTCTTGGTTAAGAAATACGGTCAAGAAGAAGCCAACAAACGTATCTATGCAACAACTGACCGCCAAAAAGGTGCTGTTAAGGTTGAGGCAGACGCTAACGGTTGGGAAACATTTGTTGTTCCAGATGACATCGGTGGACGCTTCTCAGTATTGACAGCTGTTGGTTTGCTTCCAATCGCTGCTTCAGGAGCTGACATCAAAGCCCTTATGGAAGGTGCTAACGCAGCACGTAAAGACTACACTTCAGACAAAATCTCTGAAAACGAAGCTTACCAATACGCAGCAGTTCGTAACATCCTTTACCGTAAAGGTTATGCAACTGAGATCTTGGTAAACTACGAGCCATCACTTCAATACTTCTCAGAGTGGTGGAAACAATTGGCTGGTGAATCAGAAGGAAAAGACCAAAAAGGTATCTACCCAACTTCAGCCAACTTCTCAACTGACTTGCACTCACTTGGTCAATTTATCCAAGAAGGAACTCGTATCATGTTTGAAACAGTTGTTCGTGTTGACAAACCTCGTAAAAACGTGATTATTCCTAGCTTGGAAGAAGACCTTGATGGACTTGGTTACCTTCAAGGAAAAGACGTTGACTTTGTAAACAAAAAAGCAACTGATGGTGTTCTTCTTGCCCACACAGATGGCGATGTACCAAACATGTACGTGACTCTTCCAGAGCAAGACGCTTTCACTCTTGGTTATACGATCTACTTCTTCGAATTGGCTATCGCCCTTTCTGGTTACTTGAATGCTATCAACCCATTTGACCAACCAGGTGTTGAAGCATACAAACGTAACATGTTTGCCCTTCTTGGAAAACCAGGATTTGAAGAATTGAGTAAAGAACTTAACGCACGTCTATAATAGAAGAAAAGAGTGGTTTGTCCACTCTTTTTACTCTCTTTATCCATAGAAATTGGACTCAGCCAAGACTTGTGATATAATATAGAGAGCAAAAAGGCAGACGCCTAAAGACTTTATAGGAGAAACTATGTCAAAAGATATCCGCGTACGTTACGCACCAAGTCCAACAGGACTACTACACATCGGAAATGCCCGTACAGCATTGTTCAACTACCTTTACGCCCGTCATCATGGTGGAACTTTTATTATCCGTATCGAAGATACTGACCGTAAACGCCATGTCGAAGATGGTGAACGTTCACAGCTTGAAAACCTTCGTTGGTTGGGCATGGATTGGGACGAAAGTCCAGAAACACATGAAAACTACCGCCAGTCTGAACGTTTGGACTTGTATCAAAAATACATCGACCAACTGTTAGCTGAAGGAAAAGCCTACAAATCTTACGTTACAGAAGAAGAGTTGGCAGCTGAGCGCGAACGTCAAGAAGCAGCTGGTGAAACACCACGCTACATCAACGAATACCTTGGTATGAGTGAAGAAGAAAAAGCAGCTTACATCGCAGAACGTGAAGCAGCAGGGATCATTCCAACTGTTCGTTTGGCTGTCAACGAGTCAGGTATCTACAAGTGGCATGACATGGTCAAAGGCAATATCGAATTTGAAGGTGGCAATATTGGTGGTGACTGGGTCATCCAAAAGAAAGACGGTTACCCAACTTACAACTTTGCCGTTGTTATCGATGACCACGATATGCAAATTTCTCATGTAATCCGTGGAGACGACCACATTGCTAACACACCAAAACAGCTCATGGTTTATGAAGCGCTTGGTTGGGAAGCTCCAGAGTTCGGTCATATGACCTTGATTATCAACTCTGAAACTGGGAAAAAATTGTCTAAACGCGATACCAATACCCTTCAGTTTATTGAAGACTACCGTAAAAAAGGTTATTTACCAGAAGCAGTCTTTAACTTTATTGCTCTTCTTGGTTGGAACCCAGGTGGGGAAGACGAAATCTTCTCTCGTGAAGAATTGATTAAACTTTTCGATGAAAACCGCCTCAGCAAGTCTCCAGCAGCCTTTGATCAGAAGAAACTCGACTGGATGAGCAATGACTATATCAAGAATGCAGACCTAGAAACTATCTTTGAAATGGCAAAACCATTCTTAGAGGAAGCGGGCCGTTTAACTGACAAGGCTGAAAAATTAGTTGAGCTCTATAAACCACAAATGAAATCAGTAGATGAGATTATCCCATTGACAGATCTTTTCTTCTCAGATTTCCCAGAATTGACCGAAGCAGAGCGTGAAGTCATGGCGGGAGAAACAGTTCCAACAGTTCTTGAAGCCTTCAAAGCAAAACTTGAAGCGATGACAGATGATGAATTTGTAACAGAAAATATCTTCCCACAAATCAAAGCTGTTCAAAAAGAAACAGGTATTAAAGGGAAAAATCTTTTCATGCCTATTCGTATCGCAGTTTCAGGTGAAATGCATGGACCAGAATTGCCAGATACTATCTTCTTGTTAGGTCGCGAAAAATCAATCCAGCATATAGAAAATATGTTAAAAGAAATCTCTAAATAAGAAGGATGTAATAATGGACATCTGGGAAAAGATGTACGAAGAAGCACAGAAATTATATAATCCACATGAAGTATCTGATTTTGTTTATGCCAACCATGTTGTAGCCGCAGTAGAAGCAGAAGATGGACAAATATTTACAGGTTTCTGTATGGAGGGAACTTGCGGTGTATTCCATCTCTGCGCAGAGCGGGCAGCACTCTTCAATATGTACCAATTCTCAGGGCAAACTAAGGTTAAAAAAGTCTTAGCCTTTCGAGACAAACCGCCGTATGGTGGAAGCTCGGGTATGCCCTGTGGAGCTTGCAGAGAATTCCTTTTAGAGCTTAATGCTGAAAATAAAGATGCAGAATTAATGATGGACTATAATATAAGAAAAACAGTTAAAGTCGCAGAACTAATCCCGTATTGGTGGGGAGAAGAACGTGCTTCTAAGTTTAATGAACAATAGAAGAGTCAGTACAATTCTGGCTCTTTTTACTATAATTTGAAAAACTGTATTTGAAAAGAATTGCAAAAAAGTAAAAAAGTTTAAAAAAGGTGTTGACAAAAAACAAAAAGTCGGTATAATAGTAAGAGTTGAAAATAACAACTCTGGTCCGTTGGTCAAGGGGTTAAGACACCGCCTTTTCACGGCGGTAACACGGGTTCGAATCCCGTACGGACTATGGTA
>CAJNCY010000015.1 GCA_905221375.1 bacterium
AAATTTCGCTTCATCTAGGTTGGTATCACTTTCATTACCACTTGGATCTACTGCCTTAATTTGTCGCGTCCATTTATGCCCCGAATCATATGTTAAATCATCCTTAACTTTACCTATCGTTACCCTTGTTGTTTGATCTTGATTTACAATACTTTCAATCTTAGGTACAGCGCCACTTCCATACGTATTGGTAGTGTCATTAAAGAAATTCGTTAACTCATTATCCCCTTGGTTGAAGGTCACTTTTTGCAATTTCCCACTATTATCAGTGGCGCTAAATTCAACCTTGATGTTATCACCTGCGTAGAACAAGTAGTAACCCTTACCATCTTTCTCAGGCTCTTTACCATCGATTGTGACTTTGTATCTTACATGTGGTTTTTCAGTTTCCTTGCTGATTTCAACACTTCTTACATCTGATTCCAACGTTTCATTACGATTCGTTACAGGATTAGGGAATTCCTTGCTTTGTTTAACTGTTACATTTCCTGTTGGGAGAAGACCATTGCTATCTGCTAAGTCTTTTGCAGCAAACGTAACTCTTCCTCTATCATCTGCCGTTTTCGGTGGAAGTTGTCTGCCATCGATTGTTAAGGTAACTTTCGCACCTGGTAAAGCGTCTGTTACAGTAATATCACGACTCGGAAGTCCTCCTGTATTGGATAGTTGAGTCGAAATTTGTGGTGGGTTTGGTCTGACTTTGATGGTTACAGGAACGATTTCATGACTATTATCATCAGTTTGAGCTCCTTTTGGTAAGGTAACTGTGACATCTGCCTTTTTGATACCTGGAGTACTTACTGTGCTAGCATCTGGTGCAGATACCCAGCTGTAAGTGGTCTTAGTTGCAGCTGTCGGACCATCTGGAATCGGCACACCATCTCTAGAATTCTTAATCGCCTTGCCTGGATCCTTAATAATCTCATCCAAAGGTCCTGTATTTCTAACTGTTGTAACATACTCTTGCTTAGCTACCGGATCAACTACTGTATACTCAAAACTTGTTTCACTTGAAAGGGCTGGGTCGTTAGCTGATGCAGCTCCGAAGCGACCATTCGGGTAAATTGCTTTAATTGTATAAGTCGTCTTGTGACTTACAGGATCCGCCCACTGTGGCTCTTCCTTGGTTGTATACCATACATCACCAAAAGTCGGTGTTCCATTTTTAGTAATATCAGTTGTTTTCTCCGGACCTGTCCCATTTAATTGATACTTGTAGGACCACTTAGTCCCTGAAGGGAGGGAACCAATATTGGTATAGCCCTGAGTATGTCTACCATACGGATTAGCCCAACCTCCATCAACTCTACTAAGGTTCCCTTCTTTCGTTCCTTTAAAAGCAAAGAACTTACCAGTAACGCCATTTTCAGTTCTCGCTTTAACCTTTTCTAAGACAGTATAGTCATACTCAATTTCCTTAGTCTCACTTCCTTTGGTAACGAGCAAGGTTGCTTTTCTCTGACCAGGAGTTGATAAATCTAGGGTACTATCTTTCCACTTAACACTTATACCCGCAGGTAAAGCTCCACCATTACCATCTACAACAAAATCATGAGCGTTGAGTTGATTCTTATCCTCTCCTTCAACGGCATAAAAACGATCTGTTTTAGCTTTATACGGTGCCTTCGCAGTAGCAGTGGTTGTCGCTCCATCTGAGTTAAAGTTATAAGACGTTGCATTAACTGGAGTGTTATCTTTGACTGCCTCTTCGGAAATAGTCACATGACCAGTCGATTTATCTAAAGTCACCCCAGTTGGAAGAGGATCAGTATTTTCCCATGTAGTTCCAGATTTCTTAATCGTAATTTGAGTAGGAGTTTTAGCAGTAGTCGGTGTATAGGATATATTTACCTTATCATTGTTTGCTTCAGGACGAACAACTACACTACCATCATTTTTAGGATCAACACGAGGAGCTGTTGCAGTAGCCTTATTAACATTTTCAAAGAAAACTTCTGAAACATCGACTGAGTCGCCACCCTCATCATCTTTATAAATGGTCTTAAGTTGCTTAGTCAATCCTACTTTAGTACCAGTAATCGTAGCATTCCCTTGTAAACCATTATGAGCAAGAATTGCTTGCTTATCTTGTTCAGACAAAGGTGAACCCAATTTTGATATATCCATATCTTCAGGAACAGGTAAGTAAACTTCTTTACCGTTAACAGTAGCTTTTACAGCCATCTTTTCCCCTATTCCTGAACCAATTTCGTTACTACCGCCAACCCATTCAACACTTTTAATGTTTAAATTTCGAACCTTATTTTGAACATCTGATGAAACTTGACCAGTATTCGGAAGAACATTAGGCCAATGCCAATCAGGCCCGTTATTGTGTCTCTGATTTGTTACCTGATCATTATAACTGCCTCTATCACTAGGCAATCGGAAACCTGGTATAGTACTTGACTTATCATCTATTTTTTGAATAACCGCTGCAGGATTGACCGATTCACCTTTGGAAATAGCGTTAGCTCCCACTGTCTTATTGATTACAGGCTCATAAACATCCGCCTGAGTCACAATTTTAAACGGAAGAGTAAAGGAACCCGAATTAGCGGTCTTAATAATTAGTTCATTAGTACCTTTGGAGAAACTAACTAGACGAGTATTAGCACCAAATTGAATATAAGTACTACTATCATTTCTTCCCCTAATCGCATAAGACACATCTTCAGCTGGCGCTGATGTTTTTTGTCCCGTCAATCTATCATATACATCCGCAATCTTATTCACATTACCTGAAGTTAATTCATTTAATCCACCATATTTCAAAAAAGTAGAAGGGGTATCTCTTTTCAACTCCAATTCATAACGTTCATTAGACCCATTCATTTGAAGATAGTTTCTATGACGTGAATTTTCTAAGGAACGGAAACCAGCCATATAAAAATCATCAGTATTCTCTGGGCTAGTAGTAGTATATTTGATTTTATATCCTTCTGGACGAGCATTTCCCTTAGGGTGTAGCGCATAAATATTTGCTGTGGCATTTTCAATAGTATTAAAAGCAAAGTCTCCAGCTTTTTTTATTGTATCTGAAATTTTATCCGTCTGATAATATACACTTGGATTATTAAAGGCGAAATCTCTCAGACTTGTGAGCGAACCACGTCCAACCCCATCTGGCCCTACACCAGCTACATTTTCATAATAAGAACCGCCTTGATTATTCCAGGCATTCCCGATTGCTGCTAAAAGGAAATCACTCTTAGAATTACGTAAGAACGAACTATTATCATCACTACTGCCTAGTCGATTCCATTCTCTCCCAGCACCATCCTTTTGCCAAACCTCCATATGAGTAATGTTATGCCCTTTTGGCACAGTAAAGTAGAAATAAGGATTATCGTGATATCCTCCTCCGTTATTAAATGTAACTTCCCATTGAGTTGTCCTACCAGTACGAGTGGCTTTCATTAGCACTTGGTCACCAATGTTTTGGACAAGAACACGAGTGGCAGTATTAGCGGCTCCAGGCGCTTTTCCATTCCCTGTTCTTCCCTCGGTAGCATAAAGATATGTCCCCTCTTTATATATGTTAGCTTTAGAATTATGGTCAGTTGCCTCAGATTTTGGAACAACATATCCAACAGAGGCTGTTAAAAATGTTGGATTGCTATTCTCAGGTGCTACCTCCCTAAAGCTAACTCCTCGCTCCATCTGTCTACCATTTAGCACACTACGTTTACCGTTGTTAGCACGAAGGACAGCATTTGCAATAGAAGCCTCTGCATCTTTAGCTTGCTTGATAACTGCTGTAAGGTCAGCATTCGGATTTTTCAGCGCTTCTTCGATAGCTGTTACAGCAGCATTCACCTTAGCAACGGCTTCGGTTGTATTTGGCAGACCGATAGACTTAGCGAGGTATTCACCCATAGTCGCTGAGATTTTAGATAGACGTTTGCGGTCTTCTTGTGCTTTCTTGTTGCTCTCAGCAGATACTGTAGTCGCTACGGCAGCTGTTGTCGTTGTATCCACCAAACTTGAAGTCGTTGATGTGATTTGACTCAAACGAGTTTCAACTGCTTGTAGAGATGCGAGGCTATCAGTGATAACTTTTGAAAGAGCCGCATCAGCTGTTGCGTTAGCTGCATCTTCCTTACGAACAGATGTCTCTTTGTTTGAAGCTGTCTCTGATGTTGCTGGTTTTGCAAGTTCAGAAGCTGCTCCAGCTTGTGATTGAGAAGCACTTGTTGAGGCTGACTCAGATGCACTTGTACTTGCACTTTCAGAAGCAGATGTACTTGCTGATACAGAAGCACTTGTTGAAGTACTTACTGATTGGCTTTCACTTTCTGAAAGATGCTTACTTGCATTCTTGGAAGCTTCCTCAGACAAGGATTGGCTTTGGCTGACAGAAACTGATAAGCTGTCGGCTTGAACCCCCTCCTGATCTTTTACTGTTCCTAAAGTTACTGTGTCTGTATTTGCAAGTGTTTGATTTGACTCTACTGTCTTTTCCAGAGCGTCGTTGGCATAGACAGTTGTTTGTGTTGCAACTGCTCCTCCAAGTACCGTTCCTGCTGCAGCTATCCCTTTCAGGATATCCAATCCTGTTAGTGTATTTGCTGATTGCTCTTCGATAACTTCAGTTGTTACCTGAGCAGCATCTACACCACCACGCAAGACTTTAAAGAGGCCAAATTGAGAGGTCGAGGCACGCAACCAATGCTTACCCGACTTGATCAACTTGAAACGGGTCACACGATCCGTTTCTCTATATTCACCTTTTTGTCTTCTAAAAAACATATTTAACTCCTTCTTCCAAAAAGATATTTTTCCCTAATTATATTCTACTCCTTTGAATATATTAAGTCAACTCAATATAAGTTCATGATAAAAAAGTTTTATTATTTAATTCTATGTATAAGGCTATCTAATATTGATATTGTCGTAAATCAAACCACGCCAAAAATATTAATAAAATCAGCAAATCGCTTTATTTGGTATATATATATACCAGAGAGAGTGTATATTTTCAGTATAAAACTAGTAAGACAGGCAAAAAAACTTCAAAACTGTATACAACTCGCTATGCTCTTTCTGTTCGTAGAGCCGCTATTTCGCTATCCCTTCCTCCCTCTACTATCTCATGATAATCAGACTTGGGAATCACTATTTAGTTCACCGGTAGCAGGTGCCCATGGAGGACTCACACCTCAGATGAACATCATGACCGTCGTACCTAAAAAATCACTCCCTGACTAGGCGAGTGATTTTTGGGCTACTGTAAAAAAGAGTTCTGAGTAATTTCCTTGAAACAGGTCCTCAGCACTATAGAGGATCTGACTATGCACAGATGAAAAACCATGCTCAATTAGCTTTTTTTCCAATTCAGGCAATTCAAAGCCGTGATGGTTGGTCTCCGTCTTGGTAAAATCAGCAATGAGGAGTTTCCCATCTTCCTTCAAATGTTGATGAAATAGTGAGAGAGCAGCATCCAAATCAGGCATATGGTGAAGAACCCGACTAACAACAATGAGATCAAACTCTTGCTCCAAGGGATTTGCCAGTAAATCTTGCTCCAGAAACTGGATATTCTTGATGTCTTGCTGCTCCGCTTTCAAACGAGCTTGCTCCAGCATTTTCTCGGAAATGTCTATAAGAGTGACAGATTTAGCCTGCTTGGCTAGGGGCAAGGCTAATAGACCCGTCCCACCACCAAAATCCAGAATTTCTTTGTCTGATAGAAAATCAAGCTGTTTCTCGATAGCTTGATAAACCAAGTTTGCTAGGAAGATATTTTTAGGTGAATCGAAAGTTTCTGCTTTGTGATTAAAATCATGTTTCATGCTTTTAGTTTAGCACAAAGTATCTTGATTGGCTAGGAATTCTCTTTCTTTTCAGACTTCTCGCCTGATTTTTTCTTCTCCGCTTTTTCACTTGAATCAGTCTCCACTTCTTCTTTTTTCTCTGTTTTCTCTTCTTTGATTTTGACTGAAGGAAATAGGAACTCATATTGGCTCTTAGACGTGCGAACCCTTGTCACCAAGCCAGTTTTCTTGTTTTGATAGCTTACCTGACCCAGATTAAAGGCAACTTCCCCACTTTCTTGCTCGGCTTTATCCTTGGTTCGTTTAGCCATGGCAAAAGCAACCAATTTTTCTTTATTCAAAGCATAGTCTTGATAGTGGGCGACTTGTCTGTTCAAGTAAAATTGTAACAAAAGGCTAAAGATGGCTGCCATGGTGACTGCATAGAGGAGAACTCCTGCCTTAACTTTTTGCTTTTTCCACACGATAGATGAACTCCCTTTCTAAGCCTTTTTGAAACTGGAAACGAAAACGAACCACTTGATTGTCCTCTGTAATTTGAGCTGATTTGAGGCCATAAACCATAGGCTGATAACCTCGTCCACCGGCATCGGTTTTCCGAAAATCGTCCGATTTAGACTTACCTATCGCAATTTCCTTGCCATCCTGCTTCATATAAATGCGATTGCCTTCCACTTTGTCGAACTGCGAACGGTCTAATTCTGCCTCCAGCTGGTCCACAAACAAGAGCCACTCTTTTTGCTCGCTTTGCTGCTGGTAGCGAACTTCTGAAATAAGGAGCTGACTCATGGCTTGAAAGAGAAGTAAGCTTCCACTGATGACAATGAGGGCAATCAGGGATTCTAACAGGGTAAAAGCCTTGATCTTATGGCTCTTTGATAGCCAATAACTGTTCTGAACCATGGTAGACCTCCAATCCCTTTTCACTAGAAAACACCTGAATCTCAACTCCGTTTATGTTTACCTGATTTTGACCTGTCTGCAGGGCCATCTTAGCTACACGCAAGATCTCTTCTTTCTGCAAGATTTTTGCTTCTTCCTGCCTATTTTTCTGAATTTGTCCTAAAAGAAGGGTCGCAATGCTGGCAAAGATAGCTAGAGCGACTACTGCTTCCAGTAAAATCACTGCCCTAATTTTTTGTTTCCTTAATGCGTTTAATTTTTCCATTTCCTAGATATAATTGATAGCGGATTGCTCCTTCACTGGTCTGAAATTCAACCTTGGCCAGGGACGAATTGCCCCCAGCTCGGTCAAATGTAATACTTTGTCCTGATGGTGCCTGAATGCCTTTAGGAACTGTCAACTTTTGACTGCCGTTACTGATCGTCTGCCCATCTAAGTTTAGACTAGTCTTTTGCTGACTGGCTACACTGCGCTTTTGGGTTTCCCGATAAAGTTCCTCAAACTCCATAAAGAAAATCTGCTCCTCTACCGCCGCAAAAGTGGACTGAACAGATCCAGACAAGCCCAAGGCAAGGATACTCACAAGTCCCAAAACCAAGAGACTTTCCAACATGGTAAAGGCCTTAATCTGCAACGGTTTGACTGGTATTTTGTTTAGCATGGTATTCTTTATAAGCTTTAGCCTGTTCTTCTGTGATTCGCCCATCTGCTTGTAACTTGCTTAGGCTAGCATCTTCATTTTTATCCAAGCTATAAAGCTCTGCCTGACTTTCCACCACCTTAACAACAGCAGCTTTTCCTTTTTCATTGACCGCCTCTTTTTGCTTGGTCAAATTAGGTACAAAGAGCAAGAGAAGCACACTGATGATGAGCAAGACCACCAACATTTCCACAAGTGTAAAAGCTTTAACCTTAGCTTTTTTCAAGAATGTCATCATTTTTTTCATTTTAAAAATTTACCTCCATATTTTGATACATGGGCATTAGCATTGCCGCATAAAGTAAAACGATAATCAAAGCCACAAAGATAAAGACCAGTGGCTGCACCAGATTCATGGTGCGATTGACTCGGGTAAAAAAGGCTTCCCAAGTTTTTTCAGCATAGATTTCCAACTCACTACCCAGCTTGGACTTGACTTCTCCATACTCTATAATGAGACTCAACTCCTTTTTAAAGAAAGGATAGGTTGCTATGGTTTGAGAAAATTCGCGACCATTTTGTAGGGATTGAGACAGATCTTGACCGATTTCTTTAAAGAGCTGGGAACCTTGTTCCTGCATGATCTGAAAAATCTGCGTCAACTCCATACCCTGCGAAATCATATTGCCCCATTCACGCGCATAATAGGCTGTCAGATAAGTCTGCACAAAAATTCCAAGAAAGGGAAGGCGTGCCAACATCGAGAAGACCCGCATCTTCGAACTTCTTTTATAAAAAGTGAGTGCTAAAAGGACACCTACTGAAACAAAGCCTACCATTCCTAGAAAGATTTGTGGCAGATTGCCGATAATTTGGGTGGCAATATTTCTACTATCCAGTTGTGGTAGTAGGTAGTTCCGTAACCCCAGCATGATTAAGAGAAGAAATCCCAGTAAAATTAAGGGATAGGTCGCTACTTCAATTAACTTTTTCTTGACCTTGGCCAGATTGTCTAGATACTCTTCTATCTTTCCTAAACTCAGGTGGAGATTTCCATGAACTTCAGCTAGGGATAACTGAGTGACAATGGCACTTGAAAATCCCAAACTTTCCATCATTTCTGAGAATGATTTTCCCTGAGACAAACCTGTGCGCATCTGGGTCACGCACTGCTTGTCCAACAAGGCACTCCTATCTAGAAAGGAGATAGTCTCTACCAGATGAAAACCGCTGGAAAAGAGATTGTTAAACAGGGTGATGATATTTTTTTGCTTAGCTGTAGCTAATTTTTTCCGTTTCAGCCTGAAGACTTGTGATATGTCCATCTTTAAGAAGTTGGTCAATCTGTTCATTCCAGCTAGTTGGCTGGTGTTCTTGATAGTCTTTGTTTGCAAAGTCAACGATTCCTCCTCCCCCGATTAATCTCTGGTAGCAGACTCCTTGCAGAACGACTGCCAATTCCTCCTCACTCACACCCAACTCCAGTAGGCGCTCATAAACACCTCGAATACTCTTGGCGTGAATGGTTGAAAAAACTGTCGCCCCTGTCAAACTAGCTCTGACCACTGCACGCGCCGTCTCGCTGTCACGAATTTCTCCGATAATCAAGAGATCAGGACGATGCCGTAGGGAAAGTTTGATTAGATTTTCATAGGTTAGTCCAATCGCCTCATTCAACTGCAACTGTAGCATATCCTCTTGTTTGATTTCTACCGGATCTTCAATGGACATGACCTGCTGCCCTTTAAAAAGAGACTTGGCCAATTCGTGCATTAAGGTCGTCTTGCCACTTCCGACTGGACCAGCAAAAAGATAAAGTCCCCGTTGCCTGTACTGCTTGCCCAATTCGTCAATATCCTGAAACCAAAAATGCAAATCCTGCTCCTCATCATGCAACAAGCGAATAACTAAACTCTCATGCCCTCGATAATCGCCAACGGTAGACAAACGTAGGGACGCCATCTTATCGTCATAGGCATAATCGCAGGAACCAAGCTGACTACGTCGTTTTTCTCCCACATTCATACCCGCCACAAACTTGAAATGACTGATGACAGCCGCAAACTTTTCAAAATCATAACAACCGATTTTACAACGCTCGTCTCCCACCCTCATATGAAGCTCATAGGCGTCTAACTTAGGGACAAAATAAATATCCTGCGCCCCTTTTTTCCGGGCCGAACGAATGATTTCTTGTGCAATTTCTTGAACCATACTTACCTCCTCACCTATACTATTCGCAAAGATTTGGAAAAAATAAAAAGCAACTCCAAAAAAGTTACTTTTTCTCTATTTTAATTTCATACGGCAAGAACGGTGCCTTTCCTTACCTGTTTGTTTTTCATAGCCTGGGCGTAGTTTTTCGTCTGGAATAACCTGCTCATCCTGCAAAAGAGCCAAAGAATGGTATTGTTGTAAATACTCGTCACATTCATCACACCAGCGTTGGTCTTCTGGGTCCCAAAAAATGGTCATCAAATCACTTCTACTTTTATAAAGAGGAGATTCTTGTTCCAATCTAAACCAGCAAGTCTTGTAGTATTTGAGAGCATCATAATACTGGTCAAATTTCTTACTTGCTACAATATCTTCTTCCCAACCTTCTAAGAACCACCACGGTTCAAAATCTCCGTACATTTCTATAACACGATACATATTCATTCATTCCTTTGTACCGTATATTATAACCAATTCCGCCAAACAAGGAAAGAAATATGCTCATTTCTTAATTTTTCGATAAAAAATCCAGCCATCTTATGATGACTGAATTTCTATTTGCTGATATAATAAAAACTTTGTATTTCTTAAGCTTCTGAAATATCATTTTCGATAATGACCTTAATAGCATGGTGGTCTGCTGCCTTACCGAAGACTTCATAGGCTTTTTCAATTTCACTTAGTTTGAAATAATGAGTTACCAATTTTTCTGGTTCAATCTTATGACTTTCAAGTGCCTTCAACAATTGTGGAGTGGTATTTGTAGATACTAAACCAGTTGTTACATTGATGTTGCGAATCCAAAGTTTGTCCAAATCGAATTCAACTGGTTTGCCATGTACACCACAGTTGGCAACTGTTCCGTCTACACCGATAATCTTTTGACAGAAGTCAAATGTTGCAGGAATACCAACAGCTTCGATAGCAACATCCACACCACGGCCATCTGTCAAATCATAAATTTCTTTAATGGCTTTTTCAGGGTCTGAAGAATTAACCTTATGAGTTGCACCGAATGATAAAGCTGTTTCCAAGCGATTATCATCTAGGTCCACCATAATCAATTTAGCTGGCGAATAGAATTGAGCTGTTAAAAGAGCAGCCAATCCAACTGGTCCTGAACCAATAATGGCTACACTACAACCAGGTTCTACTTTTCCTTTCAAGACACCAATTTCATATCCAGTAGGCAAAATGTCTGATAACATAACCAAGGCTTCATCTGACAAGTCTTCTGGAGTGTGGTAAAGAGTGTTATCTGCATGAGGGACACGTAGATATTCAGCCTGCATACCATCAATCAAGTGACCGAAAATCCAGCCCCCTTCGTCTTCACAGTGGGCATAAATTCCTTTTTTACAGTAGTAGCATTTACCACAGGCACAAACACAAGAAATCAAGACCTTGTCGCCTTTTTTGAAGTTCGAAACTCCTTCCCCAACTTCTTCAACAATCCCAATCCCTTCGTGACCAAGAATGGTACCACTTTGGCAAGCAGGGACATCCCCTTTGATAATATGGAGGTCTGTTCCACAAATAGTGGTTTTTACGATACGCACAATAGCGTCTGTCGGCTTGCGAATCACTGGTTTGTCTACATCAACAAAAGAAGCAAGTCCTGGTTTAACATAAGTATAAGCTTTCATAAAATACTCCTCCGTTTTTTTATTTGTACTATTTACAATATAATTGTAAGCCTTTTCATTTGTTTATTCAAGTTTTTTTGTGATTTTTTTAACTTTTTTATTTACCAGTAAACTAACACAGATAAAAAAGCAGAAGCTAGTTCTCTAACTTCTGCCTCCTCTCTTATGCTTGATAACGTTTTACACCATCTAGGTAGGTTGCTACCAATTCCAAATCTTTATCTAGTACGATAAAGTCAGCGTCGTAGCCTTCACGGATTTGGCCACAGACATCATCGATGTGAACAGATTTTGCTGGGTTGAGGCTGGCCATCATAACTGCTTCATGCGGATTCGCAATACCCCATTCGACTACATTTCTCATACCATCTTTAAGTTTGAGGATAGAACCTGCCAAATTACCAGTAGATTTGAGACGTGCAGTTCCATTTGCTACTACAACAGGGAATTCTCCCAACATATAGTCACCGTCTTCAAGCCCACCAGCTGTCATACAGTCCGTAATAAGAGCGATGTTTTCTGTCCCCTTTTGCTTAAGTAAAATCTCACAAGCTTTTGGATCTACGTGATAACCATCACAAATCAATTCTGCGTAAGTATGTGGGAGCTCATACATAGCTCCTACCATACCTAGTTCGCGGTGTGTTAAACCACGCATTCCATTGTAAGCATGTACCCAAACACTCGCTCCAGCATCGACTGCTTTTTTAGCTTCATCAAAAGTCGCATCTGAGTGTCCAAGTGCAACTGTCACACCTTCACCTGTAATAGTACGTACAAAATCTTCCACCCCATCACGTTCTGGTGCAATAGCGATTTTATTTAGCATCCCTTTTGCAGCATCCTGCCAAGAATGAAACTCCTCAACACCCGGGTCTCTCATATAAGTTGGATTTTGTGCCCCCTTAAAAGTTTCTGTGAAATATGGACCTTCATAATAAATCCCACGAATCTTAGCACCTGTTGCTTCTTTATAATGGTTTCCAAGATTTTCAGTGACTGCAAGCAATTGCTCATAAGTGGCTGTTAAAGTTGTGGGCAAGAAACTGGTAACACCGGTACTAAGAAGTCCTTCACTCATAGTGTGCAATGTACCTTCAATGTTGTTGTCCATCACATCTACACCTGCATATCCATGAATATGAGTATCCACAAGACCTGGTGCAATGCTATAACCAGTATAGTCAAGAACCTCTGCTCCTTCAGGAATTTGATCCACATGTTTCCCAAATTTGCCATCAACAAGTTCTAAGTACCCACCGCGACGAATGCCAAATGGATAGAAAAACTGATCCGCTTTAACGTAATTAGGCATAATAATGACCTCCTTAAAAGATTACTTTTGATATTTATTATGTCAATTACATTATAAACTTTTCTGATGCATTTGTAAATGGTATAGACCTATTTTCTAGAGATATTTTAAAAGAGCTGGATTTTTCCAACTCTTCTCTTTTAAATACACGTTATTTTGATTTGACTGGCTTGTCTTGAGCTGTTTGCAAGGCTGTAGCAATGGTATCTGCATACAATTTTGCTCCTGCTTCAATCTTACTATTGTCACTTCCGAAATGGACTTGGTCTGTTCCTGTCCAGATCTCTGGATGTTCCTTAGCAACTTGATTCCAATCAGCAATGGTGATATAAGGAGTCTTCTCTGCCAATTCTCTCATATAGGCAGCAGCCTTCTCAACGATTGCATAGGTCTCTTTTGTCTTATCTCCTTCATAAGGAGTCACCAAAACCATATGATGTCCCTTAGGAAGATTTTTCACGATACTATCCCAATCTTCCTTGTAACTTTCAGGATTATTTACCCCTGTTGCAATGACCACCATCTTTGGTAGAAATTTATTCTGGCTATTGTTGAGCATGATTTCATTGGCAGTCTTGGTTGTTCTGCTGACCTGCGCGTTAATCTGTGCTCCAGGAAGGGCTGTCTGCAAAGCTGTATTGGCCCTTAGAGCCACTGAGTCACCAATTAGCATAGTACCATCAGCAATTCCTAAACTATCAGCTTCTGCTCGTTCTGCCATCACCTTGGTCTGGTTAATATTTGTTGCAGCTTGCTTCAAGCCATTGACAGTTAAATCTGTCTCAAAAGCTCCGACTTGTGGAGCCAACAAGATCACCGTGCAGACAATGATAGTCAAGATTCCTGTGCTTGCTGCAAAGATTGTATGGATATAAGGCAGGGAACGAAGGGTTTGTATAATAGGTGTGTCCTTTCCTGCAATCCAAGGTTCCAACACATAAAATGATAGGCTGGAAAATCCATAAGAAAAAATCAAAGTCAGTAACACAGCAAGAAGATTTGAGGTCAACTGTGAGAAAATGATATAGAAAGGCCAATGGAAGAGATAAACCGCATAGCTAGTATCTGCTAAAAAGCTGATTACCTTTGGCTCCTGCACGTTAGGAGTCTTTTCATGTAAGACACGCGCTGCCAACATCATGGCAAGGGCTGCAAGACTGGCAAGTAAAAAGCCGATAAGATAGGCAAAAAGATAGGTAAATTTGACAAAGAAGGTCAAAATGAGTAAGAAGCCAAAACCTCCTGCAAAAATCAACAGGGTCTTTCGTAAATCCCAGATTCTATCCAACTGCTTAACTAAAGAAGTTGTCTGACGAACGCCTACGATAGTTGCTAGGATACTTCCCAAAAAGAATGGATAGACATGAGTTAAACTGGAGAAGTAAACAGAGGAATAAGAAGTTACTAGAAAACTACCAATAAACATGGAGAAAAAGCTGATTAAGAAGGCAGCAGCTGATAAGAGAAAAACCATTCCTCTCAACTGACCATTTGATCTAGACTGCTTAGATAAGAACCAAACTGCCAATCCCCAGAGTATATAGTAGTGCACCTCAACAGCCAAGCTCCAATTATGAACAAACAAATGAGGAATGAACTGTGATTCATAACTCCCACCTGTTAGAAGTTCATAGAAGTTGGTCATAAAGCCTAAAACACCCGCAATCTGACCACCAATTCCAGCAACATAGTCTTGGCGAACCAAGAAAGTAAAGGGCATGGTCACCAAGACCATCAAAACCACAGGGGGCACAATCCGATAAAAGCGTCTCCTAAAAAATCCTACCAAATCAATCTCATGGTTTTTAGAAAATTCTTCGATGAGTAGAGCCGTAATCAGGAAGCCTGAAAACGTGAAAAAGACATCTACCCCGAAAAATCCTCCAGGAAAGATGGTCTGAAAGAAGTGATACAAGAGTACCAAAAGTAAACCTGTAATCCTAATCAAGGAAAACCATTTAATGCGCATACGAGTTTATTCTTCCTTTCATTGTACACTTTATTCTATCAAAAAAAGAAGAAAAATCCTAAGAGAAAACTTAGGATTTTTAGCTTATATCCATTCCATTTTAGAAATTACGACCTGACTTATTATAGCCATATTTTTCAACAAAATACTCACGGAATTCCAAGAGATTGTCGTCCATGATGGCTTGTCGCACTTGCTTCATCAGATTAAGCAAGAAGTAAAGATTGTGGTAGCTAGTCAAGCGGATACCGAAGGTTTCATCAGCCTTGAGCAGGTGACGAAGGTAGGCGCGTGTGTAGTTCTTACATGTGTAGCAATCACACTCAGGATCCAGTGGCGTAAAGTCCTCAGCAAACTGGGCATTTTTGACGACCAAACGACCTTGGCTGGTCATACAAGTACCGTTACGAGCGATACGAGTCGGCAAGACACAGTCAAACATATCCACACCACGAATGACCCCATCAATCAAACTATCTGGGGCTCCCACACCCATCAGATAGCGAGGTTTGTTTTCAGGTAACAGTTGGGTTGTGAAGTCCAAGACGGCATTCATCTCTTCGTGGGTTTCTCCCACCGCCAAACCACCGATAGAGTAACCTGGAAAGTCCATGCTGACAAGATCATGAGCTGATTGGCGACGAAGGTCTTCAAATCCTGCCCCCTGTACAATTCCAAATAACCCTTGGTCATGCGGACGACGATGAGCCTTCAAACCACGCTCAGCCCAACGACTGGTACGCTCGATTGATTTCTTAACGTAGTCGTATGGTTGATAAAACTGAGGACATTCGTCAAAGGACATCATGATGTCTGAACCCAAATTATTCTGAATAGAGATGGCTTTTTCTGGCGATAGGAACATCTTAGAACCATTGAGATGGTTTTTAAAGGTTACTCCTTCTTCTGTGATATTACGGCTATCTGCTAAGGAATAAACCTGAAAACCACCACTATCTGTCAAAATAGGCTGGTCCCAATTCATGAACTTGTGGAGACCACCAGCGCGTGCGATGAGTTCATCTCCAGGGCGAAGCCAGAGATGATAGGTGTTTGATAGGATAATTCCCGAACCCATCTCCTTCAATTCTTCAGGCGACTGAGTTTTGACAGTGGCTTGAGTTCCAACTGGCATAAACATAGGTGTTGGGAAGGTACCGTGGGGAGTGATGATTTCTCCCAGACGAGCTCCCGTGTGTTTTTCTTTTTTAATCAAACGATACTTGATTGGTGAATCTGACATTTTTTACCTCCGAAGCTGGGAAAGACAGTCCCAGTTCATACTTTGTGCCCAAGGGCATACTGTATGATTTTATCAAAAAAAGCCGGAACTGTCACGAACTATGGTATAATGAGAGAATGAAATACCCAAAAATTGATTTAAAAACCATTCGTCTGCAGGCTAGGCAATTTCAAGCTGAAAATCCCCACCTCTTTCTCGTCTATCTCTTACCCAGCATGCTAGTCATCTTGTCTGGCTTTCTTAATCCCTTAGAGCGCATCAACGAGAGTGTTTTAGAACAACCCTTTTTAAGCGTGTTTGGTCATGTATTCCAAGCCTACCTTTTTCCACTATTAGTCTCCTTTATCGGAGCAATACTTCTAACCAGTTCCGTCTATACAACGCTGAAACTCATCAAGAATCCAGATACAGAACTATCCGTCAAAAATAGTCTCACTCTCTTTAACGAAGAGTACTTTTCACAAACCTTTTTGACTCTCCTTCTCAAACGCTTCTATCTCTTCTTATGGAGTATTCCTAGTTTACTCGGGATTTACTTCCTCTTTTACAGTAGCTTTCTTGCAAAGAAATTCGTTGGCCTTCATCCTGAGTTTCCCAATCTGGATCTCTCGTCAGTTGAAACTGAACGTTTCCTCATGACCTTTGGTCTCTATTTTCTAGCAAGTATCCTCTTGATGATTGTCGGAAATAGTCTCTATATCCCGCAATACTATGCCTATTCACAGGTAGAATTTCTCCTCTGTGACACCCTAGACTTAGGACAAGCCAAACCAGGACAAATCCTTAAAACCAGCCGTTTCCTGATGAAAGGCTACAAGTTCCAGCGTTTCGTCCTAGACTTACAACTCCTTCCTTGGTACTTCCTCAATTGGATTACTTTTGGGATTGCTAGTTTCTCACTCCTACCCTACATTCAAATCAATAAAATAATTTTCTACCGAGCAGTACTGGCTCGAAAACGTCCAAAAGCTTGAAGGTTTTTCCCCTCAAGCTTTTTTCTATCAATGAGTTTCTCCGCCTACCAACTTGAGGTCCTGATCCCCATGTTCTATCATGGCGCCGATTGCTGCTTCTATCCCTCGCCTAATATCCACTAAACTCATAGCTGGAGTAGTCGGTCGATTCACCACCTGTTCCATCATATAAGGAATATGCATAAAACCTGCCTTAACATGTGGAAATTTCTTTTCTACCAAATAGAGGGACTGATACATCAAATGATTGCAGACAAAAGTCCCTGCAGTATTGGAAACAGAGGCCGGCAAGCCCTCTTTTTTTATAGCTTGAACCATCGCTTTAATCGGTAGACTACTAAAATAAGCCGAAGCACCATCTGGGCGAATGGGAAGGTCAATCGGTTGATTACCCTCATTATCAGGAATGCGTGCATCGTCTTGATTAATGGCCACTCGTTCAGGCGTCAAGCTAGACCTTCCACCTGCTTGGCCGATACAAAGGACAAAGTCAGGTTGATAACGGTCCATCTCTTCTTCCAATACTTGAGCCGATTTGTGAAAGACTGTCGGCACTTCTAGCCAACGGACCTCAGCACCATGGATTTCAGCTGGTAAACCTTTAATGGCCTCCAAAGCTGGATTGACCTTTTCCCCTCCAAAGGGCTCAAAACCTGTCACTAATACTTTCATTTCTAACTCCTCAAAACAAATTCAATGAGATTTTTTTCTTAAAAACAAGTATAACATATTTCCCTTATTCTGGAGTGAAAAGGACTAGAGAGGATAAGACTGGCATTAAAGTTTATTTAAAGAGTAAAATACTGATCAAGGCCAAAATAGCTGGTCCACCTTGCTTCAAAATAATTTTCTTATCTGCTGTTAAAGAACCATAAGCCGCAGCACCTATCACAAACAGGACAAAAATAGTCACAATTTCTAAATTCTGTGAGAAATAAATCCCATACAAGAGAAAAACTCCTAGCAGACCATTATAAATCCCTTGATTTTTAAACAATGAGCTTACCGACGGGCGAGCCAGTTCTTCCCTATCCATGTTAAAGACACGACTAGTCGCTTCTGATTGCGTTGCAATACTTTCCAAATAAAAAATGTAAAAATGCTCCAAAGCAACGATCGTTGCTAAAATGATTGTAATAATTGACATCTATTTCTCCTTAAATTTCTATATTCTCAATACCCAAAACCAATTTATTTAATAAACGGTTGAGCTCTGTTCTCTCAGACTCTGTTAAGATACTTTCCATCGCTTCTTTAACCTTGATATGCTGCAGAGGCGGATTCATCACTAACTGGTCCTTGGCATACTTCGTAGCCTCCACCAACACTTCCCGCTGATTTTCAGGATTACGATGACGCTCCACCAAACCTTCCTTTTCCAGAATTTTGAAATGTCGGGTCAAAGCAGCCTGATCAATCTTCAAACGCTCCTGAACCGCTATTTGATTACAGGGAGAATTCTCCAGTAAAAACAGTAAAATCTGATACCGTGTCAAACTAATCCCAAGCCTTTTTTCAAACAATTGCGTACTCGCTTGCTCAGACAAGCGGAGTTGATAAAGTAAATCTTGAATCTCTAACATTTCTTTTCTCTTTTCAATTGATTTATCAATAGTTGACCAATCAAGTTTAATACAAAGTAAAATAGATTGAAAGAATGTTGCTTCAATCATTACAAAATGGTAACTTCCATTTTCCATTCATATTGATACTCAATGAAAATCAAAGAGCAAAGTCGCAGGTTGCTCAAAACACTGTTTTGAGGTTGTGGATAGAACTGACAGAGCCAGTATCATATATACGGCAAGGCGAAACTGACGTAGTTTGAAGAGATTTTCGAAGAGTATGACAAAGAAAAAACGAACGAGACTCGCTTCCTATCACGAAAGCTAGATCTCATTCGTCAAAATGATATTACAAAGTCTGGTTTATCCATTCATTGAAACGTGAACGTGGTCATAGTGGTTTTCTGTCACACTACCACGGTCTGGCATTGGGTTCCAAGTATTAGCTGGCCCATATTTGCTATCGAATGGGGCATAGAAACGTTGTTTCCAAATAATGTAACTAATTCCACGGCTGGCCATGTTTTGAATAGCGTATTCCGCAATCTTATCCCCTAGTTCTGAGCTTTCTGGTACCATAAAATCGATAGCCAAACCTTTTCCGTGATCTCCACTATCTCCTGGACGGTAACCACTAAAGGATGTGATGCCAAACAAGTTGGCGATTTCTTCTTTAAAGGCAGCTGTTTGTGGTTGAAGGCCTGCATTTTCAGATTTCGCTACCGCAAGTCCAGCATAATCGGGCGCTGCTGGAGCTGCGTAAGTTGTTGCAACTGTTTTCTTCTCTTCTGGTTGATAAGTAGAAACTGCTGTTGTAGCTTCATTTGATGAGACTTCTTTTGCTTCTTCTGAACTTGTTGCAGTTGTTTCTGTTGTTTTTTCTTCTACTGGAGTTGTAGTTTCTTCCACTGTTGAAACAGCTTGTGGGCTTGCTTGAGTTTCATCTTTCTCAGCTGGAGTCGTTGCCTGAGGAACTGCTTCTTCAACTGGACTGCTTGTTTCGGCTGTTTGCTCCTCTGGGACAGAAGTTCCTGTAGAAGGCGCAACTTCTTCTGAAGCAGTCGCTGTCTCTGTAACTTCTGAACTTGTTGCTACTTCTTTTGTACTTGTAGTTTCTACCGCTTTTGGCGCTTCTGCAATTGGTTGAGAAAGATCTGCAACTTGAACAGTTTGATCATCCACGGTCACTCGATTGGTTGTCAAATCTGCTGTCGCAGTTGTCACTTCTTCACTAGAAGCCGCTTGAGGTGTTTGGATTTCAACTTCCGTTACCTCTTCTGTTTCATTGACAGTCGTTGTCAAAACAGTTTCTGGGAAAATCAAGTCCATATTAGTGATTTTGTTCAAATTTGCAAGAACTGTGACATCTACACCCAAGGCTTCTGCAATGGTGCTCAAGGTATCACCATACTGAACGGTATAACTTGTTTTGTTGTCCGTTTTAGTCAAATCATTTTGAATTTGCTCAACACTACGTGCAGTCCAAAGAACTTCTTCTGCTTGGGTTGCCAATACTGAGGCAAATGACAAGGCTACTGTTGACGCTAATAATATTCTTTTCTTCATTCTTTCAAATTCCTTTCAAATGAGTACCTGTCTATGATAACACAAAAAGAGCAGAAAAAAAGCCCTCTCGGGCCTATTTAACAGAACTGTCTATTCCTTGTAACAAACTTGGTTACTTGAAATAGTTTGTTAGGTCTCTGTCATAAAACTGACACAATCTTATCGTTCCCAATACTCAAAAATGTAAGGAATATCTGCTAGTTCTTGAATCCTTTGATTGCCTACATAAGATGACTCCAAAAAATTAATGCTTTGAATCCCACTATTCTGGGCAAATTCCACATCCAAAGTCCGATCCCCTATGTAATAGGTCTTCTCAGAATCCAACTGATACTTTTCTAACAGATAGGTAGCCGCTTCTGGACTTGGCTTCCGCGCAAAGCCGCTCTGACTAGTTAGAATCTCTGTAAAATAGGATTCCAACCCCAAGTCTCTTAGAATGGCAAAAGCATTGTCCCCTTTATGAGTATAGACAAACTGTTGTATCCCTACTTGGTCTGCCCAAGCCAGCAATTCACGCGCACCAGACATCAAGGCTACCTGGGCATTCTTTTCAGCCAAACCCTGGGCACGCACTTGATTGAGCACTCCCACATCCAGTTTTCTCTCTTCCGCAACTTGCTTCAGCAAATCCTGCACAGAATACTTTAGGATAAACTCTCTCACTTTCTCCTTATCATAAGGAATAGAAAACTGACCAAAAGTCTCCTCAATCCCTGACAAAATCGCTTCGTAAGAGTCCAATAAAGTGCCATCTAAATCCCAAATAAAAGCTGTTTTTTGCATTTCCTATCCTTTCAAGCTCATATAACGCTGGTAGCGGTAGCGTAGAAATAACCAACGAAAACCATTATCCAAAAGAGTTCCTGCCCAAATACCAGGCAAACCCCAACCAAGAACAATCCCCATCAGATATCCTGTTCCAATGCGAATACACCACATTCCTATACTTGTCGCATAAAAGGGAAGCCGAGCATTGCCCAAACCCTGCCAAACTGCCGTATAGATGACTGTTCCTATCGTCATAGGAGTTCCAAGTAGTGAAAACAGTGTCACTAGAACACTAGCATCAACTGCTAGAGGATCAGTCGTATAGAGATGAGTCAGTGGTATCCCTAAGGCATAGATACTGAAGGTCAAAGGCAACATGAGAATCAGAGAAAGCCAAAAGGTTTGCTTACTCAAACTAGAGACTCTTTTCCAATCATCCTCTCCAACCGCTCGAGCCACCAGCATGACCGTTGCTGTAGCCACACCAAAGGCAGGCATATAGTTAAACTGGGTCAAGACTTCTCCGACTGCATTCCCAGCAACTGCCTCCGTCCCAAAAGAAACGACCAAAGCAATGATTACTACATCTCCAGCCCGCATCATGAGACGTTCTCCCGCTGCTGGCAAAGCCAAAGTCAATAGTTCCTTATCTAAACCAAAAGTCGGTTTCGTATAAGGCAATTTTAATTGTGACCACAAAATCACAAGACCAACCAAACGAGACAGAATAGTCCCCCAAGCAACACCCGCTATCCCCATATCAAGAACAAAAATAGCTAGACTGGAAAAGAGAATATTCAAAGCATTGGATAAAAGACTAACATAGAGAGGCAGACGTGGATTATGTGTTGCACGAATCAAGGCACCCAGACTCGTCATCAATCCCAAAAGAAGAATCGATCCGCCTACCAAAGATAGGTAGAGTCCTCCACTTTCTGCCACAGCCTGTTCAGTCCCCAAAAGTCCAATCATCTCTTGTCCAGCGAAGATAGACAAAGCTCCTAAAAGGAAACTTAATAGTAAAGTAATCTTCAACGCCTCAGTCACATGATAGGCTAGCCTAGACTGATCCTTCTGCCCCAAACTTTTTGAAATAACACTAGAAATAGCTGCCCCCAGAGCAATGAAAATAGCCTGGTAAATGGTGATAATATTACCAGCTACTGAAACACCTGAAATAGCTATCAAGCCCAAGTGGGCTACCAAGTAACTGTCCACCATTCCCATGAGCATCTGCAAAAAGTTTTCGCCCATAGCTGGCAAGGCAATATTAAGAATGTCTTTATTTTTCTTAAACAATCCGTCCTCCTGATGAAAAGAAACTCAGTTGGTTTCCCAACCGAGTTTACTCCCTCTGTCTTAAAGTCCTAGATAATCCTCAACCGCTGCTTGCATGTCAACAGCTGCCACTGTTGTCTTGTGACGAACAGGAGCTGTTTCAAGCCCATCAACTGCTGGTGGTACTGCAACGCCTGAGATTTCATGTAATTGAGCCAAGGCCTCAAAGTCGCCAAGTCCTGATTTTCCAGTTACAGCTTCTACTGCAACCACTGGGAACTTGTATGGACTCGCTGTTGAAGCAATCACTGTCTTAGTCACATCGCCAGTAGCCGCTTGATATTTCTTATAAACTGCCGAGGCAACCGCCGTATGTGGATCCTCGATATAAGAATCTGACTCATAAACACGCTTGATTTCTGCCGCTGTTTCTTCTTCAGTCGCATATTCAGCTGCAAAGAGGTTAAGAATCTCTGCATCAAAGTCTGTCAACTCATATTGTCCTTGCTTGTTCAAGGCATTCATGAGTTCAGCTGTTTTAACCGCATTATTACCCAAAAGATGGAAAATCAAACGCTCCAAGTTTGAAGATACCAAAATATCCATAGATGGACTAGTTGTTACCTTAAACTCACGCTTCTTGTCGTAAACACGTGTCTTGAAGAAGTCTGTCAAAACATTGTTGTCATTTGAAGCACAGATCAATTTACCAACTGGTAAGCCGATTTGTTTGGCATAAAAGGCAGCCAAGATATTTCCAAAGTTTCCTGTCGGTACCGTGAAGTTAACCTTATCACCAGCCACAATCTCACCAGTCTTAACAAGCTGAGCGTAGGCATAAACATAATAAACAATCTGTGGCACCAGACGACCGATATTCATCGAGTTAGCTGATGAGAACTGGAGCTTGTTGGCTGCCAATTTTTCACGAAGAGCCACATCATTAAACATGTGCTTCACATTTGTTTGGGCATCGTCAAAGTTACCATCAATGGCGATAACATGAGTATTGTCACCAGTCTGAGTAGTCATTTGCAACTCTTGTACCTTGCTGACACCATCTTTTGGATAAAAGACGACAATCTCAGTGCCAGGTACATCCGCAAACCCTGCCATAGCAGCTTTCCCAGTATCACCAGATGTTGCTGTCAAGATAACAATCTTATTTTCCAAACCATGTTTCTTAGCAGCAGTCGTCATAAAGTATGGCAAGATAGACAAGGCCATATCCTTAAAGGCAATCGTAGAACCATGGAAGAGTTCCAGGTTGTATTGCCCGTCTAATTTCACCAAAGGCGCAATAGATGGAGTATCAAATTTACTATCGTAGGCATTGTTGATACAGTAGTCCAACTCTTCAGCTGTAAAGTCATCTAAAAATGCTGACAAAACTAACTTAGCAACTTCCTGATAAGAAGCATCTTTCAATTTGTCAAAGTCCAAATCTACCTTTGGATAAGTAAGCGGTGTAAACAAACCACCATCCGTTGCCAAACCTTGCAAAATTGCTTGGCTAGCAGTTACTGTATTGTTGGCATCACGCGTTGATTGATAAACTAATGTCATTACTCTCTATCCTTTATCTATAGTCTCATCCATTATATCATGATTTTTCAGAAAATTCTCCTTTTACAAGAGAAATTATAGGCTCAATTCTTCTTTCAAAGGCTGTAAGTAGGTCATTTCTTGCTTATTTCTCATCTCCAGTCCTTCCTCAGCTAGCAGGAGTAAGTCTTTGGAAAATTCAATAATCGCAGTTTCTTCCTCACCTGTAAGCTTCTTCTTAGAAAATTGTCGTCTTAAAAACTTGTAATCACGACCAAATTCTTTAAAGAAAGGTTCTGTTTCTAAGTAAGCTTCTAACTTATCTAAATTAACTAATAATCCCAAGTGAAAGGCAGCAGAAGCGAAGGTTTTATCTAGAGGCTGAGTACACACACTACGAAACTCAACTGTTCCTCGAGTCGTTAAGTCTTGGTACTGGTAACTACGATGAGTTTCAAAGTCTTTCTCTTGAGGGTAAATAAGAACCTCTTCCCCATTAAGATCAAATGCTTGGATTTCAGGTGTAGCCAAATAGTCCCTAGCCTGAATCGGATAAAAATAATAGGTTTGTCCATCACGTTCCGCAGTAAAAATTGCAGAATGATCTAGATAGTCAAAAAAATCATCCTCATCTTTAAAGAGGCTAGCATTGACACCAACATTCTCTGGATAGATACCATGCATAGATTCTTCCCAGAAAATATCTCTTGAGATTTTTGTATCCCAATCCGCACCTGTAAACTCAGAGTTTGCAAATAAGTAAGCCTTAGCCCCTTCAATTTGAGTAAAAGCATTAATCACCCGTAAGTAGTTGGATTTTGAAATATCCAGCTGAACCTGACTCCCACAGATAAAAGCCCCATATTCAGGGAAATTATGTAAATCTGATTTAGTAACATTTCTACTCAAATTCAAATAATCCATCAACATCTGATAGCGTGGATATGCCACTGGACAATTCTCATTTTTATCCCAGTTAGGATGAATTCCACAGCCAACAATAGCATGATTTGATTCGCCTAATTTTCTCTGAATTACATCCATATAATTATTAAAACGATTTTCGACCTCCTGAATTGTTTCGGCCTTACCAAATGCAAACTCAATCGTTGTATAGGAAACTTCAAATAAAATAGCATCCTGACTTATCCGATCCACTAACTGGATAGGATTGCCAAAATCATCTACCTTTTCTACAGTGAAACCCAGAGCGGAAAGTAAATAATGAAATAAATCTTTTATAACTTCAACATTTGTAGCATCCCCTTCTAAATTTGCAACAGGATATTCCAGTTCAATCCCGACAAACAATCCAGGATTTTCTTTAATATTTTTCAAATACCGATGTTTTAATAAATCGATAGAACGAGACATACTTCCCTACACTTTCATAATCTAAATAAAATTTGAATAACTATTATTATACCAAAAATAACACAAAAAAGGAACGAAGAATAACAACGTTCCTTAACTCTATACTATACCGGCGGCCGGGGTCGAACCGGCACGTCCTTGCGGACACTGGATTTTGAGTCCAGCGCGTCTGCCAATTCCGCCACGCCGGCAAATAGTAACTGGGGTAGCTGGATTCGAACCAACGCATGAGGGAGTCAAAGTCCCTTGCCTTACCGCTTGGCTATACCCCAATAATATAAAATAGGCGAGTGATGGGGATCGAACCCACGCATGCCAGAGCCACAATCTGGTGTGTTAACCACTTCACCACACCCGCCATAATTCTATTAACACGGGCAGTAGGAATTGAACCCACACTGAAGGTTTTGGAGACCTTAGTTCTACCTTTAAACTATGCCCGTAAAATGGAAGGGGAGGGATTCGAACCCCCGAACCCGAAGGAGCGGATTTACAGTCCGCCGCGTTTAGCCTCTTCGCTACCCTTCCAAAATATATAAATGGCGCGAGACGGAATCGAACCGCCGACACATGGAGCTTCAATCCATTGCTCTACCAACTGAGCTACCGAGCCT
>CAJNCY010000016.1 GCA_905221375.1 bacterium
TCAGCAAGCACATCAGCTTCTGAATCTGCATCAACAAGTGCCTCTGAATCAGCAAGCACAAGTGCGTCAGAGTCAGCATCAACAAGTGCAAGCCAGTCAGCAAGCACAAGCGCCTCTGAATCAGCAAGCACATCGGCATCAGAATCGGCATCAACAAGTGCATCAGAGTCAGCAAGCACAAGCGCTTCTGAATCAGCATCAACAAGTGCATCAGAATCAGCAAGCACATCAGCATCAGAGTCAGCAAGCACAAGTGCATCAGAATCAGCAAGCACATCAGCATCTGAGTCAGCGTCAACAAGTATGTCCGTTCCAGATAGTACTGATAAACCAGAGTTTAGTTTGAGTGAAAGTGCTTCGCAGTCAACAAGTCTAAGCGTGTCAATATCAACATCGGTGTCTATGTCGACTTCAACAAGTACGTCACTTTCAAATGCAATTTCTGATAGCGCCTCAACGTCAAGCTCGCTTGTAGAATCAAACGTTGATCATTCGACTTCACACGTTGGAAATGATGCCGAATCGACAGCTAAGTCAAGACAGCAATTGCCAAATACAGGTACAGAAGTTTCCAAAACATCTGCGCTTCTAGGAGCTTTGGCAGCTGTGACTGGTTTAGGTCTATTTGCGAAACGCCGTAAACGTGATGATGAAGAAATGTAAACAATCAGCTTATCTCATACTTGATTGGCGATAGATGTGTCTATCGAGTTTGGACAAAAAAGTCTGTAAAATCATAAAAACGCATATTATCAGGTGTTCAAAACTTGATAGTATGCGTTTTATTGTAGGAATATTTCCTTTTGGGGGCTGGTGAATTTTCCCAGTCTTGTATAGTGGATTGAACTTAGAATCCATAGCGTACCATTCGGGATTTCATATATTATATATTAGAGAGGATTAGTAGAAGAGTTGTTGATTATTATGTAGCATCTTATACTAAGCAAGAATCAGACAGCAAGATAAGAGTACAGTGGTAGATAGTTAGAAACGTTTATCTGATTTTGTGTAGATAAGATTGATGTCGTCAGTAACAAATTAACGGGAAACCAATGTAGATATAGTGTGATTTTTCTATAAGGATGGAAAAAAGAAGGGAAATTTGATAAGATAGGAATATGGATTTTGAAAAAATTGAACAAGCTTATACCTATTTACTAGAGAATGTCCAAGTCATCCAAAGTGATTTGGCGACCAACTTTTATGACGCCCTGGTGGAGCAAAACAGCATCTATCTGGATGGTGAGACGAAGCTAAAACAGGTCAAAGAGAACAATCAAGCCCTTAAGCGTTTAGCGCTTCGCAAAGAAGAATGGCTCAAGACCTACCAGTTTCTCTTGATGAAAGCTGGGCAAACAGAACCCTTGCAGGCCAATCACCAGTTTACACCAGATGCCATTGCTTTACTTTTGGTGTTTATTGTGGAAGAGTTGTTTAAAGAGGACGAAATTTCTATCCTCGAAATGGGTTCTGGGATGGGGATTCTGGGCGCTACTTTCTTGACTTCGCTTGATAAAAAAGTGGATTACTTGGGAATAGAAGTAGATGATTTGCTGATTGATTTGGCAGCTAGCATGGCAGATGTGATTGGTTTGCAGGCTGGCTTTGTCCAAGGAGATGCCGTTCGTCCACAAATGCTCAAAGAAAGCGACGTGGTCATCAGCGACTTGCCTGTTGGCTATTATCCTGATGATGCCGTTGCAGCGCGCCATCAAGTAGCCTCTAGTCAAGAACATACCTACGCCCATCACTTGCTCATGGAACAAGGACTTAAGTATCTCAAGTCAGACGGATACGCTATTTTTCTAGCTCCAAGTGATTTGTTGACCAGTCCTCAAAGTGACTTATTAAAAGGGTGGTTGAAAGAGGAGGCAAGTCTGGTTGCCATGATCAGTCTGCCTGAAACTCTCTTTGCCAATGCCAAACAATCTAAGACTATTTTTATCTTACAGAAGAAAAGTGAAATAGCAGTAGAGCCTTTTGTTTATCCACTTGCTAGCCTGCAAGATGCAAGTATTCTAATGAAATTTAAAGAAAATTTTCAAAAATGGACTCAAGGTACTGAAATATAAAATAGATTTTGTTATAATAGATGAAAACGCTTAAAAGAGGAGTCTTGTTATGACAAAAACAATTGCAATCAATGCAGGAAGTTCAAGTTTGAAATGGCAATTATACTTAATGCCAGAAGAAAAAGTATTGGCGAAAGGTTTGATTGAACGTATCGGTTTGAAAGATTCAATTTCAACTGTAAAATTTGACGGTCGTTCTGAACAACAAATTTTGGATATCGAAAATCATACACAAGCTGTTAAAATTTTATTGGATGACTTGATTCGTTTCGATATTATCAAGGCTTACGATGAGATTACAGGTGTTGGCCACCGTGTTGTTGCAGGTGGAGAATATTTCAAAGAATCAACAGTCGTTGATGGAGATGTTTTAGAAAAAGTTGAAGAGTTGAGCTTGTTGGCTCCTCTCCACAATCCAGCCAATGCAGCAGGTGTTCGTGCCTTCAAGGAATTGTTGCCAGACATTACCAGTGTAGTTGTTTTTGATACTTCATTCCACACAAGTATGCCAGAGAAAGCTTATCGCTACCCTCTACCAACAAAATATTATACAGAGAACAAGGTTCGTAAATACGGCGCTCATGGTACAAGCCACCAGTTTGTAGCAGGAGAAGCTGCAAAACTCTTGGGACGTCCATTAGAAGACTTGAAATTGATTACTTGTCACATCGGTAATGGAGCATCTATTACAGCAGTCAAGGGTGGTCAATCTGTGGATACTTCAATGGGCTTCACTCCACTTGGTGGTGTGATGATGGGAACACGTACAGGAGATATTGACCCAGCTATCATTCCTTACTTAATGCAATATACAGAGGACTTTAACACGCCTGAAGACATTAGTCGTGTCCTTAATCGTGAATCAGGGCTTATGGGTGTTTCAGGCAAATCTAGTGATATGCGCGATGTGATTGCTGCTATGGAAGAAGGGGATCATGATGCCACTTTAGCCTATGAAATGTATGTTGACCGTATCCAAAAACATATCGGTCAATACCTTGCAGTCTTAAATGGAGCAGATGCTATTATCTTCACAGCAGGTATCGGAGAAAATGCAGCTGCTGTACGTAAGGATGTTATCTCAGGAATTTCTTGGTTTGGTTGTGATGTTGATGATGAAAAGAATGTCTTCGGTGTTACAGGGGATATCTCAACAGAAGCAGCTAAAATCCGTGTATTGGTTATTCCAACAGATGAGGAATTAGTTATTGCCCGTGACGTTGAACGCTTGAAAAAATAACTAAAATCAAAAAAATATTCCGTACAAGGAGTTGGAAAAGTGATTTTTCCAGCTTCTTTTTCTGATGAAATTGTCCAAAACCTTGCTATGATTGGCTTTTTTGAAAAATATGGTATAATAGTAGTAATTTAATAGATGGAGTTGAGTTTTGAAGAAAAACTTTCGTGTAAAAAGAGAGAAAGATTTTAAGGCAATTTTCAAGGAAGGGACAAGCTTTGCCAATCGCAAATTTGTTGTCTACCAATTAGAAAACCAGAAAAACCATTTTCGAGTAGGTCTATCAGTTAGCAAAAAGCTGGGGAATGCCGTCACTAGAAATCAAATCAAGCGACGAATCCGACATATTATCCAGAATGCAAAAGGGAGTCTGGTAGAAGATGTCGACTTTGTTGTCATTGCTCGAAAAGGGGTTGAAACCTTGGGATACGCAGAGATGGAGAAAAATCTACTCCACGTATTAAAATTATCAAAGATTTACCAGGAAGGAAATGGGAGTGAAAAAGAAACTACAGTTGACTAGTTTGCTAGGACTGTCTCTATTTATCATGACAGCCTGTGCGACAAATGGGACAACTAGTGATATTACAGCAGATTCGACTGATTTTTGGAGTAAATTGGTTTACTTCTTTGCGGAAATCATTCGCTTTTTATCGTTTGATATCAGTATCGGAGTGGGGATTATTCTCTTTACGGTCTTGATTCGTACAGTTCTCTTGCCGGTCTTTCAAGTGCAAATGGTGGCTTCTAGAAAAATGCAGGAAGCTCAACCACGCATTAAGGCGCTGCGAGAACAATATCCAGGTCGAGATATGGAAAGCAGAACCAAGCTAGAGCAGGAAATGCGTAAAGTTTTTAAAGAAATGGGTGTCAGACATTCAGATTCTCTTTGGCCGATTTTGATTCAGATGCCACTTATCTTGGCCTTGTTCCAAGCTCTATCAAGGGTTGACTTTTTGAAGACAGGTCATTTCTTATGGATTAATCTTGGTGATGTGGATACAACATTCGTGCTTCCGATTTTAGCAGCAGTATTCACCTTTTTAAGTACCTGGTTATCCAATAAAGCCTTGTCTGAGCGTAACGGAGCTACGACTGCGATGATGTACGGGATTCCAGTCTTAATCTTTATCTTTGGGGTTTATGCTCCGAGCGGAGTTGCTCTCTACTGGGCAGTGTCCAATGCTTATCAAGTCTTGCAAACCTATTTCCTGAATAATCCATTCAAGATTATCGCAGAGCGCGAGGCCGTAGTACAGGCACAAAAAGATTTGGAAAATAGAAAAAGAAAAGCCAAGAAAAAGGCTCAGAAAACGAAATAATAAGGAGGAATCTGGTAATGGTAGTATTTACAGGTTCAACTGTTGAAGAAGCAATCCAGAAAGGATTGAAAGAATTAGATATTCCAAGAATGAAGGCTCATATCAAAGTCATTTCTCGTGAGAAAAAAGGGTTTCTTGGCTTATTTGGTAAAAAACCAGCCCAAGTGGATATCGATGCTATTAGTGAAACGACAGTTGTAAAAGCAAACCAACAAGCTGTAAAGGGAGTTCCAAAACAAATCAATGATTTGAATGAGCCTGTTAAAACAGTCAGTGAAGCAACTGTTGATTTGGGGCATGTTGTAGAAGCAATTAAAAAGATTGAAGAGGGAGGCCAAGGTATTTCTGATGAAGTCAAGGCTGAAATCTTAAAACATGAAAGACATGCCAGCACTATCTTGGAAGAAACTGGTCACATTGAGATTTTAAATGAATTACAACTTGAAGAAACTGCTCTCGAAGGAGAAGTAGAAACGCCTATTATTGAAAACCAAGCTGAGCAAACTGAAAGTCAAGAACTAGAGGACTTGGGCTTGAAGGTTGAACCGAGCTTTGATATTGAACAAGTAGCTACGGAAGTAACGACTTATGTTCAAACGATTATTGATGACATGGATGTTGAAGCCACACTTTCAAATGATTATAACCGTCGTAGCATCAATCTACAAATTGACACCAACGAACCAGGTCGTATTATCGGCTACCATGGTAAAGTCTTGAAGGCCTTGCAATTGTTGGCTCAAAATTATCTGTACAACCGCTATTCAAGAACCTTCTATATCACTATTAATGTCAATGATTATGTTGAACACCGTGCAGAAGTCTTGCAGACCTATGCTCAAAAATTGGCGACTCGTGTTTTAGAAGAAGGACGCAGTTATCAGACAGATCCAATGTCGAATAGCGAACGCAAGATTATCCATCGTATTATTTCACGTATGGATGGCGTGACCAGTTACTCTGAAGGTGACGAGCCAAATCGCTATGTCGTTGTAGATACAGAATAAGTAAAATCAGGGTTCTCCTGATTTTTTGCTAGCTAGAGGAGGTTAAACTGATGTTGAATAAGATAAGAGACTATCTAGACTTTGCAGGGATCCAGTACCGTAATCCAGATAAAGCTGGGGAAGAACGAGAGAAAATGCTGGAATTCCGTCATAAAGGTCAAGAGGCACGAAAGGCTTTTACAGAACTGGCTAAAGTATTTCAAACCAGTCATCCAGAATGGCAACTCCAACAGACTAGTCAGTGGATGAACCAAGCGCAGCGTTTGCGACCACATTTCTGGGTCTATCTACAGAGAGACGGACAAGTAACAGAACCTATGTTGGCTCTTCGTTTGTACGGGACATCTACTGATTTTGGTATTTCCTTAGAGGTCAGTTTCATTGAGCGCAAGAAAGATGAGCAAACTTTGGAGAAACAAACCAAGGTATTAGAAATTCCAACCGTTAAAGGGATTTATTATCTAGCCTACTCTGATGGTCAAAGTCAAAGATGGGATGCGAACGAAGAAAATCGTCAGATTTTAAGAAATAAACTATCTAATCAGGAAATTCGAAAAGTTTTAGTTAAGGCAGATGTTTCTTTTATTGAAAATCAATCATTAGAAGTGATTTTAGAAAAATTAGATGAAGCTTATGAGCGCTTACTTTCCTACTATCAGTCGACTAGAGGATAGCAAATAGAATACTGATTTACGTCGAATTGTTTAATTGCTATTCTATGTATTTTTTCATATAATAGTAAAATAGAATGTGTGATCCAATAATCACCTCAAATAGAAAGGAAATTCCATGTCAAATCTATCTGTTAATGCAATTCGTTTCCTAGGTATTGACGCCATTAATAAAGCCAACTCAGGTCACCCAGGTGTGGTTATGGGAGCGGCTCCGATGGCTTACAGCCTCTTTACAAAACAACTTCGTATCAATCCAGCTCAACCAAACTGGATCAACCGCGACCGCTTTATTCTTTCAGCAGGTCATGGTTCAATGCTTCTTTATGCCCTTCTTCACCTTTCTGGTTTTGAAGATGTTAGCATGGATGAGATTAAGAGCTTCCGTCAGTGGGGTTCAAAAACACCAGGTCACCCAGAATTTGGACATACAGCAGGGATTGATGCTACAACAGGTCCTCTAGGGCAAGGTATTTCAACTGCCACTGGTTTTGCCCAGGCAGAACGTTTCTTGGCAGCCAAATATAACCGCGAAGGTTACAATATCTTTGACCACTATACTTATGTTATCTGTGGCGACGGAGATTTGATGGAAGGTGTCTCAAGCGAGGCGGCTTCATATGCGGGCTTGCAAAAACTAGACAAGTTGGTTGTTCTTTATGATTCAAATGACATCAACTTGGATGGTGAGACAAAAGATTCCTTCACAGAAAGTGTTCGTGACCGTTATAATGCTTACGGTTGGCATACAGCCTTGGTTGAAGATGGAACAGACTTGGAAGCAATCCATGCTGCTATCGAAACAGCTAAAGCTTCAGGAAAACCATCTTTGATTGAAGTGAAGACTGTTATTGGATACGGTTCTCCAAACAAACAAGGAACCAACGCCGTACACGGTGCTCCTCTTGGAGCAGATGAAACTGCAGCAACTCGCCAAGCGCTCGGTTGGGACTATGAACCATTTGAAATTCCAGAACAAGTATATGCTGATTTCAAAGAAAATGTTGCAGACCGTGGCGCATCAGCTTATCAAGCTTGGACAAAATTAGTTGCTGACTATAAAGAAGCGCATCCAGAATTGGCTGCAGAAGTAGAAGCAATCATCGATGGGCGTGATCCAATTGAAGTGACTCCAGCAGACTTCCCAGCCTTAGAAAATGGCTTCTCTCAAGCAACTCGTAATTCAAGCCAAGATGCCTTGAATGTTGTAGCTGCTAAGTTGCCAACCTTCCTAGGTGGATCAGCTGACCTTGCACACTCAAACATGACTTATATCAAAACGGACGGACTTCAAGACGATGCCAATCGCTTGAACCGTAACATTCAGTTTGGTGTTCGTGAATTTGCAATGGGAACGATCTTGAACGGGATGGCTCTTCACGGTGGACTTCGTGTATACGGTGGAACTTTCTTCGTCTTCTCTGACTATGTGAAGGCGGCTGTCCGCTTGTCAGCCTTGCAAGGGCTTCCTGTGACTTATGTCTTTACCCACGATTCAATCGCAGTTGGTGAAGATGGTCCAACGCACGAACCAGTTGAACACTTAGCAGGTCTTCGTGCTATGCCAAATCTAAATGTTTTCCGTCCAGCAGATGCGCGTGAAACTCAAGCAGCTTGGTACCTTGCAGTGACAAGTGAGAAAACACCAACTGCCCTTGTCTTGACACGTCAAAACTTGACTGTTGAAGAGGGAACAGACTTCGACAAGGTTGCAAAAGGTGCCTATGTTGTCTATGAAAATGCAGCAGACTTTGATACAATCTTGATTGCGACAGGTTCAGAGGTCAATCTTGCTGTATCAGCTGCCAAAGAATTGGCTAGTCAAGGTGAAAAAGTCCGCGTAGTCAGCATGCCATCTACAGATGTCTTTGATAAACAAGATGCAGCTTACAAGGAAGAAATTCTTCCAAATGCAGTTCGCCGTCGTGTTGCAGTCGAAATGGGTGCAACTCAAAACTGGTACAAATACGTTGGTCTTGATGGTGCCGTTCTCGGTATTGATACCTTCGGAGCCTCTGCCCCAGCACCAAAAGTATTGGCAGAATATGGCTTTACTGTAGAAAATCTTGTAAAAGTTGTTCAAAACTTGAAATAATCCTAAAAATCAGGGCGCAAGCTCTGGTTTTTCTTACTAGAAAAGCAAGGTACAATCTTGTAAAAGTAGCTGAAATTTGATATAGTAGTCCTATGTAAAAGACAAAGGAGAAACGAATGAATCCAAATTATACATTTTTAATCATGCTAGCCCTTATGTTGGGCTTGATGTTCTTTACGCAACGTTCTCAAAAGAAACAAGCAAAAAAACGTATGGAAAGCTTAAATAAGCTGCAAAAAGGCTATGAAGTGATTACAATCGGTGGACTTTACGGAACAGTCGATGAAGTAGATACGGAGAAGGGAACAATTGTTCTTGATGTAGATGGAGTTTACTTGACTTTTGAATTAGCTGCTATCAAGACCGTATTACCACTTAAAGAAACAGCTTCACTCGAAGGTGCAATTGAAAAATAAGACGGGATCACGAACTCCCGTTTTTCTATAAAAGAAAGGAATGGGATGAAAAAACTAGTCTTTGTCTGTCTGGGAAATATTTGTCGCAGCCCTATGGCCGAGTTTGTGATGAAATCGATGACAGATAACTACGAAATCCAAAGTCGAGCGACTTCCTCTTGGGAACATGGCAATCCGATTCATAAGGGAACTCAGGGGGTTTTTCAAGAGTATGATATTCCTTATGACAAAGGCAAAACATCGCTTCAGATTAGTAAGGAAGATTTTGAAGCCTTTGATTATATTATCGGAATGGACGCTTCAAATGTTTCTGACTTACGTCAGATGTGTCCAGCAGACTGTCAAGATAAGATTTACTCATTCGCATCAGAAAGTGTTCCAGATCCTTGGTATACAGGAGATTTTGAGGAAACCTATCAGCGTGTTCAAGAGGGGTGTCAAGCTTGGTTAGAACGTTTAGAAAAGGAGAGTGAAGATGGAAAATCTTAAGAATTTTTACGAAAAGTATCGTGTCTATCTGACTCGTCCACGTTTAGAGCTTTTGGCAGTAGTTACCATTGTTTTCTGTGCTGTACTCGTCTTTTTTCTAAATATTCCCGGAAAAGGTATTCTAAAACTCGATAATGGAACGATTGTTTATGACGGCAGTCTTGTACGTGGTAAAATGAATGGGCAAGGTACCATTACTTTCCAAAATGGAGACCAATATACAGGTGGCTTCAACAATGGGGCCTTCAACGGAAAAGGTACCTTTCAATCTAAAGAAGGCTGGACCTACGAAGGTGATTTTGTAAATGGTCAGGCTGAAGGAAAAGGAAAACTGACAACAGAACAAGAAGTTGTTTATGAAGGGACTTTTAAACAAGGCGTTTTTCAACAAAAATAAAGCCTCCTTATCAAAGGAGGTATTGTTAGAATGTTCAAGTAAGCGCTTACCTGTAAATCCCTTCCTTTCCAAGTCCCTCTTCCAAGTAAGTTTGTGAAATAAAAAATATTTGAAATAAATTTCACAAACTTCAAAGATAAAACCTGATAAGAAAAGAAAATGAGAAAAATTTCACAAGGGTTTAAAAATTCTTTGTGAAATGTTTATGAAACTGTTTACAAAGTTGAAATAATGCGTTATAATAAACTTGTGAAAAAATTAACAAAGGATTAAATCCTTGAAAGCTATGGAGGAAAATATGGCTGATAAAAAAACTGTGACACCAGAGGAAAAGAAACTCGCTGCTGAAAAGCATGTCGATGGATTGGTGCAAAAAGCTCTAGTTGCTCTTGAAGAAATGCGAAAGTTGGATCAAGAGCAGGTTGACTACATCGTTGCCAAAGCATCAGTAGCAGCTTTGGATGCCCACGGAGAATTGGCTCTACATGCCTTTGAAGAAACAGGACGTGGTGTATTTGAAGATAAAGCAACTAAGAACTTGTTTGCTTGTGAACACGTAGTAAACAACATGCGACACACTAAGACAGTTGGCGTTATCGAAGAAGACGATGTAACAGGTTTGACTCTTATCGCTGAACCAGTTGGTGTTGTCTGTGGTATCACTCCAACAACAAACCCAACATCAACAGCAATCTTCAAATCATTGATTTCATTGAAGACACGTAATCCAATCGTTTTTGCCTTCCATCCATCAGCACAAGAATCATCTGCTCATGCGGCTCGTATCGTCCGCGATGCAGCTATCGCAGCTGGTGCTCCTGAAAACTGCGTACAGTGGATCACTGAACCATCTATGGAAGCAACTAGTGCTCTTATGAACCACGAAGGTGTTGCGACAATCCTTGCAACAGGTGGTAACGCAATGGTGAAAGCTGCGTACTCATGTGGTAAACCAGCTCTTGGGGTAGGTGCCGGAAACGTTCCAGCTTATGTTGAAAAATCAGCAAACATTCGTCAATCAGCACACGATATCGTCATGTCTAAATCATTTGACAACGGTATGGTCTGTGCCTCAGAGCAAGCGGTTATCATTGACAAAGAAATTTACGATGAATTTGTAGCAGAGTTCAAATCTTACCACACTTACTTTGTAAACAAAAAAGAAAAAGCTCTTCTTGAAGAATTCTGCTTCGGCGTGAAAGCAAATAGCAAAAACTGTGCTGGTGCAAAATTGAACGCTGATATCGTTGGTAAACCAGCAACTTGGATTGCAGAACAAGCAGGATTTACAGTTCCAGAAGGAACAAACATTCTTGCTGCTGAGTGTAAAGAAGTTGGTGAAAATGAGCCATTGACTCGTGAAAAATTGTCACCAGTTATCGCAGTTTTGAAATCTGAAAGTCGTGAAGATGGTATTACTAAGGCTCGTCAAATGGTTGAATTTAACGGTCTTGGGCACTCAGCAGCCATCCACACAGCTGATGAAGAATTGACTAAAGAATTTGGTAAAGCTGTTAAAGCTATTCGTGTTATCTGTAACTCACCTTCTACTTTCGGTGGTATCGGGGACGTTTACAATGCCTTCTTACCATCATTGACACTTGGATGTGGTTCTTACGGACGCAACTCAGTTGGGGATAACGTTAGTGCCATTAACCTCTTGAATATCAAAAAAGTCGGAAGACGGAGAAATAACATGCAATGGATGAAACTTCCTTCAAAAACATACTTTGAACGTGATTCAATTCAATACCTTCAAAAATGTCGTGACGTTGAACGTGTCATGATCGTTACTGACCATGCCATGGTAGAGCTTGGTTTCCTTGATCGTATCATCGAACAACTTGACCTTCGTCGCAATAAGGTTGTTTACCAAATCTTTGCTGATGTGGAACCAGATCCAGATATCACAACTGTAAACCGTGGTACTGAGATTATGCGTTCCTTCAAACCAGATACAATCATCGCTCTCGGTGGTGGATCACCAATGGATGCTGCAAAAGTAATGTGGCTCTTCTACGAGCAACCAGAAGTGGACTTCCGTGACCTTGTTCAAAAATTCATGGATATCCGTAAACGTGCCTTCAAATTTCCATTGCTTGGTAAGAAGACTAAATTCATCGCAATCCCAACAACATCTGGTACAGGGTCTGAAGTAACACCATTTGCCGTTATCTCTGATAAAGCGAATAACCGTAAATACCCAATCGCTGACTACTCATTGACACCAACTGTGGCAATCGTAGACCCTGCTTTGGTATTGACAGTTCCTGGATTTGTTGCTGCGGACACTGGTATGGACGTATTGACCCACGCGACTGAAGCTTACGTATCACAAATGGCTAGCGACTACACTGACGGTCTTGCACTTCAAGCAATCAAACTTGTATTCGAAAATCTTGAAAGCTCAGTTAAGAATGCAGACTTCCACTCACGTGAGAAAATGCATAACGCTTCAACAATCGCTGGTATGGCCTTTGCCAATGCCTTCCTAGGTATTTCTCACTCAATGGCTCATAAGATTGGTGCGCAATTCCACACAATCCACGGTCGTACTAATGCTATCTTGCTTCCATACGTTATCCGTTACAACGGTACACGTCCAGCTAAGACAGCAACATGGCCTAAGTACAACTACTACCGTGCAGATGAAAAATACCAAGATATCGCACGCATGCTTGGACTCCCAGCTTCTACTCCAGAAGAAGGGGTTGAATCTTACGCAAAAGCTGTCTATGAACTTGGTGAGCGCGTAGGTATCCAAATGAACTTCAAAGCACAAGGAATTGATGAAAAAGAATGGAAAAAACATTCACGCGAATTGGCCTTCCTTGCTTATGAAGACCAATGTTCACCAGCTAACCCACGTCTTCCAATGGTTGACCACATGCAAGAAATCATCGAAGATTCTTACTATGGTTACAAAGAAAGACCAGGACGCCGTAAATAATTGTTATCAGCCTAGAGGCAGGAATTTCCTGTCTCTTTTTTGTGAAATTGGAAGATTGAAAATAATTTTTAGCTTTGCTATTTTCACGTTTCATTTTAAAAGGAAACCGGTAAATGACTAGGTAGACAAAGAAAGATAGCAGTATAGGCTTTCAAAGGAGAAAGAAAAATAAGTGGGGTATAGACAAAAAACAACGCCCGTACTTGCAATTAAACTTAAATAGTTATATAATAGGTTTGTTGAAAGGTGATTTGTAGTGATTCAAGTTACTCTTTTCACAATAAAAATTTCATGATTTTCATAAGGAGGAAATCACTAATGGTAGTTAAAGTTGGTATTAACGGTTTCGGACGTATCGGTCGTCTTGCTTTCCGTCGTATCCAAAACGTAGAAGGTGTTGAAGTTACTCGTATCAACGACCTTACAGATCCAGTTATGCTTGCACACTTGTTGAAATACGACACAACTCAAGGTCGTTTCGACGGTACTGTTGAAGTTAAAGAAGGTGGATTTGAAGTTAACGGTAAATTCATCAAAGTTTCTGCTGAACGTGATCCAGAACAAATCGACTGGGCTAACGACGGTGTAGAAATCGTTCTTGAAGCTACTGGTTTCTTTGCTAAGAAAGCAGCTGCTGAAAAACACTTGCACGCTGGTGGAGCTAAAAAAGTTGTTATCACTGCTCCTGGTGGAAACGACGTTAAAACAGTTGTATTCAACACTAACCACGACGTTCTTGACGGTACTGAAACAGTTATCTCAGGTGCTTCATGTACTACAAACTGCTTGGCTCCTATGGCTAAAGCTCTTCAAGATAACTTTGGTGTTGTTGAAGGATTGATGACTACTATCCACGCTTACACTGGTGACCAAATGATCCTTGACGGACCACACCGTGGTGGTGACCTTCGCCGTGCTCGCGCTGGTGCTGCAAACATCGTTCCTAACTCAACTGGTGCTGCAAAAGCTATCGGTCTTGTAATCCCAGAATTGAACGGTAAACTTGACGGATCTGCACAACGCGTTCCAACTCCAACTGGATCAGTTACTGAATTGGTAGCTGTTCTTGAAAAGAACGTTACTGTTGATGAAGTGAACGCAGCTATGAAAGCAGCTTCAAACGAATCATACGGTTACACAGAAGATCCAATCGTATCTTCAGATATCGTAGGTATGTCTTACGGTTCATTGTTTGACGCAACTCAAACTAAAGTTCTTGACGTTGACGGTAAACAATTGGTTAAAGTTGTATCATGGTACGACAACGAAATGTCATACACTGCACAACTTGTTCGTACTCTTGAATACTTCGCAAAAATCGCTAAATAATTCATGAGTCGATAAAAAGCAAGGCCTCTTGGTCTTGCTTTTCTTATATGGAAAAATGGATGACACAATCATCCATTCTTTTTTAATTCTTTTTCAAAAGTATCTGATAGGACAGTGAAGCTTAATTTCTCTAGAGTAAGCGGATGGGTAAAGGACAGTCGGAAGGCGTGGAGCATAAGCCGACTTGTTTTTGATTTACTATTATAGAGAGGGTCGCCTAAAATAGGGAAATTATGATGCGAAAGG
Source organism: bacterium (assembly GCA_905221375.1). Classification (GTDB taxonomy): domain Bacteria; phylum Bacillota; class Bacilli; order Lactobacillales; family Streptococcaceae; genus Streptococcus. Next base: position 14,232 of record CAJNCY010000016.1, read on the forward strand.
TGCACACGAATCTGATGGGTTCGCCCGGTCTTTAGTTTGCAACGAACCAAGGAAGTCTTGTTTGGGAATTGCTTTAATCTGCTTACATGCGTTTCGGCATATTGGCCATTTTTTGTATCAACTACTCGTTTTCTGCGATCATGGCGATCACGTCCGATTTTGTCTTTGAAAATAAGTTCTTTGCTGTTGATATTTCCATCAACTAGTGCCCAGTATTCCCTAGAAATCTCTTTTTTCTCCAGTAAGCGATTGAGAATAGGTAGGATAAAAGGATTTTTGGCAAAGAGAACCAAGCCACTGGTTTCCATGTCTAGACGATGAACGACATAGCAGGTTTGGTCAACATAGGCACTAACATGGTTAAGAAGGGCGATTTCGCTTGGCTGATTACCATGCGTTTTCATTCCCTCGGGTTTGTTTACAATAATCAAGTGTTGATCTTGATAAACTTCCTGAATAAGGTTTGGGTTGCCCCAAGGAATTTCTTTTTCGGGATAATCTTCCTCGTCAAAAGTCAATTGGCAAACATCTCCAGGATTTACCGTCTCGTTCCAATGAACTTCTCGCTGATTAATCAAAATGTGTTTCTTGATTCTCAAAAAATGACGGATTTTTCTAGGGATGAGGAGTTGTTCCTCTAGGAATTGCTTTACCGTCATTTGAGGTAGAGAGTCTGGTAATGTAAATGTGAATTGCATACAGATATTGTAACAAAAAAAGCCCTATTTGGATAGGAAATAGCTAAATTCTTGTCTTCCTATGATGAAGATGATAAAATAAACGCATGAAATTAGATAAATTATTCGAGAAATTTCTTTCTCTTTTTAAAAAAGAAACAAGTGGATCAGAGGATTCTGGGTCTACTAGCTTACGTCGCTCTCGTAGTGATCGAAAAAAATTAGCCCAAGTAGGTCCAATTCGAAAATTCTGGCGTCGTTATCATCTAACAAAGATTGTCCTTATACTAGGTTTGAGTGCAGGCTTGCTAGTTGGAACCTATTTGTTTGCTGTAGCCAAGTCAACCAATGTTAACGATTTGCAAAACGCCTTGAAAACTCGAACTCTCATTTTTGACCGTGAAGAAAAAGAGGCTGGTGCTTTGTCTGGTCAAAAGGGAACCTACGTTGAATTGACTGATATCAGTAAAAATTTGCAGAATGCCGTTATTGCGACAGAAGACCGCTCTTTCTATAAAAACGACGGGATTAACTATGGTCGTTTCTTCTTGGCGATTGTCACTGCTGGACGTTCAGGTGGTGGATCTACTATTACCCAACAGCTGGCTAAAAACGCCTATTTGTCGCAGGATCAAACTGTCGAGAGAAAAGCGAAAGAATTTTTCCTTGCCTTAGAATTAACAAAAAAATATAGTAAGGATCAGATCTTAACCATGTACCTTAACAATGCCTATTTTGGAAATGGTGTGTGGGGTGTAGAAGATGCGAGTAAGAAATACTTTGGAGTTTCTGCGTCAGAAGTGAGTTTGGATCAAGCTGCGACTCTGGCAGGGATGCTGAAGGGGCCGGAACTGTATAATCCTTTGAATTCCGTAGAAGATTCTACCAATCGTCGCGACACTGTCTTACAAAATATGGTTGCAGCAGGATATATTGATAAAAATCAAGAAAACGAAGCTGTGGGAATTGATATGACTTCGCAATTGCACGATAAGTATGAAGGAAAAATCTCAGATTACCGCTACCCCTCTTATTTTGACGCGGTGGTTAATGAAGCCGTTTCTAAGTATAATCTAACAGAGGAAGAAATCGTAAATAATGGCTACCGCATTTATACAGAGTTGGATCAAAACTACCAAGCAAATATGCAGGTTGTCTATGAAAATACATCGCTATTTCCGAGGGCAGAGGATGGAACATTTGCTCAATCAGGAAGTGTCGCTCTCGAACCGAAAACAGGAGGAGTTCGTGGAGTTGTCGGTCAAGTTGCTGACAATGATAAAACTGGATTCCGGAATTTCAACTATGCAACTCAATCAAAACGTAGCCCTGGCTCTACAATTAAGCCTTTAGTTGTTTATACGCCAGCAGTTGAGGCAGGTTGGGCTTTGAATAAGCTCTTGGATAACCATACCATGAAGTATGACAGCTATAAGGTAGATAACTATGCAGGAATCAGAAAGAGTCGAGAAGTTCCCATGTATCAAGCCTTGGCAGAATCGCTTAATCTACCTGCTGTTGCCACTGTTAATGATTTGGGTGTTGACAAGGCTTTTGAGGCAGGAGAAAAATTTGGACTCAACATGGATAAGGTCGACCGTGTTCTTGGTGTCGCCTTGGGAAGTGGCGTCGAAACCAATCCTCTGCAAATGGCTCAAGCATATGCAGCCTTTGCAAATGAAGGTTTAATGCCGGAAGCTCATTTTATTAGTAGAATTGAAAATGCTAGTGGTCAGGTTATTGCGAGTCATAAAAATTCACAAAAACGAGTGATTGATAAAGCTGTAGCTGACAAGATGACTAGTATGATGTTGGGGACATTCACCAATGGTACCGGTATTAGTTCATCGCCTGCAGACTATGTCATGGCAGGGAAAACTGGAACAACTGAAGCAGTTTTCAATCCGGAGTACACAAGTGACCAGTGGGTAATTGGCTATACTCCGGATGTAGTGATTAGTCACTGGCTTGGTTTCCCGACCACTGATGAAAATCACTATCTAGCGGGTTCTACATCAAATGGTGCTGCTCATGTCTTTAGAAACATTGCAAATACCATTTTACCTTATACACCAGGAAGCACCTTTACAGTTGAAAATGCTTATAAGCAAAATGGAATTGCACCAGCTAACACAAAAAGACAAGTACAAACCAATGATAATAGCCAGACAGATGATAATTTGTCTGATATTCGAGGACGTGCGCAAAGTCTAGTAGATGAGGCTAGCCGGGCTATCTCAGATGCGAAGATTAAGGAAAAGGCTCAAACAATATGGGATTCGGTAGTCAATCTATTTCGCTAAGATGCTTGTCAAAGCCTAGCTTTCTTGTTATAATAGATAAGATGGAGGCGTTATGGCACTAAAAAAAGCAAGCCTAGCTTGTGCGGTTTGTGGTTCGAGAAACTATTCAATCAAGATTAGTGGAACCCCCAAGCCTACACGACTAGAAGTAAATAAATTTTGTAAGCATTGTGGCAAGTACACTACACACAGAGAAACGAGATAGGAGAGAGCGATGCGTTTTATTGGAGATATTTTTAGACTTCTTAAAGACACAACATGGCCAACTCGCAAGGAAAGCTGGAGAGATTTTCGTTCTATCATGGAATACACAGCTTTCTTTGTAGTGATTATTTACATTTTTGACCAGTTGATTGTTTCAGGTTTGATTCGATTTATTAACATTTTTTAGAAGAGTAGTGAAGGTACACTAAAAATCTTCTATTTATGAAAGGAAATATCATGGATAGTTTTGATAAAGGATGGTTTGTTTTACAAACTTATTCTGGTTATGAAAATAAGGTGAAAGAAAATCTATTACAACGTGCACAAACCTACAATATGTTGGATAATATTCTACGCGTTGAAATTCCAACACAAACAGTGCAAGTTGAAAAAAATGGAAAGAGAAAAGAAGTAGAAGAAAATCGCTTTCCAGGTTATGTTCTTGTAGAAATGGTCATGACAGATGAAGCTTGGTTTGTTGTTCGAAATACACCAAATGTTACAGGATTCGTCGGATCTCACGGAAATAGATCAAAACCAACTCCATTATTGGAACAAGAAATTCGTGATATCTTGGTTTCTATGGGACAAACTGTACAAGAGTTTGATATCGATGTTGAAGTTGGTCAAACTGTACGTATTATTGATGGAGCTTTTGCAGATTATACCGGTAAGATTACGGAGATTGATAACAATAAAGTGAAGATGATTATCTCTATGTTTGGTAATGACACAGTTGCAGAAGTAAACCTAAACCAAATCGCAGAATTATAACCCAAAGAGAGGCAAGACCTCTCTTTTTTGTGCAGTTGAGGAGCTAAAGGGTGCAGAATGGATGAAATGTGCCAAAAGTGTTTCTGAATCTGTTAGACTGTACACAGAAAGGGGAAGATTATGATTAAAGAATTGTATGGAGAAGTCCAGGGAATTGTATATAAGAGTAGAAATGAATATTACTTGCATTTATGGGAACTATCGGATTGGGACCAAGAGGGAATGATTTGCTTACATGAATTGATCAGTAGAGAAGAAGGGCTTGTAGAAGATATCCCACGCTTACGTAAATATTTCAAAACAAAATTCCGGAATCGAATTCTAGATTATCTCCGTAAACAAGAAAGTCAAAAACGGAGATATGATAAAGAGCTTTATGAAGAAGTGGGTGAGATAAGTCATCGTATAAGTGAGGGAGGACTCTGGCTAGATGACTATTATCTCTTTCATGAAACACTAAGAGATTATAGAAGTAAACAAAGTAAAGACAAACAAGAAGAGTTAGAACGCGTCTTAAGAGATGAACGCTTCCGAGGGCGTCAAAGAGTGTTAAGAGACTTACGTATTGTGTTTAAAGAGTTTGACATCCGTACTCATTAGGAATTCATGCAAAAAAGTAAAAAAAGTTTAAAAAAGTAGTTGACAAGTCAGAAAAAGTCGGTATAATAGTAAGAGTTGAAAATAACAACTCAGGTCCGTTGGTCAAGGGGTTAAGACACCGCCTTTTCACGGCGGTAACACGGGTTCGAATCCCGTACGGACTATGGTA
>CAJNCY010000017.1 GCA_905221375.1 bacterium
ACAAGCGCATCAGAATCAGCATCAACAAGCGCCTCAGAATCAGCATCAACAAGTGCCTCAGAATCAGCAAGTACATCAGCTTCTGAGTCAGCATCAACAAGTGCATCAGCTTCAGCAAGCACATCAGCCTCTGAGTCAGCATCAACAAGTGCGAGCCAGTCAGCAAGCACAAGCGCTTCTGAGTCAGCATCAACAAGTGCGTCAGAGTCAGCAAGTACATCAGCATCTGAATCGGCATCAACAAGTGCGTCAGAGTCAGCAAGCACAAGTGCGTCAGAGTCAGCAAGTACAAGCGCTTCTGAATCAGCATCAACAAGTGCGTCAGAGTCAGCAAGCACAAGCGCCTCTGAGTCAGCAAGCACAAGCGCCTCTGAGTCAGCAAGCACATCAGCTTCTGAATCAGCATCAACAAGTGCGTCAGAGTCAGCAAGCACAAGTGCGTCAGAGTCAGCAAGTACAAGCGCTTCTGAATCAGCATCAACAAGTGCAAGCCAATCAGCAAGCACATCAGCGTCAGAATCAGCGTCAACAAGTGCATCAGCTTCAGCAAGCACATCAGCCTCTGAGTCAGCGTCAACAAGTGCAAGCCAATCAGCAAGCACATCGGCTTCTGAATCAGCATCAACAAGTGCCTCTGAGTCAGCAAGCACCTCAGCGTCTGAATCAGCGTCAACAAGTGCAAGCCAATCAGCAAGCACATCAGCATCTGAGTCAGCCTCAACCAGTGCGAGCCAATCAGCAAGCACAAGCGCATCAGAATCAGCGTCAACAAGTGCAAGCCAATCAGCAAGCACATCAGCCTCTGAATCAGCATCAACAAGTGCCTCTGAGTCAGCAAGCACATCAGCATCTGAGTCAGCAAGCACAAGTGCGTCAGAGTCAGCAAGCACATCAGCATCTGAGTCAGCAAGCACAAGTGCGTCAGAGTCAGCAAGCACAAGTGCCTCTGAGTCAGCCTCAACCAGTGCGTCAGAGTCAGCAAGTACAAGCGCTTCTGAGTCAGCAAGCACAAGTGCCTCTGAGTCAGCATCAACAAGTGCGAGCCAATCAGCAAGCACATCGGCTTCTGAGTCAGCGTCAACCAGTGCATCAGCTTCAGCAAGCACATCGGCTTCTGAATCAGCATCAACAAGCGCGTCAGAATCAGCAAGCACAAGTGCCTCTGAGTCAGCGTCAACCAGTGCATCTGAGTCAGCAAGCACAAGCGCTTCTGAATCAGCATCAACCAGTGCGTCAGAGTCAGCAAGCACATCGGCATCTGAATCAGCATCAACAAGTGCGTCAGAATCAGCGTCAACAAGCGCTTCTGAGTCAGCGTCAACAAGCGCATCTGAGTCAGCAAGCACAAGCGCTTCTGAATCAGCATCAACAAGTGCTTCTGAGTCAGCATCAACAAGTGCATCAGCCTCAGCAAGTACATCAGCATCTGAGTCAGCCTCAACAAGTGCATCAGAATCAGCAAGCACATCAGCTTCTGAATCGGCTTCAACAAGCGCATCTGAGTCAGCAAGTACAAGCGCTTCTGAGTCAGCAAGCACAAGTGCCTCTGAGTCAGCATCAACAAGTGCGAGCCAATCAGCAAGCACATCGGCTTCTGAGTCAGCGTCAACCAGTGCATCAGCTTCAGCAAGCACATCGGCTTCTGAATCAGCATCAACAAGCGCGTCAGAATCAGCAAGCACAAGTGCCTCTGAGTCAGCGTCAACCAGTGCATCTGAGTCAGCAAGCACAAGCGCTTCTGAATCAGCATCAACCAGTGCGTCAGAGTCAGCAAGCACATCGGCATCTGAATCAGCATCAACAAGTGCGTCAGAATCAGCGTCAACAAGCGCTTCTGAGTCAGCGTCAACAAGCGCATCTGAGTCAGCAAGCACAAGCGCTTCTGAATCAGCATCAACAAGTGCTTCTGAGTCAGCATCAACAAGTGCATCAGCCTCAGCAAGTACATCAGCATCTGAGTCAGCCTCAACAAGTGCATCAGAATCAGCAAGCACATCAGCTTCTGAATCGGCTTCAACAAGCGCATCTGAGTCAGCATCAACAAGTGCATCAGAATCAGCAAGCACAAGCGCATCTGAGTCAGCGTCAACAAGTGCGTCAGAGTCAGCAAGCACAAGCGCTTCTGAATCGGCATCAACAAGCGCATCAGAATCAGCGTCAACAAGTGCATCAGCTTCAGCAAGCACAAGCGCATCTGAGTCAGCATCAACAAGTGCGAGCCAATCAGCAAGCACATCAGCGTCAGAGTCAGCATCAACAAGTGCCTCTGAGTCAGCAAGCACCTCAGCGTCTGAATCAGCGTCAACAAGTGCAAGCCAATCAGCAAGCACATCAGCATCTGAGTCAGCATCAACAAGTGCGAGCCAATCAGCAAGCACATCAGCCTCTGAATCAGCATCAACAAGTGCCTCTGAGTCAGCAAGCACAAGCGCATCAGAATCAGCGTCAACAAGTGCATCTGAGTCAGCAAGTACATCGGCTTCTGAATCAGCGTCAACAAGTGCATCTGAGTCAGCAAGCACATCAGCATCTGAGTCAGCAAGCACATCAGCATCTGAGTCAGCCTCAACAAGTGCATCAGAATCAGCAAGCACATCGGCATCAGAATCAGCAAGCACATCGGCATCAGAATCAGCAAGCACATCAGCATCAGAATCAGCCTCAACAAGTGCATCAGAATCAGCAAGCACATCGGCATCAGAATCAGCAAGCACATCAGCATCAGAATCAGCCTCAACAAGTGCATCAGAATCAGCAAGCACATCGGCATCAGAATCAGCAAGCACATCGGCATCAGAATCAGCAAGCACATCAGCATCAGAATCAGCAAGCACAAGCGCTTCAGAATCAGCGTCAACAAGCGCATCTGAGTCAGCAAGTACATCGGCATCTGAATCAGCGTCCACAAGTGCAAGCCAATCAGCAAGCACATCAGCATCAGAATCAGCCTCAACAAGTGCCTCAGAATCAGCAAGTATGTCAGATCCGGATAGTACTGATAAACCGAACTTTAGTTTGAGTGACAGTATTTCGCAATCAATGAGTCTAAGCATGTCAGTCTCAACGTCAGTGTCTATGTCGACTTCGACAAGTACGTCACTTTCAGGTGTAGCTTCTGAGAGTGCTTCAACGTCAATCTCGCTTGTAGGATCAAATGTTGATCATTCGACTTCACACGTAGTAAACGGTACGGGATCGACAGCTAAGTCAAGACAGCAACTGCCAAATACAGGTACAGAAGTTTCCAAATCATCTGTACTTCTAGGTGCTTTGACTGCTGTAACAGGTCTAGGTCTGATTGCGAAACGTCGCAAACGTGATGATGAAGAAGAAATGTAAACAATCTTTCTGGAGCAGATTTATCTGTGAATAGATGATTGAAAAGTGGATGGAGCAGAAGTTTCAACCATAAGAAAAAGTGAACAAAACTAGTTTTCTGTAAATCAGAATTCGGTTTTGTTCACTTTTTTATTTTGTTGTAGAATGAAATTAGAATAGTACACCCAGCTGACCACTATACTAATTTAAAATAGCCTCATTTTTGTGACTAGCATCCTATTCAAGAAGCTTCCTGGTGGAACTATATGTTGAAGTTGGACAACTTTTGTTATTCGCTTGTTCCCAATATATAAAGAAAATGTATGCGATTTTGGAACTTGTAATAGATTGAAATTGAAAGACTAGGCTGCAGCATCTAAAACATTTCTATTAATGGAGTAATTAGAAGATTAAATCAAAAGATGAATAAGAGATGCTAAATTGTTGAATCGAGTTTATGTTCTGTCAGTATAGGAAATCCTAAAAGATCAACAATAGAAAATAAATACCTTATCTTTACTTTAAAAATAGGCTAAGGAGTTTTTTGCAGGTTATGGATAGCTTATTTATACACTCAACAAAAATTAAAAAGTAGATAGAGGTTGTAGCTAAAGAGGTTGGTCAAAAACTGGATTTCATACTCAATGAAAATCAAAGAGAAAACTAGGAAGCTAGCGGCAGGCTTTACTTGAGTACGGCAAAGCCAACCTGACCTTGTTTGAAGAGATTCTAGAAGAGTTTGATAAATAGAGATAAATATAGTTTGCTGAAACCAGAATAGTACACCATAACTGATAAAACGTTTCTATAAATTAATTTGATTTGTTCTTATCTTATTTTAATCTACTATATATTAGCGATAAAGATATCATACGAACGAAATATTCTATAAATAATTATCAAATGAAACCGCTATATTATTCATTTAAAAGATGTCCAAAAATGCTTATACAAAAATACAACATAATCAATATAATATCAAAATTAAACCAAAACAAATTAGTTATAAATTAAACTATTTTATAAAACGATGGAGGAATCGGTTTCAGAAAGTCTGTAACAAAAATTTAATATTTCGCAATTTAGAAACATAAAAACGCTTAAAATTTGAACATTATCCCCACGAAAACGCTTGGAATAATCATTTCACTGATATTTATAAAAAGTGGCATCGTTTGCATATAATATACATGTAAAATGCTTTTTTTTTTTAGGTAAAAATGTTTTGAAACTTATTGAATTACTTGCATCTAAAGTGTATAATATAGATTGGTATTTTATTGCTAAATACACATAAATATAGAAGGAAAGGAATCTAAAAAATGTTTTTTAGACGCCAAGAAGGTGAATTTAGGGAGACGGATCGTGTGACCCGTTTCAAGTTGATCAAGTCGGGTAAGCATTGGTTGCGTGCCTCGACCTCTCAATTTGGTCTCTTTAAAGTCTTGCGTGGTGGTGTAGATGCTGCTCAGGTAACAACTGAAATGATCGAAGAGCAATCAGCAAATACACTGACTGGATTGGATATCCTGAAAGGGATAGCCGCAGCAGGGACGGTACTTGGAGGAGCAGTTGCAACACAAACAACTGTTTATGCCAATGACGCTCTAGAAAAGACAGTAGAGTCAAATCAAACACTTGCGAATACAGACACAGTAACTTTGGGAACAGTAAAAGATCAGGAGGGGGCTCAAGCAGACAGCTTATCAGTTTCTGTCAGCCAAAGCCAATCCATGTCTGAGGAAGCTTCCAAGAATGCAAGTAAGCATCTTTCAGAAAGTGAAAGCCAATCAGTAAGTACTTCAACAAGTGCTTCTGTATCAGCAAGTACATCTGCTTCTGAAAGTGCAAGTACAAGTGCATCTGAGTCAGCCTCAACAAGTGCATCTCAATCACAAACTGGAGCAACTTCTGAACTTGCAAAACCAGTAGTATCAGAAACAGCTTCAAACAAAGAGACATCTGTTCGTAAGGAAGATGCAGCTAATGCGACAGCTGACGCAGCTCTTTCAAAAGTTATCACTGAAAGCCTCGCATCTCTACAAGCAGTTGAAACTCGTTTGAGCCAAATCACATCAACGACTTCAAGTTTGGTGGATACAACGACAACAGCTGCCGTAGCGACTACCGTATCTGCTGAGAGCAACAAGAAAGCTCAAGAAGACCGCAAACGTCTTTCTAAAATCTCAGCTACTATGGGAGAATACCTAGCTAAGTCTATCGGTCTGCCAAATACAGAAGCAGCGGTTGCTAAGGTGAATGCTGCTGTAACAGCTATCGAAGAAGCATTGAAAACTCCAAATGCTGACTTGACAGATGTTATCAAGCAAGCTACATCTGCGCAAAACTCAATCGTCAACGCTGTCCTTCGTGCTAACAACGGTAAACGTGATTTGCTTAATGGTAAAGCGATTAAACCAGGGACACAGTTCCGTGTTCGTAATACACAAACTGGCTGGGGAGGAATCGGTGAAGAAACTCAAAATCTAGCCAACGGCGAAACAATCAAGTATTTGACATCAGGTGAAAACACGGATGCTAAACACCGTGTTGAAACTTCTGTTGATCTGAAAGCAGAACCTGTATATGCAGCCAACGGTAAGATTACAAAGATTATCTGGACCCTCATGTCTAACCCTCGTCAGACCATGAACCAGACCAACGTTCGTCACTGGATCCAAATCCCTAGTCAGGTCAATATGCCGACGACCATCGTTGATGCATCATATATTGATACAGCTACAGGTTCACCTAAAAAGGATATGACAGGACTTCCTAACTCTACTACGCCATCTGATAACATGATGCCGGCAGAGTACAATAGTATGAGACGTGACTCGATGGAAGTTCGTGCTAAAGACAACTACAAGCGTGTCGATAGTGGCTTCTTGTCATTGAACAGCCAAGATGAGCAGTATAACCTCTTGAAAGCTCAGTCATATCACAATACAGGGAACTCTGACAAATGGCGTAAGGCGACTTGGGAAAACAATATCAAGCCAGCTATTCTTTGGACCAATGAGGAACGTGTTCTTTGGAATAACATCAACGTTGGTGACCGTGGACGTGTTGCGGTAACCCGTTTTGAAACAACAGTTCCAGATAACGTAACCAATGGTGACCTCAAGAACATGAAGGTTATGTATGGTGAAGGAACTCACAATACAACTTGGGCAGGGATTGGTATCCATACCAACCCATTGGGGTTAGATAATGTTAAAGCCTATCCTTTTGTAGCTCGCGATAGCGGAACTTATATCGTAAATCAGGTTGAAGCTCCATATGATACATCTGCCTTTAACAATGCTGGATTGAAATGGTGGTATTCAAACGGAGATACAAAACAAGCCTATACAGACCCTAACCAATACTTGGTTCATCCAGGAACTCAAGACTATAGTGGTACTAAAGGACCTGCTGGCACAACGATTGAATATCGTACAAAAGGTACCAATACCAAAGTAGAGGCTAACCAAGTCGGTCGTACGCCAGGGGTATTTGAATACAATATTCATAGACAATTCCCAGATAGTAAGGGTGCAGATACACCAGTTAAGTTTGTTGTAAAACCAAAAACTCCAGAAATTACAACAATTCTACAAGATAACGTTTCATCTCAAACCATCACGGTAGAGAATGCAGCTCCAAACAAAAAAGTCGTTCTTTATAAGAACGGATCTGAGTTTGCTACAGCGACTGCCAATGCGCAAGGTGTTGCTACCTTTAGCAATGTCCAAATGGTAAACCAAGATAGCTTTAACGCTAAGGTGAAAATTGAAAACCAGGCTTCTTATCGTGATACTGATGGAAGAGATAAAAACTATGTTGAGTCTGCCTTCAGTAACACTGTGAGATCTCGTTTCACAGATACAGAAAAGCCACAGATTACGAAAATCGTAGCCAATAAGGGTGCTAAGGTAGATGATGCAAATCCTCGTAAGATTCTCGTTTATCGTGAAGAAGAGATTGATGTCGATATCAAGTTGACAGATAACACTAACCGACTAGATAAGATCAAAGTTCGTGACAATGACGGGAATGCAACAGCTCCTAGTGGCAAATTTGAGACAAATGATATTGTTGACAATTCAAAACAAACAGTGATGAATTTCACAACAAATCAAAACAGACTTGGTCAAGAAAATAATGCAACAGCTACACAACCAAGTGTTGTGAAATTGACCGGTCATGTCGGAAAAGCCTATACAGGTAATTCAGGTTCATGGACTCGTTATGTAGCAGGTTATGACCACGTTGGTTTGACAAATGATGATGGCACGAAAAATGATAGCAATGCTGCCAAAATCATAGTTGAATACCGTGCGCAAGCGGAGAAGTACGCACCAACAGCTGCTACTCAAAACGTAGATATTAAAGCAGATGGTCGTGTTCGTTTTGATAATCCTGAAACTTATATCACCAACCGTTCAAGTCTCCCAACTAACGGAACAACAGCTGGGACTAAGACAACCTATGCTTGGGCTGATGCAGAACCAACAAACTGGACAGCAGGTCAACATACACGTGATATTATAGTTACTTACCCAGATGGTTCAACAGATAGAGTTACAGTACCGTTTAACGCTCATGATAATATTGCACCGAACGTAACAGTTCAAGGAAAAACTCTATCTGAAACGGAAGCAAATGCACCAATCTTTACAGTCTACCGTGGAGCAAACTTTAACCCGCTTATTGAAGCATGGGATAACTCAGGTAAGATAAAAGATATAACATTTGGAAATAATACTCTTCCATCAGGTGTCACCAAAGGAAACTTTACAGAGCAAACTGGTAAAACAGAAAGTAACAAGTATTCAAGCCGCTTAATCAGTGGAACGGTCAATAGCGACCAAGCATTCGGTACCTATACAGTTCCGGTATCGGTATCAGACGGTACAACTACAACAACTCGTTACATGAAGTACCGTATTGTTGATGTTGTTCCTAAAAACTTGGACGCTAATGGTGAAGTCTATAAAAACATGGGTGATAAGCTTGGAGATGCCCACTACTATATTGGAACGACAAGCAATGGTAACCTAGAGGATGATAAATACTTCCCAGGTGGAATGAACTTCGATAAGTGGAAAAATGCTCAAAGGGGAGATGCTACTAGAGAAGACTTAATTAATACAAACCCTGGTAAATGGACTTACAATGCTATCGCTACCTTCCCTGATGATACAAAGGATGAAGCGAGTACAACTCGAACAACCTTTACACCGAGTGAAAAAGAAGTTCGAGTTGGATTTGTATTAAAACCAAGTAGACCAGAGATTACTCCTCTCCTAAACGGTGATGTGACTGTTGCGCCTAAAACATCTGAGACCACAGTCAATCGTATGGAAATTACTTATACACCAAGAGGTTCTTCAACGAACAAGACCTTGACTGCTAGAAAAGCATCAAATGGTACCTGGTCCTTGAATGAAACGCCATCAGGTGTGACAATTAACCCTTCAACTGGTGTCGTAAGTCTCCCAGAGAGAGTGACTAAGGATGCTTCAACGCTTAGTGCATTCACTTATACGTCGGATAATCGTGCCAGTGATGAATCCTCAACTCGTTTGGTAGTAGATAAAGAAGCTCCAGTTATCACAGCGACAAATGGTACTGCTACAACAGGTGAGCACGTGGATATTCCATTGACAGTTGTGGATACGGGTGTTGGTCTTGCTGATACAAATGGTGTTGTGATTACAGGTCTTCCTGCAGGTTTGAGCTATTCAAATGGTAAAATCACAGGTACACCAACAGCTCCGGGTACTTATCCGGTAACAATTGTTGCTAAAGATAAGCTAGGAAACTCGAATGCTAATAATCCGACAAGGATTACCATCACTGTTCAAAGTCAGGCTGACAAGTACAAAGTCACAACTAAGAACAATGGTAACTTCTATGCAGTTCAAGATGAAGCTGTTGCGAACTTAACTCCGAGAGACTTTGTTAATGGTACTATTCCAGAAACAGCTAAAGTGACATGGAAAACAGCACCGACGACTGGCGAAGTTGGTTCAGGAAAAGTAGCTGCTCTTACTATCACTTACCCAGATGGTTCAACAAAAGACTTGAACTACACTTACCAAGTCTATCCAAAACTGGAAACTAAGACGAATAACGGTCAAACAGGTAACTTCCATGCCTTCAAGAACTATAACCGTATTGGTGGAGATACTTATGTCTACACTTCTATGGATAATGGTAAAGGATTTAATGGCGTTCCTATGAAATGGGAATATTCATACCGTCTGAACAATGAGGGTAATGAACGTAAGTCTACAGGAGACAATCCAACCTTTAGTTCGGTTTGGCATACAGAAAGTAAAGATCCTGAAAACCAAACACATAAGACAAGATACACATTGAATGCTACCTATCCAAATGGTCGTTTTGGTGCAGTAACTGCAGACAATCCTGCCTTGACAAGTTCAACGCAATGGGATTATGCTGTTTATGAGTATGAACCAAAACGTGTCTTTGAAACAACTCAAGGAAGTTTGGATGGTTTAGGAACTATTGTTTCAACACCTAAGGATGCATTGCAACCAACGGATGGTAAAACAGAAGTTCCAGATGCTACTCGTTTTGAATGGATAAATGGTTGGACACCAAATGATGCCATGGCATCAAGGCCAGATGTTTATGAGCGTAAGATTAGAATGACCTTGCCTGCTGATTCAAGCACGGTTATCCATAGTCGTGATGTCAGCGTCTATGTTAAAGTTAAACCAAAAACACCAGTTATTGTCGAAAATACAATTTCTGAAAAAGGTGGTTTGCCAAATCAATCTATCAAGATTGATAATGTTGTAGGAGGGGCTAAAGTTACTCTTACTATTGGTGATAAGACATTTACGAAAACAGCTGGACCTAACGATACAAGCGTAACCTTTAGTCCTGCTGAATTGAAAGCAGCTTATGACGCAAACAACGGCCTTCTTCCAACAGGAAATGTTACAGTTAAGCAAGAAGTAACGATTCAAAACGACCCAAGCAAGCCTTCAACAGCAACGGATAGATCTACAGTCTTGAGTTCTGAGACAGCAACTGGAACGATTACTCGTGAAACGGAAGCGCCAGTAGCTCAAGATACAGTTGTAGAAGTTAAACAAAAGGATGGTAGTTGGGTTCCAGTTCCTAAAACAACGGATGCAAATGGTCTTACAACGCATACTTTCTATGCAGGTGATGAACTTCGCTTTACAACTAAGTTCACAGATAACAGTGGTAAGATTGCAAATACCGTCGTAAGACAAGGTTCAAACACAGCTGGAGCTACAAATAATGTTCTACATAGTACTTGGGGAACTGCTGCTGACAATAATATCACAACAGTTACACCAGCTACTGCAACATCACCAGCAACAGTCACACAAACTGGTACAGTGGCTGCAAATCTTCAATATAGCGACGGTCAACACGTTACTCGTGCCATTGTCGCAGAAGATACAGTAGGAAACCGTTCTGAGGGTAGCCGCTTCCGTCTGAAACAAGGTAAGTTGTCAGAGAAACATAGAGGTGTGGATCCAGAAACTAAGTTTGAAGTTGCAGATGTAAACAACTTGACAGCAGAAGAAAAAGCGAAAGTACTTGCAGCAATCAAAGCATCAAATCCACAAACAGACAAGCAAATCGCTTCATACACTCAAAATGATGACGGATCAGTCACAATCACCTACTTGGATGGAACAAGTAACCTCGTTCGTCCAAACGTTAAGTATGCTGTAGAAAAAGTTTCAGATAGATTCTATGCTGTAAAAGATGAAAATGTAAACGATTTGGATCTTCTTACTTTTGTTCGTGGAATTGGTGGAAAAGATTTACCAGAAGGTACAAAAGTTACTTGGGAAACAGCTCCTACCTTTAATGAGATTGGAAACCGTACAGCTTACTTGAAAGTTGAGCATCCAGACGGTACAGTTACCCCTCATATCGAATACAACTATACAGTTCTCAAAAAGCTTGAAACATTCACACGAGATGGTAAAACTGGTAAATTCTACGCCTTTAAAGCAGATAGTGGAACGGATAGAGTTACAGGTGGTAACTGGGCTAATAACATTGGTGGATTTACTAACCTATATGTAAATGATAATAAACTTAATGACTCGAATAATCCGGGTAGTTACTCATTATCAAGCTTAACCTTTAAATACAAGCTGAATAATGATGAAAATGCTATTCAAACTGAGAAGGTTAATACTACCTTCAGTAACGTATGGCACACAACTAAGGTAAGTGATGCAGATAACCAACCTCTAGCCCACAATACGACCTATACCGCAGTTGCGAACTATTCTAGAGGACGTTTTGGTAATGCATCAAATGGTGATCCTGCCTTAACAAGTACGACAACATTTGACTACTCAGTAGTGGATCCAGTAGCTAAGAAAGTTTATGAAACAACAGTTGGGAATACAGGCCCACTAGCAGATATTATTAACACTCCAGGTAATGCCATTAAGAATACAGATATCGTTCTTACTACGAATCCTACTGATGGCACTGCTACAGCTGTTTCAAGTACTGATGCTAGCTCTGCTACAGCTGCTTCTGGTACGACAACTACTCAGACTGTTCCAATGCCAGATGGTGTAGATTTTGCATGGGATGGGAAAACAGCCCTAGATGCGGATAACATCGTTGCTGCTCCGGGTTACTATACACGAAATGTCAGAGTCACTCTACCACAAAGTACTACAGAAGGTGATTCAGCTAGAAACAGTCGAACAGTTCCAGTAACTATCAAAGTCAACCTACCAACACCACAAATCGCAGATGATCAAGTAACGAATACAGGTGGTCTTCCAAACCGTGGTATTACTGTGACGGACGTAGCACCAGGTGCAACAGTAACCTTGAGAATAGGAAGTAAGGAAATTCCGAAGACAGTACCAGCTGGTGCTACAAGTGTCACATTTGGAGCGGATGAATTAGCAGATAGTAACGGTCTGCTTCCAACTGGGAACGTAACGGTTACACAAACTAAAAATGTAACGACTCCTACTGGAGGAACAGAGACCCTTAGCACATCAACGACTAAAGAAATTACTGCGGAAAACGAAAAACCAAAAGTAGAAGTTGTTCTGCAAGTTAAAGATAAGAATAATAATTGGGTTGATCAACCTAAGAAAGCTGTTCGTGATAATGCTAATGACGAAGAAAGACGTTCTGCTCAAGGATATGAACTTTTCGCTGGGGATGAATATCGCTTTGTTGTGAAAGCTACGGATAACAGTGGTAAGGTTCGTAGTCTAGAAGTATGGGATGGTCGTAATGTTCAAACTAACATGACAGAAACTACTCATAATTCTAATGGAACGATTACAAATATTACTGGAACTCCGACAACAGCTACTACTACGGATCCAGCTAAGTTGACAATTGACGGCATCTACAATGCAGGTCAACGATATGACGCAAGAAATGTTTGGACACGTCAGATTCGTACAAAAGACCTTTCTGAAAATACGAATAATGAAACTACATTTAAGGTTGCTCAAGGGAAATTAAGTGAAAAATTCCCAGGTAAAGTGCCAGCGACAGTTCAAGTAACTAATGCGACAACTCCGTCAGCAGATGATAAGCAAAAGATTATTGATGCGGTGAAGGGTTCTAATCCGGAAAAAGACAATCGTATTAGTAGCTATGCAATTAAAGATAATGGTGCTGTATCAGATGGTAAAGTAACAGTAGTTATTACCTATAAAGATGGCACAACAAATGAAGTGAAAGTGCCAGTTTCGGATTCTGATCGTAAGTCTGAACAAGCCTCTCGCTCTGCATCTGAGTCAGCAAGCACCTCAGCTTCTGAATCAGCATCGACAAGTGCGTCTGAGTCGGCGAGAACAAGTGCAAGTCAATCAGCAAGCACCTCAGCTAGTCAGTCAGCATCGACAAGTGCAAGCCAATCAGCAAGCACCTCAGCTAGTCAGTCAGCGTCGACAAGTGCAAGTCAATCAGCAAGCACATCAGCATCTGAATCAGCGTCAACAAGTGCATCAGCTTCAGCAAGCACATCGGCATCTGAGTCAGCGTCAACAAGTGCATCAGCTTCAGCAAGCACCTCAGCCTCTGAGTCAGCATCAACAAGTGCATCAGCTTCAGCAAGCACATCGGCATCTGAATCAGCGTCAACAAGTGCAAGCCAATCAGCAAGCACATCGGCATCTGAGTCAGCATCAACAAGTGCATCAGCTTCAGCAAGCACCTCAGCATCTGAGTCAGCGTCAACAAGTGCATCTGAATCAGCAAGTACATCAGCTTCTGAATCAGCGTCAACAAGTGCGTCAGAATCAGCATCAACAAGCGCTTCAGAATCAGCATCAACAAGTGCGTCTGAGTCAGCATCAACAAGCGCATCTGAGTCAGCATCAACAAGTGCATCAGAATCAGCAAGCACATCAGCATCTGAGTCAGCATCAACAAGTGCGTCAGAATCAGCAAGCACATCAGCATCTGAGTCAGCATCAACAAGTGCATCAGCTTCAGCAAGCACATCGGCATCTGAGTCAGCGTCAACAAGTGCATCAGCTTCAGCAAGCACATCAGCGTCTGAATCAGCGTCAACAAGTGCATCAGCTTCAGCAAGCACATCAGCATCTGAGTCAGCATCAACAAGTGCGAGCCAATCAGCAAGCACATCAGCATCTGAGTCAGCATCAACAAGTGCGTCAGAATCAGCGTCAACAAGCGCCTCAGAATCAGCAAGCACGTCAGCATCTGAATCGGCATCAACAAGCGCTTCAGAGTCAGCATCAACAAGTGCGTCAGAATCAGCAAGCACATCGGCATCTGAATCAGCGTCAACAAGTGCGAGCCAATCAGCAAGCACAAGCGCTTCTGAATCAGCATCAACAAGTGCGTCAGAATCAGCAAGCACAAGCGCTTCTGAATCAGCATCAACAAGTGCATCAGAATCAGCAAGCACATCAGCTTCTGAATCGGCATCAACAAGCGCATCTGAGTCAGCCTCAACAAGTGCCTCAGAATCAGCATCAACAAGTGCCTCAGAATCAGCAAGCACAAGCGCCTCTGAGTCAGCATCAACAAGTGCATCAGAATCAGCAAGCACATCAGCTTCTGAATCAGCATCAACAAGCGCGTCAGAATCAGCGTCAACAAGCGCATCTGAGTCAGCATCAACAAGTGCCTCAGCATCAGCGTCAACAAGTGCAAGCCAATCAGCAAGCACAAGCGCGTCAGAGTCAGCATCAACAAGTGCGTCAGCCTCAGC
>CAJNCY010000018.1 GCA_905221375.1 bacterium
CGAACACAGAAGTTAAGCCCTAGAACGCCGGAAGTAGTTGGGGGTTGCCCCCTGTGAGATATGGAAGTCGCTTAGCTTTATTCCGCCATAGCTCAGTTGGTAGTAGCGCATGACTGTTAATCATGATGTCGTAGGTTCGAGTCCTACTGGCGGAGTAGTTAATTAAAGGGGGGTCAGCCTCTTTTTTGTTATGTAATTAATAATCTAGGCTCTTTTTCAACTGTAGTGGGTTGAAGAAAAGCTAAGCGCGAGAAAGGACGAAATGTGTCCTTTCTTTTTTGATATTCAGAGCGATAAAAATCCTTTTTTTGAAGTTTTCAAAGTTCCGAAATCCAAAGGCATTTCGCTTGATAAGTTTAATGAGATTATTAGTCGCTTCTAATTTAGCGTTGTAAGTTGTAATATGAAGTCTCTTCAAAGTAGGTAGGAGTTGCATTTTGAACCACTTTACAAATAGGAACTATAAACTCTCCCTCTACTTTTCTTGAAACAATTGAAGTCCGCTCAAAACGCCGTCCGATAATATTTTCATATACTTTCTCCTCTCTAGGAGTCCGTGCATCATAAGGACGATAGAGGTAGGGGGCGATTCCCGTTTCGTCAATATAGTAGATTGGAACTAGAATAGTATGTTACAACTACTAAAAATATTTCTAGAAATTAATTTGACTTTCCTAATCGATTTATTCATCTCTTATTTCAATTTACTAGATATGCATAGCTTTATTATAACATGCGCATTTTAAACTAAGCGACTATACAAAATTAAGCATACCATCAGCTATTATAGATAATGCAAAATTACATAGATTTGAATATCTGATAATATGCGTTTTTCTTATTTTAAGATTTTTTCCTCAGTCTCTTTTAGTATTTAACGCAGTCAATAAGGTTTTTATCAAAGTCTAATTTAGGTAGTAAATTTATTTCTATTCTGTCAACTTTTCCTATTTTTTCTCTTGTTGAGGTTGGTATTTTAACAATTCAGGAGTTATTAATGATTAATTAAAATTTTTTGTTAGAATAAGATCATAAAAAGTAAAGGAGTGTATGCTTATGCTACAAAATATTTATGATCAGATGACTGATTTCTATGACAGTATCGAAGAAGAGTATGCTACTTTCTTTGGTAATAGTTGGGACTGGGAACATTTTCATTTTAAATTTTTGATTTATTATTTAGTTAGATATGGTATTGGGTGTCGTAGGGATTTTATTGTTTACCATTATCGTGTTGCTTATCGTTTGTATCTTGAAAAGATGATAATGAAACAAGGTTTTATTTCTTGTTGAGATAGTCTGAGTTAATTTCCGAACAAATTTACTTTTTTATAGAAAGATAATAATAAATAGCTAGTTATTTTTCTAAATCATTTTTTAATAGTTGGAAATAGCAAATCTTTCTATTGTTTCTTCTTGATAAAAAGGCGATTTTTTCTTATAATAAATTGTAAGATATAATTGCAGGTGAGATTCCTGCCATGTATGTGAGAAAGGAAGAGCCTGAGGGCTCAGACAAGATTATGACTTCAGTTGTTGTTGTAGGTACCCAATGGGGTGATGAAGGTAAAGGGAAGATTACAGATTTCCTTTCAGCGAATGCAGAAGTGATTGCACGTTACCAGGGTGGTGATAATGCAGGTCACACGATTGTGATCGATGGTAAGAAATTTAAGTTGCACTTGATTCCATCTGGAATTTTCTTCCCTGAAAAAATCTCTGTTATTGGGAATGGTATGGTTGTAAATCCTAAATCTCTTGTAAAAGAGTTGAGCTATCTTCATGAGGAGGGTGTGACAACTGATAACTTGCGTATTTCTGATCGCGCGCATGTTATTTTGCCTTATCATATCGAGTTAGACCGTTTGCAAGAAGAAGCTAAGGGCGAAAATAAGATTGGGACTACAATCAAGGGAATTGGTCCAGCTTATATGGACAAGGCTGCTCGTGTTGGAATTCGTATCGCCGATCTTTTGGATAAAGATATTTTCCGTGAGCGTTTAGAACGTAACCTTGCTGAAAAGAATCGTCTTTTTGAAAAATTGTATGACAGTAAAGCGATTGATTTCGATGATATTTTTGAAGAATATTACGAATATGGTCAACAAATCAAGAAATATGTGACAGACACATCTGTCATTTTGAATGATGCGCTTGATAACGGTAAACGTGTGCTTTTTGAAGGTGCACAAGGAGTTATGCTAGATATCGACCAAGGTACTTATCCATTTGTTACGTCATCAAACCCTGTAGCTGGTGGTGTGACAATTGGTTCTGGTGTTGGTCCAAGTAAGATTGACAAGGTTGTAGGTGTATGTAAAGCCTATACGAGTCGTGTAGGAGACGGTCCTTTCCCAACTGAGTTGTTTGATGAAGTGGGAGAACGTATCCGTGAAGTAGGTCATGAATATGGTACAACAACTGGTCGTCCACGTCGTGTGGGTTGGTTTGACTCAGTTGTGATGCGTCATAGTCGTCGCGTTTCTGGTATTACTAATCTTTCATTGAACTCTATCGATGTTTTGAGTGGTTTAGATACAGTGAAAATCTGTGTGGCCTATGATCTTGATGGTCAACGTATTGACTACTATCCAGCTAGTCTTGAGCAATTGAAACGTTGCAAGCCTATCTATGAAGAGTTGCCAGGTTGGTCAGAAGATATTACTGGAGTTCGTAATTTGGAAGATCTTCCTGAGAATGCGCGTAACTATGTTCGTCGTGTGAGTGAATTGGTTGGAGTTCGTATTTCTACTTTCTCAGTAGGTCCTGGTCGTGAACAAACAAATATTTTAGAAAGTGTTTGGTCCTAAGAGAATTTTAAGATTTGTTTAAGATAGGTCGGGTATACTATAGACAGTTACAAGAAGACCTCCTAACTTGTTGTAACAAATATCCTAAACTTTTCTTTTTCATAATAATCTCCCTATAAAGTCACCGCATTCGGTGACTTTTTTTGTCTTGGGATTCATGATATAATAATAAAATCGACAAGTAGAAAAAGGGAAATTGATGAATTATACAGTTGAAGAAAAAGAAAGCTTCATGAGAGAGGCATTGAAAGAGGCTGAGATTGCTCTTGAACACGATGAAATTCCAATTGGTTGTGTGATTGTTAAGGACGGAGAAATCATTGGTCGCGGGCATAATGCACGTGAGGAATTGCAACGAGCGGTTATGCATGCGGAGATTATGGCTATAGAGCATGCGAACCTTAGTGAGGAGAGCTGGCGCTTGCTGGATTGCACTCTTTTTGTGACCATTGAGCCTTGTGTCATGTGTAGTGGGGCGATTGGACTTGCCCGTATTCCAAACGTGGTCTATGGGGCTAAAAACCAGAAATTTGGCGCTGCTGGAAGCTTGTACGATATCTTGACAGATGAGCGTCTCAATCATCGTGTGGATGTTGAAACGGGAATTTTGGAAGATGAATGCGCAGCTATTATGCAGGATTTTTTTAGAAATAGACGGAAAAAATAATTTTGCTTTTAAAATGAATAGGAATGTGATATAATAAATGGTGGAGCAACAGTTCTGCGTGAAGCGGGTCAGGGGAGGAATCCAGCAGCTCTAAGCGACTTGAATTGTGTGCTCTTTTTTTCGTGCTTTTTCCGAATAAATAAGATAGAATAATCTAGAATAAATGATAATAGAAAAGAGAAAATTATGAAAATTCGTGGTTTTGAATTGGTTTCGAGTTTTACAGATGAAAATTTATTGCCCAAGCGTGAGACAGCGCATGCGGCTGGTTACGACTTAAAGGTTGCTGTGCGCACAGTTATAGCTCCAGGAGAGATTGTCTTAGTTCCGACAGGGGTTAAGGCTTATATGCAACCGACTGAGGTTCTCTATCTCTATGATCGCTCTTCAAACCCTCGTAAGAAGGGTTTGGTTTTAATTAATTCAGTTGGGGTCATTGATGGGGATTATTATGGAAATCTTGGGAATGAAGGTCATATTTTTGCTCAGATGAAGAATATCACAGATCAAGAAGTGATTCTCGAAGTTGGGGAACGTGTGGTTCAGGCTGTCTTTGCTCCTTTCTTAATTGCAGATGGAGATGCAGCTGATGGTGTGCGAACTGGAGGTTTTGGGTCAACTGGACACTAAGATGAAGATTATCTTTGTACGTCATGGGGAGCCAGATTATTGTGAGTTAGAGAAGCGTTCTTATACGGGATTTGGGATAGATTTGGCACCCTTGTCTGAGAAGGGACGGCAGCAAGCTCAGGAACTGAGCACCAATCCTTTACTCCTTTCGGCTGAAATAATCATATCTTCTGCAGTCACAAGAGCTTTAGAAACGGCTTCTTATGTAGTTTGTGCTACGGGACTTCCTTTGAGAGTGGAGTCATTATTGCATGAATGGCAGGTCTATGAAATTGGCATAGATAGATTTGAAGAAGCTAGAAGACTATTTTTAGAAAATAATGGGGAGTTGCTCCCAAATTCTCCTGTTCAATATGAGACAGCTACGGAAATGAAGTCTCGGTTTCTAGAATGTATGTCTAAGTATCGAGACCATCAGACTGTGGTAGTTGTTGCTCATCGAATGCTCATGCGCCAGTTTGTGCCAAATGAGAAGATTGATTTTTGCCAAGTGATTGAGTGTGAGTTAGAGATATAGAAAGAGGTTTATCATCGCAAAAAAAAAAGCGACATTTGTATGTCAAAATTGTGGGTATAATTCCCCTAAATATCTGGGGCGTTGCCCCAACTGTGGATCTTGGTCTTCTTTTGTAGAAGAGGTTGAGGTTGCCGAGGTCAAGAATGCGCGTGTGTCCTTGACAGGTGAGAAAACTAAGCCCATGAAACTGGCTGAGGTGACGTCAATCAACGTCAATCGAACCAAGACGGAGATGGAGGAATTCAACCGTGTACTTGGAGGCGGAGTGGTACCAGGAAGTCTCGTCCTAATCGGTGGGGATCCTGGAATCGGGAAATCAACGCTTCTCCTACAAGTCTCAACCCAGTTGTCTCAAGTGGGAACGGTTCTCTATGTCAGTGGCGAAGAGTCTGCCCAGCAGATTAAACTACGTGCAGAGCGTTTGGGTGATATTGATAGCGAGTTTTATCTCTATGCAGAGACCAATATGCAGAGTGTTCGAGCTGAGGTGGAGCGCATCCAACCAGACTTCCTCATTATTGACTCCATTCAGACTATTATGTCTCCTGAGATTTCAGGGGTGCAGGGATCTGTTTCTCAAGTGCGTGAGGTAACGGCTGAACTTATGCAGCTGGCCAAAACCAATAACATTGCCATCTTTATCGTAGGGCATGTGACCAAGGAAGGAACCTTGGCTGGGCCGAGAATGTTGGAGCATATGGTGGATACGGTGCTTTACTTTGAAGGGGAACGCCATCATACTTTCCGTATTTTAAGAGCGGTCAAAAACCGTTTTGGCTCCACTAATGAGATTGGGATCTTTGAGATGCAGTCGGGCGGTTTGGTTGAGGTGCTCAATCCGAGTCAAGTTTTCCTAGAGGAGCGTTTGGATGGGGCGACTGGTTCGTCAATCGTTGTGACTATGGAAGGGACGCGTCCGATTTTGGCGGAGGTTCAGGCTTTGGTGACACCGACCATGTTTGGAAATGCTAAGCGTACGACGACAGGACTTGATTTTAATCGTGCGAGTCTGATTATGGCTGTTTTGGAAAAGCGGGCAGGTCTTCTCTTGCAAAATCAGGATGCTTATCTCAAATCTGCTGGCGGTGTCAAATTGGATGAACCTGCCATTGACTTGGCCGTTGCTGTTGCCATTGCTTCGAGCTATAAAGACAAGCAAACCAATCCTCAGGAATGTTTTGTAGGAGAACTAGGTTTGACTGGAGAAATTCGGCGCGTAAATCGTATCGAACAACGCATTAACGAAGCTGCTAAACTGGGATTTACTAAGATTTATGTACCTAAGAATTCCTTGACAGGAATCACTCCGCCTAAGGAAATTCAGGTCATTGGCGTAACAACGATTCAGGAAGTTTTGAAAAAGGTCTTTGCATAATCCGTGACAAATCCTTTTAAAAATGATAAGATAGGAGAAATATTTGACTATCAAATTTTCGAGGAGGGAATCGTGTCGTATTTTGAACAGTTTATGCAAGCCAATCAGGCTTATGTTGCCCTACATGGGCAGTTAAATCTGCCACTTAAACCCAAAACCAGAGTAGCCATTGTGACCTGTATGGACTCACGTCTGCACGTTGCGCAAGCTCTGGGCTTGGCACTTGGGGATGCTCATATCTTGCGGAATGCAGGTGGTCGAGTGACTGAGGACATGATTCGTTCGCTAGTTATTTCCCAGCAACAAATGGGGACAAGAGAGATTGTAGTACTGCATCATACAGACTGTGGTGCTCAGACCTTTGAAAATGGTCCTTTTCAGGAGTATCTGAAAGAGGAACTAGGTGTCGATGTGTCAGACCAGGACTTTTTGCCCTTCCAAGATATAGAGGAGAGTGTGCGAGAGGATATGCAACTCCTTATCGAGTCTCCCCTAATACCAGATGATGTCATTATCTCTGGTGCTATTTACGATGTGGATACAGGAAGTATGATAGTCGTAGAATTATAAATACTTCATTTAGAAAGAAAGTGTATGAAGAAAAACAGCATTTTATTTATTTTTATCTTATTGCTATGTATTGGTTTACAATATGAAACCATCTACTATACGGACGGTTCGATGTCAGGTGCGGAATATGGACTAATGGGAGTTTCTATCTTTCTAGCTCTCTTTTACATGATTCCGGCTCTTTATTTCCTTTTCCGTATTGGGAAAAAATGGGAATTACCAAAGAACTCCTTGATCTTGTCTTTATTGGGAGGGATGTTCCTTTCAGGCTGGCTATCTAGCTTTGCGAATACCTATATCCATGATTTACTGGGCGTTCTTTTCCCAGATAGTGCATTTTTAAATGCCTTTGAAAGTGCGATTGTGGCTCCTTTAGTAGAAGAACCCTTGAAATTATTGCCACTTGTTTTTGTTTTGGCTTTGGTTCCTGTGCGAAAATTAAAATCTTTGTTTTTACTTGGGATTGCTTCTGGTTTGGGATTCCAAATGATTGAGGATATTGGCTATATTCGTACAGATTTGCCAGAGGGCTTTGACTTTACTATTTCGAGAATTTTAGAGCGTATCATCTCAGGGATTGCTTCTCACTGGACTTTTTCAGGTCTAGCTGTAGTAGGTGTTTACTTGCTTTACAGAGCCTATAAAGAACAGAAGGTTGGCAAGAAACAGGGGCTTATTTTCCTAGGTTTAGCCTTGGGAACTCATTTCTTGTTTAACTCTCCTTTTGTGGAGTTGGAGACAGAGTTGCCCTTAGCGATTCCAGTGGTTACGGCTATTGCTCTCTATGGTTTTTATCAGGCTTATCGTTTTGTTGAGAAGAACGATGAGATAATGAACTAGAATATTTTTCAAAAGAATGATGCAAGGGTACAAATATGGTGCCCTTCTTTTATTTTTGATTGAAAAATAGTGTAAAAAGCGCTACAATGGTAGATGGAAAATCTTGTGAAAAGCACAAGCGATACATATATACCGGAGGAAATCATGTCTTTTTCTGATTTAAAGCTGTTTGCCCTTTCTTCTAATAAAGAATTGGCAGAACGTGTGGCGCAGGAGATTGGGATAGAGTTGGGGAAATCAAGTGTTCGCCAATTTTCAGATGGAGAGATTCAGGTCAACATCGAAGAATCAATCCGTGGGAAACACGTCTTTATCCTACAATCAACTAGCTCGCCTGTAAATGACAATCTGCTTGAAATTTTGATTATGGTGGATGCTTTGAAGCGTGCGAGTGCAGAATCTGTCAATGTTGTCATGCCTTACTATGGGTATGCACGTCAGGATAGAAAGGCGAGAGCGCGTGAGCCAATCACTTCAAAACTTGTCGCAAATATGCTTGAAGTAGCTGGAGTGGATCGTTTATTGACCATCGACTTGCATGCTGCGCAGATTCAAGGATTCTTTGATATTCCCGTGGATCACTTGATGGGAGCTCCTCTGATTGCGGATTATTTTGAGCGTCGTGGCATGGTTGGTTCTGACTATGTGGTTGTCAGCCCAGACCATGGAGGGGTGACTCGTGCCCGTAAGTTGGCAGAATTTTTGAAAACATCTATTGCTATCATTGACAAACGTCGTAGCGTTGATAAGATGAATACCAGTGAAGTCATGAACATCATCGGTAAGGTTGAAGGCAAGACTTGTATCTTGATTGATGATATGATTGATACGGCTGGAACGATTTGTCATGCGGCAGATGCTCTTGCGGAAGCTGGTGCTGTTGAAGTCTATGCAAGCTGTACGCACCCAGTTCTCTCTGGTCCTGCTATGGACAATATCCAAAAATCAGCTATTAAGAAATTGGTTGTTTTGGACACTATCTATCTCCCAGAAGAGCGTTTGATTGATAAGATTGAGCAGATTTCAATCGCTCATCTCTTAGGGGATGCTATTGTACGTATCCATGAAAAACGCCCACTTTCTCCACTTTTCAGTATTGAGAAAAAGATTTAATGACCAAGCCTGAGATGATTCTCAGGTTTTTTTCGTCTATTTTGCGAATAAATAGATAGAGTCAGTGAATCTAGTAAAACTAGATTTAATACTCTTCGAAAATCAAATTCAAACCACGTCAACGTCGCCTTGCCGTACTCAAGTACAGCCTGCGGCTAGTTTCCTAGTTTGCTCTTTGATTTTCATTGAGTATAAAACTGTGGTATAATAAAAGGAGGAAAAGGATGATTCTAAGACATCCGGGCATCAGCCCAACCAATGACTTGGTTGCTAAGAAAATCTTTAGCAATCCAGAAATCACTTGTCAATTTATTCGCGATATGCTGGACTTGCCAGCCAAAAATGTAACTATTTTAGAGGGAAGCAATATTCATGTCTTGCCTTCCATGCCTTACTCGGCCCAGGATTTCTATACCAGTATAGACGTCTTGGCGGAGTTGGACAATGGCACTCAAGTAATTATTGAGATTCAGGTGCATCATCAGAATTTTTTCATCAATCGCCTGTGGGCTTATTTGTGCAGTCAGGTCAATCAAAACCTAGAAAAAATTCGTCAGCGTGAAGGTGATACTCACCAGAGCTACAAACACATTGCCCCAGTATACGCTATTGCTATTGTGGACAGCAACTACTTCCAAGATGACTTGGCTTTTCACAGCTTTAGTATGCGAGAGGACACGACAGGTGAAGTCTTAACCATCACCAATAATGGACAAGAACACCATCTAGTCAAGATGGCTTTCTTGGAACTCAAAAAATACAGAGAAACCAGTAAAGATAAGGTTCGCAAACCGTGGTTGGAGTTTTTCGGGAACAAGCCCTTTACCCAACAACCTGAGCGAGCCATCAGCCAGGCAGATCAACTGCTGGACTACAAGAGCTGGTCTGAGGAGGACAGGAAGATGTTTAGTCAACTACGTATGCGTGAAGAACAGGCATTATTGGCTCATGACTATGCCTTGGAAACTGCTAGAGCGGAAGGTATTGAAGAGGGATTAAAAGTAGGTTTAGTAAATTTAGTACGCCAAGGTCTTCTGACATCTGAGGTAGCTAGCCAGCAATTAGGTATGACTGTCGCTGAGTTTGAGGCGTTGTTGTAAGACTAGCACTAATAGTCAAGATGGCATTCTTGGAACTAAAAAAATACAGAGAAACCAGCAAAGATAGGATTCGCAAGCAGTGGTTGGAGTTTTTCGGTAATAAGCCCTTTACCCAAGAACCCGAGCGAGCCATCAGCCAGGCAGATCAACTGCTGGACTACAAGAGCTGGTCCGAGGAGGACAGGAAAATGTTTAGTCAACTACGTATGCGAGAAGAACAAGCATTATTGGCTCATGACTATGCCTTGGAGCAAGCTGAAGAAAAAGGCTTAGAACGTGGCCGTGCAGAGGGAATCAAAGAGGGGTTAAAAGTAGGTTTAGTAAATCTAGTTCGCCAAGGTCTTCTAACACCTGAGGTTGCCAGCCAGCAATTGGGAATGACCGTCGCTGAATTTGAGGCTTTATTATGAGTTCAATCTTTATATAGTAGAAAGTTTATGAAATGGCAAGTGTTATCCAAATACTTGCCGTTTTTACTTGACTTTTACAAGGGTTTGTAAGATAATACCAAGGAAGTAAGTTCTGTCTAACTATCTATATAGTTTAGATATAAAAGATATCATCTGAGGGATGAGTAGTTGCGAAATGTCAACTTGGAGGCTAGAGTATTTCAGGGGGAATTTTTTCGTGAGTTAGTTTTCTTCTCCTTTTTTCGAAGAAATAGGTAAAAAGTTTAAAAAACATAAGAAAACTCTTGACAAATCCTGCAAATATTTATATACTGTATGGTAGTAAGATAGTCTTACGAAAAAATATATAATGAAAAACAAAGGAGATAAAACGATGAAAAAAGTTTTATTGACAAGCGCAGTCGCTCTTGCAGCATTTGGTGCTGTACAAGCTGTTTCAGCAGATAATGCAGTTCTTAAACCTGGTATGGTAGATCCAGCAACAGGTAAACTAGTTACTGCACCTGTTGGTCAACCTGCTCAAGGTAATAACCCAGAGACATTTGATGCAAGAAATTACAGACCAGCAAAACCAGCTAATGAAAAACCAGCTACTGCACCACTAGGTTCTAACGACAACGGTTATGGTACTCCATCACATACAAAAGGTACAGTTACTATCACAGTTATCGATCTTTCAACTGGTAAACCAGTACCAGGTGCTACTGTTGATTTCCTTGTTAAAGGTAAAGCAGTACCATCAGTAACAACAGATGCTAATGGTGTTGCTAAATTGGCAGATGTTGAACCAAATGCAGACGTTACATATCGTTTGAATGTTCCAGCTGGATACGCAGAAGATTCATATACTGGTCATGTTACAGCAGTTGCTGGTAATGTCCCTGCAACATTCTCAATCCGTCCAGCAACAGTTACAAATGACCGTGATGGAATTCATCCAGCAAAACCAGCTCCAGCAGAATTTAAAGCAGTATGGGTTAAAAACGATAAAGGTCAATGGACTTATGTGAAAGATGCTCAAGGAACTAAAGCAACTGGATGGCTTAAAGACAACGGAACTTGGTACTACCTAGATAAAGATGGTATCATGCAAACAGGTTGGGTTAAAGACAACGGAACTTGGTACTACCTAGATGGTTCAGGCGCAATGCAAAAAGGTTGGAAATATGTAGGTGGTCACTGGTACTACCTAGATGGTGCAGGTGCAATGCAAACTGGCTGGAAATACGTAAGTGGTCACTGGTACTACCTAAATGCTTCAGGTGCATTACTTGTAAATACAACTACTCCTGACGGTTACACTGTAAACGGAAGTGGTGAGTTGGTATAATACCAATATATAAATAAGACTAGGAGAACAATCTCCTAGTTTTTTTATCTTTTTATAGAGGATGCTCTTTATTATAGATAATAAAGGCTCTTTGTCAACTGTAGTGGGTTGAAGAAAAGCTAAGCTCGAGAAAGGACACATTTCGTCCTTTCTTTTTTGATA
>CAJNCY010000019.1 GCA_905221375.1 bacterium
TATGGGACTTTTTTCTACACAAAAATAGGCTCCATAAGATCTATAGGGGATTTACCCACTACAAATATTATAGAGCCTCAAGAAAAGCCTTTTCCCTATTCTTAGGGGAAGGGCTTTTTTAGTAGGATTGTCAAGTCGTATGTAAGGTAACCACCCGATAACGAAGTATATTGAAAAATCTCCAGACTAGAGAACTCGCTAATAGTTCCTAATCTGGAGATTATTTTTTTAATCTTCTTTCAACTTCGCCAATTCTTGGGCAAGTAGTTTAAGGGCGACTTGTGGGTTGGCTTGGCCTTTGGTTGCTTTCATAAGAAATCCTGTAAAGGCCTTGTCTGCGTTACGTTTGCCTGACTTGAAGTCGGCAACGGCAGTTTCGTTATCGGCAAAGACTTGGTGGATAATTGGAATCAAGACAGCTGGATCTGAGATTTGAACCATACCTGCTTTTTCCACGTATTCACGCGCGCCACCGCCATTTTTAGCCAGGTGGACAAAGACTTTCTTGGCAATCTTAGAAGAGATAGTACCGTCTTCGATGATGGCAATCATTTCGACCAAGTTTTCTGGTGTCAATTCGATTTGTTCCAGTGTCTTACCTTCTGCGTTCAAGAATTGAGCAACCTCACCTTGAAGCCAGTTAGAAATTTGTTTGGCATCACCACCAAGGGCAACAGCTTTTTCAAAGAAGTCAGAAGTGACTTTATTTGCAGTCAACTGGCTGGCATCATAGTCTGATAAGCCAAGGTCGGCCACATAGCGAGCACGACGTTCTTTTGGAAACTCTGGTAACTCTGTACGCATTTCTTCGATCCACTCATCTGAGATTTCAAAGAGTGGTAGGTCTGGTTCTGGGAAGTAGCGGTAGTCTGCAGCCCCTTCTTTAACACGCATGAGGATGGTTGCCTTATTCGCTTCATCGTAACGGCGGGTTTCTTGGCGGATTTGACCACCTGAACGAAGGATTTCAGCCTGACGTTGGACTTCGTATTCAAGACCTTTACGGACGTTAGAGAAGGAGTTAAGGTTTTTCAACTCAGTTTTGGTACCGAATTTTTCTTGACCATAAGGACGAAGGGAGATGTTGGCATCTACACGCATCGAACCTTCCTCCATCTTAACGTCAGAAATGCCAGCGTACTGGATGACTTCCTTGAGGGCGGTTAGATAAGCATAGGCTTCTTCAGGAGAACGCATGTCGGCTTCAGATACAATCTCAATCAATGGCACCCCCTGGCGGTTGAGGTCAACATAAGAGTAGCCATCTGTACCGTGAGTGTTTTTACCAGCGTCTTCTTCCAAGTGAGCACGTTCGATACCGATTTTCTTAGTTGTACCGTCTTCTAGCTCCACTTCAATCCATCCATTGTAACCAATTGGTTCATCAAACTGAGAAATTTGGTAGGCTTTTGGATTGTCAGGATAGAAGTAATTCTTGCGGTCAAAGTGCATCTTTTTGTGGATGTCCATATTGAGGGCGAGAGCAGCCTTGATACCGGCATCGACAACACCTTTATTGAGAACCGGAAGTACTCCTGGGAAAGACCAGTCAATCACGTTGGTGTTGGCATTTTGGTCATTTCCAAAGTGGGCAGAAGTAGGTGAGAAGATTTTTGAATTGGTGTTGAGCTCTACGTGGACTTCAAGTCCAATGACTGTTTCAAAGTTCATTAGTTGTCACCTCCAAAAATCACGGGTTGTTGTTTGTGGTAGTCTGTTGTTGCTTCAAAGGCAGCAGCAGCTTGGTAAATGGTTTCCTCAGAGTACTTAGGACCAATTAATTGGAGCCCGACTGGTAAACCTTGAGAGAATCCAGCAGGAATCGAAATTCCTGGGAGACCAGCTAAGTTGACTGGAATGGTCAAGAGGTCAGCTAAGTACATAGCAACTGGATCGTGGTTGAGAGAATCCAAGTCATAGGCAACACTTGGAGCAGTTGGACCCAAAATCAAATCGTAATCCGCAAAGACTTGTTCGAAATCTTGGATGATGAGGGTACGGACCTGTCCAGCTTTCTTGTAGTAGGCATCGTAGTAACCTGATGAAAGGCTGAAAGTTCCAAGCATGATACGGCGTTTCACTTCTTCACCGAAACCTTGGCTACGGCTGTTTACATAGATTTCATCAAGGTTGGTTGCATCTTCTGCGCGGTAGCCGTAACGGATACCGTCAAAACGTTGCAAGTTTGATGAGGCTTCTGATGAAGCGATGATGTAGTAAACGGCAACACCGTATTTAGAGTGAGGCAGGCTGACTTCTTCAACGATAGCACCCAATTTTTCAAAGTGTTTAGCGGCATTCAGGATAGTTTCCTTAACCTCTGGGTCAATCCCTTCACCAAGGTATTCCTTAGGCAAAGCAATTTTCATGCCCTTGATGTCTTGACCGATTTTTGAAGTAAAGTCGGTAATGCGGATAGGAGCAGAAGTAGAGTCTTTAGCATCTTGGCTGGCAATAGCATTGAGCAAGAGGGCATTTTCTTTAACAGTTGGTGCGAAAGGTCCGATTTGATCTAATGAGCTACCGAAGGCAATGAGACCGAAACGAGAAACTGTTCCGTAGGTTGGTTTGAGACCAACGATCCCGTTGAAGGCAGCAGGCTGGCGGATAGAACCACCAGTATCAGAACCCAGTGACAAGCGAACTTGACCTGAAGCTACAGCTGCGGCAGAACCACTTGATGAACCACCAGGAACCTTGTTTTGGTCCCAAGCATTTTTAGTTGCTCCGTAGTGTGAAGTTTCCCCTGAACCACCCATAGCAAATTCGTCCATGTTGGTTTTCCCTACGACAATCATGCCTTTAGCTTTTGCATTGGAAACGGCTGTCGCATCAAAGATAGGCTCGTAGTTGTAGAGCATTTTTGAGGCAGCCGTTGTGAGAATACCGTCTGTAGAGATGTTATCCTTAACTGCAAGTGGAATTCCTGAAAGGACATCGTCAGCGTCAATTCCAGCTTCATCAATAGCTTTAGCTTGAGCAAGGGCTTGCTCTTCAGCGATGGTAACGAAAGCGTTGATAGCTGTCTCGCGAGATTGGATATCTTCAAGAGTTGCTTGGGTCAATTCAGTTGCAGAAATTTCCTTAGAAACAAGGAGATTGTGCAAGTCTTCAATAGTTTTGTTATTAAAAGTCATTAGGCATCTCCTCCATCGTCTAGGATAGCTGGTACCTTGATATAGTAGTTGTCTTTTTCAGGTACGTTTTTAAACAGGCGGTCACGGTCTGTACCTTCTTCGGCCACATCGAGGCGGAGTACAGTCTTGCGGTCAGCCATGGTCGTAGTAGGTGCGACACCAGTTGTGTCGACTTCGCTTAGCAACTCAACCATGTCAACAATCTTAGACAAGGTAGTCGCAA
This sequence comes from bacterium, assembly GCA_905221375.1. GTDB lineage: Bacteria > Bacillota > Bacilli > Lactobacillales > Streptococcaceae > Streptococcus. The sequence goes on from CAJNCY010000019.1 coordinate 3,361, forward strand.
AGGCAGCAGTTTCTTCTTCAGAGAATCTTAATTTTGAAAGATTGGCAACGTGTGTTACCTCTTCTTGCGTAATTTTCATCTTGCATCCTTTCGTGAAATGATGATTTTTAGTCTGTTCTATTTTACCATATTTTCCTATAAATAAGGGAGGGAAAGGTGAAAAAAGACAAGTGGAGGATGGAGAACGGGTTTTTGAAAGAGACAAAAAAATAGCCGTCCTAACTTTGGCGAGTTGACGAGCTATTTTTTAGTTATGTAACTACAGGCGCCGTCTTAAACGGCTCTGTGGGGTGTTGTTGACGCAACCCCTTTTTCTATATTTATAGTAACATTTATTTTAAAAATTGCAAGGGGCATTAGGCTCCCTAGTATTTGGATAGGTTGATTAGAAACTGAGTAGCAGGCATTAAAATTGCTCGCTAGGTTTTGTCTATCGTGCATTAGCAAACTAAAATTCTTTTATTTTAATATGCACTTTTTTGGTATTCATTCCATAAAGCCTGAAGTTCATCTGCATTTTCTAAAACATATTGCCTTATCATTTTTAGGTCTTTTGCTTTTACTTTACCATCTCTCAGTTCACCGTTCAGAAACATTGAGCCGACCTCTTCTCCGTGGATATAAATGTGAATATGTGCTTTTTGACCTTTATGGTTATGTTCGTTAGGACGAATTTCAATACCATACTTTAGGAAAGAATATTTAGGCATGTAGTAATCCCACGTAATCCTTCCATGTTTCAAGATAGTTATCGCGGTTCAACTCAATTTGCTTTTGAGCAAAACGAATGTCATAGTCTGCCAAGTCCAAATTTTCCAATACTTCTCCAGTTAGAATACTAAAGGTTCCAATTAATTCATCGTCATCATACATGCGCAAAATAGGGTTGCTTGGATTCTTGTAAATATCATCTTTTGTTACTTCTAAATTAGTTAAACCAAATTCCTTGAACATGATTGCTTCTCCTTTTTCTTTTATTATATCATTTTTGCTAGAATTGTCACAGTTTTCTATCTATTTGACTACAAGGGAAAGCTTTTATTCAATATAAAATAGAAATTGAAAAAAATGCTAAAATCCGATATAATGGAGTGTTGAAAGGAATGGTAAAATCCAATGTAGAAATCATTCTTAGCTATTGAAACAAGAAAAATAGAGAATCAAAGAAAGAGAACTTATGAATATTCAAGAAGAAATTAAGAAACGTCGTACTTTTGCCATCATCTCCCACCCGGACGCGGGGAAAACAACCATTACTGAGCAGTTGCTCTACTTTGGGGGCGAGATTCGTGAGGCTGGTACCGTAAAAGGAAAGAAAACTGGGACTTTTGCCAAGTCTGACTGGATGGATATCGAGAAGCAGCGTGGGATTTCCGTTACTTCATCTGTTATGCAGTTTGACTACGATGGTAAGCGCGTGAATATCCTTGACACACCAGGGCATGAGGATTTCTCAGAAGATACCTATCGTACCTTGATGGCGGTGGATGCTGCGGTCATGGTTGTGGACTCTGCCAAGGGTATTGAGGCTCAAACCAAGAAATTGTTTGAGGTTGTCAAACACCGTGGTATTCCAGTCTTTACCTTTATGAACAAGCTAGACCGTGACGGTCGTGAGCCTTTGGATCTCTTGCAAGAATTGGAAGAAGTCTTGGGTATTGCGAGTTATCCGATGAACTGGCCAATCGGGATGGGGAAAGCCTTTGAGGGGCTCTATGACCTTTATAACCAACGCTTGGAGCTCTATAAAGGGGATGAGCGTTTTGCCAGTCTAGAAGATGGGGACAAGCTTTTTGGTAGCAATCCTTTCTACGAGCAAGTCAAGGATGATATTGAACTTTTAAATGAAGCTGGGAATGAGTTTTCAGAGGAAGCTATTCTAGCTGGAGAATTGACACCTGTCTTCTTTGGTTCGGCTCTTACTAACTTTGGTGTTCAGACCTTCCTTGAAACCTTCCTCAAGTTTGCTCCAGACCCACATGGACACAAAAAAACAGACGGTGAAATTGTCGATCCTTATGACAAGGATTTCTCAGGATTTGTCTTTAAAATCCAAGCTAATATGGACCCTCGTCACCGTGACCGTATTGCCTTTGTCCGTATCGTATCGGGTGAATTTGAGCGTGGTATGAGTGTCAACCTGCCTCGTACTGGTAAGGGAGCTAAGCTGTCAAATGTCACTCAGTTTATGGCGGAAAGTCGTGAGAATGTGACCAATGCTGTAGCAGGTGATATTATCGGTGTATACGATACAGGCACTTATCAGGTTGGGGATACCTTGACGGTTGGTAAAAACAAGTTTGAATTTGAACCCCTGCCAACCTTTACTCCTGAAATTTTCATGAAAGTTTCTGCCAAGAATGTCATGAAACAAAAATCCTTCCACAAGGGGATTGAGCAATTGGTGCAAGAAGGAGCCATTCAGCTTTATAAGAATTACCAAACAGGTGAGTATATGCTGGGAGCTGTTGGTCAACTCCAGTTTGAAGTCTTTAAACACCGTATGGAAGGCGAATACAATGCGGAAGTGGTTATGAGCCCAATGGGTAAAAAGACCGTTCGTTGGATCAAGCTTGAGGACTTGGATGAACGGATGTCATCAAGCCGAAATATCTTGGCTAAAGACCGTTTTGACCAACCAGTCTTCCTCTTTGAAAATGACTTTGCCCTCCGCTGGTTTGCGGATAAGTATCCAGACGTAGAGTTGGAGGAGAAGATGTAGATCGCCAAAGTTACTTGATTGTATAACAATCTAAGTAACTAACGCCAAGTTTCTATGGAACTTGGCTAGGCGCTCCACTAGTAAAGTTTTACGAATAATGTCGATTCGTAAAACTTTACGTCGTAACTGGTAGTGAGCAGTCTAGCTAACTGCTTTGCTAACTACGTTTGGCAAATGAAATCGATTTGCCAAACTCAGTGTCGTAATCTAATAATAGGTAACCTCTATGGCGGTCTACCTAAACGCTTCACTAAGAAAAATCCACGAATATTATCGATTGGTGGATTTTTCCGTCGTAATGGTAAGGAAGCGAACTAGCTAACTGCTTTACTAACTACGTTTTGTAAATGGAATCGATTTGCCAAACTCCGTGTCCTAGTATAACAATCGCTAACCTTTATATTGGTTGATTTAAATATTCTAATAAGAAAAGTCCAGGAATGCTATCAATTCTTGGGCTTTTTCATGTGGGCTTTTCTTGTAAGAGTTAGTAGGTCGAGCTATTTGCATTACTAAAGTGCAACCTTTTTGCTTGCCAGCTTGCTCAAGAAATATCGTAGTTAAACTATATACTTTGAAATTTACTATCTCTTAATCATAATGAAAACATCGAAGAGTTCCTTGGATAATATATAATATATATGTCTATCCAAAGGAAAATGATGCTCTTTTTAATTTTGGATAAGTATGACGTATTCGTCGGCAAAAATAATGGATTTCTCTTTTTTATATCCTAGCCAATAAGGGATTCAGTTATCTAGTATATTAATTTTGTTTATCAATGAAGAATCCATACAAAACAAGGAAAAAAATGCTTTTTTTTTTTTAGCAAAATATATTAAAAACAAGTTGACTTACTATGATAATTTGTGTATAATGGGAAACGATTGCATTAAACTAATTACTATAGCAATTTTTTTGGAGGAAAAAAATAAATGTTTTTCAGACGTCAAAAGGGTCAATATCGCGAAACTGATCGTGTGACTCGATACAAACTGGTAAAATCCGGTAAGCATTGGTTGAGAGCCTCAACCTCTCTTTTTGGCTTATTCAAGGTTCTACGTGGTGGTGTGGATACTACTCAGGTTATGACCGAAGTAGTAGAAAACCAAACTAATCAAACGATTACAGGTCTTGATATTATAAGAGGTATTGCGGCAACAGGTGCCGTATTAGGTGGGGCTGTTGCTACTCAGACAAAAGTTTTTGCAAACGAAGCGGTAGCCCTTGAAAAAACGTTAGATAGTTCAGATGCTTTAGCAACGCATGATACAGTTGTCCTTGGTACAACTGCAAAAGTGGATGCGGAGAATTCGGCAAGTCTGTCTCATTCAGTAAGCGAGAGTGTATCTAGCTCAGAATCAATATCCACTAGTCTATCAGCTAGCGTTAGTTCTTCTGCTAGTATGTCAACAAGTGCCTCAGAAAGCGCATCAACTTCAGCTAGCGTCTCAGCAAGTACCTCTGTAAGTTCTAGTCAGTCGATGGTGGCTTCAGACAATAGTGTACATTCTACTACTGCTTCTGAGACTTCTGGAAAAGCAGAGTCTGTGTCAAAAGAAAGTCAGTTGGCTAAAGAAGGGTTATCTGCCTCTAAGCTAGGTGCTCCTGTATTGGAATCAGCTAAATTGGAAAAAGGTTTGGTTGATACGAATGCAGAAATAAGTAGTTTGGCAGGAGTGACTGCTGGTGCCATAGCAACATCGGAAGTTTCAGCTAAACAACAGGATGAAAATCGTAAGAAGTTAACCAAACTTTCAGCTGAAATGGGTGAGTACCTAGCAAAAGCGGTCGGTTTACCTAATAGTGATGCAGCTATAGCGAAAGTGAATGCTGCGGTGACTGCTATCGAGACAGCTCTTGCTAATCCTAAGGCAGATTTGACCGAAACTGTAAAACTAGCGACCTCTGCTCGTAACTCGATTGCTAATGCCGTGTTGAGAGTCAATTCAGGTACGCGTGATGCACGAAATGGTCAACGTATGGGCAATGGGGCACATCCTAGAGCTTTGCCTACTTCGTTAATCACGAACACGTTTGCTAGCAATAGAACATCGGCTTCGCTTGAATCAGGTCAGTACAATAAGAATACTCATGAAGTAATTTGGCGTATCAATATGCACTCAGATAATGCCCTGAATTATGCTGGTTTACTTGCCAATGTGGATCCAAATACGACCATCACACGTGTTACTTTTAATGGTCAACCGATGGAGAAACGTGGTGGTTCTGGCAATGAGTACGTGTTTAGCAAACGTCATGATTTAAATAGAAATTTAGAGGCAACGATTGAAGTTCATGCCACTGTAAATGAAAAATCAAGCAATGCTAGATTAGATGCCCGAGTTGCTACAAGTAGTCAACCGTTTACAAGTACGAATGTTTCTGGTAATTACACGAATTTGATGACCTCTTATGTCCATACAGGTAGAGCAGGAAGTCAAAACGATGCTGTGAGAAATCAGGGACGCGCAACAGATAATCCTCCTACTGTTGAGATGCCAGAATCAATTCATGTTTTCAATGATGATCCTGTAAATTTCAATATTGTATTTAGAGATGATAAGGCTTTGAGACTATTTTATACTGGAGACAGTCAGTACGTTAATGGTTTAAACGCTGAAAATTTACCTGGACAAATCAACTTTGCGACTCTTATACGAGATCCTAAAACAGGACTCAATAAAGAGTATGTTTATAACAATAAGCAGTGGACAACCCGTATTTATGGTACGATTGGTCGGGAAAATGGCTGGAAACCAATGGCTCCTGGAAAATATAAGATGGAGTATGGTGCTGATGATACTTCCGCACAACGAACAATGAATCATACGGATATTCATATTCACGGATTTAATGAGCGTCAATCGCCTATAAGCGGTGCGACTGTCGCAGTTAATAATACGACAAATCTGAGTCAGGCGGAAAAAGATCAAGTATTGGCTAACTTTAAAGCAGCCAATGCAAACGTTCTCTCAAGTACAGACTACAAAAAAGGAACTGAAGAAGGTTCTATCAGTGTAGCTAATAATGGAGATGTTACCATTACTTATCGTGATAGAACCACGGATACAGTCACAAACAATGTTAAGTATGGTGTAGAGAAAACAACTGAGCACTTTTATGCAGTTAGCGACGAGCCTTTATCTAAGATAGATCCAAGAAGTCTTGTGCGCACAGTTGGCGGAGCATCTGACTTCCCTAGTGGGACAACGTTTGCATGGAAACAAGGTCAAGCTCCTACAATGGAAGCGATGAAAGACGGCGTGAACCCTCGGACTGCAACCTTAACGGTAACTCACCCAGATAAAACTACTACAGATCTAACATATAAGTACACAGTTTATCAAAAAATTGAGACTAAAACTAACAATGGAGTTCCAGGTAAGTTCTATGCCTTTAAAGCAGTTCCAGGAAAGGATGTAACTGTTGGTGGTAGCTATGCTAATAATATCGGTGGATATTCAAGCTTCTATATAAATAATGATGCTAAGGTGTCGCCGAATCCTCTTCCTTCAGGGACTACATTTGCTTATGAGTATCAACTGAATGATAATCGCTCAACACCTGTACGTAAACAAGATGGCTCTCCAGCCTTTAGTAGCGTGTGGCATACAACTGCAGATTCAGCTACAACCCACAGCACGACCTATAAAGCAATAGCAACTTATCCAAAAGGGCGACTTGGTGATGTAACAACTGCAAATCCTGCCCTCACAAGTACAGTAACCTTTAATTATACAGTAGTTGATCCAGTAGCCAAGCAAGAGTATGTTACAACGGTTGGGAATACAACTCCGCTCAATGATATTATTTCCAATCCGAGCAATGCAGTTAAAAATTCTGACTCTAGTGTAGCAATTCCAACTGGCACAGATTATACTTGGGTATCTGCACCAGATGCTTCATCTCCGGGTATCTATAAGAAAGAAGTCAAAGTTACTTTACCACAAGGTTCAACGGATAAACCAAGAAATGCTACAAACGTTCCTGTAACTATCAAAGTCAGACCAAACCCACCACAAATTTCGACTCAACTATCCAATACAGGAGGACTTCCAAGCCGTGATATTACTGTAACAGACGCTTTACCAGGTGCGAAAGTTACCTTAACAATCGATGGCAGACAACTTCCACCGAAAACGGCAGATAATACCGGAAGAGTTACGTTTTCTGCAAATGAACTAGCAGATAGTAACGGCTTGCTTCCAACAGGAAATGTAACTGTTAAACAAAGCAAGGAATTCCCTAATCCTGTAACGAATCGTAATGAAACGTTGACATCAGATGAAAGAACAGTTGCAATTACCAAGGAAACTGAAAAACCACATGTAAGATACAAAGTCACAATCGATGGTAAAGAGCCTGAGAAAGATGGTAAGGGTTACTACTTGTTCTACGCAGGTGATAACATTAAGGTTGAATTTAGCGCTACTGACAATAGTGGAAAATTGAAAAAAGTGACCTTTAACCAAGGGACTAATGAGTTAACGAATTTCTTTAATGACACTACCAATACGTATGGAAGTGGTGCCGTACCTAAAATCGAAAGCATTGTAAATCAAGATCAAACCACAAGGGAAACGATAGGTAAAGTTAAAGATGACTTAACATATAATCCAGATAATAAATGGACGCGACAAATTAAGGCAGTAGATCCAAGTGGTAATGAAAGTGATACCAACCTAGATGAAGCGAAATTT
>CAJNCY010000020.1 GCA_905221375.1 bacterium
AGCTAAGCGACTTCCATATCTCACAGGGGGCAACCCCCAACTACTTCCGGCGTTCTAGGGCTTAACTTCTGTGTTCGGCATGGGTACAGGTGTATCTCCTAGGCTATCGTCACTTAACTCTGAGTAATACCTACTCAAAATTGAATATCTATTCAAATCAAGAAAACCTTGCGCTTTCATATTCTCAGTTACTTTGGATAAGTCCTCGAGCTATTAGTATTAGTCCGCTACATGTGTCGCCACACTTCCACTTCTAACCTATCTACCTGATCATCTCTCAGGGCTCTTACTGATATAAAATCATGGGAAATCTCATCTTGAGGTGGGTTTCACACTTAGATGCTTTCAGCGTTTATCCCTTCCCTACATAGCTACCCAGCGATGCCTTTGGCAAGACAACTGGTACACCAGCGGTAAGTCCACTCTGGTCCTCTCGTACTAGGAGCAGATCCTCTCAAATTTCCTACGCCCGCGACGGATAGGGACCGAACTGTCTCACGACGTTCTGAACCCAGCTCGCGTGCCGCTTTAATGGGCGAACAGCCCAACCCTTGGGACCGACTACAGCCCCAGGATGCGACGAGCCGACATCGAGGTGCCAAACCTCCCCGTCGATGTGAACTCTTGGGGGAGATAAGCCTGTTATCCCCAGGGTAGCTTTTATCCGTTGAGCGATGGCCCTTCCATACGGAACCACCGGATCACTAAGCCCGACTTTCGTCCCTGCTCGAGTTGTAGCTCTCGCAGTCAAGCTCCCTTATACCTTTACACTCTGCGAATGATTTCCAACCATTCTGAGGGAACCTTTGGGCGCCTCCGTTACCTTTTAGGAGGCGACCGCCCCAGTCAAACTGCCCGTCAGACACTGTCTCCGATAGGGATCACCTATCCGGGTTAGAGTGGCCATAACACAAGGGTAGTATCCCAACAACGTCTCCTTCGAAACTGGCGTCCCGATCTCATAGACTCCTACCTATCCTGTACATGTGGTACAGACACTCAATATCAAACTGCAGTAAAGCTCCATGGGGTCTTTCCGTCCTGTCGCGGGTAACCTGCATCTTCACAGGTACTAAAATTTCACCGAGTCTCTCGTTGAGACAGTGCCCAAATCATTACGCCTTTCGTGCGGGTCGGAACTTACCCGACAAGGAATTTCGCTACCTTAGGACCGTTATAGTTACGGCCGCCGTTTACTGGGGCTTCAATTCATACCTTCGCTTACGCTAAGCACTCCTCTTAACCTTCCAGCACCGGGCAGGCGTCACCCCCTATACATCATCTTACGATTTAGCAGAGAGCTGTGTTTTTGATAAACAGTTGCTTGGGCCTATTCACTGCGGCTGACTTAAAGTCAGCACCCCTTCTCCCGAAGTTACGGGGTCATTTTGCCGAGTTCCTTAACGAGAGTTCTCTCGCTCACCTGAGGCTACTCGCCTCGACTACCTGTGTCGGTTTGCGGTACGGGTAGAGTATGTTTAAACGCTAGAAGCTTTTCTTGGCAGTGTGACGTCACTAACTTCGCTACTAAACTTCGCTCCCCATCACAGCTCAATGTTATAGATATAAGCATTTGACTCATATCACACCTCACTGCTTAGACAGACACTTCCAATCGTCTGCTTTAGTTAGCCTACTGCGTCCCTCCATCACTACATACTCTAGTACAGGAATATCAACCTGTTGTCCATCGGATACACCTTTCGGTCTCTCCTTAGGTCCCGACTAACCCAGGGCGGACGAGCCTTCCCCTGGAAACCTTAGTCTTACGGTGGACAGGATTCTCACCTGTCTTTCGCTACTCATACCGGCATTCTCACTTCTATGCGTTCCAGCACTCCTCACGGTACACCTTCATCACACATAGAACGCTCTCCTACCATACCTATAAAGGTATCCACAGCTTCGGTAAATTGTTTTAGCCCCGGTACATTTTCGGCGCAGGGTCACTCGACTAGTGAGCTATTACGCACTCTTTGAATGAATAGCTGCTTCTAAGCTAACATCCTAGTTGTCTGTGCAACCCCACATCCTTTTCCACTTAACAATTATTTTGGGACCTTAGCTGGTGGTCTGGGCTGTTTCCCTTTCGACTACGGATCTTAGCACTCGCAGTCTGACTGCCGACCATAATTCATTGGCATTCGGAGTTTATCTGAGATTGGTAATCCGGGATGGACCCCTCACCCAAACAGTGCTCTACCTCCAAGAATCTTAATGTCGACGCTAGCCCTAAAGCTATTTCGGAGAGAACCAGCTATCTCCAAGTTCGTTTGGAATTTCTCCGCTACCCACAAGTCATCCAAGCACTTTTCAACGTGCCCTGGTTCGGTCCTCCAGTGCGTCTTACCGCACCTTCAACCTGCTCATGGGTAGGTCACATGGTTTCGGGTCTACATCATGATACTAATTCGCCCTATTCAGACTCGGTTTCCCTACGGCTCCGTCTCTTCAACTTAACCTCGCATCATAACGTAACTCGCCGGTTCATTCTACAAAAGGCACGCTCTCACCCATTAACGGGCTCGAACTTGTTGTAGGCACACGGTTTCAGGTTCTATTTCACTCCCCTCCCGGGGTGCTTTTCACCTTTCCCTCACGGTACTGGTTCACTATCGGTCACTAGGGAGTATTTAGGGTTGGGAGATGGTCCTCCCAGATTCCGACGGGATTTCGCGTGTCCCGCCGTACTCAGGATACTGCTAGGTACAAAGACTATTTTAAATACGAGGCTATTACTCTCTTTGGCTGATCTTCCCAAATCATTCTTCTATAATCTTTGAGTCCACATTGCAGTCCTACAACCCCGAAGAGTAAACTCTTCGGTTTGCCCTTCTGCCGTTTCGCTCGCCGCTACTAAGGCAATCGCTTTTGCTTTCTCTTCCTGCAGCTACTTAGATGTTTCAGTTCACTGCGTCTTCCTCCTCACATCCTTAACAGATGCGGGTAACAGGTAGTACCTGTTGGGTTCCCCCATTCGGAAATCCCTGGATCATCGCTTACTTACAGCTACCCAAGGCATATCGTCGTTTGTCACGTCCTTCTTCGGCTCCTAGTGCCAAGGCATCCACCGTGCGCCCTTATTAACTTAACCTTATTTTTGACCTTTCAGTCATAAACTCTTTTAATACTACAGCGTTTCGGTTTATTTTCTTGTTACTATTTGATATAGATATTCAATTTTCAATGTGCATTACTTGGTGATCTCTCACCAATGGAGCCTAGCGGGATCGAACCGCTGACCTCCTGCGTGCAAAGCAGGCGCTCTCCCAGCTGAGCTAAGGCCCCACAAGACCTCTCAAGACTAAACAAGACCAATGCGCAGTTCCTTATCCTTAGAAAGGAGGTGATCCAGCCGCACCTTCCGATACGGCTACCTTGTTACGACTTCACCCCAATCATCTATCCCACCTTAGGCGGCTGGCTCCTTACGGTTACCTCACCGACTTCGGGTGTTACAAACTCTCGTGGTGTGACGGGCGGTGTGTACAAGGCCCGGGAACGTATTCACCGCGGCGTGCTGATCCGCGATTACTAGCGATTCCGACTTCATGTAGGCGAGTTGCAGCCTACAATCCGAACTGAGACTGGCTTTAAGAGATTAGCTTGCCGTCACCGGCTTGCGACTCGTTGTACCAGCCATTGTAGCACGTGTGTAGCCCAGGTCATAAGGGGCATGATGATTTGACGTCATCCCCACCTTCCTCCGGTTTATTACCGGCAGTCTCGCTAGAGTGCCCAACTAAATGATGGCAACTAACAATAGGGGTTGCGCTCGTTGCGGGACTTAACCCAACATCTCACGACACGAGCTGACGACAACCATGCACCACCTGTCACCTCTGTCCCGAAGGAAAGCTCTATCTCTAGAGCGGTCAGAGGGATGTCAAGACCTGGTAAGGTTCTTCGCGTTGCTTCGAATTAAACCACATGCTCCACCGCTTGTGCGGGCCCCCGTCAATTCCTTTGAGTTTCAACCTTGCGGTCGTACTCCCCAGGCGGAGTGCTTAATGCGTTAGCTGCGGCACTAAACCCCGGAAAGGGTCTAACACCTAGCACTCATCGTTTACGGCGTGGACTACCAGGGTATCTAATCCTGTTTGCTCCCCACGCTTTCGAGCCTCAGCGTCAGTTACAAGCCAGAGAGCCGCTTTCGCCACCGGTGTTCCTCCATATATCTACGCATTTCACCGCTACACATGGAATTCCACTCTCCCCTCTTGCACTCAAGTTAAACAGTTTCCAAAGCGTACTATGGTTAAGCCACAGCCTTTAACTTCAGACTTATCTAACCGCCTGCGCTCGCTTTACGCCCAATAAATCCGGACAACGCTCGGGACCTACGTATTACCGCGGCTGCTGGCACGTAGTTAGCCGTCCCTTTCTGGTAAGATACCGTCACAGTGTGAACTTTCCACTCTCACACTCGTTCTTCTCTTACAACAGAGCTTTACGATCCGAAAACCTTCTTCACTCACGCGGCGTTGCTCGGTCAGACTTCCGTCCATTGCCGAAGATTCCCTACTGCTGCCTCCCGTAGGAGTCTGGGCCGTGTCTCAGTCCCAGTGTGGCCGATCACCCTCTCAGGTCGGCTATGTATCGTCGCCTTGGTGAGCCGTTACCCCACCAACTAGCTAATACAACGCAGGTCCATCTGGTAGTGATGCAATTGCACCTTTTAAGCAAATGTCATGCAACATCTACTCTTATGCGGTATTAGCTATCGTTTCCAATAGTTATCCCCCGCTACCAGGCAGGTTACCTACGCGTTACTCACCCGTTCGCAACTCATCCAGAAGAGCAAGCTCCTCCTTCAGCGTTCTACTTGCATGTATTAGGCACGCCGCCAGCGTTCGTCCTGAGCCAGGATCAAACTCTCATTAAAAGTTTGAGTTCTCACTCATTTCTGTCACTGACAGATTTATTGTTTTTTTCATTGTTCAGTACTACAACCTTAGTTGTAGTGCCCTGCACATTGGTTCGTCTTGTTCAGTTTTCAAAGGTCTTTGTCACTCACTTCTCTCAAGTGACAACTATATTAGTATATCACAGTTACTTTCGCTTGTCAACACTTTTTTGAAACTTTTTTAAAACTTTTTTCATCAAGTGTTTCAACCGCAACATACCATAGTCCGTACGGGATTCGAACCCGTGTTACCGCCGTGAAAAGGCGGTGTCTTAACCCCTTGACCAACGGACC
>CAJNCY010000021.1 GCA_905221375.1 bacterium
TATTATAGTAAAGAAGTAGATAAAAAGGCGATAACACTTTGCCATCGCCTTAACTTTTCACTATTTTTCTATACAAATTATTCTAATTTAGTTCTGTTGATTTTTACATCTGTTTCTGATATAATCTTTGTATAGAAGAAAATAAGTGAAAGCATTCAGATACTTGGCGGTTGGCGAATGCTTTTTCTTTTTCATCTTATTTAATTATACTCTCTTTTTTTTTAGTTGTAAACATTATTTCAATTCATTTAAAAAAAGTAAATGAGGAAATCTGATAAATCTTAGATCTATCTCCGAGGAATTCAAGCACCAACCCTCCCCAGTTTTCAAAGGAAATTCTGGGATTTTTTGCGCTTTCTCTTGGAACGCAACATTTTTTGTCTGTTCTCCGCTATTCCCTAATACAAAGATGGAAGAAAATTGCTCTCGCAGTGCAGTAGGCAAGACCGTTGCATTTGCCTGTTGCAACCCTAAGACTACAAAAACTCCCAATGCTCGACCTTCAAGAATAATCTGATATAAATAATTTAACAATTCAGCTAATTCTTTTTTATCCAACTTTATTTGTAAGCTAGCGAATTCATCTATTATCAAAATCTTCAAACTCAATCCATTATCTGTTGCAACTGATGATATCGCCCAACCTTCTTCTATTCGTTTTTTCTTTCTTCTCTCTAATTCAAGAAAAGTTTCTTTAATTTCTTCTATGATTTCTTCTTTAGAGGTTGCAGATCTGCAACCTAATTTTTTTGAAAGATCAGCTAAATCACTAAGTTTCGGATCGCAAACAGAAACATCTGCATTTTTCATTTTGTAACATAATAAGAGATATAATAATCCGTATGTTTTACCTGCTCCAGTTTGGCCAGTCAAGAGAAGATGAGCAAAAGCATTGATCAAAGTTAAACGATCAATAACAATTTTATCAGATCTCCAATTTATTTTATTTAATTCATCAATAGATCTAATCTTTAATTGACGATCAAAATCTATTCTTTCTAATTTAAAAATTAGTTGATTTCTTTCTTCAGTATTAGATACCATCATCTGCCTAAATCCTTGAAAAATAGGAGAAAGATCTAATTTTTCTAACTTCTCAAAATTATCTATTGAACTATTGATTTTTACAATAATCACAAAATCCGATTTTCTCAATATCTCAATTTTTGGCAGCTTAACAAAGATCTGTCCATCTTTTTTAGATCTCAATTTCACATAAAATCTAGCATCTATCAATTCTCTTTCTAATTTAATCTTATAAATCATAAATCGAAAAAAATCTTTTTTTGTCTTCATAAAATCAAATCTATAAAGAAAATAAACAATTATAGAAACAAAGACAACAAATGCTATTAATCTAAAAAATGGAATGATAAATAACAAAAGAGACAGGATAAACAACATCAATAGTTGTTTATCCAGTTCTTTTTCTTTTGATACTATTTGAAAATTATCTATCATCTTTAATCACTTGAACATTAGTTGCTTCGATAGATAAGTTTTGCGAATAATCCCCCCAAACCTTTCCAGTTCCTTGAATCTTTAATTTTGAACCTCTCTGAATTCCAACTTTAGTAGCGCCAGGGATTTTAATCGATATCTTTTCATATTCATTACTAATTTCTTTATTATTATAGTTTGTATTATCTTTTGTAATCACACATTCTAATTTCATTCCAGCTAGCTCATCTGTAGCTTTACCATCAATATAATTGTAAAACGGTTTTGAATCTAAAAATGTGATTTCTTTATCTGCTAAGAAACTTTCTAAATCAAATTGGACAAATTGTTTTAAACCTTTCACGTCGGTTACCTCTCTTTATTTAATATCTACTACTATTATAGTTTCATCCGAAAAGAAAAAAAGGCTAAAAAATCAGCCTTAAAGTTTTGTAGTTGTTTTCAAATGATCATTTAATTTTCTTAATTCATCTACATAATGTTTGCTATTATCTGGAGAGTACTCATATAATTGTTCTAAAATAAGATCATTATTCTCGCAAACTTTTCTTCTCTTCTCTGATCCCACAGGATATGGGCCATCTTCACGAGTCAAAACATCAAGTTGTAATTGTTCAAAAATAGGTTTTAATTCTTTAAATTCAACATCATCAAGAGATGATACATAATCATCCATCAAAACAAAAACAATACCCAACATTTTTCTTTTTTCTTTATCTTTTATCATTTTAGTTCTCCTTTTTTCATTTTTTCTATTATACTGTCTTTTTTTCAAAAAAATTGAAGACAAAAAAAGCGATATAAATCGCTCTTTTTTATCTTTTAAATAATCTTTTCCAAAAACTTTTTTTGTTTTCTTGCGATTCAATTAAAATCTGTTTTGATTGAATCGTTTCTTTGAGTGTTGAGATAATTATTTCATAAGTAGATTTAATTTCTTTTAACATCTCATTATAAGATTCTCTTTCCTGTTTTGCAAATCTTTTTAATTCCTTATTTTCAGCTTTTAGAGCTTCATTTTTACTAGATAGCTCATTGATAGCATTTTCTATCTCTTCGCTATCATTCAGCAATCTCTTTAAAATAAAAGCGTTAACCGTTAAATTATCAGCTTTTGCTTTTTCTTCTATTATTGTTTTTTCTTCCTCTGTTAATCGCAAACAGATTTGTTTCTTTTTTTCTTCCAAAACTTACCCTTTCTAATGATAGCATATAGCTAGCACAATTATATCATATAGCTATCTCAATGCTATACAGCTAATTCTTTTATTTTATTAAAGATTTCTTGTTTCTGTTCTTCATTTAAAAGATTAAATTCATTCAGCATTGATTTTTGTCGATCTGACTTTTCTCTTGCTCTACTAGTTTTCAGAATTTCTAAAAAATCTAAATCCCCCAATTTTGCAACTTCTGCCAAAAGTTGCAAAGAGGTCAAAACAGACTCATCAATCCACTTAATCGTCTTATCTAAAGATGGATCAAGATTTTTACTTTTTAACTTAACTCCTTCAGAATTTTTAATAAAATTATTCCAAAATTCGCTAGTTTTCCAACGAGCTTTATTTTTGTCTGAACCTCGATCTACAAAACGAATCAGCCCAGCCAAAACTTTTAAATAAAGCTCAGCAAAATCTACTCCTGTTTTTAACTTATTTATAAAATCTGTAGCTTTTTCTCTCTTCAAAACAATCTCATACCTTTGCCAGAAATCGTAAGGACAAGAGATCTTCTTTTCTTCTTGTTCTCTCTTCTTGTCATAAAATCGAATCATCATCAAAGATTGTCTATTACCAAAATAAATTGTCTTGCCTTTACTGTTTCCATTATTATCAAGCTTTTCAGCTTTTTTAAAATCTAAAGCACTATCAATGTTTCTCGTTCTCGATAAAGAAATAACCTCTCCCTTTTTTATTTTTTCTTCCATTACATCAAAATCCAGCAAACCTACAAAGTCATCTAATGCAATATCTAGACGAGAATAACGAACATTCATATCATCTAAGATTTTAAACCAATCCAACCAATTTTTTTCTTGTTCCAAAATCCTGCATCCTTGTCCTGAAAATTCGAAATGGACTCCCATTTTGATAATTCGATCCAATTTATCAGCATTCTCTTCATCAAATTCATTGAATTTAACTTCATTGTAGTAGATGTTTATATAGTTTTGAATTGACATTGATCGATTATAACCGTGCCGTCCCGTTTCTTTTTCTAAAAAAGGCAAATTATCAAGACCCATTTTTTCCAAAAATCCCTTTACTGCGCTCTTTCCAATCCCGTTTATATCTGATTGAATTGTAAAACTAAGCCAGTCTATAAGGTAGTTATTTTCTATCATTTGTATTTAAAACACCCCTAAATTCAGTATATTGTATTTATAGCCCCCCTAATTAGCATATGGGGGCTATCTCGAGAGCTTCTTAGCTCCCGATTTTTCCCTTTTTTATGATTATAAAGCTTTTTTATTTTTCAAATTGGGCTCCGCCCAAACCCGGTCGACCACCCAAACAGAAACGCTGATCTTGAAACTTTGCAAGATTGCAGATTTCAAAAACTTTTTTATCGCTAGCTTGCAGCCGCTCAAAAAACTTTTTGAAATCTCGATCAAGATCGATCTTGCAAATCTTCATCTTCCCTGCTTTTGTCTAATCGTCAAGGCCGAACCAAACAAAAAGATTTGATTTTATCGGCTTTGACTCTTACATTATAGCAGGGAAG
Organism: bacterium; assembly: GCA_905221375.1. Lineage (GTDB taxonomy): Bacteria > Bacillota > Bacilli > Lactobacillales > Streptococcaceae > Streptococcus. Next base: position 4,183 of record CAJNCY010000021.1, read on the forward strand.
AGCGATCGCTTCGCTCCCTTGCTTCAAAATAGAGCAAAACTTTTTGTAACCACGATATTATAGTAAAGAAGTAGATAAAAAGGCGATAACACTTTGCCATCGCCTTAACTTTTCACTATTTTTCTATACAAA
>CAJNCY010000022.1 GCA_905221375.1 bacterium
AAAAAAACTATAAAGGGTAGAGATTGGACATTTTTAGTATATCCAGAATCTGCTCCAGCAAACTGGCGAGAAATTTTAGATGAGACCCATATAAGGTGGGTAGAGTCGCCTCTGCACGATAAAGATATTAACCCTGATGGAGAATTTAAAAAATCACATTTTCATATTTTATTATCAGCGGATGGACCTATAACAGAGCAAGCAGTGATGAAGATTATCGAACCATTAAATGGACCTATTCCCAAAAAAGTAGGCTCTGCAAAAGGGCTTGTTCGATATATGGCGCACTTGGATAATCCAGAGAAATATCAGTATCCCGTAAGTGAAATTATAGGCCACAATGGGGCAGATGTAGCTAGTTATTTTGAACTAACAATGACTAACAAGATTGTTATGATGAAAGATATAGTGAAATTCATTTATGAAGAGGAAATTGATAATTACGCTGATTTTTTAATGCTATGTATAGAAAAGTCAGATGATTGGTTTAATATCGCAGTTAATCATAATACACTAGCTATAAATAAGCTGATAGATGCTATGTGGCATAAGAAAAGAAATAGATAAAGAGGAGAGAGAAAATGGGAAATAAGTATAGATTGGGTGCCTATGTTGAGAGAGAGACCTATGAGAAGATTATGAAAGTGCAATTAGATATTAAGGCGCAAACTGGACATAAACCCAGCCAAGGAGAAGTTTTAGATAAGTTACTATCGGAAATGGAAAAATAGGATAGGCTCTTAGGAGCTTATTTTTTTAGACGATTTAACGCAAAATCACTTTTTTCCATTTTTCCTTTGACACCAAAATGGTTTTGCGGTATAATGACAGTAAATGAGATAGGAAAGGAGGGTGCCATGCTTAAAAAGTATTTTAGAAAGCGTGCAGAAAAGCGACGGAAAGCCGAGGAAATGAGGCGCCAAGCTATTGATTATCAGGAATTATTTGAGGGATACGATAGGTCTAGAAGATACCCAGTGCGTTTGTTACGTCATGAAAAAGACCTCATTGAGCTAGAATTTACGAATACTGGCAAAAGCATAGGGTATCATCGCTTCACGGATACGGACAGAGTGGCCGCCTATGGAAGAGGTCTAACTGATGAAGAGATGAAAAGCTTCGTGATTTTTTCTCAGATGTTCCTGGGTGCAGAGATTGAAGAGAAGTCGCCAAACGGTAGGTTTGTAACTTTTAGAGAGGTATCAGAATGCCAAGAAAGAGTGACACACGAGAGCCGATAGACATTCTTAGAGAGTTAGAGAGGGGCTCAGAAACAGTCAGAGAGCTGTTAGAAGGCCCCTTGAAGCTCTTTGAATGGAATATGGCGCTGACGGTTACAGAAGGTATGCAGAAGAACTTGAACAGCTTGAAGAAGCGGATAGAACGAGAATTAAGACAAAATATAGTAGCAGAAGGAGAAAGCGTAAATGGAGCAAAAAAAGAGAACCTTAGCGGTTCAGGAAGAAGAATTATTAAAGTTAATACTAGAAAATACAAAACCTAGTAAGTATATCATTGTGGGTGTAAAAGTTAAGGATTTTGAGGCAACAGATGGAACAAAGAAACAATATGCTAGGCTGATTGTTTCTGATTTTGAAGACTATAAGAAACTGGAATCGGTCGGCCTTGTTAGTCGTGCAGAGCTATTTGAGTTCCCTGTAGTGAAATTCCAAGGGGAAGACCTCGAGAAGCTAGTAGGTAAAGTTTTGGAAACCTCTAACGATGACAACTGGGCTTTCAAGAAACAGAAGGTACAAGATGGATATGGCAAGATTTCTTATCAAATAGTATCGTTAATTTACCGAGTTTCTGTTGAGGAATTAGCTACAATCTAGCGCTTCTCAACAACAAAAATTTTTACTCTAACTGTGCGGAGTGGGTGCGAGATAAGTCGAAGCGCCCGCTCTTGCGATCAGTTGGGGTCAAAATTTTTGTTTTTATAAAGCTAGATTTTATCTAATTCCTTTCGTGGGGCGGAGCCCCACATCAGGAGTGAATTATCCTGCTTGTCAGGATAAGAGAGCGGAGCTCTATTCAGCTATCAAGATAAGGATTTTGTTGAGATAAGAGCATTTTGACAAGAGATAGAGTTGAAGAAGACACAGCCCGCCCCAGCCCAAGGGGCGTTAAGGGGGCGTTTTCTATAAGTGGAAAAATGAGGGGGTAGAAATTATAGGGGGGAGGCCTACTACGACTGCCTCCCCATGAGTGAATTGTGATTTGTGAACCTGTAAAAATTTTAGCAAAAAAAAGCCTATATATCGGGCTTTGTGGGTCTTTTTTATCGAATTGAAAATATTTTTTAAAAAACTTGTATTTCTTTTTTATGTATGATATACTTAATTGGTACATAAAAAAGGAGTAAAGCAGATGGGTAAAATAAAGGTAACGCTGTCTATACCTGAGGACACTAATGAGAAATTGCAAGAATTAGCTAAGCTAAATGGCATGACGAAATCAGGATTGGTAAATTTTCTGATAAACAAATTCGAGAAAACAGGCGATTTGTATTCTTAAAAAGAAGGGTAAAAAAAGAAGGCACTCGGGTAAGCGCCTTTCTATTCAAGATGGTTCTATTATAGCATGAAAGATAAAAAAGAAGCGAAAAAAACTATAAAGGGTAGAGATTGGACATTTTTAGTATATCCAGAATCTGCTCCAGCAAACTGGCGAGAAATTTT
>CAJNCY010000023.1 GCA_905221375.1 bacterium
GATGTACTTGCTGATTCTGAGGCACTTGTTGATGCTGATTCTGAGGCGCTTGTTGATGCTGATTCTGATGCGCTTGTGCTTGCTGATTGGCTCGCACTTGTCGACGCTGATTCAGACGCTGATGTGCTTGCTGATTCTGAGGCGCTTGTTGACGCTGACTCAGAAGCTGATGTACTTGCTGACTGGCTCGCGCTTGTTGACGCTGATTCAGATGCTGATGTACTTGCTGACTGGCTTGCACTTGTTGACGCTGACTCAGATGCTGATGTGCTTGCTGAAGCTGACGCGCTTGTTGACGCTGATTCAGACGCTGATGTGCTTGCTGAGGCTGAGGCACTTGTTGATGCTGATTCAGACGCTGATGTGCTTGCTGAGGCTGAGGCACTTGTTGATGCTGATTCAGAAGCCGATGTGCTTGCTGACTGGCTTGCACTTGTTGACGCTGATTCAGAGGCCGATGTACTTGCTGACTGGCTCGCACTTGTCGATGCTGACTCAGAAGCTGATGTACTTGCTGACTGGCTTGCACTTGTTGATGCTGATTCAGAAGCTGATGTACTTGCTGACTGGCTCGCACTTGTCGATGCTGACTCAGAGGCTGATGTGCTTGCTGAAGCTGATGCACTTGTTGACGCTGACTCAGATGCTGATGTGCTTGCTGACTGGCTCGCACTTGTTGACGCTGACTCAGAAGCGCTTGTGCTTGCTGACTGGCTCGCACTTGTCGATGCTGATTCAGATGCTGATGTACTTGCTGACTGGCTTGCACTTGTTGACGCTGACTCTGACGCTGATGTACTTGCTGATTGGCTCGCACTTGTCGACGCTGATTCTGAAGCCGATGTGCTTGCTGATTCTGATGCACTTGTTGATGCTGATTCTGAAGCCGATGTGCTTGCTGACTCTGATGCACTTGTTGATGCTGACTCAGAAGCTGATGTACTTGCTGATTGGCTCGCACTTGTTGATGCCGATTCAGAAGCGCTTGTGCTTGCTGATTGGCTTGCACTTGTTGATGCTGATTCAGAAGCGCTTGTGCTTGCTGATTCTGAGGCGCTTGTTGACGCTGACTCAGATGCCGATGTGCTTGCTGATTCTGAGGCGCTTGTTGACGCTGACTCAGATGCCGATGTGCTTGCTGATTGGCTCGCACTTGTCGATGCTGATTCAGATGCTGATGTACTTGCTGACTCTGACGCACTTGTGGACGCTGACTCAGAGGCGCTTGTGCTTGCTGAGGCTGACGCACTTGTTGATGCTGATTCAGAAGCCGATGTGCTTGCTGACTGGCTTGCACTTGTGGACGCTGACTCAGATGCTGATGTACTTGCTGATTGGCTTGCACTTGTTGATGCTGATTCAGAGGCCGATGTGCTTGCTGATTGGCTCGCACTTGTCGATGCTGACTCAGAAGCTGATGTACTTGCTGATTGGCTCGCACTGGTCGATGCTGATTCAGATGCTGATGTACTTGCTGACTCTGACGCACTTGTGGACGCTGATTGGCTCGCACTTGTCGATGCTGACTCTGACGCACTTGTGCTTGCTGACGCTGATGCACTTGTTGATGCTGATTCAGAGGCTGATGTGCTTGCTGATTGGCTTGCACTTGTCGATGCTGACTGGCTAGCTGAGGTGCTTGCTGAAGCTGACGCACTTGTTGATGCTGATTCAGAAGCCGATGTGCTTGCTGATTGGCTCGCACTTGTCGATGCTGACTCAGAGGCGCTTGTGCTTGCTGATTGACTCGCACTGGTTGACGCTGACTCAGAGGCTGATGTGCTTGCTGAAGCTGATGCACTTGTTGAGGCTGATTCAGAAGCTGAGGTGCTTGCTGACTGGCTTGCACTTGTCGATGCTGACTCAGATGCTGATGTGCTTGCTGAAGCTGACGCGCTTGTTGACGCTGATTCTGACGCTGAGGTGCTTGCTGATTGGCTCGCACTGGTTGACGCTGATTCAGAAGCTGAGGTGCTTGCTGATTGGCTTGCGCTTGTTGACGCTGATTCAGATGCTGATGTGCTTGCTGATTGGCTCGCACTTGTCGATGCTGATTCAGAAGCCGATGTGCTTGCTGATTGGCTCGCACTTGTTGATGCTGATTCAGATGCTGATGTGCTTGCTGACTCTGACGCACTTGTTGAGGCTGATTCAGAAGCGCTTGTGCTTGCTGAGGCTGACGCACTTGTTGAGGCTGACTCAGACGCTGAGGTGCTTGCTGAAGCTGATGCACTGGTTGACGCTGACTCAGAAGCCGATGTGCTTGCTGATTGGCTCGCACTGGTTGAGGCTGATTCAGAGGCTGATGTGCTTGCTGAGGCTGATGCACTTGTTGACGCTGATTCTGAAGCGCTTGTGCTTGCTGACTGGCTTGCACTTGTTGACGCTGATTCAGAGGCTGATGTGCTTGCTGAGGCTGATGCACTTGTTGACGATGATTCTGAAGCGCTTGTGCTTGCTGACTCAGAGGCACTTGTTGATGCTGATTCAGAGGCTGATGTGCTTGCTGAGGCTGATGCACTTGTTGACGCTGATTCTGATGCGCTTGTGCTTGCTGACTCAGAGGCACTTGTTGATGCTGATTCAGAGGCTGATGTGCTTGCTGATTGGCTTGCACTTGTTG
>CAJNCY010000024.1 GCA_905221375.1 bacterium
ATAAATGGACGCGACAAATTAAGGCAGTAGATCCAAGTGGTAATGAAAGTGATACCAACCTAGATGAAGCGAAATTTGGTATCCAACAAGGACGTTTGGCGGATAAGATTAAATTGACAACACCACCTGCTATTCCCGTTCGTGATAAGTCGAATTTGACTCCTACTGAGAGAGAAAAAATTAAATCAGAAGTCGAGAAATCGAATCCATCTGATACATCTCGCATTCGTACTTATGAGGTTCAACCAAATGGTGATGTGATTATTACATTTAAAGATGGAACTTCAAAGCCAATCACTCCTAATCTAGAACAAAATTATAAAACTAGGTCAGATCGTTTTTACGCGGTTGCAGGAGAGAATCCAAATAGCTTGATAGCTCGTAATTTTATCAAATCTGCTGATGGTACAGATTTGCCTGCAAACACAAATGTAGTTTGGAAAAATGGAGCTCCAGATTTATCTACACCAGGTGAAAAAACAGCAACCTTGACGGTTACCGACTCGAAAGGTGTAAGTAAAGAGATTACTTATAACTACACCGTTTATCCAAAGGTTGAGGCCAATAATAGCCGTAATGGTGTATCAGACTTTTATGCCTTTAAGGGGACTGAGGGATCTGATCTTGATCGTATTCCAGAAGGTAGATCAGGAAACTGGGCCAATAATATTGGTGGAACGATTCAAGAATATACGAATCTTAGAGATTCGAGATTATCGGGTACGAAATGGTCTTATAAGTATAAACTGAATAACCAAGGTGCGGATATCACAACACCTGCCGATAACCGAAGCTTTGGTGCTGTATGGAACACAACTGGTTCAGAAGGTAAGAGTCATAGTACTCGCTATACTTTAGTTGCTACTTATCCAAATGCTCGATTTGGAGGAGCTGCTTCGGCAGATAATCCAGCCTTGACAAGCGAGACCAGCTTTAATTACACGGTAGTTGATCCAGTGGCAGCTGAGCCAGAGTTTGTCACAACCGCAGGTAATAGGATTTCTATTCTTGATAATCCGGGCGCTGCACTGAAAAATTCTAATTCAGCTGTTGCATTTCCAAGTGGGACTACTTATAGTTGGGCAGAAGGATTAACTGATACGGAATTAGCAACTCCGGGTGTATACACTAAGAAGGTTAGAATCAATCTTCCTCAAGGTTCACACAATGGAGAGGGAAATACGAGAACAGTTCCTGTAACGATTAAGGTGAAACCAAAAACACCACAAATCGCAGATGATCAAGTGAAGCTACAAGGTGGCCTGCCAAATCGTAGTATTACAGTGACAGATGTGACACCAGGTGCGACAGTAACCTTGACGATTGGTAATCAGACAATCAAGAAAGAGGTTCCAGCTGGCGCAACAAGTGTTACATTTACCCCGCCTATTAATCCAAGTTCACCGAATAAAAATAATGGTGAAATAGATTACACAGCCTTTCCTAATGGAGTGCTTCCTACGGGTGAGATTACTGTGAAGCAGGAAAAAGAAGTGACCCTCCCAGGTGGCGGTAAGGAAACATTAACTTCTGGAGTAACTAGGAAAGAAATCACTAAGGAAAATGAAGCGCCAGAACCAACCTTTGATCTCTATATCCAGAATGATAAGACAAAACAGTGGGAAAAACAATCCATCCAGAATAATGTTCGCCCAGGTGTAAGAGGATATGAAATCTTCGCAGGTGATAAAATTAAAATCGTCATAAGCGGCAAGGATAACAGTGGTAAGATTAAAACTCTGAAATTGCATGATGGAACTTCAGATATAGATAGAATCTTCCAAAAAGACTATTCGTCAGACGATTCTGCACCTGGATTTAAAGACACTCCAACGGAAGCTTCAACAACAAATCCTGCTATTCGAGAGTACACAGCAACCTATGATGCAGACAAACAATATGCAGATGATAATAAATGGAACCGTGGGGTTAAAGCTGTCGATTTATCTGATAATGAAGCTCGTACTCTGACAGTAGTAGCACAAGGGAAACTGAATAAGAAATTCCCAGGTGAAGTGCCAGCGACAGTTCAAGTAACTAATGCGACAACTCCATCAGCAGATGATAAAGAAAAGATTCTTGCAGCGGTGAAGGGTTCAAATCCACAAGAGGCAAATCGTATTAGTAAATACGAATTTAAAAACGGTGGAGCTGTATCAAAGGGTAAAGTTACAGTCATTATTACCTATAAAGATGGTACATCGAATGAAGTAGAGGTGCCAGTATCGGATTCTGATTATAAGTCTGAACAAGCTTCTCGATCTGCATCAGAATCAGCATCGACAAGCGCAAGCCAATCAGCAAGCACATCGGCTTCTGAGTCGGCGAGAACAAGTGCAAGTCAGTCAGCATCGACAAGTGCGAGCCAATCAGCAAGCACGTCAGCTAGTCAGTCAGCATCGACAAGTGCAA
>CAJNCY010000025.1 GCA_905221375.1 bacterium
GGCTCTATAATATTTGTAGTGGGTAAATCCCCTATGGATCTTATGGAGCCTATTTTGTTGTAGAAAAAAAGTCCCATATGACCTATAATGAAAAGCGACTAAACAACTCATTAGAAAGATTCATATGGAACAATTACATTTTATCACAAAACTACTCGATATTAAAGACCCTAATATCCAGATTCTAGACATCATCAATAAGGATACACTCAAGGAAATCATCGCTAAACTGGATTACAATGCCCCATCTTGTCCTGATTGTGGACATCAAATGAAGAAATATGACTTTCAAAAACCGTCGAAAATTCCTTACCTCGAAACGACTGGTATGCCTACTAGAATCCTCCTGAAAAAGCGTCGATTCAAGTGCTATCATTGCTCGAAAATGATGGTCGCCGAAACCTCTCTCGTCAAGAAGAATCATCAAATTCCTCGTATCATCAACCAAAAGATTGCGCAAAAGCTGATTGAAAAGACTTCTATGACCGATATTGCTCATCAGCTGGCTATTTCAACTTCAACTGTCATTCGTAAGCTCAATGACTTCCGTTTTAAGTCTGATTTTTCTTACCTCCCTGAGATTATGTCCTGGGACGAGTACACTTTTACAAAGGGAAAGATGAGCTTTATTGCACAAGATTTTGACAAGCTCAACATTATCACTGTTCTTGAAGGCAGAACACAGGCTGTCATCCGAAATCACTTTCTTCGTTACGATAGAGCAGTCCGATGTCAGGTGAAAATCATTACTATGGATATGTTTAGTCCCTACTATGCCTTAGCTAAACAGCTTTTTCCAAACGCTAAAATCGTTCTCGACCGCTTTCACATTGTCCAACATCTCAGCCGTGCTATGAGTCGTGTGCGTGTCCAAATCATGAATCAGTTTCATCGAAAATCCCATGAATACAAGGCTATCAAGCGTTACTGGAAGCTCATTCAACAGGATAGTCGTAAACTCAGCGATAAACGTTTTTATCGCCCTACTTTTCGCATGCACTTGACGAATAAAGAGATTTTAGACAAGCTTTTGAGCTATTCAGAGGACTTGAAACACCACTACCATCTCTATCAACTCTTGCTTTTTCACTTTCAGAACAAGGAGGCAGACAAATTTTTCGGACTTATTGAGGACAATCTTAAGCTGGTTCATCCTCTTTTTCAGACTGTCTTTAAAACCTTCCTCAAGGATAAAGAGAAGATTGCCAACGCCCTTCAACTACTCTATTCCAACGCCAAACTGGAAGCCACCAATAATCTCATCAAACTTATCAAGCGCAATGCCTTTGGATTTCGGAACTTTGAAAACTTCAAAAAACGGATTTTTATCGCCCTAAATATCAAAAAAGAAAGGACGAAATGTGTCCTTTCTCGAGCTTAGCTTTTCTTCAACCCACTACAGTTGACAAAGAGC
>CAJNCY010000026.1 GCA_905221375.1 bacterium
GGCTCTATAATATTTGTAGTGGGTAAATCCCCTATAGATCTTATGGAGCCTATTTTTGTGTAGAAAAAAGTCCCATAAGATCTATAATGAAAAGCGACCAAACTATCATTAGAAAGAATCATATGGAACAATTACATTCTATCACAAAACTACTCGATATTAAAGACCCTAATATCCAAATTATAGATATCATTAATAAGGGTACACACAAGGAAATCATCGCTAAACTAGACTATGAGGCCCCATCTTGTCCTGATTGCGGAAGCCTAATGAAGAAATATGACTTTCAAAAACCGTCTAAGATTCCTTACCTTGAAACGACTGGTATGCCTACTAGAATCCTCCTTAGAAAACGCCGTTTTAAGTGCTATCAGTGCTCTAAAATGATGGTCGCTGAAACCTCTCTCGTCAAGAAAAATCACCAAATACCTCGTATCATCAACCAAAAGATTGCTCAAAAGCTGATTGAAAAAACTTCCATGACCGATATTGCTCATCAGTTGTCTATTTCAACTTCAACTGTCATTCGCAAGCTCAATGACTTTCACTTTAAGCCTGATTTTTCTCGCCTTCCTGAGATTATGTCTTGGGATGAATATACCTTTACAAAAGGAAAGATGAGTTTCATTGCACAAGATTTTGATAATCTCAGTATCATCGCTGTTCTTGAAGGTAGAACACAGGCTGTCATCCGAAATCACTTTCTTCGATACGATAGAGCTGTCCGATGTCGAGTGAAAATTATTACTATGGATATGTTTAGTCCCTATTATGACTTGGCTAAACAGCTTTTTCCGTGTGCTAAAATCGTTCTAGATCGCTTTCACATTGTACAACATCTTAGCCGTGCCATGAGTCGTGTGCGTGTCCAAATCATGAATCAGTATCATCGAAAATCCCATGAATACAAGGCTATCAAGCGTTACTGGAAACTTATCCAACAAGATAGTCGGAAACTCAGTGAGAAACGTTTTTATCGCCCTACTTTTCGTATGCACTTAACAAATAAAGAGATTCTAGACAAGCTTTTGAGCTATTCAGAAGACTTAAAACACCACTATAATCTCTATCAACTCTTACTTTTTCACTTTCAGAATAAGGAAGCTGACAAATTTTTCGGACTCATTAAGGACAATCTAAAGCAGGTTCATCCTCTTTTTCAGACTGTCTTTAAAACCTTTTTCAAGGACAAAGAGAAAATCGTCAACGCCCTTCAATTCCCCTATTCAAACGCTAAACTGGAAGCAACCAATAATCTTATCAAACTTATCAAACGAAATGCCTTTGGTTTTCGGAACTTCGAAAACTTCAAAAAACGGATTTTTATTGCTCTAAATATCAAAAAAGAAAGGACGAAATGTGTCCTTTCTCGAGCTTAGCTTTTCTTCAACCCACTACAGTTGACAAAGAGC
>CAJNCY010000027.1 GCA_905221375.1 bacterium
GCTGATGCACTTGTTGATGCTGACTCAGACGCTGATGTGCTTGCTGATTGGCTCGCACTTGTTGACGCTGACTCAGATGCTGAGGTGCTTGCTGAAGCTGATGCACTTGTTGATGCTGACTCAGAGGCTGATGTGCTTGCTGAAGCTGATGCACTTGTTGACGCTGACTCAGAGGCTGATGTGCTTGCTGAGGCTGATGCACTTGTTGACGCTGACTCAGAAGCGCTTGTGCTTGCTGATTCTGACGCACTTGTTGATGCTGACTCAGATGCGCTTGTGCTTGCTGATTCTGATGCACTTGTTGATGCCGATTCAGAAGCCGATGTGCTTGCTGATTCTGATGCACTTGTTGATGCTGATTCTGACGCACTTGTTGACGCTGACTCAGAAGCACTTGTTGATGCCGATTCAGAAGCCGATGTGCTTGCTGATTGGCTCGCACTTGTTGACGCTGATTCAGAAGCCGATGTGCTTGCTGAAGCTGATGCACTTGTTGACGCTGACTCAGAAGCCGATGTGCTTGCTGAAGCTGACGCGCTTGTTGATGCTGATTCAGAAGCCGATGTGCTTGCTGATTGGCTCGCACTTGTTGACGCTGACTCAGACGCTGATGTGCTTGCTGATTGGCTCGCACTTGTTGATGCTGACTCAGATGCTGAGGTGCTTGCTGAAGCTGATGCACTTGTTGATGCTGACTCAGATGCTGAGGTGCTTGCTGATTGGCTCGCACTTGTTGACGCTGATTCAGATGCCGATGTGCTTGCTGATTGGCTCGCACTTGTTGACGCTGACTCAGAAGCGCTTGTGCTTGCTGATTGGCTTGCACTTGTCGATGCTGACTGACTAGCTGATGTACTTGCTGACTGGCTCGCACTGGTTGATGCCGATTCTGAAGCGCTTGTGCTTGCTGACTGGCTTGCACTTGTTGACGCTGACTCAGAAGCTGATGTACTTGCTGACTGGCTCGCGCTTGTTGACGCTGATTCAGAAGCCGATGTGCTTGCTGATTGGCTTGCACTTGTCGATGCTGACTGACTAGCTGATGTGCTTGCTGATTGACTTGCACTTGTCGACGCTGACTGACTAGCTGATGTGCTTGCTGATTGGCTTGCACTTGTCGATGCTGACTGACTAGCTGATGTGCTTGCTGATTGACTTGCACTTGTCGATGCTGACTGACTAGCTGAGGTACTTGCTGATTGGCTTGCACTTGTCGATGCTGACTGACTAGC
>CAJNCY010000028.1 GCA_905221375.1 bacterium
GCATCGACAAGTGCGAGCCAATCAGCAAGCACGTCAGCTAGTCAGTCAGCATCGACAAGTGCAAGCCAATCAGCAAGCACCTCAGCTAGTCAGTCAGCATCGACAAGTGCAAGCCAATCAGCAAGCACGTCAGCTAGTCAGTCAGCATCGACAAGTGCAAGCCAGTCAGCAAGCACATCGGCATCTGAATCAGCGTCAACAAGTGCAAGCCAGTCAGCAAGTACATCAGCTTCTGAATCAGCATCAACAAGTGCATCAGCCTCAGCAAGCACCTCAGCTAGTCAGTCAGCATCAACAAGTGCGTCAGCCTCAGCAAGCACAAGCGCTTCTGAGTCAGCATCAACAAGTGCGTCAGCCTCAGCAAGTACAAGTGCCTCTGAGTCAGCATCAACAAGTGCATCAGCCTCAGCAAGCACAAGCGCTTCTGAATCGGCATCAACAAGTGCAAGCCAATCAGCAAGCACATCGGCATCTGAATCAGCGTCAACAAGTGCAAGCCAGTCAGCAAGCACATCGGCATCTGAATCAGCGTCAACAAGTGCAAGCCAGTCAGCAAGTACATCAGCTTCTGAATCAGCATCAACAAGTGCATCAGCCTCAGCAAGCACCTCAGCGTCTGAGTCAGCCTCAACCAGTGCGAGCCAATCAGCAAGCACATCGGCATCTGAATCAGCGTCAACAAGTGCATCAGCTTCAGCAAGCACCTCAGCATCTGAGTCAGCGTCAACAAGTGCATCAGCTTCAGCAAGCACATCAGCCTCTGAGTCAGCGTCAACAAGTGCATCAGCTTCAGCAAGCACATCGGCATCTGAATCAGCGTCAACAAGTGCATCAGCTTCAGCAAGCACATCAGCCTCTGAGTCAGCATCAACCAGTGCATCAGCTTCAGCAAGCACATCGGCTTCTGAATCAGCGTCAACAAGTGCATCAGCCTCAGCAAGCACATCAGCCTCTGAGTCAGCGTCAACAAGTGCATCAGCTTCAGCAAGCACATCGGCATCTGAATCAGC
>CAJNCY010000029.1 GCA_905221375.1 bacterium
GCTGACTCTGACGCACTTGTGCTTGCTGATTCAGAGGCACTTGTTGATGCAGATTCAGAAGCTGATGTGCTTGCTGATTCTGATGCACTTGTTGATGCTGACTCTGACGCACTTGTGCTTGCTGATTCTGACGCACTTGTTGATGCTGACTCTGACGCACTTGTGCTTGCTGATTCTGATGCACTTGTTGATGCTGACTCTGACGCACTTGTGCTTGCTGATTCTGAAGCACTTGTTGATGCTGATTCTGACGCGCTTGTGCTTGCTGATTCTGAAGCGCTTGTGCTTGCTGACTCTGACGCACTTGTTGATGCTGACTCTGATGCTGATGTGCTTGCTGATTCTGACGCACTTGTTGATGCTGATTCAGAAGCGCTTGTGCTTGCTGACTCTGATGCACTTGTTGATGCTGATTCTGATGCGCTTGTGCTTGCTGATTCTGATGCACTTGTTGATGCTGACTCAGATGCGCTTGTGCTTGCTGATTCAGAAGCCGATGTGCTTGCTGACTGGCTAGCGCTTGTTGATGCTGATTCTGAGGCGCTTGTTGACGCTGACTCTGACGCCGATGTGCTTGCTGATTGGCTCGCACTTGTCGATGCTGACTCAGATGCTGATGTGCTTGCTGATTCAGACGCGCTTGTGCTTGCTGATTCTGATGCACTTGTTGACGCTGACTCTGAAGCTGATGTACTTGCTGACTCAGACGCGCTTGTGCTTGCTGATTCTGAGGCACTTGTTGAGGCTGATTCAGAAGCTGATGTGCTTGCTGATTCTGATGCACTTGTTGACGCTGATTCTGATGCCGATGTGCTTGCTGATTCAGAAGCCGATGTGCTTGCTGATTCAGAAGCTGATGTGCTTGCTGATTCTGATGCCGATGTGCTTGCTGATTCTGAAGCACTTGTTGAGGCTGATTCAGAAGCCGATGTGCTTGCTGAAGCTGATGCACTTGTTGA
>CAJNCY010000030.1 GCA_905221375.1 bacterium
TGGCTCGCACTTGTTGACGCTGATTCAGAAGCCGATGTGCTTGCTGAAGCTGATGCACTTGTTGACGCTGACTCAGACGCTGATGTGCTTGCTGATTGGCTCGCACTTGTTGATGCTGACTCAGATGCTGAGGTGCTTGCTGAAGCTGATGCACTTGTTGATGCTGACTCAGATGCGCTTGTGCTTGCTGATTGGCTCGCACTTGTTGACGCTGATTCAGATGCTGATGTGCTTGCTGATTGGCTTGCACTTGTTGACGCTGATTCTGATGCACTTGTTGATGCTGACTCAGAGGCACTTGTTGATGCCGATTCAGAAGCTGATGTGCTTGCTGATTCTGATGCGCTTGTTGACGCTGATTCTGATGCACTTGTTGATGCTGACTCAGAAGCTGATGTACTTGCTGACTCAGACGCGCTTGTGCTTGCTGAGGCTGACGCACTTGTTGATGCTGACTCAGATGCGCTTGTGCTTGCTGATTCTGATGCACTTGTTGACGCTGATTCAGATGCCGATGTGCTTGCTGAGGCTGACGCACTTGTTGATGCTGACTCAGATGCGCTTGTGCTTGCTGATTCTGATGCACTTGTTGACGCTGATTCAGATGCCGATGTGCTTGCTGAGGCTGACGCACTTGTTGATGCTGATTCAGATGCCGATGTGCTTGCTGAAGCTGATGCACTTGTTGACGCTGACTCAGAAGCTGATGTACTTGCTGACTGGCTCGCGCTTGTTGACGCTGACTCAGAAGCCGATGTACTTGCTGATTCTGATGCACTGGTTGACGCTGACTCAGAGGCTGATGTGCTTGCTGAAGCTGATGCACTTGTTGACGCTGACTCAGACGCTGATGTGCTTGCTGATTGGCTCGCACTTGTTGACGCTGACTCAGATGCTGAGGTGCTTGCTGA
>CAJNCY010000031.1 GCA_905221375.1 bacterium
GATGTGCTTGCTGATTCTGATGCACTTGTTGACGCTGACTCAGAGGCGCTGGTGCTTGCTGATTGGCTTGCACTTGTCGAGGCTGACTCAGACGCAGACGTGCTTGCTGATTCTGATGCACTTGTTGATGCTGACTCAGATGCTGATGTGCTTGCTGATTGGCTTGCACTTGTTGATGCCGATTCAGAAGCCGATGTGCTTGCTGATTCTGATGCACTTGTTGATGCTGATTCAGAAGCCGATGTGCTTGCTGATTCTGACGCACTTGTTGAGGCTGATTCTGAAGCCGATGTGCTTGCTGATTCTGAAGCACTTGTTGATGCTGACTCTGACGCACTTGTACTTGCTGATTCTGACGCACTTGTTGAGGCTGACTCTGATGCGCTTGTTGATGCCGACTCAGATGCTGATGTGCTTGCTGACTCTGAAGCACTTGTTGACGCTGACTCAGAGGCACTTGTACTTGCTGAGGCTGATGCACTTGTTGATGCCGACTCAGAAGCTGATGTGCTTGCTGATTCTGATGCACTTGTTGACGCTGATTCAGATGCGCTTGTACTTGCTGACTCTGAAGCACTTGTTGATGCCGATTCAGAAGCCGATGTGCTTGCTGACTCAGATGCTGATGTGCTTGCTGACTCAGATGCCGATGTGCTTGCTGACTCTGAAGCACTTGTTGATGCTGATTCTGAAGCCGATGTGCTTGCTGATTCTGACGCACTTGTTGATGCTGACTCAGAGGCGCTTGTGCTTGCTGACTCTGACGCACTTGTTGATGCTGACTCAGATGCCGATGTGCTTGCTGACTCTGAGGCGCTTGTTGACGCTGATTCTGATGCACTTGTTGATGCTGACTCAGAGGCGCTTGTGCTTGCTGACTCTGACGCACTTGTTGATGCTGACTCTGAC
>CAJNCY010000032.1 GCA_905221375.1 bacterium
GCTAACTTCTCAAAGTAACTTCCACTTGCCCAACCAAAGTGGAAATTAGTCTAAAACGGATTTTTATGGTGGAATTAAGTGTGAGACGTTTGAGTTAGAAATGAGGTCTACTATGACAAAACATAAACACCTTACCCTTTCAGACCGTAATGATATCCAATTAGGTTTAGAGTGCGGTGAAACCTTCAAAGCTATTGGGCAATCCATTCTAAAAGATCCGACTACTGTTTCCAAAGAAGTCAAACGAAACAGACAAATCCGAGAGTCTACATGCGATAGCCTTCCTTGCCCTTTACTCGATAAGGCTCCCTTTGTCTGTAATGGATGCCCTAAAAGAAGACAAAATTGTGGCTATAAGAAGATCTTCTACCTCGCTAAACAAGCTCAAAAACAGTACGAACAAACTCTTGTTGAATCTCGTGAAGGAACTCCTCTCAATTCCAAGACCTTCTGGGACATGGACAAAGTCATTTCTGATGGTGTTAAAAAGGGACAACACATCTATCATATTCTCAAAACTCATAACCTTGATGTCAGCTCCTCAACCGTCTATCGACACATCCGAAAAGGATACCTATCTATCGCTCCTATTGACCTAGCCAGAGCCGTTAAATTCAAAGAAAGACGAAAAAGTAATCTACCTTCCATCTCTAAAGAAGCAAAAAAAGGTCGCTCCTATGAGGATTTCCAAAACTATTTAGCACTGCATCAACTAGACTCTTGGCTGGAAATGGACACAGTTCTGGGGAGAATGGGAGGTAAAGTCCTACTTACCTTCAATTTATCTTTCTGTAACTTTATCTTCGCTAGACTTCTGGATAATAAAACTGCCCTTGAGGTTACCAAACACCTCTATGACATTAAGAACACTCTTCACCAAGC
>CAJNCY010000033.1 GCA_905221375.1 bacterium
GCTGATGCACTTGTTGATGCTGACTCAGACGCTGATGTGCTTGCTGATTGGCTCGCACTTGTTGACGCTGACTCAGAGGCTGATGTGCTTGCTGAAGCTGATGCACTTGTTGACGCTGATTCAGATGCTGATGTACTTGCTGACTGGCTTGCACTTGTTGATGCTGATTCAGAAGCCGATGTGCTTGCTGACTCTGACGCACTTGTTGACGCTGATTCAGAAGCTGATGTACTTGCTGACTGGCTTGCACTTGTTGATGCTGACTCAGAAGCGCTTGTGCTTGCTGAAGCTGATGCACTTGTTGATGCTGACTCAGAAGCGCTTGTGCTTGCTGAAGCTGACGCACTTGTTGATGCTGACTCAGAAGCGCTTGTGCTTGCTGAAGCTGACGCACTTGTTGATGCTGACTCAGAAGCGCTTGTGCTTGCTGAAGCTGACGCACTTGTTGATGCTGACTCAGAAGCGCTTGTGCTTGCTGAAGCTGACGCACTTGTTGATGCTGACTCAGAAGCGCTTGTGCTTGCTGAAGCTGACGCACTTGTTGATGCTGACTCAGAAGCGCTTGTGCTTGCTGATTGGCTCGCACTTGTTGATGCTGACTCAGATGCTGATGTGCTTGCTGAAGCTGATGCACTTGTTGACGCTGACTCAGATGCCGATGTGCTTGCTGAAGCTGACGCACTTGTTGATGCTGACTCAGAAGCCGATGTGCTTGCTGAAGCTGATGCACTTGTTGACGCTGATTCAGATGCCGATGTGCTTGCTGAGGCTGACGCACTTGTTGATGCTGATTCAGATGCCGATGTGCTTGCTGAAGCTGATGCACTTGTTGACGCTGACTCAGAGGCTGATGTGCTTGCTGA
>CAJNCY010000034.1 GCA_905221375.1 bacterium
TCAGCGTCAACAAGTGCAAGCCAATCAGCAAGCACAAGCGCGTCAGAGTCAGCATCAACAAGTGCGTCAGCCTCAGCAAGCACATCGGCATCTGAGTCAGCGTCCACAAGTGCAAGCCAATCAGCAAGCACAAGCGCGTCTGAATCAGCATCAACAAGTGCGAGCCAATCAGCAAGCACAAGCGCGTCAGAGTCAGCCTCAACAAGTGCATCAGAATCAGCGTCAACAAGCGCGTCAGAGTCAGCATCAACAAGTGCATCAGAATCAGCAAGCACATCGGCATCTGAATCAGCATCAACAAGTGCGTCAGAGTCAGCAAGCACATCAGCATCTGAGTCAGCGTCAACCAGTGCGTCAGAATCAGCAAGCACATCAGCATCTGAGTCAGCATCAACAAGTGCATCAGCCTCAGCAAGCACATCGGCATCTGAGTCAGCGTCAACAAGTGCATCAGCCTCAGCAAGCACATCAGCCTCTGAGTCAGCATCAACAAGTGCATCAGCTTCAGCAAGCACATCAGCTTCTGAGTCGGCATCAACAAGTGCATCAGAATCAGCAAGTACAAGTGCCTCTGAGTCAGCAAGCACATCAGCTTCAGAATCAGCAAGTACAAGTGCCTCTGAGTCAGCGTCAACAAGTGCTTCAGAGTCAGCAAGCACATCAGCATCTGAGTCGGCATCAACAAGCGCATCAGAGTCAGCATCAACAAGTGCTTCAGAATCAGCAAGCACATCAGCTTCAGAATCAGCAAGTACAAGTGCGTCAGAGTCAGCATCAACAAGTGCGTCAGAGTCAGCAAGCACAAGCGCCTCTGAGTCAGCATCAACAAGTGCATCAG
>CAJNCY010000035.1 GCA_905221375.1 bacterium
ATATCAAAAAAGAAAGGACGAAATGTGTCCTTTCTCGAGCTTAGCTTTTCTTCAACCCACTACAGTTGACAAAGAGCTTTTCTTGATTATCATAAACCTCAGAATGATAGATAAGCGACTTATTACGCTTTATACCATTTCTTACTCCTTATCATCTTTACGACGTCTTGAAACTAAACCTAAGCCAGTCATTGCGGCTAAAGCTCCAAGAAGGAGAGATGAAGTTGATGATTGAGTACCTGTATTCGGAAGTTCCCGTTTACCATCTACAAATGTGGATTCATTTGAATTCACTGTTTGAGTTGATTTATCTGATGTCACTGTTACATCTGAATGATCTGGGGTATCTGATTGTCCAGGAACATCTGGATGATTTGGCTTATCTGATTGTCCAGGCACTTCTGAATGAGAAGGAGTTCCATCATAACTTGGAGTAATCACTTTCTTAAAGATATGGGTTGTTACATTTCCAACTAAAATAGTCTTGACATATTCATAGCCAGTAAATGTTCCCTTATCTTTTGTACCATCTTCTTGAGGTTTTAGAACATTACCTTCAGTATCTTTCCAAACTGTTGATTTACTTTCTTCATTACTTGGAGTTGAAGGTGTTGGTGAATATGGTGTTGAAGAAGATTTCTTAGTATATACATGGATTGTATTTCCATCTTTATCTTTCTTAGTTTCTTTGAAGATGTACTCTGGAATGTCTTTCTTATCCTTCGTTCCTTTATCTGAAGGGCTGATTTCTTTGCCTTCTTCATTCACATA
>CAJNCY010000036.1 GCA_905221375.1 bacterium
GCTGAGGCTGACGCACTTGTTGATGCTGACTCTGACGCGCTTGTGCTTGCTGATTGGCTTGCACTTGTTGACGCTGACTCAGAGGCTGATGTGCTTGCTGAGGCTGACGCACTGGTTGACGCTGACTCAGAAGCTGATGTACTTGCTGACTCTGACGCACTTGTTGAGGCCGATTCAGAAGCCGATGTGCTTGCTGACTCAGAAGCTGAGGTGCTTGCTGACTGGCTCGCACTTGTTGAGGCTGACTCTGACGCGCTTGTGCTTGCTGACTGGCTCGCACTTGTCGACGCTGACTCTGACGCACTTGTGCTTGCTGACGCTGATGCACTTGTTGATGCTGATTCAGAGGCTGATGTGCTTGCTGATTGGCTTGCACTTGTCGATGCTGACTGGCTAGCCGATGTGCTTGCTGAAGCTGATGCACTGGTTGACGCTGACTCAGACGCTGATGTGCTTGCTGATTGGCTCGCACTTGTTGACGCTGATTCAGAAGCCGATGTGCTTGCTGATTGGCTCGCACTTGTTGATGCTGACTCAGATGCTGATGTGCTTGCTGAAGCTGATGCACTGGTTGACGCTGACTCAGACGCTGATGTGCTTGCTGATTGGCTCGCACTTGTTGACGCTGATTCAGAAGCCGATGTGCTTGCTGAAGCTGATGCACTTGTTGACGCTGACTCAGACGCTGATGTGCTTGCTGATTGGCTCGCACTTGTTGACGCTGATTCAGAAGCCGATGTGCT
>CAJNCY010000037.1 GCA_905221375.1 bacterium
AAGTGGAAGTTAGTCTGATAAAAATCCTAAAAACCAGTGAAAATCCGTGTCAGGGTAAATTCCGCTGGTTTTAATCATGCTTGATTTCATCGCTTTTGTAGCCAAAATGAATCGAAAAAAAGAGCGCACAAAATCCCCTCATCTGAAAGCGTTTCAGATTAAGTTCCGCTATGGTGGAAGTTAGTGTGAGACGTTTGAATGGGGTTGAAGGTTAGTTTTTAGAACTTATGTTGGAGTAATTTAGACGACTGGCAAACGTCTTCTGCAGGTATTTTAGAAATACCTATAAGCTTAGGAATTTCTTCTCCGTAAGTAAAGGCAAAGAGTTCATAAGCTGACTTTCCATTCAAAGCAGCACGTTTGACACTGTTGACATGAGAACAAACGAGATTGATGTCCTCTTGAGTTAAATTGTCAAAAGAAGTTCCTTTAGGTAGAATGTCGCGAATCAGCGTGTGATTTTTCTCAATTCTCCCTTTCTGGTCAGAGCGATTAGGGTCACAAAAGAAGAGTTTACTCTCTCCTCGCACATCCATTTCGATATCATCAATCCTGACAAACTCTCCACCATTATCTGTCAGGATGACAGGAAAAAGTTGGAAGAAATCTTTGTCAGCTTGGTGAAGAGTGTTCTTGATGTTATAGAGGTGTTTGGTAACCTCAAGAGCAGTTTTATTATCCAGAAGTCTAGC
>CAJNCY010000038.1 GCA_905221375.1 bacterium
CAACAAGTGCCTCTGAATCAGCAAGCGCAAGTGCGTCAGAGTCAGCATCAACAAGTGCAAGCCAGTCAGCAAGCACAAGCGCCTCTGAATCAGCAAGCACATCGGCTTCAGAATCGGCATCAACAAGTGCATCAGAATCAGCAAGCACGTCTGCATCTGAGTCAGCATCAACAAGTGCATCAGAATCAGCAAGCACATCGGCTTCTGAATCAGCATCAACAAGTGCATCAGAATCAGCAAGCACAAGCGCGTCTGAGTCAGCATCAACAAGTGCGTCAGAGTCAGCAAGCACATCAGCTTCTGAATCAGCATCAACAAGCGCGTCAGAATCAGCATCAACAAGTGCGTCAGAGTCAGCGTCCACAAGTGCGTCAGAATCAGCAAGTACATCAGCTTCTGAGTCAGCATCAACAAGTGCGTCAGAATCAGCAAGCACAAGTGCGTCAGAGTCAGCATCAACAAGTGCAAGCCAGTCAGCAAGCACATCGGCTTCAGAATCGGCATCAACAAGTGCATCAGAGTCAGCAAGCACATCGGCTTCAGAATCGGCATCAACAAGTGCATCAGAGTCAGCAAGCACAAGCGCTTCTGAATCAGCATCAACAAGTGCGTCAGAATCAGCAAGCACATCAGCATCAGAGTCAGCATCAACAAGTGCGTCAGAGTCAGCAAGCACAAG
>CAJNCY010000039.1 GCA_905221375.1 bacterium
CCCTGGAAACAAGAAATCATTTGATTCATTTCTTGTTTTATTTATATATGTTTCTAATAAATTGAATGTTTTTTGATCTCCTAAAAATAGGATACGTTCTTTCTTACCCTTTCCTATAATATGGAGTGTCTTATTGGAAAGATTAATATCTTTGAGATGAATGTGGCAAAGTTCAGAAATTCTGATGCCTGTTGAAAGTAAAAGTGAAATAATTAGTAGATTTCTTTCAGCGTGTTGTTTTTGATAATCAGTTTTAGATAGAGCTACTCTCTGCTCTAAATATAAAAAAATACTTTTCAGAATGTCATACGGAATCGTTTTAGGCAATATTTTTTCAGTTCTAAATTGAAAACGCAATTGATTGAAGGGGTTCTCTTCAATTATGTTCTGGTATTTTAGATAGTTATAAAACACCTTCATACAAGCAATTTTTCTTCTTAATGTATTCGTTTTTATGTTAGATTGTGTCAAGTGTTCTATATAGGATTCGACATTATCATAGTCTGAGTTATAAAATTGCATAAGATCATTCTTATAAGCGCGAATTGTGTGTGAACTCAAACGCTTATGAGTTTTGCAATAATCTAAGTAAGTAGAAATAAGTTTATAATCCATAAAAATCTCCTTTATCAATAATCATGCTATTATAAACCTATTTG
>CAJNCY010000040.1 GCA_905221375.1 bacterium
GATGTGCTTGCTGACTGGCTTGCACTTGTTGATGCTGACTCTGACGCACTTGTGCTTGCTGATTCAGAGGCACTTGTGCTTGCTGACTCTGAAGCACTTGTTGACGCTGATTCAGAAGCGCTTGTGCTTGCTGATTCTGATGCACTTGTTGACGCCGATTCAGAAGCTGATGTGCTTGCTGATTCTGATGCACTTGTTGATGCCGATTCAGAAGCGCTTGTGCTTGCTGATTCTGATGCACTTGTTGACGCTGACTCAGATGCTGATGTGCTTGCTGATTCTGAGGCACTTGTTGACGCTGACTCTGAAGCTGATGTACTTGCTGACTCAGACGCGCTTGTGCTTGCTGATTCTGAGGCACTTGTTGAGGCTGATTCAGAGGCCGATGTACTTGCTGAAGCTGACGCGCTTGTTGATGCTGACTCAGAAGCGCTTGTCGATGCTGACTGGCTCGCACTTGTTGACGCTGATTCAGAGGCCGATGTACTTGCTGACTGGCTCGCGCTTGTTGATGCTGATTCAGAGGCCGATGTGCTTGCTGATTGACTCGCGCTTGTTGACGCTGATTCAGATGCCGATGTGCTTGCTGATTGGCTTGCACT
>CAJNCY010000041.1 GCA_905221375.1 bacterium
TTGCACTTGTCGATGCTGACTGACTAGCTGACGTGCTTGCTGATTGGCTCGCACTTGTCGATGCTGACTGACTTGCAGACGTGCTTGCTGAGGCTGATGCACTTGTTGATGCTGACTCAGATGCTGATGTGCTTGCTGAAGCTGATGCACTGGTTGACGCTGATTCAGATGCTGATGTACTTGCTGATTGGCTCGCACTGGTTGACGCTGACTCAGAAGCTGATGTGCTTGCTGACTGGCTCGCACTTGTCGATGCTGACTCTGACGCACTTGTGCTTGCTGATTGGCTTGCACTTGTTGATGCTGATTCAGAAGCGCTTGTCGATGCTGACTCAGATGCCGATGTGCTTGCTGATTGACTTGCACTTGTCGATGCTGACTGACTAGCTGAGGTACTTGCTGATTGGCTTGCACTTGTCGATGCTGACTGACTAGC
>CAJNCY010000042.1 GCA_905221375.1 bacterium
CTCAGCGTCTGTAAGTTTTTCTGGATTTGCTACTACTGTCTTATCTGCTGGTTTAACGATGTCGTTACCTGCATTTGGTTTAGTTGCAGCTGCTGGATCTTTCGTCAAGTCTGCTGCTGGAATTACAGCTGTCTTACCTGCTGGGGTTGTGACTGTCGCATTTCCTTTATCATCTACAACTACTGTTGCATCTGGATTTACAGCTTTAACTTTATCTTCGATCGCTTTCTTCTCAGCGTCTGTAAGTTTTTCTGGATTTGCTACTACTGTCTTATCTGCTGGTTTAACGATGTCGTTACCTGCATTTGGTTTAGTTGCAGCTGCTGGATCTTTCGTCAAGTCTGCTGCTGGAATTACAGCTGTCTTACCTGCTGGGGTTGTGACTGTCGCATTTCCTTTATCATCTACAACTACTGTTGCATCTGGATTTAC
>CAJNCY010000043.1 GCA_905221375.1 bacterium
CGATTCAGAAGCCGATGTGCTTGCTGATTCTGATGCACTTGTTGATGCTGATTCAGAAGCCGATGTGCTTGCTGATTGGCTTGCACTTGTTGAGGCTGACTCAGATGCTGATGTGCTTGCTGATTCTGATGCACTTGTTGACGCTGACTCAGACGCTGATGTGCTTGCTGAGGCTGACGCGCTTGTTGAGGCTGACTCAGATGCTGATGTGCTTGCTGAGGCTGACGCGCTTGTTGATGCTGACTCAGATGCTGATGTGCTTGCTGAAGCTGACGCGCTTGTTGATGCTGACTCAGAAGCTGATGTGCTTGCTGATTCTGACGCACTTGTTGAGGCTGATTCTGAAGCCGATGTGCTTGCTGATTCTGAAGCACTTGT
>CAJNCY010000044.1 GCA_905221375.1 bacterium
GATGTGCTTGCTGATTGACTCGCGCTTGTTGACGCTGATTCAGATGCCGATGTGCTTGCTGATTGGCTTGCACTTGTCGATGCTGACTCAGACGCAGACGTGCTTGCTGATTCTGATGCACTTGTTGATGCTGACTCAGATGCAGACGTGCTTGCTGATTCTGAGGCACTTGTTGATGCTGACTCAGATGCTGATGTGCTTGCTGATTCTGAGGCACTTGTTGATGCTGATTCAGATGCGCTTGTGCTTGCTGATTCTGATGCACTTGTTGATGCTGATTCAGATGCCGATGTGCTTGCTGACGCTGATGCACTTGTTGAGGCTGATTCAGATGCCGATGTGCTTGCTGA
>CAJNCY010000045.1 GCA_905221375.1 bacterium
TCTGACGCACTTGTGCTCGCTGATTCTGACGCACTTGTTGATGCTGACTCTGACGCACTTGTGCTTGCTGATTCTGATGCACTTGTTGATGCTGACTCTGACGCACTTGTGCTTGCTGATTCTGAAGCACTTGTTGATGCTGATTCAGAAGCGCTTGTTGATGCTGATTCAGAAGCGCTTGTGCTTGCTGATTCTGAAGCGCTTGTGCTTGCTGACTCTGACGCACTTGTTGATGCTGACTCTGATGCTGATGTGCTTGCTGATTCTGACGCACTTGT
>CAJNCY010000046.1 GCA_905221375.1 bacterium
TACCTGGTTTTGTAACCTCACCATCTGGTAATTCACTGTTTGGTACTTTACCTTTACCATCTTCTCCAATTGTTACTGTGATTGGCTTGTCACCTTTACCTGGAATTTCTACTACTGTTCCTGGTGGGTATGTTGACCCATCTGGTCTCTTAGGTGTAACTGTAACATCACCAGTTTTAGGATCTTGTTCCAAGTCTACTGTTGGAGTTACTTTAGCTGGGGTTGTGACCTCAGGAACTTCAACAGATGGTTTGCCTGGTTCGGTAATCTTACCTGG
>CAJNCY010000047.1 GCA_905221375.1 bacterium
ATCAAAAAAGAAAGGACGAAATGTGTCCTTTCTCGAGCTTAGCTTTTCTTCAACCCACTACAGTTGACAAAGAGCCAGTATAAAATGAATTACTGAAATTCAAAAAAGAGAGAAGCAAACTGTTTCTCTCTTAATGTATATAATATCTAGTTAAATAAAAAAGATACGCTTACGTATCTCTGTAATAAATCGGGAAGACAGGATTCGAACCTGCGACACCTTGGTCCCAAACCAAGTACTCTACCAAGCTGAGCTACTTCCCGAG
>CAJNCY010000048.1 GCA_905221375.1 bacterium
TTCGAACCCACGCACGCTTTTACACGCCTGACGGTTTTCAAGACCGTTCCCTTCAGCCGGACTTGGGTAATCCTCCAAAATAGTTTATACGGGAACAAACCCGTGTCCTCTTAGTGAAAAGATAATATTTCAATTCTCTAGTAATGGACTAAACACTATGGGCACGAGTGGACTCGAACCACCGACCTCACGCTTATCAGGCGTGCGCTCTAACCACCTGAGCTACGCGCCCAA
>CAJNCY010000049.1 GCA_905221375.1 bacterium
GCTGACTCAGAGGCTGATGTGCTTGCTGAAGCTGATGCACTTGTTGACGCTGACTCAGATGCTGATGTGCTTGCTGAAGCTGACGCACTTGTTGACGCTGACTCAGATGCCGATGTGCTTGCTGAGGCTGATGCACTTGTTGACGCTGATTCAGAAGCTGATGTACTTGCTGACTGGCTTGCACTTGTTGATGCTGATTCAGAAGCTGATGTACTTGCTGACTGGCT
>CAJNCY010000050.1 GCA_905221375.1 bacterium
TCTGAAGGGCTGATTTCTTTGCCTTCTTCATTCACATAACTTGTTACGACTTGACGGTATACATGCGTTGTATTGCCTTTTTCGTCTTTCTTAGTTTCTTTGTAAATGTACTCTGGAATGTCTTTCTTATCCTTCGTTCCTTTATCTGAAGGGCTGATTTCTTTGCCTTCTTCATTCACATAACTTGTTACGACTTGACGGTATACATGCGTTGTATT
>CAJNCY010000051.1 GCA_905221375.1 bacterium
AAAGGAACGAAGGATAAGAAAGACATTCCAGAGTACATTTACAAAGAAACTAAGAAAGACGAAAAAGGCAATACAACGCATGTATACCGTCAAGTCGTAACAAGTTATGTGAATGAAGAAGGCAAAGAAATCACTCCTTCAGATAAAGGAACGAAGGATAAGAAAGACATTCCAGAGTACATCTTCAAAGAAACTAAGAAAGACGAAAAAGG
>CAJNCY010000052.1 GCA_905221375.1 bacterium
TCAGCAAGCACATCGGCATCTGAATCAGCGTCAACAAGCGCGAGTCAATCAGCAAGCACATCGGCATCTGAATCAGCATCGACAAGTGCGAGTCAGTCAGCAAGTACATCAGCTTCTGAATCGGCATCAACAAGTGCAAGCCAATCAGCAAGCACCAGCGCCTCTGAGTCAGCGTCAACAAGTGCATCAGAATCAGCAAGCACATC
>CAJNCY010000053.1 GCA_905221375.1 bacterium
TCTTTGCCTTCTTCATTCACATAACTTGTTACGACTTGACGGTATACATGCGTTGTATTTCCTTTTTCGTCTTTCTTAGTTTCTTTGTAAATGTACTCTGGAATGTCTTTCTTATCCTTCGTTCCTTTGTCTGAAGGAGTGATTTCTTTGCCTTCTTCATTCACATAACTTGTTACGACTTGACGGTATACATGCGTTGTATT
>CAJNCY010000054.1 GCA_905221375.1 bacterium
CTCAGCGTCTGTAAGTTTTTCTGGATTTGCTACTACTGTCTTATCTGCTGGTTTAACGATGTCGTTACCTGCATTTGCTTTACCTGCATCTGCTGCTGACTTAGTTACGTCTGCTGCTGGAATGACAGCTGTCTTACCTGCTGGGGTTGTGACTGTCGCATTTCCTTTATCATCTACAACTACTGTTGCATCTGGATTTAC
>CAJNCY010000055.1 GCA_905221375.1 bacterium
TCAGAGGCGCTTGTGCTTGCTGACTCTGACGCACTTGTTGATGCTGACTCAGATGCCGATGTGCTTGCTGACTCTGAAGCACTTGTTGATGCTGATTCTGACGCGCTTGTGCTTGCTGAGGCTGATGCACTTGTTGATGCTGACTCAGAGGCGCTTGTGCTTGCTGACTCTGACGCACTTGTTGATGCTGACTCTGAC
>CAJNCY010000056.1 GCA_905221375.1 bacterium
GCTGACTCAGACGCTGATGTGCTTGCTGATTGGCTCGCACTTGTTGACGCTGACTCAGATGCTGAGGTGCTTGCTGAAGCTGATGCACTTGTTGACGCTGATTCAGAAGCCGATGTGCTTGCTGAAGCTGATGCACTTGTTGATGCTGACTCAGACGCTGATGTGCTTGCTGATTGGCTCGCACT
>CAJNCY010000057.1 GCA_905221375.1 bacterium
TCTGAAGGGCTGATTTCTTTGCCTTCTTCATTCACATAACTTGTTACGACTTGACGGTATACATGCGTTGTATTGCCTTTTTCGTCTTTCTTAGTTTCTTTGTAAATGTACTCTGGAATGTCTTTCTTATCCTTCGTTCCTTTATCTGAAGGGCTGATTTCTTTGCCTTCTTCATTCACATA
>CAJNCY010000058.1 GCA_905221375.1 bacterium
GATGTACTTGCTGATTCTGAGGCACTTGTTGATGCTGATTCTGAGGCGCTTGTTGATGCTGATTCTGATGCGCTTGTTGATGCTGACTCAGAAGCGCTTGTGCTTGCTGAAGCTGATGCACTTGTTGACGCTGATTCAGATGCCGATGTGCTTGCTGAAGCTGATGCACTTGTTG
>CAJNCY010000059.1 GCA_905221375.1 bacterium
ATGTTTTGGAACCATTCGAAACAACACAGCTCTAAAACTTCAGTGAATGTAAAGCCTCACCCTGCTGGGTTTTGGAACCATTCGAAACAACACAGCTCTAAAACCATGAGAGTAAGTATTTTCTACTGTTCCTGGTTTTGGAACCATTCGAAACAACACAGCTCTAAAACTT
>CAJNCY010000060.1 GCA_905221375.1 bacterium
GTTCAAAGCGGGTGACGAGAATCGAACTCGCGACAACAGCTTGGAAGGCTGTAGTTTTACCACTAAACTACACCCGCTAAAATGGGAGTTAACGGGATCGAACCGCTGACCCTCTGCTTGTAAGGCAGATGCTCTCCCAGCTGAGCTAAACTCCCTAGA
>CAJNCY010000061.1 GCA_905221375.1 bacterium
ACAGCTGTCTTACCTGCTGGGGTTGTGACTGTCGCATTTCCTTTATCATCTACAACTACTGTTGCATCTGGATTTACAGCTTTAACTTTATCTTCGATCGCTTTCTTCTCAGCGTCTGTAAGTTTTTCTGGATTTGCTACTACTGTCTTATCTGCTGG
>CAJNCY010000062.1 GCA_905221375.1 bacterium
GATGTGCTTGCTGATTGACTCGCGCTTGTTGACGCTGATTCAGATGCCGATGTGCTTGCTGATTGGCTTGCACTTGTTGAGGCTGATTCAGATGCCGATGTGCTTGCTGACGCTGATGCACTTGTTGAGGCTGATTCAGATGCCGATGTGCTTGCTGA
>CAJNCY010000063.1 GCA_905221375.1 bacterium
GTCGATGCTGACTGACTAGCTGAGGTACTTGCTGATTGGCTTGCACTTGTCGATGCTGACTGACTAGCTGACGTGCTGGCTGATTGGCTTGCACTTGTCGATGCTGACTGACTAGCTGAGGTGCTTGCTGATTGGCTTGCACTTGTCGATGCTGA
>CAJNCY010000064.1 GCA_905221375.1 bacterium
GGAAATACAACGCATGTATACCGTCAAGTCGTAACAAGTTATGTGAATGAAGAAGGCAAAGAAATCAGCCCTTCAGACAAAGGAACGAAGGATAAGAAAGACATTCCAGAGTACATTTACAAAGAAACTAAGAAAGACGAAAAAGG
>CAJNCY010000065.1 GCA_905221375.1 bacterium
AAAGGAACGAAGGATAAGAAAGACATTCCAGAGTACATTTACAAAGAAACTAAGAAAGACGAAAAAGGCAATACAACGCATGTATACCGTCAAGTCGTAACAAGTTATGTGAATGAAGAAGGCAAAGAAATCAGCCCTTCAGATAA
>CAJNCY010000066.1 GCA_905221375.1 bacterium
CCTTTTTCGTCTTTCTTAGTTTCTTTGTAAATGTACTCTGGAATGTCTTTCTTATCCTTCGTTCCTTTGTCTGAAGGGCTGATTTCTTTGCCTTCTTCATTCACATAACTTGTTACGACTTGACGGTATACATGCGTTGTATT
>CAJNCY010000067.1 GCA_905221375.1 bacterium
AAAGGAACGAAGGATAAGAAAGACATTCCAGAGTACATTTACAAAGAAACTAAGAAAGACGAAAAAGGCAATACAACGCATGTATACCGTCAAGTCGTAACAAGTTATGTGAATGAAGAAGGCAAAGAAATCAGCCCTTCAGA
>CAJNCY010000068.1 GCA_905221375.1 bacterium
TCTAGCTCCCTTAGTTCAATGGATATAACAACTCCCTCCTAAGGAGTAGTTGCAGGTTCGATTCCTGCAGGGGGCATTTTTAGAAATGTAAAGAAAGACAAAGAAAATTCAAAATGTTTATTTGAAGGCGATTATCACAAGT
>CAJNCY010000069.1 GCA_905221375.1 bacterium
GCTGACTCTGACGCACTTGCGCTTGCTGATTCAGAGGCACTTGTTGATGCAGATTCAGAAGCTGATGTGCTTGCTGACTGGCTTGCACTTGTTGATGCTGACTCTGACGCACTTGTGCTTGCTGATTCAGAGGCACTTGT
>CAJNCY010000070.1 GCA_905221375.1 bacterium
TAAACTATGATATAAATCAAGCTACTAAAGATGAATTTATGGTATACTAGTGATAATAAATTGTTATCGGTAGGAGAGGTAAAAAAATGACTAGTTGTTTTGTTGTAATGGGATTTAACACAAA
>CAJNCY010000071.1 GCA_905221375.1 bacterium
TCAGCAAGCACCAGCGCCTCTGAGTCAGCGTCAACAAGTGCATCAGAATCAGCAAGCACATCGGCATCTGAATCAGCGTCAACAAGCGCGAGTCAATCAGCAAGCACATCGGCATCTGAATCA
>CAJNCY010000072.1 GCA_905221375.1 bacterium
TCAGCAAGCACATCGGCATCTGAATCAGCGTCAACAAGCGCGAGTCAATCAGCAAGCACATCGGCATCTGAATCAGCCTCAACAAGTGCATCAGCGTCAGCAAGCACATCGGCATCTGAATCA
>CAJNCY010000073.1 GCA_905221375.1 bacterium
TCAGCAAGCACCAGCGCCTCTGAGTCAGCGTCAACAAGTGCATCAGAATCAGCAAGCACGTCTGCATCTGAGTCAGCCTCAACAAGTGCATCAGCGTCAGCAAGCACATCGGCATCTGAATCA
>CAJNCY010000074.1 GCA_905221375.1 bacterium
GCACTTGTCGATGCTGACTGACTAGCTGAGGTGCTTGCTGATTGGCTTGCACTTGTCGATGCTGACTGACTAGCTGAGGTACTTGCTGATTGGCTTGCACTTGTCGATGCTGACTGACTAGC
>CAJNCY010000075.1 GCA_905221375.1 bacterium
GTGCTTGCTGAAGCTGATGCACTTGTTGACGCTGATTCAGATGCCGATGTGCTTGCTGAAGCTGATGCACTTGTTGATGCTGACTCAGACGCTGATGTGCTTGCTGATTGGCTCGCACT
>CAJNCY010000076.1 GCA_905221375.1 bacterium
TTGTGTCACCTTCGTAACGGACTGGAGATGGGACAGGTCTTGTCTCAACTGTTGGCGCTTTGGTTGGGCCATACGTTGTAGTCTCTGTAGGAGTGACCGTTCCTGTCTTAGGATCTAC
>CAJNCY010000077.1 GCA_905221375.1 bacterium
GTAGATCCTAAGACAGGAACGGTCACTCCTACAGAGACTACAACGTATGGCCCAACCAAAGCGCCAACAGTTGAGACCAAAGAAGTACCATCTCCAGTCCGTTACGAAGGTGACACAA
>CAJNCY010000078.1 GCA_905221375.1 bacterium
TTGTGTCACCTTCGTAACGGACTGGAGATGGGACAGGTCTTGTCTCAACTGTTGGCGCTTTGGTTGGGCCATACGTTCTAGTCTCTGTAGGAGTGACCGTTCCTGTCTTAGGATCTAC
>CAJNCY010000079.1 GCA_905221375.1 bacterium
GTAGATCCTAAGACAGGAACGGTCACTCCTACAGAGACTAGAACGTATGGCCCAACCAAAGCGCCAACAGTTGAGACCAAAGAAGTACCATCTCCAGTCCGTTACGAAGGTGACACAA
>CAJNCY010000080.1 GCA_905221375.1 bacterium
CTCTAAAACCATGAGAGTAAGTATTTTCTACTGTTCCTGGTTTTGGAACCATTCGAAACAACACAGCTCTAAAACTTCAGCAGAAAGCAACGTCACAGCCAAGAAGTTTTGGAACC
>CAJNCY010000081.1 GCA_905221375.1 bacterium
ATCTATCTTTACCTGAAAAACAAAAAAATACCCTATCTTCCAAAATATATCTCTCCTACCGATAACTATTTATTATCGCTATACAAAGCACCCAAATAGGTTTATAATAGCATGA
>CAJNCY010000082.1 GCA_905221375.1 bacterium
GTCTCAACTGTTGGCGCTTTGGTTGGGCCATACGTTCTAGTCTCTGTAGGAGTGACCGTTCCTGTCTTAGGATCTACTTTGTACGTTGTCGTAGTAGTGACAGTTCGACCTTCA
>CAJNCY010000083.1 GCA_905221375.1 bacterium
ATGTACTCTGGAATGTCTTTCTTATCCTTCGTTCCTTTATCTGAAGGGCTGATTTCTTTGCCTTCTTCATTCACATAACTTGTTACGACTTGACGGTATACATGCGTTGTATT
>CAJNCY010000084.1 GCA_905221375.1 bacterium
TGTGCTTGCTGACTGGCTTGCACTTGTTGATGCTGACTCTGACGCACTTGTGCTTGCTGATTCAGAGGCACTTGTTGATGCAGATTCAGAAGCTGATGTGCTTGCTGA
>CAJNCY010000085.1 GCA_905221375.1 bacterium
GTCGATGCTGACTGACTAGCTGAGGTACTTGCTGATTGGCTTGCACTTGTCGATGCTGACTGACTAGCTGACGTGCTTGCTGATTGGCTCGCACTTGTCGATGC
>CAJNCY010000086.1 GCA_905221375.1 bacterium
TTAACTTTATCTTCGATCGCTTTCTTCTCAGCGTCTGTAAGTTTTTCTGGATTTGCTACTACTGTCTTATCTGCTGGTTTAACGATGTCGTTACCTGCATTTG
>CAJNCY010000087.1 GCA_905221375.1 bacterium
AACGTATGGCCCAACCAAAGCGCCAACAGTTGAGACAAGACCTGTCCCATCTCCAGTCCGTTACGAAGGTGACACAAGTCGTGACAAAGATTCAGATCC
>CAJNCY010000088.1 GCA_905221375.1 bacterium
GCGTCAACAAGTGCATCAGCTTCAGCAAGCACATCGGCTTCTGAATCAGCGTCAACAAGTGCGAGCCAATCAGCAAGCACATCAGCGTCTGAGTCAGC
>CAJNCY010000089.1 GCA_905221375.1 bacterium
TCTGAGTCAGCGTCAACAAGTGCGAGCCAATCAGCAAGCACATCAGCGTCTGAGTCAGCATCAACAAGTGCATCAGCTTCAGCAAGCACATCGGC
>CAJNCY010000090.1 GCA_905221375.1 bacterium
AAGAAAGACGAAAAAGGAAATACAACGCATGTATACCGTCAAGTCGTAACAAGTTATGTGAATGAAGAAGGCAAAGAAATCAGCCCTTCAGA
>CAJNCY010000091.1 GCA_905221375.1 bacterium
ACAAGTGCAAGCCAATCAGCAAGCACCAGCGCCTCTGAGTCAGCGTCAACAAGTGCATCAGAATCAGCAAGCACATCGGCATCTGAATCAGC
>CAJNCY010000092.1 GCA_905221375.1 bacterium
TGCAAGTCAGTCAGCATCGACAAGTGCGAGCCAATCAGCAAGCACGTCAGCTAGTCAGTCAGCATCGACAAGTGCAAGCCAATCAGCAAG
>CAJNCY010000093.1 GCA_905221375.1 bacterium
GCTGATTGGCTTGCACTTGTCGATGCTGACTGACTAGCTGAGGTGCTTGCTGATTGGCTTGCACTTGTCGATGCTGACTGACTAGCTGA
>CAJNCY010000094.1 GCA_905221375.1 bacterium
AGTGCAAGCCAATCAGCAAGCACATCGGCATCTGAATCAGCGTCAACAAGCGCGAGTCAATCAGCAAGCACATCGGCATCTGAATCA
>CAJNCY010000095.1 GCA_905221375.1 bacterium
TCTGAGTCAGCGTCAACAAGTGCATCAGCTTCAGCAAGCACATCGGCTTCTGAATCAGCGTCAACAAGTGCGAGCCAATCAGCAAG
>CAJNCY010000096.1 GCA_905221375.1 bacterium
TGTGATAGCTGTGATAGCAGCTGTGATAGCTGTGATAGCTGTGATAGCTGTGATAGCTGTGATAGCTGTGATAGCTGTGATAGCTG
>CAJNCY010000097.1 GCA_905221375.1 bacterium
CTTGCACTTGTCGATGCTGACTGACTAGCTGAGGTACTTGCTGATTGGCTTGCACTTGTCGATGCTGACTGACTAGCTGACGTGCT
>CAJNCY010000098.1 GCA_905221375.1 bacterium
GTTGACGCTGACTCAGACGCTGATGTGCTTGCTGATTGGCTCGCACTTGTTGACGCTGATTCAGAAGCCGATGTGCTTGCTGA
>CAJNCY010000099.1 GCA_905221375.1 bacterium
GTCTCAACTGTTGGCGCTTTGGTTGGGCCATACGTTGTAGTCTCTGTAGGAGTGACCGTTCCTGTCTTAGGATCTACTTT
>CAJNCY010000100.1 GCA_905221375.1 bacterium
GGAAATACAACGCATGTATACCGTCAAGTCGTAACAAGTTATGTGAATGAAGAAGGCAAAGAAATCAGCCCTTCAGATAA
>CAJNCY010000101.1 GCA_905221375.1 bacterium
GCCGATGTGCTTGCTGATTGACTCGCGCTTGTTGACGCTGATTCAGATGCCGATGTGCTTGCTGATTGGCTTGCACTTGT
>CAJNCY010000102.1 GCA_905221375.1 bacterium
GATGTGCTTGCTGACTGGCTTGCACTTGTTGATGCTGACTCTGACGCACTTGTGCTTGCTGATTCAGAGGCACTTGTTG
>CAJNCY010000103.1 GCA_905221375.1 bacterium
GCTGATTCAGATGCCGATGTGCTTGCTGACGCTGATGCACTTGTTGAGGCTGATTCAGATGCCGATGTGCTTGCTGATT
>CAJNCY010000104.1 GCA_905221375.1 bacterium
GCTGATTCAGATGCCGATGTGCTTGCTGACTGACTCGCGCTTGTTGACGCTGATTCAGATGCCGATGTGCTTGCTGATT
>CAJNCY010000105.1 GCA_905221375.1 bacterium
GGCTCTTTGTCAACTGTAGTGGGTTGAAGAAAAGCTAAGCTCGAGAAAGGACACATTTCGTCCTTTCTTTTTTGATAT
>CAJNCY010000106.1 GCA_905221375.1 bacterium
CCCCCCCCCCCCCCCCCCCCCCCCCCCCCCCCCCCCCCCCCCCCCCCCCCCCCCCCCCCCCCCCCCCCCCCCCCCCCC